>JAJRZA010000066.1 GCA_024275485.1 Candidatus Krumholzibacteriota bacterium | reverse complement strand
CAGTGGAAAAAGTCAGGATTTTCTGGACCGTGGTGTATCCGTGATACATGAGGTCCAGAAAATCCTGACTTTTTCCGCTGATGGTGTACCATGGCAGCAACTTAAGTGGTTTCGGTCAACGTGGTTTTGCATAGTTGGGGTAAACTCAAGGGATGATAAAAAGGGTCCCCGGCAATTCAGCCGTGGACCCTTTAGTTTTCCAAACACCGTCAAATTCCAAAGAAGGATCTAGCGAATGCCCTTCATCACTGCCAGCATCTCGTCGGCGGGCTTGAAGGCGCTGGTCCTTCCATGGAGAATCTCACCTCGGCTGTCTATAAAAATCACCCGGGGCAAGCCTGGAACCCGGTACAGTTCCTTGATGGCTGTCATTTCATCGTCATCGGTTTTGGTGGCGTCGATTTTGATGGTCACAAAGCGCAGGCTTTCTTCAATCACCGGGGCTTGATTCCAGACCGCCTTGTCCAACTTTTTGCAATACACGCACCAGGAGGCCCAAAAATCGATCATCACCGGCTTGCCTGCAGCTTTGGCTGCGCCAAGTTTTTGGTCCAGGAAGGCCTGAACATTCTCGCCTGTATGGATTTTATCCCATGGGACTTTTGCCGGCAAGGGTTCCGGAGTGTTGTTGATGACGGCACTTTTGTCGTTGCCCATGAGGTGAGTGTTGCTTGCCTGCAATACAGGTGAATCATGGGGCAGAATGCTCTTCCAGGATTCGCCCAGGAAGCCATACTGCAGGCTGCTGCCCACAAAGAAGATCAAGCCACTGACCAGGGCCAGGATACCCAGGGCTTTGCGGGTACGATCCCACCAGGTGGCTTCCGCGGCCATGGCATCGAAAGCACCTAAGAATACACCCACCACAACCATGATTCCCCCAACCAGGGGATAAAAATAGGGGGCAGGAATAACCGATCCTGGGCGCAGGAAATAAAGGGCCATGCCCACCAACAAAAGGCCCATGCCCTTGTTGAGGGTCTCCATCCAGCCACCGGCCGCGGGAAGGCTTCCCAGCAGGGCGGGGAAGGTTCCCACACCAATGAGCAGCACACCCATACCCATACCGAAGGTGAAAAGACTGGTGAAGGCCAGCAGGCCATCACCGGTGGTGGCCAGCATCAGCAGCAGTCCACCGAGGAATGGCCCCACACAGGGCGAGGCTATCAAACCAGCCACCATTCCCATGAGAAACACCCCAACCAGTCCGGAACGGCTGCCACCGCCAGGGCCACCGAGTTTGTCCCGCAGGAATTGAGGAGCCTGCAGTTCGTAGGCACCGAACATGCTGAAGGAAAGAACAATCAGCAGCAGGGCAATGGGGATCATAACCACCGGGCTCTGCATGAAAGCGATGATGCCACTGGCGATGGTTGCGCTCAGGTAACCTATAATGGCATAAACCAGGGCCATGCCGATGACGTAGGTCAAGGACATGATTAAACCGTGCAGGATCCCTTTCTCCTTGCTCTGGGTTCCGATGACCGCCAGAGTGATGGGAATCATGGGGTAGATGCAGGGGGAGAGGCTCATCAAAAGGCCAAACCCGAACAAAAGCAGGAAAAAGAGGAGCCTGCCGCGTTGCTCAATAAAATTGCTGATCTTGTTGGCGGACCAATCGTCGCCAAAGTCCACGTTGATGGGGCCGGTCCAGGATCCGGTCAGAGATTGTCCGGTTGTGTCCTTGGCCAGGAGGGTGATTTTCAGTTGGTGTTCAGCCGGCTTTAGGTCATCTGGAAGAGGAGCAGCCCATTCCACAACAGCTGACCCGGGGTTCGAAGTGATGACTTTGACGGGATAAGGAGTTGAGAAAAAAGAATCCCCACCTGGAGTCTCCGTTTGCAGGCTCAGCCCATCGGTGGCCAAAACAGCTCCGGTGGGAAGCGATAGGTTAAAATGAATGACCAGTTCTTTTCCTATCTCAACTTTTTCAGGCAGTGATTTCGGAGAAATATTCACCTGGGCGCTATGCGCTGAAAAAGCACTGAACAGCATCGATACCGAAACAATCATCATCAGGAGGCACAGTGGGGTTCTTTTCATTTGAGAGGTTCCTCGGGAGGGTTTGAACCATGGCAGGCTTCCTAAAAAACCAGTGAAAGCAGCCAGCAAAACATTCAACCTTTTACTATACGAAGATTGACTACGAAAACAAGGGCTGACTGTCTAGTTAACCCATTTTGGAGCAATTGTTGCGAAAATATTCAAGTTTTGCATATTTAAGGATGAATTCGACTCGATTTTCCAAAGGGCACCTGTCCTTTGATTCACCAAAATTTCAAGGTAGGTTTTCCCGTGGCTCATTCTTTCATCCAACCGCGTATCTCTCTGCTGATCCTATTGTCCCTTTTTGCCCTTGTCTTTGCAGGGTGCGGCGGTGACGATGTCCAGGATGCTCTGGCCAATGTCCCCGTAGGCGGGGAGAAAGGAAACATGGCTCCTGACTTTGAACTGAAAAATATTGCCGGCGGGACCCTGAAGCTTTCCAGTTTGCGGGGAAAAGTGGTCATCATCGATTTTTGGGATACCTGGTGCCCTCCCTGCCGGAAAGCCCTGCCGCACCTCGAAGCCATCAGCCAGGACTACTCCCAGGATCTTGTTGTTGTCGGGATAGCCTTTGGTCGCGATGGTGAAGACAAGGTGAAGCAATATGTGGCCCAGAACAAACTCACCTTCCCCATGGTTCTGGCTGATCCTGAATTCAAAGTGACCAAGGATTTTGGCGGCGTGCAAAGCATTCCCACAACCTTTCTGGTTGACCCCAATGGGGTCATCGTCAAAAAATGGGTGGGTGGGCATTCCCGTCAGGAATATGAGAATGCCGTCAAGGAAGTCATCGGCTCTTAGAGCCTATTGGCCAGAAACCGGAAATGGGGGCGGCTGAACCGCCCCTTTTCCTGGAGGATTCAGTGCGAGCAATTTTTTTGATTGGTATGGCTGGCGCCGCCGGAGCCATATCCCGTTACGGGGTCAGTGTCTGGGCCCAACGACAGTGGAGCAGCAATTTTGCATTTGGCACCCTTATTGTCAATGTGCTGGGCTGTCTCATTCTGGGATTTATCCTGGAACTCGAGGTGCAAACCGATTGGGTCGATGCTCCGGCTCGCCTTTATCTGGCGGTAGGTTTCCTTGGCGCTTTTACGACCTTTTCCACCTTTGGTTTTGAGACTCTTAAATTCATGCATGATGGCTCTCACTACTTGGCCCTGGTCAATGTGGCGGCAAATTTGGTGCTTGGATTGCTGGCGGTCTGGCTGGGGTGGGTCCTGGCGAGGATGGTTGCAGCATAGGCGTGTTGGATAAAAGAGACCCCTGACTGCGAAATCGATCCGCTAATCAGGGGTCTTGAGAGATATGATCATTTTCTCAACCACCACCAGAGGTCGATTAGAGAAAGACCCATCATAAGATAGATTTCAGGTCCCATCGTGCCCCCCCTTTCCATAGCTTAGGTGAACTGTCGTGGACCTATCAGTTTTCGTTTCATTTCCATTTCTCCTTTAGATAAGGATTTTGGAAAAATGAAAAACGCTAACTGATCGGCACCTGCCAACAGGACTTAAGCAAGAAGAGGGCCGCTGGGTGATTAATTACATAATCTCTTTATTTCCATACAAATAGCTGTCATGTCGTCGGTTCTTTCTGGACCTCCAAAGGCGTTGATACTGGAGAAAATTCTTTCAAGTAGGTGGACAGGCGTATCTTCGTCATTTTTTCCCAAAAGATCTTGCAGGCGGGTTAAACCGAAGAATTCCCCATCCTCATTCTGCTGGTCGGTCAAGCCGTCAGTGTACAGGAACAGGCGGTCCTGAGGTTCGAGTTGGATGGTACCCTGCAGGTAGTCAAAATCATCCGTCACCCCCAATACCGGACCACCCTTGCGCAGGCTTTGATTGTAACTCCGGTGGGGGCTCATCAGGATCGGCAATTCGCAGCCTGCATTGCAGTAGGTCAAAATCCCCGACTTTGGCTCCCAGATTCCATAGAAGAAACAAATGAATTGTCCTGAGGCAACCAGGTTGTAAACCGTGTTGTTCAAACGTTTGATCACCAGGTGGGGCAACTCTTCGGCTTCTGCTTCCTGCCGAAATGCCACCCGCAGGGAAGTCATGTGCAGAGCGGCTGGAATACCTTTACCAGAGACATCTGCCAGGGCAAATCCCACGGTTTCGTCGGAACGCATGAAGTAGTCAAAATAATCTCCACCAACTTTGCGGCACGATTCCTGATGACCGGCAATGACAAAATAATCGGTTTCCAGGGGTTCTCCTGGCAGCAAGCCATGCTGGATAGTCCGAGCCAGTTCCAGTTCGGTCTCGGTTCGCTTTCGTTCCAGGCTTTCTTGATACAACAATCGGCTTTCCAGAAGAGACCCCGCCTGCACGGCAAAATTACTCAGATGGCTCAAATCTTCCTGGGTATAGAGGGCACCACTGCTCTTGGTTGCAAATGCCAAAAAACCCAGGAGGCGGTTGGCGGAGATCAGGGGAACCAGGAGGTTGACGTTCAGTCTGGTCAACAGGCCCAGAGAACCAGGATCAGTATCACCCGCGAAGAGCAGGTCTTCCATTTCTTCAGAAAAGATGGGCCGACGCAAACGATTCAACAAAAGAACCAAACTGCTGCCCGGAGGCAGGGTTTCAGTGGACTCGGGGGTACGGGCTCCACTGCGAAGCTGGTAGGGATTGAAATTCGCTGAATCGGTTCCGGAATGGATATATAGTGTCAATCCGGCCGGACAAAATAGATTTTTCAAGCCTCCCAGCAAGGCCTGAATCACTTCATCGGCATCAATGAGGGAGGTCAGATCCTGTCCCAGATGACTGATCGCCTGGCGGTTGGCCCTTCGTCCCGGATAAAATGTATCATCAATCCAGCCTTGAATGAAACGTCGCAGGGGAAGGATGGTCAAGCTGGTGGCTGCCACCACCAGCAGCAGGACCGGATAGGTGGAAACACTGAAAAGTCCTGCCAAAAGTTGACCCAAACCAACCACGATCACAAAGTAGACCAGCAGTACGAACACCGTCAACAGTCCGTAAATGAGGCTGATGCGCAAAACAAAGGATTTGTCCAGGGCCCCATAGCGCATGATCGATAAGGCGAAACTGACAGGAACCAACAAGAGGCTGAAAGCCAAATATTGCCACTGGGGAAGACTGGCTTCAGGATTCAGGGTGGCAATGATCATGGCCGCCATGAAGGGTAGTAATCCAGCCAGAAGTCCCCCCAGAATGACCAGCATTTTGGTCCTCTGTATGGGACGATCCCTGCGCAGGATTCTTTTGGTGAAAACCACCAATCCGGCCAGGAAGAAAATGATGGAATAGATCATGGCCACCAACTCTAGTCCTGGCATGAGGACCATTACTTTTTCACTGGGGAAGGCCAAATGCAGAAAAACCATCAGGGCGAAAATGATCCACCCCGGCCAAAGCACAATGCGCCAGCGACGCAAAGATCCGCTCTGCCTGAACCGGGGACTGGGGAACTGCAGAAAAAAGCGCAGGAAGTAGGCAGGCATGAGCAATTGCAGCAAGGCGCGCAGATACTCCTTGGCCAACATATAATCTACTCGTGGCAGGTCCGGGATATCCATCAGGAGAAAGGCAAACATGATGCACAAGGCGAAAAAATTCCTGGCAACAAGATCCTTTCGCAGTGAGAAAACCCACCAGCCGATGACCAGAAATGCCAGGCCCGCCACCCACATGCTGAAATCCCGGATCATGCCCAGTTGTTGAGGTAGGCGCGGTGAAACTGTTACCGTGGAGATGAGACCGGTTCGGTTGATCATGAAATTGACAGGAGTAAGTTCGTAGTTGCCGGCCATGGCGGCAAACCAGTGGACCATGTCTGCAATGGGCTGCCCATTGACCTGGAGAATCTTATCTCCCGCCTGGAGTCCGGCCAGGTCGGCAGGGCCGGCTTTTACCAGGGAACGGACTTCCAGTTGATGCACCGTAAATCCAAAATCCGGTTTTTGGCTGATATGAACCGCCACCGGGATGGTGGCCAAAGCCAGCAAAGGGGCTATCAGGGCCAGCCCCAACAGGCGTGTTATTTTTTCAAATGGTGTTTGTTTGTTGACAGTGTAGTCGTTCACCCGAACCCCCTGAAGCCGGCTGGTCCTGTTGATGGCCGCACCTTAACACAGGTTGGGGCCCGACTCAAAGACTGGTTTTCAGGTGTGATTTTAGAATGTTCAGAGACTCTCCGGCACCGCCTAGATTCCGGTTCCTGTCCGGCGTGTCCGTCAAGGGATGATGTCGGCGTTGACGCAACCTTGCCCAAAGGCGCCAACTATGCCCTTGTTCCCGGAAGGATTGTTGGCTGGCAGGCAGGCGGAAGAATTGTTGAGGTTGAAATTTCCAAAATCCGGGGCGCAAAACATGGGATCAATGGAGATGTTTTGGAATTTGCTGCCCTGTGACAGGAGATTGGCCACCCAGTCGCCGCCTTTATTGCCATAAAGATTGCAACCACGGAAGTTGGGGACTTCACTGTCCTTCCGCAGAACCGTCCCATTGCTGAAGGCAATGATGCAATTGCTCACTTCGGGACTTTGGCCGTGAATGGCCATGGTGGCACCTTCGGTATCAGCCTGGTTCTTATACAACGTGCTGCGGCTGAGGCTCAGTTCAGCATCGAAAACGCCCAGGACGCTTCCACCCAGCCCGCCCCAGTTGCCGGCAAAAGTCGTATTGGCAACTTCGCAGCGTGCTTTCTTCAAAAACAGGCCTCCTCCCGTGTTGCCGGCTGAATTGTTTTTCAGTGAACACTCCTTGATCAGGACATCGGACCCGGGCATCAGAGCCAGGCCACCACCCATCAAAGCAATGTTGTTTTCAAAGGTACATTGTCGGAAAATCGCCTTGCCGAAGCACAGTGCAGCGCCGCCGCCGGTCAGGGCATTGTTGTTTTCAAAGAGACAATTGGCAAAAAGTGGATTGCTGGTCTGGTCGGTGGAAATGGCTCCGCCGGACTGGGCAATGTTGTCCTTGAAGACACAATTGGAAACACGAGGCGACGAGTTGCGGAAGAGTATCGATCCTCCCTGGTTTAGTTCGGCACTGGTGACGTTTCCCCCACGCAAGGTGAAACCCACAAGGGCGGTGTTGGAATCTACGTCGGCCATGATGAAATGACGCCCTTTGCCCTGCGCATCAATTGTCACGCAACCGGGTTGCAGGGTGCCGGACCAGAGGGCGACCCCTGGCTTCATTCTGATATCGTATTCATAGTAGGTTCCGCAGGTGACCAGGACGATGTCTCCAGGTTTTGCTTTGATGAGGGCTCCTTTGATGGTGGGAGCAGACTCGGGAACCGAAAGTGTTTTGCCTTGGGAGAGCGGTACCCCCATAAACAAACAAAAAGTGAGGGTTATGATCCAGGTGTGCAGCGAATTGGAAACAGTGCCCTCATTGACCGCTGATAAAAAAGCAAACATGGGCATGTCCTTTAAGACAGAAGTAAAGGTTGTATTGCTTCAATCGGGCGAGAAAAAGCAAACTTAACGACAGGTTATATAATCCCTCCATCAACTAACATAAAAAAAAAGGTCGTGATCCACAATGGACACGACCTTTTTTTAATCGGAAAAAACAACCATTCAGTAATGCTTACCGGTACAGAGCCTTCAAACCGTCGAAGGATGTATTTTCGGTGGCAACGACGTCGTCACAGTTTCCGTTGACGATGGCAACAGGAAGATGCGGACCGCCCTGGATCTGCTGCAGAGGCTTGATGATGGTGTAGTCGGAACCATCAAGGTATGCAGGTTGATGGACATCAGGGATGGAGTTGAAATACACTTCATCGATGAAGAAGTTAAGGGGCGCGGTCTCGTCGAAGATGAAGATGTGAACGATGGCCATAACCACAGCGGGGAAGCTGTAAGGGTTGATGAGGGGAGAGCCCAGTCCAACGATCAACTCATTGGGGCGGGTGGCAAAGTTGACAGCATCACCCATGAATTCGTACTCGAGGATAACGCCAGGTCCTTCAGCCCAGATGGAGGCTTCCCATCCAAGAACACCCTCTTCGCTGGTGGGGTGAGTGATGACTACATAACCCAGGTGTTCGCCCGCAGGCAGATCCAAGCAGTTAACGCACGCGCATGGGTCAAAGTAGATGCCGATACCATCATCATCGGGATCCAATTGAGCTAAAGCGTTGCCGGTGAGGAATACAGTGAGGAGAAGAGCGAAAGCAATCTTTTTCATGGGAATCCCCCGATGTAAGAGGCCAGAGTTCGGGCGAGAACTTCATTTGTCTTTTGGAACGTACAGGATTTTTACAGCCTTGAAAAGCCTTTTTTTAGTAAATTTCATAAAAAATTCCCTACTTTTCTTTATGTCTTGAATAATAGGTACAATAATTGACCCCTCGGCTTGTCTGGTTGTGATAAATTTACCCTCTTGGGTTTTTGCAAACCCATTGCTCACACCGTTCTCAGGTGTTAAATTGCATCATCTGGTACGAACTGGTTTGTGTGCCTTGTTTTTTTATGGTGGAATCCTTCTGTTGTAATCCCGGGACCAAGCCCGGGGTTGATCTTGTTTCCGGGAGTTGTGCATTGGAAGATATCAGGAAATTGTCCCAGTATTCCCCCGAGGGTATCGAAAAAAAGTGGTATGAAGCCTGGGAGAAGGACGGGTTGTTCGCCCCCGACGAGACCCTCAAGGCCGAACCCTTTGTGATCACTTTACCCCCGCCAAATGTTACTGGCATTTTGCACATGGGACATTGCCTGGGCAACGCCATTCAGGATGTTCTTATTCGCTGGTCCCGCATGCAGGGCCGTCCCACTGTCTGGGTTCCCGGCATGGATCACGCCAGCATTGCCACCGAGCAGGTGGTCAGCCGGCAAATGGCTGAAGAAGGCATCTCCAAACATGACGCTGGACGGGAAAAATTCCTGGAGAGGGCCTGGCAGTGGAAAGACCATACCCATCATCGCATTGCTCAACAAATCCGCCGTTTGGGTTGTTCCCTGGATTGGGAGCGGGAAGCCTTCACAATGGACGAGGCCCGCAATGAAGCCGTGACCCAGGCGTTTATTTCACTCAAGGAAAAGGGACTGATTTACCGCGATGTCTATCTTGTCAATTGGTGCCCTCACGACCAAACCGCCATCAGTGATGACGAAGTGGAGCACAAAGAGGTCGAAGGCAACCTTTGGCATTTGCGCTATGGGTTTGACGATGGTGACGGTTACCTTACGGTGGCCACCACCCGTCCCGAAACCATGTTCGGGGATGTTGCCGTTGCCGTGCATCCTGATGATCCTGATCGTAAACACCTCATAGGCCGTCTGGTTCAGTTGCCTTTGACCGGGCGTACCATACCCATCATCGGCGACTATCACGCAGACCCTGAAAAGGGAACCGGTTTTGTGAAGATCACTCCAGCCCACGACCCCAATGATTTTGAGGTGGGACGCCGCCACAATCTTCCCCAGGTAGTTTGCATGACTCCCCAAGCCAAAATGAATGATGAAGCCGGCCGCTTTTCAGGGCTGGATCGTTACGAGTGTCGCCAGGCCGTTGTGGCTGCTCTCGACGAGTTGGGGTTGCTGGATAAAATCGAAAAAAATACCCACCAGGTGGGGCACCACGATCGTTGTGGTCACGTCATTGAACCATATTTGTCCAAACAGTGGTTTCTGCGCATGGAGGAATTGGCCGAGCCTGCCCGGGCTGCAGTGCGCCATGGTGATATTGTCTTGCAGCCTGAACGCTGGGTTGGTGTCTACAACAACTGGATGAACAACATCCGGGACTGGTGCATCAGTAGGCAATTGTGGTGGGGCCATCGTATTCCTGTTTGGTATTGTGACGAATGCGGCCAGGAAATTGCCGCTTCCGAAACACCTTCTTCATGTCCGGAATGCAACTGCAGCAAGCTGACCCAGGATGACGATGTGCTTGATACCTGGTTCAGCTCCTGGTTGTGGACCTTCTCGCCTTTAGGTTGGCCGCAAAATGATGAAGAGGTGAAAAAGTACCATCCAACATCGGTTCTGGTCACCGCAGCGGATATCATTTTCTTCTGGGTGGCCCGCATGATCATGGCCAGTTACGAATTTCTGGGAGAGAAGCCTTTCAGCGAGGTGCTGTTCACGGGCATTGTCCGGGATGAAAAGGGCCGCAAGATGAGCAAGTCCTTGGGTAACAGTCCCGATCCCATTGATTTGATTGATGACTACGGTGCAGATGCCCTGCGCTGCAGCCTGGTAATGCTCACGCCAACGGGCCAGGATATATTCTTCACCGAAAGCACCCTCGAAGTGGGGCGCAACTTCTGCAACAAAATTTTCCAGGCCACCAAATTGGTTCTGGGAATGTGGGACGAAGCCGGATTGCCGCAGGAAGCCTGGTCCACGGACCAACCTCCCCGGACCCTGGACCTGACCGACATGGGCGATGCCTACGACATCAGTGAAGATGCAGGGCGCCTGGTCAATGATATGTGGGCAGGAGTGTTTGGTGGGAATCCGCCTTTGGCTGTTTCCGATGAAGATATCACCCTGGCTGATCGCTGGATTCTATCGCGTTTGCTTCAAACGGTGAAATCAGCCGGCCAGAACCTGGAAAAACGACGTTTGAATGATGCCGCCTACAACGTTTTCAACTTTTTCCGCCATGAGTTCTGCGATTGGTACCTGGAAGCGGTCAAGCCGCGTTTGCGGGATACCGATCAACAGGGCGTGGCCCTGAGTGTTGCAGTGCTGAACCTGGCCGTCAGCTATAAACTGCTGCACCCGATGATGCCTTTCATCACTGAAGAGCTCTGGAGTTGGCTTCCTGCGAGCAAAGGTTACCTGATGATCTCTTCTTATCCTGCAATGCGGACCGAGGCGCCTTTTGCCGCCGAGTTTGCTGAATTTGAGCAGGTGAAGGAAATTGTGAATGTGGTTCGCAACGTGCGCAACGAGCTGGGTGTTCCACCGGGAAAACGGGGGACGGCCATGCTCCGGGTTGCCGAACAGGACAAGATGGGCGCGCTGAAGAATATCGGTGATCTGGTTGCTCTGCTGGCCAAGATGGAAAATGTGGAAGTGGTGTGTGGTGGTGAAGACCCCTCGCCCGCCGGAGTTGGCGTGGCCGGCACCGTGGAGATTTTCCTGCCCATGAAAGGGCTGGTGGATCTGGAAAAGGAAAAAGCTAGACTTGAAAAGGAACTGGGCAAACTTGAAGGTTGGATGAAAGGTTGCCGGGCGAAACTCGCCAACGAGAAATTCACCGCCAACGCCCCCGGTCACGTGGTGCAGCAACAGCAGGATTTGCTGGCTGAAAATGAGGACAAGGCCGCTACACTGGTGGAACGAATCAAGGCCCTGGAAAGTTGATTTCGGTTGATCACGAAAGGATCTCATGACAACCAACGGGGAAAACCTGACGCCTGGGGAAATGTTGGCAGCTGCTCGCAGCAAGGCCGAACTTAGCCTGGAGCAACTGGCGGAAGACACCAAAATTCCGGCTAATATGCTGCTGGCCATTGAAATGGATGAATACCACAAGGTTTCCGGCGATTTGTATGTCAAAAGCTTTCTGCGATCCTATGCCGAGGAAGTGGGCCTCGACCCGGAAGAAATGATTGATGCCTACCACGTTTTCACCGGGTCCGCGGTTGATGCCCTGGATGCCGCTGCAAGTGGGGCCTGGGATGAACGTGACGTGGAAATAAAAAGGGTGGGCTTGCCCTGGGGTTTGATCACCACCGCCGCATTGGTACTGGTGGTGGGTGGCGGGGCGTTTTTCTGGTTTTCAGGGAGAGAATCTGATGATGGTGCTTTGGAAAATGAAGTGGTTGAAAAACAGGATACCGGCCATGCTGAATCCAGCAACACAACGGAATTGCCAGGTGTCGAACTGTCTGCTATTGGGGACCAGAACGCTGAAAAAACTCTTCCGGATACACTTGCTCTTGGCTGGCAAATGAGCGCACCAGCGGTAATCGAAACTCCGCCACCCGTTATTGAAACTCCGCCATCGGGCACCGGCAAGTCTCATCTTCCCCAGGCCTTCGCAGGTACATCCCAGGTGATTTTTGAAGAGGGTAAAAAATGGCCCTATGTGATTCGCCTGATCAGCGAACGACCTGGTCGGTTCGAAGTCATGAAGGATGCGGAGAAGAAGTTCACGGCTGCCGACTTTCCCTCCAGTTTGGCGCAAGCACAACCGTTGCCCGCAGAAAACCTGGTTGCCGGCCGCGCCTACGCGGTGCAGCGGGGTTATGTCGTCTACTGGGGCGCTGACGATCACTTGAGTCTTCGCCTCGGCCATATTCTTGGGGTTGAGCTGAGCTTCAACGCCAAGGCACAGGATCTGGCCAGGTTCAACCCTGGTCAGGAGATTCTTCTGGACATGTCCCTGTTGAATAATGGCGAGGGGAACTGAGCGGGTTATGGGGCTTTTTCAATTGGTATCGCCGTTTGAGCCCACCGGAGACCAGCCGACGGCCATCAGGCAACTGGTGCAGGGGGCCAAGGACAACAAACGCTACCAGACTCTTCTGGGAGTGACCGGATCCGGCAAAACTTTCACAATTGCCAACATGATTGAGCAATTGAGTCGTCCGGCTTTGATTTTCAGTCACAACAAAACCTTGGCGGCCCAGCTCTATGGTGAACTGAAAGGTTTCTTCCCGAGGAACGCGGTGGAGTTCTTCATTTCGTATTACGACTATTATCAACCCGAAGCTTTCATTCCCGCGACCAATACCTACATAGAAAAAGACACCAGTATCAACGACGAGATCGAGCGCCTGCGCCTGCGAGCCACCAGCAGTCTGCTGGCCCGGCGGGATGTCATTGTGGTGGCCAGTGTCTCGGCCATTTACGGCGTGGGCAACCCGGATGCTTTTCGCAGCAGCATGATCAACCTGGAAGTGGGGCAGCAGATCGATCGTGATGATCTGCTGAGTCACCTGGTTGATATCCAGTATTCGCGTCATGACGTGGATCCCACCTACGGGACTTTTCGGGTCCGGGGCGACACGGTTGAAATTCGTTCGGCGTTTGAAGAACGAGTGCTGCGGGTTCAACTCTTCGGCGACGATATCGAAGCTCTCAGCTGGATCGATCCTCTCACTGGCAAGAGTATGGGTGAGGCCAACAACGCCATGATTTATCCCGCCACCCAGTTTGTGACCGAAAGAGGCGGAGTCGGCGCTATTGTCGATGCCATCGGCAAGGATCTTGAAGTCCGGCTGGGAGAATTGGATGAGTTGGGAAAACCCCTTGAGGCGCACCGCCTGGCCTCGCGAACCCGTTATGACATGGAGATGATCACCCAGATCGGCCATTGCGCCGGGGTGGAGAACTATTCACGCTATTTCGACAGGCGTGAACCGGGAACCAGGCCGGCATGCCTGCTGGACTATTTTCCCAGGGATTTTCTCATGTTCATTGACGAGAGCCATGCCACCATTCCGCAAATTGGCGCCATGTACTACGGAGACCGCTCGAGGAAAATGAATTTGGTGGAGCACGGGTTCCGTTTGCCCAGCGCCCTGGACAACCGGCCACTTTTGTTCGAGGAATTCGAGATGGTGATGCCCACAACGGTTTTTGTCTCGGCCACACCAGGCGACTACGAACTGGACAAGTGTGAGGGGCTTATTGTGGAGCAGGTGATTCGGCCCACCGGGTTGCTCGATCCTCCCATCACGGTGCTGCCGGTGGAAAATCAGGTGGATGATTTGCTTGAAAGGATTCGCATTGTCGTGGGCCGCAGCCAACGGGTTCTGGTGACCACCCTGACCAAAAAAATGAGCGAGGATTTGAGTGAATACCTGGCGACGGCCGGCGTCAAGGTGTCCTACCTTCATTCCGATATCACCGCCCTTGATCGCATCGGGATTTTGCTAAGTCTTCGACTTGGTGATATTGATGTGCTGGTGGGTGTGAACCTTCTTCGCGAGGGACTTGATTTGCCTGAAGTCTCACTGGTGGCCATTCTTGACGCTGATCGGGAAGGTTTTCTGCGTTCTGAACGCAGCCTGATTCAAACGGCGGGCCGGGCGGCCAGGAATGCCGATGGTGAGGTGCTCATGTATGCGGATAATGTGACCCGCTCCATGGACCGGGCCATCCGCGAGACCAACCGTCGCCGCGGACGCCAGCTGGCCTACAATGAGGAACACGGTATTGTTCCGCGCACCATCACCAAAACCCGCGAGGAAATTATGCAGGCAACGCTGGCGGCATCGGAACGGCCGGATACTCCAGACAGCAGTGCCGAAGAGATGCCGTGGGAAAAAGTCCTGGCGGGTGAGTTTTCTCCCCGGGAAACCATCGACATGCTACACCAAGCCATGCAGGAGGCGGCCAAGGCCCTTCAATTTGAGAAAGCGGCGGCTCTTCGCGACCGTATGGATGATCTGAAGGCCCAGTGGGGTATTGGCGGCGACTAGTTGTTTTCGGCAACTTCGATGTTGCCAAGGAGGGCCAAGTGAAAGCTGTAGATTTCAAATTTCCCCATGGCGATCAGGTGCGGGAACTTGTGGAAATGAGTTTGACCGAGGACATCGGCACTGGCGACGCCACCACCCGGATTACCGTGGCGGTTGACAAATTTATTGAAGCATCCATTGTGGCGCGTCAGCCTGGGGTGATAGCGGGTTTGCCCCTGGTGGATGTCCTGTTTGACAAACTTGATTCGAGGGTGAAGTTGCAGGCCCTGATTCCAGATGGCGGCCGGGTTGAAGAGGGATCAGTGGTGGCTGTTTTGAGTGGTCCCGCTGCGGCTATTCTCACCGGTGAACGCATCATGCTTAATTTTCTACAAAACCTGAGCGGCATCGCATCTCTCACTGCCGACTATGTGGAGCAGGTCCAGGGAACCCGGTGCAAGGTACTCGATACGCGCAAAACCTTGCCTGGCTTCCGTCATCTGGCCAAGTACGCGGTTCGTTGCGGGGGAGGCCACAACCATCGCATGGGACTTTTTGACAGGATAATGCTGAAGGATAACCATTGGGCAGCAGCCCAAGGGGAAATCGGTGACTTGGTGAGCAGGGGGCGACGACAATTCCCTGGTCTGGCCATTGAGGTTGAAGTCGATACCATGGATCAATTCAAGCGGGTCCTGGACCTGGGCGTGGAGTGGATCATGCTGGACAACTTTTCTTTTGCCGATACCGAACAGGCAGTCAAGAGGAGGGATGAGGCAAACTCCTCAAGCTTGTTGGAGAGCTCCGGCAGAGTCACCTTGCAAACCATCGCATCCTACGCCAGGGCAGGAGTGGATGCCGTATCTGTGGGACGATTGACTCATTCGGTACCCGCCCTGGATTTGGGATTGGACATGGAGCCATGGAAATGAACCCTGACAATGATTGATCCCCGTGGTAACAACGCTGTCAGCCGGGATTGGTTTGGCCTGGATGTCTTCGAGTCTGGGGTGCGTTTCAGGCGCCGGGGCGCACGCCTTTTTCTATTGGAGGATGTGCCGAGCACCAATGAGTTTCTGTTGGGGCGTGGGCCTTCCGCCCAGGGCCGGATTTGCCAGTGGGAGGATTGGGGCTGGCGTGCTTCCGACCTGATGGAATTGGCACCGGTCAAGGTCTTCCAACGAGGGACGGTGGTGGTATCCCGCCATCAATCAGCCGGTCGCGGCCGGCAGGGACGCGCTTGGGTTGATTGTGGCGGATTGCATCTCTCGGTGGTCATTCCCGATCATCCGGCATCCCATCAGAAGGGGTTTTCGGTTTGGCTGGGGTTGATGGTTGTATTGGCCCTGCGGGAGGAATTCAATCTTGACGCCCGCCTGAAGTGGCCCAACGACATCATGGTTGGCGAGTTCAAACTTGGTGGACTGTTGTTGGAGAATACCAGCTTTGGCGGTAACCTGATTGCCGGCATGGGGATGAATATCCTGACCCGAAAAGAAGACTTCCCCAGGGAATTGCGAAACACCGCCACCAGCATTTTTATGGAAACCGGACGCAGGCACAGGGCCGGATCCATTGCCGGCTGTATTGTGCGTCGGGTGGAAGACGAATTTGATCGCTTTGCCAGGGAAGGGTGGTTGCCTTGGCAGTCTTCCTTGTCGGCTCTAGACTGTTTGCTGGGGCGTCATATTAGAATCCGTTCCGGAGGTAAGGTCTTTGAAGGTCGATCCCTTGGCATTGGGCCCGAAGGAGCCTTGCTGGTTGTGGACAACAACAACCAGACCAATCTGTTCTATGCTGGCGACGTCCATCTATTGCCGGCGGGCAAGGAGGAATCCTGAATATGACTGCCTTGATCCTTGATGCCGGCAATACCTCGGTCAAAATTGTTCGCTGGGATTGTCCGGTCTCTTTTTGCCGATTTTCCAAAGGAAGATTCGTTCCTGCCCTGGCCGATAACCACCCCGCTGAACTGGGTGTCGTTCCCACGGATCTGCATGTCGAAAACCCTCGGGAATTTCTTGATCGTATTCTTGAATTTAGTGGCAACAAGGACGAGCAGGTGGTTCTGGTTTCCGTGGTGCCAGGCGTTGAAAAATTATTGGGTGAAATTTGGCCCGAGTTTAAGGTGGTGGGGCTTAGCGAAAAATTGCCTTTTGCCCATGAGATCAAGCAGCCCGAAACCGTTGGGCCGGATCGTTTCTGCAACATGGCCTGTGCGGTGGCATCGGGAATGACTTCCGCCCTGGTGGTCGATGCGGGCACGGCCACAACCTTTGACCTACTTCTCGATGGAGTATTCAAGGGTGGCTTGATTGCTCCCGGAATGGAATTTGCCGCCCGTCAGATGGCTCTAAAGGGTGCCATGCTTTCGGAAACGATCTTTGAACCTCGGCCGCCTGTCGTGGGCAAAGATACCCGTGCAGCCATGATGGGTGGTGCCTGGTTGACGGGGTTTGGGGGAGTGGAATGGACCCTGGCCCGATTGCTTGAAACCTATGGACCGGTGCCGGTGGTCCTCACTGGAGGACTGGCCGCCAAACTGGCTGCTGAAGGCAGGTTCTTGGCCCCTCATTGGACCCTCAGGGGTGCTGCCTTCCTGGCAGGATTGGGGCAGTAACCTCCAGGTCATGGAACTTGGCCCTCCTGCATAACCAAAACCGTCCCTGGCTGCCTGGGAGTCAGGATTGCCTGCAGAATACGATCCGGATGGCGAAACTTATTTGATCAGGTTTTCCTGAAGGGTTCCATAAGGGGTAGTACCTTCAAGTTGGTAGTGCAGCTTATGGGGCTTGCCATGGACAATGGCCAAAAGTCCAGCCTTTTCCAATTGATGAGGAATATTTTTGGGAAAGGCCTGGGGATTGGCGCGCAGGTAGCGCATGATGACGGGTGCCCTCAAGAAAATTCCTTTCAGGTCGGTCTCGGCCAGATCGGTCATCCACTGCTCCTGCTGACCAAGATCAGGCAACATCCGGTAGTCGGGGTTCAAGCCGTCGGTATGGCCCGAGGCCACCAGCCGGTCCACTGCCACGTTGATGGTGTAAAGGGCCATGGTGGCGCAGGAACGTAGGAGAGTTTGATAGGCCAGGTTTTCATCGGGAAGATTGATCAGGCTATCGCCCGTATCAGGGTGGGGAGCGACGACATTCCGCAGGGTTTGCCAATCCGCAAGGGCTTCCTCGTTGTGCAGCACGCCAGCAGGTGCTTGACTGACCCATTGTTCTTCACTCTGCTCCAGAATTTTGGACACGGTGTGACGGGCTACTCCATCGCACAGGGCCAGGTTTGTGCGCAATAATTCTGCCAGTCCCCGCCGACCATCAGGCAGGCGCAGGCGGTAGCTGAACCAATCACGTTTTCCAAGGGCGTCATCCAAAAAACGGGTGGGTCCCGAAAAAACACGGGGACTCAATAAATAGGCTGCGGGATTCATGCCGGTTTTCACATCGTATCCGGCGTCGGGAGCCCGCCAGGCTTCCCAGCTGAAAACAAGGTCCTGGATGTTGCAATCGCTGCCCATGGATTCATCGCCATAATTCAGCAGCAACACCGGACTATCCTCGGCAAAAATAAAACGCAGCTGTCCATGTTGGATCAAACCCTGTTTGCCGATTTTATCCAGCGGCAAAAAGGTGAACTCAACTGCTTCAACTCCATCGAGAGGAACCTTGGCAGAACACAAGACGGTGGTGCCGTCCACGGGATTGCCGCCGTGATTAAGGTTGTGGATGATCACGAAGCCGTTATCAGAGCTCATGTCGCTGGCTTGCCAGTCAATCATCAGAGGGATCATGGCTGCGGCGTAGCCACCCGGCAAAACATCGGTTGCGGTGCGCAGGCGCAGAGGTTCCTCCTTGTGGTTGACCCGGGTCAGCAACTGCTCGTGAGAAATAATACGCAGGGCCTTGGAACTGGACATGGCTTGGTTTTCCTTCGGTGAAAAAACCTTAATCCAAATCCCAAAAGCAAGGGAAATGATCAGGAATCCAAGGACAATTTTTTTCACAGCCAACCTTCTCTACTGCGGTTCTGCCAGGTTCTGACAATCCCACCCAAGGCTGCATCAGCCCTTGGTAACCGGCTTCAATTGTTTTTTGTCGCGACAAATAACTTCGATTTTCATAAAGGAACCCTCCAGAATTAATGAACATCCGGAGGCTACCACCGTCATCATAATTTGACAAGAGCGCCACCCTATATAGCGCAACCCTATATCATGCGGATAATCCAGGCGCGAGAACGTTTTTTGATTCCACCAAACCAAATGGCCAGCGGGTACATCACGGCCAGCAAAACCACCCAGCCGATGAGCGACTCCTTCACGCCCCCTTCATGGTAGAAGAACCCAAGGCGTTTGGAGAAAATGGCCAAGATGGGAATGTGAACGGCATAAAAGAACAACGGCACCCGTCCAACTTTGGCCAGGGGGCGCAGAATCGGGCTGCGCTGATCGACATAACTGAATACTCCAACCAGGAAAATGACCGTGCCGGAGAGCCAAAGTTGATGGGCCAGGCTGGGTGGGTATTTCTGAACCAGGAAGAAGGAATAACTGAAGAAAGTATCCCAGGCAAATATATTGCCGAATCCCTGCCCGAAGCGCACCAAATAGGCCAGGCCGATAAGGCTTAGGCCTGTCAGCACGGTGTTGCGGGCACGCTTGTCGGGATCCGACCAGGCTTCAAACCAGAAGTGGGCCATGACGCTGCCGACAATGGCCAGGGCCAGCCAGGGCAATACCGGGTATTTGTTGAAGTTCCCCGAGTCCACGAAGAACTGCATCAAATAGTGGGCGGGTCCGTCCATGTCGTAAGGAATCTTCAACAACAAGGGATGAACCAGGAAGAGTACCGCGGCGGTCAAGGCCCGCCATTGCCATTTCCAGGTGATAATCCAGATCAGAATCAACATGCTGGTGCCGATGGTGGCGATGATGCCGAAGTGACCCAATCGTAATCGGGAGAAGCCACTCCAGGATGCGTTGACCCAGACCAGTTGCACCACAATCAGGAACAATCCACGTTGGATAAATCCCCACCGGGCGGACCAAGTCGATTCCCCATTTTTCAAACGTCGCCAAAAGACGTAGTAGATCATGGCTCCGTTCATCATCAGAAAGCCAGGCGCACACAGGTAACCCATGTACCGCAGCAGGAACTGGGGCAGATTGTCAAAAAACGGGTCCAGCGGGTCCAGGCTCAGCCAGGCCGAATTGAAATAGTAGTTGCTGTGCCCGAGGGCCATCATCACGCCGATGAGGCCCCGGAATTCGTCGATGAAGGTGAAGCGTTTCTTCTCTGCCATTGTCGTCCTTTTTCTGGGACTAACCAGATTAATCCGTGATGAAAATGGTGCGAACGACCCGCATTCCCACAACATCGTCGGCCGAATCGGTGATTCGCGATTCACGGTTGGCACTGCGGCAATCTTCGCTGCCTCCGTACCAGCTTCCGCCGCGAATCACGCGCTGTGTGCCGCTGATGGAGCCCATGGGGTCGAGCACGACGCCGTCACCATCGGTGTCGATGGTGCGATAATCGCCGTACCAATCCCAGCACCATTCCCAGACATTGCCGTGCATGTCCAACAAGCCGCGGCTGTTGGGGTTTTTCAGCCCGGTGTCGCTGGTGGATGGATTCCCGTCGAAGGTGCTTCCGCAGTACCAACCCATGGCATCCAGTACGGGGTCCAAGTTGCAGACTCGGCCGGTCAAGGGTCCTCCGGCAAAGGTTGTGCCGGCCCCGCTGCGACACAGCCATTCCCATTCGGCTTCCGTGGGCAGCCGCCAACCATCGGCATCATGGTCCCAGGTGACTTGATCCCCGTTGATACTGTAAGCGCTGGTAAGGCCTTCCGCAGCTGAAAGGGCATTGCAGTATTGCACAGCCTGGTGCCAGGTGAGCGTTTCCACAGGCCGATTGGTGCCATTGAAATGGCTTGGGTCGGTCAGCCCGAGGTCGGCCCATTGGCCCTGGGTAACTTCTGTTACGGCGGCTACCAAACTGTCGGTAAAGACAACAGTGTGCTGCCATTCGTCACTTTGCCGTCCAGGTTCGAAATCCGGGTTATCAATATCGTCGGTGTCGGAACTGCCCATGACAAAAACGATGCTGCCTACCACCGGCCCACTGGCCTGTTCAGTTGTAGCGGGGGAAACTCCGGGATCTTCCACTTCAAAGTTGAAGGAGTAGGTATGAGTGCCCGAGGGCAATTGGGTTTGGTATCGATAAAGGATTTCACCGAATTTGGTTTCCACCACACTCAGGTCAAAAGGGTTTCCATCGATGAGAACCTGATACACGGTGGGATCATCGGAGAAAATGTAAGTCACTTCGTAGGTGTAGATGTCGTTGGTGGTGCCACCTTGAATATCGAGGTTGGGTTCCAGGAGCAGGATACCTTCACCGGGTGCGGCGCTGACGGGATTGCTGAGTGAGGAAATATGGCCGGCGTTGTCACTGCAACGAATGGCAAAGTGTTTCACGCCAGAGGTCATATCGGTGACGACAAAGCTCATGGCTGTACCGGGCAATTCGGGTGCCGGAATATCGGGGATCACCGTGGCTGCATCCCAGGTAGTCTCGTCAATGATGGGTGACTCTGCATAGCGTATTTCAAAACTGCTGGCAATACCTTCCATGCGGTCATCACCTGTGGCATACCAACTCAGGCGAACTGCGCCGACACCGAAGCTTTCGCTGAAAAGACTCAGCACGGGAGCAGGGGGAGTATTATCGATAAATTCACGGGGACCCTGGAGGATGACAAGACCTTCGTCACGATCCGCGACCAGGATGAAACCCTCGCTGCTGATGGCCAGATCCATGGCGTATTCGGTGAGGATGCGACCCAGAAAAACCGGTTCCGCGGGATTCCGGACATCCACAAAGTGCACTCCGCTACCCTGGGCGGCCAGGACGCAGAGGTTGTCCCGCACAGCCACCGCCCTACATTTGCCATCGAGGTCAAGGTTGGTCAAACGGACCGGAATATCCGGCCCGTTGATCCGGAAAATCGCCAGGCCTTCGTACCCGTCCGCCACATAGGCGTAGTCGCCTTCAAGTACCACGTCCAGGGCTTCGCCCGGGCTGTCTGCCCAGCTGACCAGTTCTACGGCGTCCAGGTCTAGGATGCGTACGTCCAAAACGGCAAGACCCATTTCATCATCAGCCACATAAGCAAAACCGTTGCGCACCTCTATTCCTTCGGCATAGCCCTGGGTTTCGACAAAGACTCCGTTGTAGGCCAGGATACCGGGTTGGGCGGGGATGGACTCAAAAATGCGGACGCCTTTCCAACTCTCGGCCAGGAAGGCAATGAACGGTTCTTCCGGATCTTCAGGCTGTTCCACAAAAACCCGATTGCCAAAAACGGCGGTGGTTCCGCTGTTGAAATCGACCATGTCCGAGGGATTGGTGATGTCGTAACTGGTGATGCCTTCAGTGCCTTCGACAACCAGGGCGATGTCCTGCAACTGGTGGTCCACAAAGGTGCGCACCACTTCGACACTCTCGCTGTACTTGAGAGTATTGAGGGTTTGCAAGAGCACAGGATGAGTTGGGTCGGTGAAGTCGATAGCGTGCAAACCAGCCTGGCCGCCGGCAACAAAAGCGTACCGGCCCATGATGGCCACACCTTCGTTTTCACTGGGCAAAGGAACACTGCCAACCCGAGTGAAGGTGGCTCCCGGTGGCTCATAAAGATCTTGTTGGGCACAACCAGCCCAGGCTAAAAGGGCCAACAGGGCGAAGAGCATTATTTTCAGGTCAATACGGCGCGAACGCATGGGAACTCCTTAGAACCGATAGTTCAGGCTGAACCAGTACAGCCATTGGGTGAAATCCTTGTCCGTGGTGATGTCGCCCTCCCAGGGGGAGTCGACGACGCGCTCGGTGCGCCGCACGGCCAGCTTCAGGGTCAATGGCTCGGCCAGCTTGCGCCGGACTTCCACTGTGCCCTTGTAGAACATGTCTCGACGCCCGGCGTGATAAGGATCATCCGCCAGGGTCTTGTTTGTGGTGTAGTAATAATCCATGAACAGGAAACTGAGGCTCACCCTGTCCACTATTTTCTTCAGGGATTTGTGTCTGATATCCACGCCGATGCGATATAAATCACGGGCATAGGATGCATCCGAATTGTTTGAGTTGATGGGCAATTCATCCCATGCATCAATGGCGCGAGCCTGGGCATCTTCGTAGCTGTAGTCAAAGTTCCAGGTCAGGATCCGGCTCATTTTGTAGGTCACATTGCCACGGATTTCCCAGGCCGAAATATCGTTCTCGATGAACGGTTGGTTGTAGTAGCGGTAGTTCTCTTCGTACAAAATCTTGGCGCTTAGTTTTTTGCTGATTTTCTGGCGCCAAGTTGCGTTCCAGACATTGCGCTGGAAACGAAATTGGGTCCAGTTGATGGGGGCGTCGGGGTCGTCCAGGGGGGAGCGGTCGGACAGCTGCCGAATGTACTGCTCGGGAGCAAAATGAAAATAGAGCTCCAGGCTTTGCCTCTTGCCGAAGTACTGGCGATAATAGAAATGGAAGTCGGTGTTGGTCTTGATGGGGTTGCGCGCGTACATCCAGCGTTTGACCTTGAACTTGAGGCGGGACTGTCCCCAACTGATGAAATTGGCTCTTGCTTCGATATCAAAAGCGGGGGCGATGATCATGTCGTCTTTGGTCTCATTGAGAAATTTCCAGGGATAGAAGCCACCAATGAAATCATCGTTGTAACCGGGACTGTTGCTCAAGATGTTGTCGTTGTAGATGACATCCAGACTGCCACTGCCGCGGAAGGATACGGGTTTTTTCTTCTTCTTTTTTGGCTGAGATGCAGTCAAGGCTACGGTTGGAACCAGACCCGGCATTTTGGGCTGTGCAGGACCTTCGTAATACAAAATGACCAGCATCGGATCGCCCGTGGAAACCCTGCTGCTGAGGGAAAGCGTGAAACCGCCATCGGGCACATCCACGGTGAACTTGCGGCCGCCACTGGGGGCTCCGGAACGGCTATCGCCCCATGAGGCTCGGCGCGATGGCTTGAATTTGAAAGGCAATGAATTGGGTGCACCGGGGAAACCAACCATGCTCAAAGTGCCGGAAATCTCAACTGGTGCATCCGTGGGCATGGGCACCCGTGCATAACCGGTGATGACTCCGGGGCCGGTGATGGGGATCTTGACGGTTTTGGCACCAACGGTCAGGTAGATTCTCTGCTTTTTACCAATGGGCACCAACTCAACTTGGCCCAGTGGGCGCAGGGCCGTCAGTTCGGCAGCATTAAGCAGACCCGGGACCATCAGGACCAGCAAAGCCAGAACCAAGGCCTTCAGATTGTTGGGTGCCGCGTAGGGTTTACTCATGGGCGATTTTCCAGGTCCTTCCTTGGTATGCGAATCTGGGCGGCAATGCCGCAGTTCTCCGGTCGCAAACAGCGAATTTCGTATCTGTGCCGTCCATCAGGAACAGGGATTCTAAGTTTCTTGCGGGTTCCAGGCAGGATACCCAGGTGCTCAGGATAAAAACCGTTGGACAAGCGGGTGACATCGTAATGGAAAGTGCGCCAGAGGTTGCCATCGCACAGAATTTCCAGGATATATTTCTGGCTGCCCAGCATTCCGGTTTTAAAATCCAAACGGGTAAACAATTGCAGGCTCGTGGGGCCGGTCACATTGAAAGTTAAAGGTGTATTTGCTTCGAAACGGTAGTAGGTGCTTTGCTTGCCGCTTTCAAACTGCAAGGTTGCCAATTCCAGATATCCTTCGGGCGCGAAGGGAACCGTCCCGGTGGATTTCCGTTTGAGGGCTCGGAAAAGGCGGCAAACCACGTCGCCACTGCCATTGCTTCGCCCAGTGATCCCAATGATGTGGGCGCCTTTGGGAACATCCACATATGCTCTTCGCAAGGTTGAAACTCCAGTTCCTTGAGTGCATACGGTCATGGTTGGATTGTCCTTGGACCGGAAACTTTTACGCAGCAACTCATTGCCATCGAGTTTGATGGTGACGCTGAATCCCTGTCGATCCGGATCACCGGGGCCATCAATGTAACGGCTCACTAATTTGACCCGTCTTGGACCGTTCACCTTGAATTCGACAGGCAGTCCAGGATTCAACAAAAGGTAGCTGAACTGCTGGTTGCCATCAAAAAGGCAAACTTCTCCAGCGCTTTGAATTGCTTTGACCTGACGCCACTGATTAGCAGCTTGAGTCGGCGAAGGCACGAGAAACAAAGGGAATAGCAAGAACAACAACGCAACAGTTTCAGGGCGTCTGTGGCCAAGACGACTGAATAGTCCCCGTCTGATTTCAGGTGCCAGAATAAGGACGCAGGCAAGGCAATATATGACCAGGAACAAGGCAGCCAAAGGCCATCGGTACATATCCCGCACGAAGATTTCCCCTTCACCAGGCAGTGGCAGGAAATCGGGTGACACAGGCAGGCCGAATTCACGGGCCAAGGTGGCGATGCGCAGCAGATGCACCACCGGAACGCCTTTTTCCGAGAAGAGAATAAGAGTTCCCTTGCGGGGCCAGTTATGAGCTCCGAGGTCGAAGCTCAGGCCAGCAGGCAAAAGGGATTTGTTGTGGCTGCTGCCCAGGCTGGCCACACCTCCGCCCACATTGACGTAAAGTCGATAGGGGCGATTGCGGGAAACTTTTTCGTAAAAATTCATGCGACCGGAAATGGCTTTTTCGATATTTTCCGACTCAAGGAATTGCACCCCGTTGCGGGTGATGCTGTCCATGGCCAGTTGGCGACCCATGGGGCTCAAACCCCGGCCCATGTCATTGCCACCGCCAAAAGTGGCTGCCTGGCTGCGTGTGTGGAAAATACCCTTGTCAAAAAACAATGTCTCCATATCCAGCCAGGTGAACTCGGGGCTGTTGGCTCCCCAGTTGGAAGCACCCACCGAGGTGATCACCACCGGTCGAAGGTTCATGGTTTCCATGGCCGCATAGAGGGCAATGTTCATACCGGGAAAAGACCCGCTGACAGCCACGGCAACCGAGTCACCGGGATTCAGATTCGCCCGACGAAAATATTGCACCAGCACTGCTGCGAAGTTGGGGTTCAAACTGGTCAGTTTGGCATCGAGATTTCCTGCGGCGTTGGTTATCGGACTGATTTCAGGTCCGATCAATCCCGTGCCGGCCGGATCGTTGACCAGGTCGAGGTCGGCCCCTTCGAGACCACGATGCTCCCTGACTGCGGCAAAGGCCCGCGCGGCAAGGGTTGCGGCCTCCAGCTTGAGGTCGTAATCCCACTGCTTGGTCGGAGTGCGGGTCATGTCCAGGGCCATCTGCATCAGTAAGGCGCTGACAGCCAAACACATCAGGATGAATCTGCGCCGATTATCCAATCGCCAGCTCAATGAGCTTACCCCCATAGGCTGTGACCAAAGCCAGGCGTACGATGAACGAGGCCATGATCATGGTGCAAAGGGTTTCAACCACACCTTGGCGGATCATCCAGTAGGCGATCAGCCCGGGTATGATGTACCCGATGGATTGGACCACACTGGCATCTATTCCCAGATTGATGGCATCGTTGAAGACGAGAATGTAGCGAGTCAGATAACCAAAAAGGAAGCCTGAAAGAACGCAGAAAACCATGGTACGGCGACCATAAAGCAGAACAAACCGTCCCACAATACGAATGAATCCGTAGGTCACCAGTGCAGCCAGGATCGTGCCCAAAATTCGCAAGGGCTGATCCAGATACAAGGCAATGTAACCAGGCACCACCAGGCCACCGGCCGCCAATCCGAGGATTTCCGAGAAGACCAGTGATACCACCAGGCCCAGACCGATGCTTTGGTAAATCATACCACGGTCTCCTTACCCCGCAAATAGTCCAGAAGACGACTACCGATGTTGGCGATGTTGCCCACACCAATGATCTGTGAGCCGTCAGGTCCCAGGGCCACCAAACGCTCCCAGAGTTCGGGTGCTTCCAGGTGACTGAAATTGTAGATCGTATTGCCGGGCACGCCGCCGCGTTTGATCATGTCCGCAAAAAGAGCCGTTTCTCCACCGATCAAAACGTAGCAGGCTGCTTTCAACTCTCGACCGAAAAGGGGTGCCAGATCCTTGCTACGACGTTGCCGGTCCGAGCGAATATTCATCAGCAAAATCACCTTTTCCGGGTGCTTGTCCAGCTCAAGACGCTTCCAAACCCGGATGTAACTGTCCGGGTCGTTGGCGGCGAAACCATTAATGAATTCCACCTGCCGCATTCCCTGACCCGGGACCTTTTCCTTGTACCGCCAGCGGGTCATGGCACCAACGTCGGGAGTGACCTGCCACATACCCTCCAGGGCTTCATCTCGTTGCACGCCGATGGCCTGGCAAACATCCAGGGCAAGGCTGACATTCTCAGGGAATTCTTCGTAGGAGAAGTGACTCATCTCTTCGTCCGAAACAGCATTGGCCAGGCTGAAGGTGAATTGGCTGCGGGCCTTGCGGGCACATTTTGCCAGGTAGTCATTGTAAACATCTTCGGCCGTGAAAAGATGACTGCGTTTCGGTACGGTTCCCGCCAGACTGGCGGCAACATCATCCATGGTGGGGCCCATCACTTCCAGGTGATCGGGCCGCACATTGGTGATCACGCCATGAGTGGCCTTGACGATGGAGTGTTCGCAGACAATTTGCAAATCAGGTCGCACGGCCATGCACTCGATGACCAAAGCCTGGGGATTTTGTCGAGCTGCCTGTCGAAACACGCCGAGTTGCTCCTTGATGTTGGGCCCACCGCGACGCTCAACCAGGGTTTCGCTGCCGTCGGTGTTGATCACCGAGGCCGCGCTGCCGGTGGTTTTCCCCACCACGGCAATTCCGCCGGCTTTCAATCCAGCGGCAATCAGCCTGGCCACCGAAGATTTGCCCCGGCTGCCGTTGACATGGATTCGGATGGGAATCCGCCGGCGATGACGGGAATGTCGCAGCATCTCCCACATACCGAGGGCGGTCACCGTCATCAATAAGAGCAGTACCAGTTGCAAGGCTCACCTGTCCCGGGTCAGATTCAGGATTAAACTATCGAACCAGAATCATCTTTCGGGTCAAAGTCTGGCCGCCTGTTTCCAAACGATAGAAATAGACACCACCGGCAGCCTGTCCGCCACCCTCATGCCGGCCATCCCAAATTTTGATGCCTTCACCCGAACCAACCCGACCATCAACCAGGGTACGCACCAGTCGGCCGGCCACGTCATAAACGCGCAGGCGAACATTGGCTTCCCTGGGCAGGGAAAACCCGATGGTGGTAGAGCCGCTTGTTGGGTTGGGGTGGGCTGGATGCAAGGCAAGGCGCAAGGCGCCAGAGGCCGTCACTACTGTTTCGCCAGGCTCGCTGGTCACGCCAAAGGGATGCAAGGCAGTGAGCAGATAGCGGGAGTCACCCTCATCATTGGTAACTGAAGAAGTGAAGCTACGGCTGTCCGCAGGCAATGCTGAAGAAGTCAGGCGTTGACGCTGGCCATTGCTGAATCTGTCCACGTGCCATCCCAGCACAGGTCGAGTGTCGGTGGTTTGCCATTCAAAAGTGACTTGGCCATCTGCCTTGGTTGCCGTGAAGGCAGAAACTGCAAAAGGAACTCTTACGGGGGGCTCGGTGGTCACTCGTACGGCTAAGCCTGGTTGCAATGGAGCCATGCCGGGAGCGTTGATGTTGCCGTAGCTCAATTGCAAACCGTCGGTGCCGTCGGGAGATTCGATGCCCACGGTTGCATACATGCGTAGGTGGTCATTGTTGTTCACCTGCCGGTACAGAAACAGCATTTCACCGTCGCCGCTGACGGTGGGGTGCTCCAAAGGATTGAAAAGAACCAGTTGAAATGTCTGGAAACCCAGAATCTGTGGCTTGTAGTGAGGAAGACGACTCCACTCCACGACGAAAGAGCCGTTGTCCACGTCGTTGAAAGTATAAATACCGTCAGGCTCCCTGCCGTTGACGGTATCAGCTGGCGCGGGATTCAGGTTATCCCAAAAAGGCGCCACCAAAGCGTCAACTCCGTACTGTGTCGGGATGGTCCAGTTATAGAAATCAAAATCAAAGCCAAGGTCAAAACTGATCCAGCCATTGTCGCTAACCCGCATTTGTGTGTATGACTCACCATAATATTGGAAGGCAAACGGCAGGTTGACGACCATCCAGACAACTTCATTTTCGACTGGGAAGTCCAGTTTGGTACCAGAACCACCCAATTCCGTCGATATATCGGTCCAGGAATAAACTGGGCGACTGGCCGGATAGTCGAAATCAGCACTGTCGTAGGCATAATACCCGTAGCCATCGGGTCCAACCGGGGCGGAAACATCAACCGGTCCAGCAACGGTGGCGCAGTTGGTATTGGTTTCATAACCGGCGGCGGTCACCAATGAAAGTTCGAAAGTCAGGTTGGTATTGGTGGCCGTGTTCGCATCAATGGTCAAGTCAAAGACAGTTCCGGTGGTTACCATCTCACCAACTGGACAAGCGGGCAGACTGGCAATTTGGGTGCCGAGACTGCCGCCTGCGGTCAAAAGGGTCAAATCGATGGATGAACTGGCTGAAGCCACGCTCCCGATGTTGCGCAAAGTTAGCGCCAGATCAGTGGTCTGACCGGACCGGGGAGCTGAACCGTCACCAGAGGCAAAGCCAACAATTTCCCAGGCGGGACCGGCAACAGTCAGGGGTACCAGAGAATAGTCATGCTGGTCACCAGTGCGGGTGGCCTCCATCTGCAAGGTGATAATCGCACCATCGGGCGCATCAGCGTCGATAGTCAAACCGAGAGTTGACGAAGCAGTGCCTGAAGCTCCACCAGCCAGATCGGCAAAGACAATTTGTCCCGGATCGGCGGTGGCTGGACCACGGACCTCGGAAATGGCCAGGTTGAATTCACCGCTGGAGATACTGCCGTTGTTGTGAACAGTTGCTGTCAGGGCCAGGGCTTCGCCGGGATTGATGATTTGGTCGTTGTTTCCGTTGGCATCGTCAAAAGTCAAGCCCGTGGCGCTCAAGAAAACAGGGGCCGTTCCGGTACTGATGGAACCTTCATAAGGTACAACACCGGCTTCCGAGACGGTGACCGAGATATCTGCGCCAGCAACCACTGGGGTAAGCATCAGATCCGCGGAGCCGTCATCCTGGGTGATACCGCTACCAATCAGGACTCCTCCTTGAACAATGCCCACCCGGGCGTTGGCAATGGGAGTTGCATCGTTGGCGCTTACCACTGAAACGGTGAGGCTGTTTGTTCCGGCTGCCAGATTTGAAGCATGGGTTACCTGGATATCTTCAGGTAGCTGGAACCAGATTTTCATGCTCGGATCACCCAGGAGATTGTAGATGTGGAAGTAGAATTCCACCGATTCTTCCAAATCACCGGAAGAACTGTCTCCGGCATTGATCTCGTTGGGGAAGTAATCCATGAATCGAATCATGCCGGCGGTCAGCAGGGTACCCAGATCGGTGATCTCGCCGGTGGAAATGCGCTCGAATACACTGATGGCCATGGCATCATTATATCGGGTGTGGGACCAGTGCTCGCCGTTGCCGATGAAAGCAACCGCTCCTTTGCCAGGTTCATCGGGTGTGCCCTGGCGAACGAAAACTTCTCCGAAACAATCAACGCCATTGAGGGAATAGTCACCATTGAGACAAACGAAACTCATGACTATCGGTGTCATGTTGTTGGTAATGCTTGAGGGTATGTTTGCGACATTGTAAACGGGGGGATCCCAGCCGCCAGTGCCTTGAGCCCAACCCCGGTAAACCAACATGGCCACTCCGGCATCAAGAGCGGCGGTGACATATTCCGCTCCAATCAAACCCGGAGTAGGGGGGCAAAAAACGTTAGTGGGTGGTTGAAACCCAATGCCCTGCAGTATATCGCTGCAGAATTCAACAGTGTGATCAGGAGTGGTGGAGCCGGATAAACCGGCTACCATCAAGGTACGGGTCTGCCAGGTATCATCTGCCAGATTGGGATAACGCTCATAGTTGATGATTTTGTTGACCATGGTGCGTGCCTGAAAGTCATTTTCCACCGGCAGGCGGCCGATCATGGCATCCTGGAGCCAATCATCGCCATCCAGGTGCACATACGGTTGATCGGAAGGATTGCTATAAAAATTGTAGGTTGGGATTTCATCCACATCGCCCACAAGCAAAACATATTCCGGTGGCGACTCCCAGGTATCGTATGCATTTTGCAGGAAATTTTTTATTCCTTCGAGAGTTGATCCCGTCTCGCTGGTCGAAACTGTGATCACGTTGAAGCCCTTGAGGGTTTTCCACTGCACAAGCGGAGCAATGGCGTCGGCAAAAGGTGGTGCATAAATAACAAGGTAGGAACCACCCGAAATTGCCGTGGTCATGGCCGGTTGGGGAAGGGTTCCACCCAGCACCGCGTTCATGGCCGATGAAGTCAAACGTCGGTCCAGAGAATCGGCATTCCAGGATCCGTTGTGAATGACGGTGAGATTCACATTCTGGTCGGATGAGCCTGTGGTTTGAACCCTCACCACAGGTTGCCCGCGCATGATCATCAAACCGTCTGGAGCTGAAATTTCCATTCCTGCCGCATTGTTGATCTGCAGTTGGAATGCAGTGGCATTTTTAGGCAAAGCCACCAAAACACTTCGAGAATTGGCAGTGGAATTAAAACCCGAAGCAGCGGGGCTGTTATCCCGTTCAGTAGCCGAAATCGTAAAATGGCTTTGGCCATCCTGGATTCTGGCCTGAAGAATTTTGGCGGCTTTTTTCTGGGGTGTTTCAATAGAGAGTTCTTCAGCGAAAATGGAACCCACCCCGGCCGCCAGGAAGGCAGCCGGAATGAGAATCGCTTGCAGAGCGCGGTCGAAAGTTTTGCGTTGCATCATCTGATCAGACTCATCCTTCGACTGAGGGAGTGGTCACGGGTGTCCAGCCGGTAAAGGTAGACACCACTGGAAAGAGCACGACCCTGGCGATCGAGACCGTTCCATCGGATTTCAGTGCGTCCCTGGGGCAGACTGTCCCAGGTTTTTGTTTCAATCAATCGACCGGCCAGGTCGTAGATGCGCAAGGTGGCCGGGCCCGCCTGGGGCATTTCAAAGAAAATGGTGGTTCGGGGGTTGAAGGGATTGGGGTGATTGCCCAGGGTCAACCCTTCAAGCTCGGGCATCGGCGTGGGAGATTCTCCACAGCCGGCAGCCAGTGCACCGATCAATTCGCCATTGCACTCACCACTCGGATGGTTCCCCGGAGCACAGGGGCTCGCCGAGGTGAGGTTGTACTCAAGGCCTTCGGTCCCGCAGAACAAAGGATCAGCAGAAAAATTCCCACCGTTGTCGGATCCGCAGATTTCGTCTCCTCCGGCATTACCATGAATGTTGGTGCAACTGACCACCGGAGTGGAACTGGTACAATAGATACCCTGTCCGGCAGTGGAACCGGAAATGATGCATTTGTCAATGATGGGATTGGCGCCCCACTGGATGGACATCCCGCCACCAAATCCATTGCCACTGGTCGAGTTACCGACGATGGTGCAGTTCTCCAAAGTGGGCGCAGGGGTAAAGCTGATGTCCAATCCGCCGCCTTCGGCAAAGAAGCCGCTGGCGCTGTTATCAACAATCACCAGACGCCGCAGGGTGGGGTTGCTGGCGCTGGATGCAATACCACCGCCCTGGCTATAGGTATAAGCTGCGTTGTTGCCCTTGATAAGGCTATCTTCCACCAGACCGGCTGCATTATCCAAAAATGCGATTCCGCCACCATATCCCAGGCCGGTGTTGTTAATAATCATACAGTTGGTGATGGTAGGGGTGCTGCTCTGAACAGAGATTCCGCCACCATTTCCCCAGTCGGCATTGATGGTGTTGTTTTGCACGGTGGTGCCGCTGAAGATGGGAGCACAATCCTGACGAATGAAAACCCCGGCCCCGACGGGAGCCTGATTGTTGTCCACCATACAGTCGATGATCTGGGGACTGCTGCTCTCCTCTATGGCCAATCCGCCGCCATGTTTGGCTTCATTGTTGTCCATGGTCACCCGCCGCAAGGTGGGGCTGCTGTTGTTGATGCAGATGATGCCGCCATCGGTGCAGGCGGTAACCTGAACATCGTTGATTTCAACAGTGGGCCCAACTTGGCGCATCAGGATGCCGGCACCGTAAATGTCGGCGAAAGCATGGGTAATCCGCAAATTTTCCACCCGGCAATTGGCGACATTCTCGATAAAGATACCACGACCGAGGACCTGGGCGTCAATGATGGTCTGGTCCTGTCCGGCACCGCGCAGGGTTACCCCGGATTTCATGATCACGCAGGCGGGAGTGGACTCGGGGCCTTCGGTGGGATGGGTGCAGTCGTAGTAGGTCCCGGCTGCAACTAAAACGGTATCGCCATCGGCACAAGCCTGAACGGCGTCATGGATTTGGTCATAGTCTCCAGGAACATGCAAAACACCGGCAAAGGCGAAGCCGGTGCAAAGAAGTCCACTGACCAGGACAAGGGTGAACAATTGTTTCATGATCGATCCTTTCATATTCCTGCAAAAAACGGCTGCCTGCGGTCTACTGGCAAACCACATTAATCATTCCGTATGAGCGAACGGGATGTTGCACGCTATTGTTTAGTTACCCTTATTATACCAAAATATCAATGTTCCCTTCTAGGGCTAATTGTTAACGTTTGCGTGATAAAATATTATGGATACTTATTTTATGAGTCAATAATTCCTGAATTGTGGCAGAAATGTGAAGATAAACTAAGACAAATTGCTATGGACATCTGGTATAATATAATGACTATAGGTGGTTTTTGGTTTTCTAAAATCAATATGGGTGCCACTTGCATGGAGTTGGAGTCAACCAATTCCATTCACATTTTGCTCAAACCGGAATTGGTTTCCCCTGAACAGGATTCCATCCGGATTGGAGGCCGTTATGTATCAGTGGCGCCGGGTCACTTTGCTGTCCATCATCACCTTGAGTCTTTTGCTAGCAGGATCCATGGTTCTGGTTGCAGAAGCCGCGGATATTATCCCTCTGGGAAACGACAGTTCCGCTACGAAAGCCATGGTGGTTTTGGGAGATAAGTCTTCCACCGGAATATCCCTGCGCTTTCAGACTCCTTATCTTGAGTTGGCCCAACAGCAAAAAGGTGATGAGAACTTTCAGCTGATCGGCATGCCCGGCACCGAGAGCGATGGTGCCGACGGCCAACCGGCCTTGCCACTGCTGACCCGCCTGGTCTCCATCCCCAATGGTCAAACCCTGCGCATAAAGAATATTGAGAGCCAGGAGACCACTGTTGATGGTTCTTTTCGGCCTTGGCCTGCCCAGGGACTGAAGTCCAACACTGATGACAGTTTCCAATGGGACAGCGCCTTATATCTGGGTAACAAGAGTTCCGAAACCCCGCCCTTGGTTACGGTGGGACAGCCTGCCCTGCTGCGCGGCGAGCGCGTTGTTCCGGTCAGTTTTCGGCCCGTGAACTGGAATCCCGCTGACGGCAAGCTCACTGTTTCGAACGAAATCGACGTCACTTTCGAATTGGTTGCTTCCAGCGATGGCAACGACAGCAGGAGAGACGGCCGTCCGGTGCCCGAATCTTTTGCTTCCATGTATCAAGACCAAATCATCGGTTATGAGCTCAATGGTGAAGTGATGGAAGGGCCGGGCACCTACCTGCTTATTTATCCGGACAACGCCACGGTGCGGTCCAACCTCGAACCATTGATCAACTGGCGCCAGCGGCAGGGTTATAACGTTGTTTTGGCCAGCACAGCTGAAACCGGAACTTCTACCTCCAGCATCAAAAACTACATTCAGAACCAGTATGACTCTCTGAGCATTCCCCTGGAATTCGTTACCCTGGTCGGTGACGCCAACGGCGCGGTTGCCATACCTACCTACAACGAAAGCCTTTCCGGATACAATGGAGAGGGAGATCATGCCTACACCATGCTCGAAGGTGGCGACCTGTTGGCCGATGTGCACATTGGCCGCATATCGGTATCCAGCACCAGCATGCTGGCTACCGTGGTAGGCAAGATCGTGAATTATGAAAGCGATCCCTATCTGGCCAACGATGCTGCCTGGTTCACCAGGGCAGGGCTGACAGGAGATCCGTCTGCATCCGGCTATTCCTGCATCTGGATCAACCAATGGGTCAAACAACAGCTTTTGGAGCTGAATTACACTTCTGTGGATACCATTTGGAGCGGCAACTTCCGCAACCTAATGATGGCCACCATCAACGCAGGTGAAAGCATTTTCACCTATCGGGGCTACTGGGGGATGAGTGGACTGAGCAGTTCTTATATCGGCGCCCTCACCAACGGTGAAAAACTGCCTTTTGCCCTGATCGTCACCTGCGACACCGGTAGTTTCAAGAATGATGAAACCTGCCAGTCCGAAGCCTTTTTCCGCAATGCCAATGGTGGTGCGGTGGCAGCGATGGGAACTGCCACCATCGGAACCCATACCCGCTACAACAACTGTGTTTTTCAGGGTATTTCTGAAGGCGTGTTGAACAGTGGCGACTCCCGGGTGGGACCAGCCCTGACCCTCGGCAAGCTTCACCTGTTTCAGAACTATTATGACCAAGAGCCTACCAAAGTGGAGATCTGGTCCACCTGGAACAACCTGATGGGCGATCCTGCCACGGCCATCTGGTCAGGAATTCCCCGAACTGTGGTCGCTGATTATCCTTCCACCATCACAGCCGGTGCCAACAGCCTGCCGGTGGTCGTTACCAACAGCGGAATGCCCCAGGCCGATGCCTTGGTCACTGTTTTCCGCAAGGATGTTATCCAGGTCAGTGCAGTGACCGACAGTTACGGCCGTGTGAATCTGCCTCTCAGTGGCCTGATTGACGGTTCCTATCTGGTCACTATAACCGGTCGCAATTTGAAACCCCACCTCGGGGGCTTCAATGTAGGCAACCTTGCCGCTTCGGTGAATTTTGCATCCATGATTGTGGACGACGACAGTAACGGCTCCAGCGAGGGTAACAACGACGGCACCATCAATCCGGGTGAAACCCTGGAACTGGTCATCAATCTGACCAACAATGGCACCGGCGGGGTCAACAATGTCTCTGCTGATCTGACCAGCGAGAACCCCTTGGTCTCGGTGGACCAGGCATCGGCCGACTTTGGCTTCATCGGCAGTGGGGCCACTGCAAGCAGTCAACAGAGTTATGTTGTTCGGCTGGATGCTTCCGTGGCCGGCGGCACTGTCGTTCCCCTGGAACTGCTGGCCACCGATGGAAATGAAACCTGGACTTCCCTGGTGGATTTGGTTGTCAGTGGTCCTTCGGGTGAAGTTCAGGGCTTCGCCCTGTCCGGCGGCTCCATCGACCCCGGTGAGTCGGCCACTTTGACTGTGACCATCAATAATATTGGTGATCTGGCCACTTCCGGGGTGACCGGTTCCCTCAGTTCCAACAGTCGCTGGCTGACCGTCACCGACGGAAGCGGAACTTTTGGCGCCATCTCCGTCGGCGGCCAAGCCACCAACACCTTCAACAGCTTTGCGCTCAATGCCGGCATCGAATGTTATCCCGGCCATGTGGCCACCTTGACTCTGGACCTGGTATTTGACGAAGGCGGCACCGCAAGTTTGCCCATCCTGGTCACCGTTGGAAGCGCTGTCAGCACTGATCCCGTTGGTCCTGATAATCACGGTTATTTTGCCTTCGACAACACCGACACCGGTTACGAATTCGCTCCCGCCTACGACTGGGTTGAAATCGCTCCCACCTCCGGCGGTTTGGGCACCAGCCTGGGCCTGCAGGATTTTGACCGCTACCAAGATGATGTTGTCATCGTGGACCTGCCTTTCCCTTTCACCTACTACGGTCAGACTTTCACCAAGATGACCGTCTGCTCCAACGGCTGGATCAGCATGGGTGGGACCGATATTCGAAGTTATCGCAACTGGACCCTGCCCAGCCCCGGTACTCCCGACAACATGATTGCCGTGTACTGGGATGATCTGCACGAGCAGGGTGGCGAAAGCGGCATCTACTGGTGGTACGACGTGGCCAACCACCGCCTCATCATCCAGTGGGACAACGTTGCCAACTCGGTTAACTATGGTGTTTCCGAAACCTTTGAAGTGATTCTTCAGGACCCTGCCTACAACGCGGGCGACACTGGTGACGGTATCATCACCATGAACTACCAGGATGTGAATCACACCGATTCGCAAACCGGTTACGGCACGGTGGGAATCCAGAATGAAGATCGCAATGATGCGGTCCTTTACTCCTACTACCTGATGTATCCTGATGGCGCTGCCAGCCTCGTTGATGGTCGCAGCATCACCTACCGAACCGTCATTCCCCAGGCCCAGGGCACTTTGCGCGGCAGCGTGACCAATGTGGCGGACGGAACTCCCATCGACGGCGCTTCGGTCAGCATTCTGGGCACCGGCCTGAGCCTGCTGACCACCGTGGACGGTTTGTACCAGAGCGTCGTCACCATCGGCACCTACAATGTGGCCGTTCACCATCCCTCTTTCGCTCCCGATACCACCTTCGGCGTGGTCATTGAGGAAGATATGGAAACCGTGGTGGACTTTGCACTGGTTGACATTGCCGGGCCTGCTTTCGAAATGCTGATCATGCCCGAAAGCTCCGGCGACACGGTTGGACCTTACGACGTGGTCTACAAGGTCAGCGATTACAGTGGTGTTCAGGAAGCCCATTTCTATTATACTTCCAGCGCCACCGGCGGTCCTTTCGAGTTGACACCTCAGCCCGAAGGTCCCACCGACACCTGGCGTGTTTCCATTCCCGGACAACCCGATGGTACCATGGTGCAGTATTGGCTGACCGCAACCGACCTGTTGGCCTACAGCAGCATCGAACCTGAGGGTGCTCCCTACAGCCCCTACAGCTTTGTGGTTGCTCAAACGGCGGTGGTTTATTCCACTGAAATGGAGAATGCCAGCGACTGGACCGGTGGCATGGCCGGAGATACCGCCAGCACCGGTATCTGGACCAACGTGGATCCCATTGGCGTGTTCAACGGGAGCACCGAAGTTTCCCCCGAGGATGACCACAGTGACCCCGGCACAATGTGCTGGATCACGGGTCAGGACCCCGTTGGCGGTGAACAGGGTGTAAACGACGTCGATGGTGGTGTGACGACCTTGCAGTCTCCCGTGTTCGACGTCAGCAATTACAGCGGCCTGGAAGTCCAGTATTATCGCTGGTACACCAACGATACCGGATTCAGTCCCAATGAGGACAGTTGGGTGGTGCAGGCCCAGGCTCAGGATGGTACCTGGGTCAACCTGGAAAATACCAACGCCAGCAATCGCACCTGGCAGAAAATGACTTTCGTTCTGGCCGACTATCTCGACCTGGGGGACAACCTGCAGCTCCGTTTCCAAGCCAGTGATTATGGATCCGGTTCGGTGGTGGAAGCCGGGGTGGACGATTTCCAGCTTTCCAGTTTCGCCATGGTTGCCGACGATGAAGCTCCACAGGTCAACCTCTTGAGCCCCAATGGCGGCGAAAATTATGGCATTGGCTCAACAACCGCCATCACCTGGGATCATGGCGATGACATCGGCGTGGTCCATGTTCAGATTCTTCTGAGCACCAATAATGGGTCCAGCTACGACGAGGTCATTGCCGAAGGCGCCATGAATGGTTCCTACGACTGGACGGTGCCGGCACTGCCGGGTACCGCCAACCTGGTGAAGATCATCGTTCACGATTCGGCCGCCAACAGCACCGAGGCGGTTTCCGCCGCCAGCTTCACCATCGGTGGAACCAGTGGTGTGGGCGATCTGCCGTTCGGTCAGTTGCTGCTGGCCCAGAATGCGCCCAACCCGTTCAACCCGCGCACGGAGATCAAATTCTCCCTGCCTTCGCGCCAGGACGTGACCCTGCGCATTTACAATGTGGAGGGCCGGTTGGTGCGCACCCTGTTGCAGGGTCGTCAAACCGCTGGAACCCACACAGTGGCCTGGAGTGGTCAAAACGACCAGGGTGGCCGCGTCGCTTCCGGGCTGTACTTCTATCGGTTGATCACCGATAGTGGCACCCTGACTCGCAAAATGACCTTGCTCAAATAGGGTCTGACCGAATAGCGGATCCGGATCGCCGGCCTTGGGTCTGTGGTCCGGGTCCAGTCCTTGTCGCCAGGGGAAATTCTTGAAAACCCGCTTTCTGATACTTCCTGTTTTTTGTTGTCTTCTGTTGATGTCAGGTTGTTCCAGTGATGAGATGAAGCAGGTGCGAGCCACCCAGCGGGGTGAACTCCTGCCTGATGACCCTTTCTCCGTCGAAGCTACCCTCTGCCGCAAGGTGAGCCGCAAAAGTGGTCGTCGCATTGGTGTCGGCCATGAGTTCAAGGTCGGGAAAAAATCGAGTGTGCGAGCCCTGGTTGATTTCGCCAATGTTCAAGCGGGGCGTCCCTACACCGTTCACCTGGCCTGGATTCGTCCTGACGGCCGGGAGATGTTTCGTAAATTTGCCGAAGTGAGGCAAATCCGTATGGCTGAGGATGAGTACCGTACAGTCATCAATTGGCTCAAAGCAGAGGATCTGCATTATATGAAGGCCGATACCCTGTTGAGCGGCGCACCTGAGTTTTTACTCGAATCCCGTTTCAACATTTCGGAAAAGAAGGCCCGGGAGCCTGGTTTGTACCATTTCCGTGTTTACTTGGATCGTGGTTTGTTGCTTGAAGAGCCGTTCACGGTGATTGGGCCCGAGGTGGAATCCTAGATCCTGCTGGATCATCAGCCCATATCTGCCATATTTGCAAAAAAACATCTATTCCCTTGAGACATGCCTGTCATTTTGTCACTCATGTCAGCGCTAACTAATTATTCTTCCCAAAATACCTGATTTCCCTTGCGGGCGTTGATGCGTTCTGTATATTGCCTGCAATTAGCAATCGAAGGTCGAGACTGCTAATGGGTTTCGACATTGTTATGGTGGGGAATTTTTCCCTGCCTGATTTCAAGGATGGAGGAAGACAATGGCTCTGAAAATCAAGCCCCTGGCTGACCGAGTGATCATCGCTCCCATGGAGCAGGAAACTATGAAAGGCGGAATCATCATTCCCGATACCGCCAAGGAAAAACCCCAACAGGGTAAAATCATTGCTGCCGGTCCTGGTATCGTGCGCGAAAATGGCGACCGGGTGGCCCTGGAAGTCAGCGTGGGAGACATCGTCATGTACGGCAAATATTCAGGCACCGAGGTCACCGTTGACGGTGACGAATACCTGATCCTGAGGGAAAGCGATGTGCTGGCCATTCTTGGCTAAAGCGCAGGCAAAGCAACGATCACAAGTTTTGAAAATCTCCCGGTTTTACACCGGTTTCTCTGAAAAGGAGTCAGTAAAATGGCTAAAATGATTCGCTTCAACGAAGAAGCTCGCGACCTGCTCAAAAAAGGTGTCGACGCCCTGGCCAACACCGTAAAAATCACCCTCGGCCCTCGCGGTCGCAATGTGATCCTGGACAAGAAATTTGGCGCCCCATTGGTGACCAACGATGGTGTCACCATCGCCAAGGAAATTGAACTGGGCGACGCGTTCCAGAACATGGGCGCCCAGATGATCAAAGAAGTTGCCAGCAAAACCAACGACGTGGCCGGTGACGGCACCACCACGGCGACCATTCTGGCCCAGAGCATGATCCACGAGGGTCTGCGCAACCTGGCCGCCGGCGCCAATCCCATGTTCGTCAAAAAGGGTATTGAAATGGCTACCGATGTGGCCGTGGGAGCCCTGCAGAAAATGGCTAAACCAGTCAAGGACAGCCAGACCATCGCCAGTGTGGCTTCCATCTCCGCCAACAATGACCCGACCATTGGCTCCATGATTGCCGATGCCATGGACAAGGTGGGCAAAGATGGCGTCATCACCGTGGAAGAGGCCAAAGGCACCGAAATGGAACTGGATGTCGTCGAAGGCATGCAGTTCGACCGCGGTTATCTGAGCCCCTACTTCGTGACCAATGCCGAGCAGATGCGCGTCGAAATGGACGAACCCCTGATCCTCATCTATGACAAGAAGATCAGCAACATGAAGGACCTGTTGCCGGTGCTTGAGAAGGTTGCCCAGATGGGCCGCCCTCTGCTGATCATCTCCGAAGATGTGGACGGCGAAGCCCTGGCTACCCTGGTGGTCAACAAGCTGCGCGGCACCCTGAACATCGCTGCGGTCAAGGCTCCTGGTTTCGGTGACCGTCGCAAGGCCATGCTTGAAGACATCGCCATCCTCACCGGTGGTCGCGTCATGAGTGAAGATGCCGGTTTGAAACTGGAGAACACCACAACCGCGGACTTGGGTTCCTGCTCCAAGATCACCATCGATAAGGACAACTCCACTATCATTGGTGGAAAAGGCAAGGCCGGCGACGTCAAGTCTCGCATCGGCATGATCCGTGCCCAGATCGAAGATACCAGCAGCGACTACGATCGTGAGAAGCTGCAGGAACGACTGGCCAAATTGGCCGGAGGTGTTGCCGTCATTCGTGTCGGAGCCACCACCGAAATGGAAATGAAAGAGAAGAAGCACCGTGTGGAGGACGCCTTGAGCGCCACCCGTGCGGCTGTGGAAGAGGGCATCGTGGTTGGCGGCGGCGTGGCTCTGCTGCGGGTAGCCAAGCACATCCAGGGCCTGGACCTTGAAGGTGAAGAAGCTGTCGGCCGTGACATCGTGGCCCGTGCCGTGGAAGAACCCGTGCGCATGATCGCCGAAAACGCCGGTATCGAAGGCAGCCTGGTTGTGGCTCGATTGCGCGGCGAGAAAAAAGCCAACTTCGGCTTCAACGCGGCCTCCATGGATTACGGAGACCTGATGGTCCAGGGTATCATCGACCCGGCCAAGGTTGTCCGCAGTGCATTGCAAAATGCTGCTTCCATCGCGGCCATGCTGTTGACAACCGAAGTGTGTGTCACCGATGAGCCCGAAAAAGAAGGCGGCGGCATGCCTGACATGGGCGGCATGGGCGGCATGGGAGGCATGGGCGGCATGGGCGGCATGATGTAACCAGCGTCTGGTCGCAAGTGACCACGTTCCTGGAAACACTGTTCTTTTGAGTCGAGCGTTCTGGAACATTGACGGCCCTTCTTCGGAGGGGTCGTTTTTTTTTATGCGGAAATCCGACCAGGTCGAAGGTTTACCGACAGGCTTCCAGGCATTACAATTGGCCCATGAAAATCCTGCAGGTTGGCAAATATTATCCTCCGTATCACGGAGGCATGGAGACAGTGTTGAAAAACCTCGTTGAAGGCCTCCTGGACGCCGGGATTCAGGTCAATACCCTTGTTTCAGGCCAGATCCCCCATGATCGCCACGAAGTCGTTCGCGGACCCGCCAGTGGCCAAGTGGGGCAACTGGTGCGCGCTGCCCGCTTCGGGCAATTCCAATCCCAACCCATGAACACGACCCTGGTTTCCCTGATGCGACGGCAACTGGTCACCTTTCAACCCGACCTTGTCCATTTGCATTTGCCCAACCCATTGGCTGTGCTGGCCTGGTCTATATTGGGGCGGATCTTTGGCTCCCGGATGCCGCCTCTTGCCATCTGGCACCATGCCGACATCACGCGCCAAAAACTTGCCGGACAACTGGTGCGACCTCTTCTTGGGCATTGTTATCGGCACAGCGCCGGGGTCTGTGCTTCGTCCAAAGCTTTGGCGGGAATTTCGCCCCTGTTGCAGAAATTTTCCCCGGAAGTGGAAGTCATCCCTTTTGGAATTGATGATAATATCTGGGGGGAAATTCAGCCCAGCCGCCGTGGTCCATTCCTCTTTGTGGGACGCCTAGTTCCTTACAAGGGCTTGTCTGTGTTGTTCGCCGCCCTCAAAAGAGTGCCTGGTTCGAGCTTGGATGTGGTTGGTCAGGGCCCCATGAAAAAAACGCTGGTCCGAGAAATCAAACGGGATGGATTGGCCGACCGGGTAGTTTTTCACGGACCCTGTGATGCAACCCGGCTGGCAAAATTGATGGCCAATGCCCGGGCTTTGGTCTTGCCCAGCCTGGATCAGAGTGAAACCTTTGGCCTGGTCCAGCTCGAAGCCATGGCCTCGGGTATTCCAGTCATCGCCAGCAACCTTCCGTCCGGAGTATCGGAGGTGGGGCTGGACGGTGAGACTTGTCTCCTGGTTGCCCCGGGAGATGTCAATGCCCTGGCTGGCGCCGTGAAAAGAATTTTGGAAGACGACCAATTGGCCGACCGTTTGGGTAAGGCGGCGAGGGGGCGTTTTGCTGACAAATTCACCCGCCAAACAATGACCAGCCGGGTCCTGACCTGGTACGAAACACTGTTGAAAACCGATTCCTCGAAAGGCATGTCGTGAATTTTACCTTCGTCGATCCCTGGCATTTGTTTTTGCCCCGGGAAGGTGGTCACGTGGTGGGAATATGTGGGTCCGGGGGCAAAACCAGCCTTTTGCGAGCCATGGGCCGAATCCTGGAGTCCGAAGGCGTGCCGACCATTCTTACCAGTACCACCTGCACCGAGGCCCTGGATGAATTTGAAGTCTGGAATTTGGCGGATCTCCAGAAAACACCCCCCTCTGCTCTGCCATTACTCTTTTTCCTCCGAAATGGTTTAACCAGTGGCGGCAAGTGGCGAGGCGTATCAGCCGACAATGTGGATAACCTGGGAAAGCATTTTCCCGACCGGGTGATTCTGGCCGAAGTTGACGGCTCCGCCGGAATGCCCTTGAAGCTCTATCGTCCGGGAGAACCGGTTTGGCCCAGCCGAACCTCGCTGGCTGTGGTGGTTATGAGTCAGGGAGCGGTTGGCGAGAAAACGGGTGCAGTGGTGCACCGATTTGGTCGGCAAAGATTTGAACCTTTTGATGAGTTGCGGGCCGACTCGGTTTGGATGTGGGAACACAGCCATATTTTGCTGACGGCGGTCGGGGGGTATCTTGACCAGGTTCCCCCCGATGTTCCCAGAGTTCTGGCCCTGACCTGTATGGGCGATCAAGAGGACAGCATCGGCCTGTTCGAATTTGTGGCCGAGGCCATGAAAGAAGAACGTCTGCCCCTGGTTGTTTTTTGTGAAACCACTGGAGAAACCCCCTGCTTCCGCACCGCCTGCCGTCTGGAAAATGAAGAACCGATTGATGGAAGCGAAAAATGAGCTTGCTGAAGCAACATCTGGTGGTGATCATGGCCCGGGGGGAAAGTCGGCGCATGGGAGCTCCCAAGGGCTTGTGCCGTTTGAGTTCCGGGGATTTGCCTTTTGTGGCTCAGGTCAGTCGTTTGTATTTGGACCTGGGTTTTCCTGTATTGTTGGTTGTTCGACCAGAAGATGAATCCTCCTATCGGGAATGTCTGGCAGGCATCGAGGTGGAAATCCTGTCTGCCCCTGGGGGTGGAGACACCGCCCAAACCATGAGGCTGGCCTTGGACTGGGCCACTTCTAGGAAGCTTTGTGAAGTCTGTTTCTGGGCCCATCCAGTGGATCTACCTTTGGTTCGCCCTCATACTATCAGCCAATTGCTGGCGGCCTTCAACCAGGAAGACAGCAAAGCCATGAGGCCCTGGTTTGATGCCACCCCCGGTCATCCTGTGCTGTTTCCAGGCAGGGTACTGGCCCAGGTTCTGGCTGTCGGATGTGCCCCGCTTACCATGGCGGCAACCTGGGAAATCGCCGTTTCCCAAGGAGTGGCCCGGCCTGTTATCAAAATTCCAACCGATGATCCGGGCATCGTGGACGATTTTGATCGCCCGGAACAATTACCCAGCTACCGGAAAAAGAAAGAACCAGGATCATGACTAGTCCCAGGCAGCCCATTTCTGACCGTGAAATCTATGAGACCCTGGCTGAAATGACAGCTACCGGCCATGATGGCGTTTTGGTAACCGTGGTTCAAACCAGGCTTTCCACCCCCCGCCACGAAGGCAGCAAGATGGTGGTTCATGCCGATGGAGCCGTGACCGGCAGCGTGGGTGGTGGCCGCAGCGAGGCTCGGGTGATCGAAGAGGCTGGATTGGTGTTCAAGGATCGTCACTGCAGGTTGTTGGATCTGGACCTTACCAAAGGATTGGGGGTTTGTGGAGGCAGCATGCAAGTGTTTTTGGAACCGGTTCTGCGGTCGGCTCCCTTCATTGTCATTGGTGCGGGCCATGTGGGCCGGGCCATGGTCGAGGTGGGATGTGCCCTCCCTTTCCATTTTATCCTGGTGGATGATCGCCCGGAGTTTCTGGAATCCTGGCAGGGTAAACCGGGAGTTCAGACCATCCTTGCAGGGCCTGAAGATCTGGTCCAGAAGATCGAAGTGACGGATCGAACGGCCCTGCTTCTAGCCAGTCGAAATCATGAACTGGATACCGCGTATCTCGAAGCATCGTTGCGAGCGGAGATGGCCGGCTCCTGCAGGTTTCCCTTTCTGGGGGTGTTGGGCAGCCGTTCCAAAGCTTTGCGAGTCAGAGGCCTCATCGACAAAATGGGCCCGGAGTTTACTGCCCGCATGAGGGATGTGCGAATGCCGGTCGGGTTGGATATCGCTGCTGAAACCCCCCAGGAAATAGCCCTCAGCATTCTGGCCGAAGCCCAGGCTGTCCTGCGAGGAGTGGAGCCTCTGCGCAACGACAAGAATGAGCCGGTGGGAATTCCCCTGCATTCCCTGCGGAAACCAAAAACCACTCCTGACTCCACCGGGGGATCGTCGTGAGAGTTTCTGGACTGATCTGGGTTCAGGGTGCCGGCGAATTGGCATCCGGGGTTGCTTTGCGTTTGGCCAGATCAGGGTACCATCTTGTCATGGCCGAAATTGCCAACCCCTTGGCTGTTCGCCGGTTGGTCTCCTTCAGTGAGGCTGTTTATGAAAGTCGGTCCATGGTCGAGGGTACCCTGGGGGTTCTGGTGGATGGCCTGAATGAGTCAAAAGTTGATGGCCAAGTGCGTATTGTTGTGGATCCCCAAGCTGAACTGATGTCATCGTGCCGGGTGGCAGCCGTGATCGATGCCCGAATGACCAAGGTTCAGCCCGTGCTGCTGCCAATTGACGGACAAATGCTCATTGGCCTGGGGCCGGGTTTTGTTTGCGGAAGGGATGCTGATGTGGTGATTGAAACCCACCGTGGCGCGCGCTTGGGCGAGGTCCTGCACCGAGGGACAGCTTTCCCCAATACGGGAGTTCCTGGTGTGGTTGCCGGTCAATCCGATCGGCGTGTTGTTTACTCTCCAGAGGCAGGCCACCTGGTTCCTGAAGTAAGAATCGGAGATTTGGTGATCGAGGGACAATGCCTGGGTAGGGTGGCCGGCTTGCCTGTTGTCAGCAATCTTGATGGAATGGTCAGGGGGTTGGTGCACCCCGCGGCGGAACTTTCTGCCGGAGAAAAGGTTGCAGATGTGGATCCCCGGGGCCACCTGGTCGATCCCGCACTGGTCACCGACAAAGCCCTGGCCATTGCCGGGGGAGTCTTGGAGGCCCTCTTGGGTGCCGGTATTTTGCCCAGGCAAGAATGTTGAATGTGACCCGTCATTGACAAGCATGGGGGTAATTGCTTACTCTAATTAGGCGTCCCACCCGCTTGGGGCTTTTTTGTTTACTAAACAGGGATCTCACCCTGGCTCTGGGTTCGCGGCCCATTTTTCCCCCTTTGGAGGTTCATTCAGTGTCTCGATTCAAGATGACCACCAGTGTGTCTGCCTTCTTTGCCGTGGCATTGCTCTTAGGCATTACTGTTCCTTTGGCCCAGGTTCATGCCGTTTGCCAGCCGGGTCAAATGCAGGAAGCTAACCTGGCTTACCAATCGGCAGCCCAGTTTCTGACTGTCAAACAATGGGATCAGGCCATTGCCCGCCTGAACTCCATCGTCGAGGTCTGTCCGGAACATATAGAGGCTACCCGTGGTCTGGGCACTGCCTTTGCCGGCAAAGGTGATTATGCCAATGCTCTGTCCTGGTTCTCCAAGGTCATCAACCTGCGCGGCAGTCAAGTGGAAGCCGGAGATTTTGCCAACCTGGCCAAATCCTACGCCAAACTGAAGAAATACAAGGAAGCCCGTGCCGAATACATGAAAGCCGAAAAACTGGAACCCAATGACTGTGGTGTTCTTTTCAATCTCGGAGTCATGCACTACGCATCTAAATATTATGTCATGTCGGTGGAAACCCTGCAACGCGCCTTGGAGCAATGCCCCCAATACCGGGACGCCATCCTCAAGCAGTTGAGCAAATCCGCAACGGCTGCGGCCAAGCAACAAAAGCAGAACGGTAACAATGCCAAGGCCCAGTATTTCACTGACCTGATTAATCAGTACAGTGGGGAAGCCGGTGGTTCTACCACCTACGACCTGGTCAAAAAGAAGATGGCTGATAAAAAGTACAGCGAAGCCACGGTTCTGCTCAAACAAATGCTGGCCAAGGATCCCAACCAACCCAACGCCTGGCTGACACTGGCCAGGGCCAGCGATAGCGCCGGAGACATGGCAGGCAGCATCAATGCCTACAACAAGTACTTTGAGATCAAACCCAATGATGCCAAAAACTACGGTGCCATGGTGCAGGTGATGGTGGAGGCAAAGCAGTGTTCAGAAGCTGCTGCCAAAGCGGCTGCCGGGGTCAATCGCTTCGCTTCGCAGGGGCGCGATTCCCTTGCCGGTCTTTACTATTCATGGGGTCTTGCTCTCGAGTGCCAGGAAGACTACGAAGGTGCCAAAGTTCAGTTCCAGAAAGCAGCCAACAGCGGTAACCGCAGGTACTCCGGTCCTGCTGCCACACAGGTTGGTCGTATGGAGGATTTCATGAAAATGACTTCCGCCCAGCGCAGAAAAGCTGCTCAGCATTAATGAATGGGTAGCTGATTGCTACCCGATGTGCCATATTTGGACTCGCGGATTCTCACCGGATCCGCGGGTTTTTTTTAAGTTGAGTACCTGATTGGTACCTGTTGGCCACCTGTAAATCAAAAAAATGCGGTTGCTCCGCCCTGCGAAAGGTTGACCGTTGGGACGTTTGAATAAATTGCCACCCTATTTGTTTTCGGCCATGGACAAAGCCAAGGCAGAAGCTCTAGCCATGGGTGTTGAGGTGGTTGATTTGGGCATTGGTGATCCTGATCGGCCAACTCCTGCAGCACTGGTTGAAATCATGGCCGCCGCAGTGGCCGACCCTGACTTTCATCGCTACCCGGCCCAGCGGGGTAGCGCCGCCCTGCGCCAGGCTATTTCCGCTTGGTTGTTCCAGCGACATCAGGTCACCGTTGATCCTGAAACCCAGGTACTGGTTCTGATTGGCAGCAAGGAGGGATTGGGCCATTTACCCACTACTTGCGTTGAAGAAGGCGACAACGTCCTGGTTCCTGATTTGGGGTATCCTGTTTATGGCCAAGCCACCCTGTTGGCTGGAGGCGAACCCCGGCTCTTTTCCCTGGTTGCCGAGCGGGGCTTTTTGCCTGATATCGCCGAGTTGGGTCGTTTGGCCGATGATCGCACCAGATTGATTTTCCTGAATTACCCAAACAACCCCTCGGGCGCCGTGGCGGACAAAGCTTTTTGGCAACGCATGGTCGCCTTCACCACTGAACGGGACATCCGCCTGGTGAACGATGCTGCATATCTGGAAGTTGTGCCCGGTGGTCGTGCCGCTCTCAGCCTGCTTTCGGTAGCGGATCCTACCCGGGATCGGGTCATCGAATTGCACAGCCTTTCCAAAATGTTCAACATGACCGGTTGGCGCATTGCGTTTGCCGCAGGCCATCCGCAGCTGATCGGTGATCTGGCCAGGGTCAAGGAGAGTATGGACAGCGGGGTTTTTGCTGCCGTTCAGGAAACAGCAACCCATGCCCTGGGTGAAATGTTTGATGACTTGTTGAAAGGGGTGATGGCGGCTTATCCCCAGCGACGACGAGTCATCAACAATGCCCTGGGTAAAATGGGTGTGGAGGTCTTTGCTTCTGCGGCCACATTCTATGTTTGGGCCAAGGTTCCCACTGATGAGTCGTCCATCGATTTTTGTGGTCGGGCCCTCAGAGAAATCGGCACCGTCATCACCCCCGGACTGGGGTTTGGAACCGGTGGCGAGGGTTGGTTTCGCATCAGTTTGACAGCCAGTGACGAAGACATCAATGAAGGTGCCCGCCGACTGGGGGAATGGATATGAAGGACCGCCTCTTTTTGCGGGGGATTCAGGTCTATGGATACCACGGTGTGCTGCCGGCGGAGAAACAGCTCGGCCAGCGTTTTTTGGTGGATGTGATTCTGTTCGGTGATTTTTCCAAGGCTGTCCGCAGCGATTTCCGTGATGACGCGGTGGACTATTCCCAGGTTCATACCCTGGTATGCGAAGCCATGGAAGAGGGTAGTTTTGATTTGATCGAAAAAGCTGCTGGTCGCTTGTGTGCTGTCCTGCTGGATTCCTTGAATATCGATTCGGTGGAAGTAACGGTGGAAAAGACCAACCCACCTATTCCAGGATTTACTGGTCAGGCTGCTGTGACTCTGCACAGGGACCGCAGTTGGTTGGACGAGTGATGGAACAGGAAATCTGGCTTGGCCTGGGCAGCAATCAGGGGGATCGTTTGAAGCATCTCAATCGGGCCGTGGATTTGGTGCTCAAACACACGGATATGCAACTGCTTGCCTGCAGCCGTGTCTATGAAACCGACTATGTGGGTCCCGGGCAACAGGACAAATACTTGAATTACTGCTTGAAAATAAGTTCGGGTGTTCCTCTTTTGCATCTGCTTGACCTGTTTCAGGCCCTGGAGCAAGATTTGGGTAGGGCTCCCGATGGGCATCTGAAGCCCCGCCCACTGGATGTGGACATTCTTTTGGTGGATGACCTGGAAATGACACATTCCCGGCTGACGGTACCCCATACGAGCCTTGCGGAACGTCTATTTGTCCTGATTCCTTTATGCGACATTGCCTCCGGGAAAATTATTCCCAAATTTGGGGAGACAGTGGCTGACCAGTGTGCGAAAATAAGGCGTAAAGACGGCCCGGCGGTGACGCTGCGTCAGGACCTTGTATTGGAGTCGGGGCTTTCCGACCGGTTCATGGAGGATTGAAGTGCTTCCCTGGCGTTACATTGTTGTTGAAGGTGTTATCGGCGTCGGCAAAACCAGCCTCAGCAAACTTTTGTCCACCCGGACCGAGGGCCGGTTGAATCTGGAAGTGGTGGAAGAAAACCCATTCCTCTCCAGTTTCTACCTGGATCGTTCCACTTACGCCTTTCAAACCCAGATATTCTTTCTGCTGAGCCGCTTTCGCCAGCAGCAGGAGCTTTTCCAGAATGAACTGTTCAGCGACACCCTGATCTCAGACTACCTTTTTGCCAAGGATAAGATTTTTGCCAATCTTAACCTCGGGGATGACGAACTGGTCCTCTATAACCAGTTGGCGTCCATCCTGGAACAACGGGTTCGCATTCCTGATCTGGTTATTTACCTGCAGGCCCGAACCGATGTGCTAATGCAACGCATCAACTGGCGCGGTCGCAGTTACGAACAAAACATGGATGCCGGTTATTTGGATGCGCTTAATGGTGCTTATAGTTATTTTTTTCATCACTACAAGGATGCACCCCTGCTGGTGGTCAATACCGACAATTTGGACTTCGTGAACGTTCCTCGGGATTTTGACCTGCTGTATGAGCAGATCGCCGAAGAATTTGCGGGAACCCGCTACTTTGCTCCCGATTCCAGCACCGGCCTTTAAATTTGCTGATTGACAGAGAGCGAGGCTCTCTCAACCTTGGAAACTCGCCCGGTGCTGCCGGCAATGAAAGGGCCCTCTCATGCAGAGGCAGGAAAAACCCCTGAATCTTCGTATCTTCGCCAAGAACAAGCGTCTTGGCCAAAAACTGGCCGTGGTTACGGCTTACGATCTGACCAGCGCCATGATCGTCTCCGCCGGCGGTGCCGACGCCATTCTGGTGGGAGATTCCCTGGGAATGGTAATCCTGGGTCATGAAAACACCCTTCCGGTGACCATGGATGACATGGTGCACCATTGCCGATCCGTGGTGAGAGCCCGACCCCAAATTCCGGTTATTGCCGATATGCCCTATGGCAGTTTTCATGTCTCCATAGAGGAGTCTGTGCGCAACGCCTTGAGGCTTGTCAAGGATGCCGGAGTGACTGCCGTCAAGATTGAAGGCGGGCGCCAGCGCCTTGAAGTCATCGAAGCCTTGATTAGTGCGGAAATTCCTGTCATGGGTCACCTTGGCCTTACCCCGCAATCGGTGAATCGACTGGGGGGCTACCGGGTTCAAGGTCGTGGCGAAAAGGCCGCCGCCCGGATGTTGGATGAGGCCCGGATGTTGGCCAAGGCCGGTTGTTTCTCAATGGTTTTGGAATGTGTACCCAGTGATTTGGCTTCACGCATCAGTGGGGCCATCCCCATCCCCACCATCGGTATCGGTGCAGGTGCCGGCTGTGATGGCCAAGTGCTGGTTTTTCACGACATGCTGGGTCTCTTTGATGGTATACGGCCAAGGTTCGTAAAGCGATATGCCAATCTTGGCGAGCAGGCCCGCAAGGCCATCAGTTGCTTTGTGGAAGAGGTGAGACAAGGGGTTTTTCCAGGACAGGAGCATGTTTATGGTTCACAAGTCTCGGCACAGGGCCAGGGGTTGAATCAGGCAGGACAACCTGGTTCCGGTAGGAATGACGGGGATGTCTCCCATGAAGATGGTCAGGGCTACCTGGCTGATGTGGAAAACGGGAAGGACTGATCCTTGGAAGTCTGGCAAACAACAGACGACTTGCTCCGCATGAATCGGTTTCGTGAACAAGGACCCCTGGTTCTGGTTCCCACCATGGGGGCTCTGCATGAAGGGCATCTCAGCCTGGTGCGCTGCGGCGCTGAAATAGGACCGGTGGTGGTGAGCATCTTCGTCAATCCGACGCAGTTTGGGCCCAATGAAGATTATGGCTCCTATCCCCGCACCATGGCCAAGGATCTTGATTTGCTGAAAGCATTGCCTGTGGCCGGGGTGTTCGCTCCTGATGTGGGCGAAATCTATGGTGAAGGTTTGGAAACTTCTGTTCGGCCTGGACATCGTGCCCAAGGGCTATGCGGGGGAGACCGGCCTGATCATTTTGCCGGTGTGCTCACGGTGGTGGCCAAACTTTTCGGCTTGGTTCGTCCTGATGTCGCAATTTTCGGGCGCAAGGACGCCCAGCAGTGTTTGGTCATAAGCCAGATGGTCGAAGATCTCAAGATGCCGATCAAGTTGGTGGACGCACCCACCTTGCGCGAAAAAGATGGTTTGGCTTTGTCTTCCAGAAATCGTTATTTGTCCGATTCCCAACGACAGCAGGCACTGTGCCTTTTTCAGGCCCTGACCGAGGGACGGCTTCTTCTGGAACAAGGGTGCCGGAAGCGTTCGGTAGTTTTAGCGGCCATGGAGGCATGGCTTCAAAAGGCCGATTCCATTGATTATGCCGACGTTCGCCAGGTGCCCGATTTGGGCCGGTCCGAAGACATTTTCGGGAAAACTCTTTTGGCGGTGGCCGCCAGGGTGGGACCAGCCCGCCTGATCGACAATCTTGTCCTGCAAGTGGACGACAAACAGGTGTCCGACAGTTATTTGTTGGGCACGGAAAGGAAATCATGAGCCATACCATCGACGCAGTGATCCTGGCCGCCGGCAAGGGAACTCGCATGAAATCGGATCTGCCCAAGGTTTTGCACAAGATTTCCGGACGTCCCTTACTGGATCACGTGCTGGATACGTCGGCCGCCGCAGGCATTGATCGCATGGTGGTGGTGGTGGGGCACATGGCCTCGCTGGTGGAAGAGACCTGTCACCGTGAAGGTATTGAATTTATCCTTCAGGAGCCCCAGTTGGGAACCGGTCATGCGGTTCAAATGGCCGTGCCCGCCCTGCGTGAGGGTGGTTTCTGCGTGGTCCTGGCCGGTGACGTGCCACTGCTGCGCATCAATACGCTGAAGCGTCTGGTGCAGGGAACGGTCGAATCGGAGGCGGCCGCCGTGGTCCTGACTTGTGTGGTGGACGATGCCACATCCTATGGCCGCATCATCAAGGATGAAGATGGGAAAATCTGCAAAATCGTCGAGGCCGTGGATGCCACACTCGACGAATTGGCAGTGGGTGAATACAACACGGGTGTTTTCTGTTTTCGCACCGAACGGCTCATTGAAGCCCTTGACAACCTGACCACGGACAACCAGCAGGGTGAGTACTATTTGACCGATACGGTGGCCTGGCTGGTGGATCAGGGCCATCGGGTCGAAGCAGTCATGACCAAGGATCCTGATGAGGTGGTGGGCATCAACACTGTTGACGAATTGGCAGCGGCGGCCGAACTTTTGGCTCGCCGAAATGCATAACCAAGTATGAGTTGTCCATGGAAAGACTTTGCACACCCTGGAGGTTTGACTACGTGACTGGAAAGGATAAAGAAGAAGGATGTGTCTTTTGCAATCGTTTGATCTGCGATGAACGGGAGCATTTCGTCCTATACCGGGGCCAACACTGGTACCTGCTTTTGAATCTCTATCCCTACAACAGCGGACACATCCTGCTGATCAGCAACCGGCACCAACCCATGCTGGGAGATTGCACACCGGAGGAACTGGCTGAAATGGGCATCCTGTTGAAGGTGATGGAAAACTCCTTGACCGAGGTGTTTCGGCCCGATGGTATCAATTGTGGTTACAATGGCGGCCAAAGCGCCGGCGCCGGAATTCCCAATCATTTGCATTTGCACATGCTGCCCCGCTGGGCCGGCGATACCAATTTCATGAGCACAATTGGTGAAACCAGGGTGATGCCGCAAACCCTAGATCAGAGTTATGAAACGTTGCTTCCTGTTGTGCAGCGGCTGACGGCCGGATTGTGATGCTGCGATCACTGAATTTCTGGCTCTTTCTGGTGATGATGATCTGTGGTGTTTCATTCTGGGTGGCATCCGGTACTCCATTGCCCGCAGGTATGAAGTTCGAGGATTCCACTGCAGGGTCCAACGACAACTGGACCGAAGAGACCCGGCAGCAGTCGGTTCATCTGAGGATTCTCAACGGAACCCAAACCAGTGGGTTGGCCCGGGACTTCAGCTTGTTGGTGGCCAGTCGGGGGTGTGTGGTTGAAGGTGTGGGCAATGCGGCTGGGTCCTGGCCGAAAAGCCTGTTGATCAATCGTCGACTGGCTCCGGAAGACGCCCAGGTTCTGGCGCGGAAATTTGGAATGGTGGAGGTGATCCGCCAATGGGATGGACGCTTGACTGAAGATGCTGTCCTTATCCTGGGTGAAGACTTTGAAAAATTGCGGAGCGCCTTGGCTCCCTAACTAGCGGGTTTACCAAAAGGGCGGGGATTTTTCTAGACAAAAGGGTGGTTCCGGGAGCGGGCGCTGACTATACTTGCCGAAAGAAATAATGCAACTGACGTAACCTGATGTGGAAAGAAGCTTGATCCATGAAAAAATCCCTGGGCGCGGTGGTGCTCACGTTGGTTTTGGGTGTTTTGATAGGCGCCACCATCAGCGAGGTGATAGGGCTATTCCTGAATGAGGGCACCGTAGCCGAACAACTCTTTGTTCGATATATTACCTTTGGTCCCGATGTCGTGCATTTGAATCTGGTGATCATCGATTTGACCTTCGGATTCCAGATTCATTTCAATCTGATGAGTGTCATCGGCGTATTTGTAGCTTCGCAAATGCTTCGCTGGTACCGCTAACAGCCCAAGGAGGCTTTCAATGATTCCCTTTGTGGCGATGCCTTTCGGTGGCCTCGGCTGGCCTGAAATCGTAGTGATTCTGGTCCTGGTTCTTATCTTTTTCGGCCCCAAAAGGTTGCCGGAACTGGCTGAAGCAGTGGGCAAATCACTCAAGAAATTCAAATCGGCAACGCGAGAAGCTTCGGATGAAGTCAAACGCGAACTGGACGAAGTCAATCGTGAGATCAAGGATGATCCCAAAGGCGACTGACAACCTGTTTCTTGGGTTGGTAGAGCACCATGTGCCACAGTCCTGCGGGTTGGCAACCACTGCCACTGGAGGCACCGTTGAACCTGGCACAACTTCTGGAACAACTGAAAGCTGATGATCGATTCACTCGCCAGGTGACCCGTTGGCAAGTCTTGCCACCGGAACCTGCGCACTTTGCCCCCTTTCCAGACTTTCTCGACAGCCGGTTGGTGGAGGTGATGCGGGGACGTGGTGTTGAAGAGCTGTACAGCCATCAGGCAGAATCGGTGAAACTGGCTGCCAATGGCCATTCTTTTGTGGTTCCCACACCCACCGCCAGCGGTAAAACCCTTTGTTATAACCTTCCGGTGTTGAACACCATCCTGGAGGATCCACAGGCCCGGGCGTTGTATCTTTTTCCCACCAAGGCCCTGAGCCAGGATCAGATGCACGAAGTTCACGGTATCGTTGGCGACCTCGGGGTGGACATCAAGACCTTCACCTTCGACGGCGATACTCCCGAAACCGCCCGACGGGCCATTCGCAGCAGCGGACACATTGTGGTGACCAACCCCGACATGCTGCACCAGGGTATTCTGCCGCACCATACTTTGTGGGTAAAACTCTTTGAAAATTTGAAATACGTGGTGTTGGACGAGGTTCACCAGTACCGCGGTGTTTTTGGCAGTCACGTGGCCAATGTCTTGCGACGGTTGCGTCGGGTGGCGGAATTTTACGGTTCGAATCCGCAGTTTATATGCTGCTCGGCGACTATTGCCAATCCCCGTGAACTGGCCGAGCGCCTGACGGGGCTGTCCATGCAGGAAGTGGCGGACAACGGTGCACCAAGAGGTGAAAAACACTTCATTTTCTACAACCCCCCTGTAGTCAATCAGGAGTTGGGAATTCGGCAGTCGGTGATCAAGACGACCCGACGCATTGCCGAACGATTCATGTCCAGCGGGGCTCAGCAAATTATATTTGCCCGGAGCCGCATGAGGGTGGAACTGTTGTTGACTTATCTGGAAAAAGCGGGCCGTCGGGTCGGCATCAAAAGTGGTGAGGTCCGGGGGTATCGCGGTGGGTACCTGCCTAGTGAACGGCGTGCAATCGAGCAGGGTTTGAGAGACGGCAATGTGAGTACCGTGGTCTCGACCAACGCCCTGGAGCTGGGCATCGATATTGGCCGGCTGGACGTTTGCGTGATGGCTGGCTATGCGGGCACTGTGGCCAGCACCTGGCAACAAGCCGGCCGAGCGGGCCGCCGGCAAAACCTCAGCGCAGTGGTCCTGGTTGCTTCAAGCAGCCCGGCCGATCAATACATCATCAACAACCCGGATTATTTTTTTGGCCGCAGCCCCGAACACGCAACTCTTGATCCTGATAACCTGATTATCCTTATCAGTCATCTTAAATGCGCCGCTTTTGAGTTGCCTTTCACCACCGATGAGCGATACGGAGAGCTGAGGGTAGATGAGATACTCGACTACCTGGCCGAGCAGGGAGTGCTGCATCACAGTGGTGATCGTTATCACTGGATGGCCGATACCTATCCCGCCGAAGATGTCAGTCTGCGCAGTGCCGCTCCGGACAATGTGGTGATCATCGACCAAAGTGTGCGCGGCGGACTCATCATCGGGGAAATGGATCTGTTCAGCGCCCAGGAAATGCTGCACGACGACGCAGTCTATATTCACGGCGCCCAGCAGTATCATGTGGATCGCCTGGACTGGCAACGGCGGGAGGCCCATGTGCAACCTGTCCAGGTGGAATATTACACCGATGCCCAGCGCAAGAGCGAACTGAAAACTCTCACTGCCGATGAAACGGTGCCTTTCACCTACGGCGATCTGGTCGTGGGGGAGGTTGGGCTGGTTGCCAAAGTCACCGTCTACAAGAAAATCAAACTTGGGACCCATGAGAATGTTGGTTCCGGACGGGTGCATTTGCCTGAGATGGAAATGCACACGGTGAGTTTTTGGTGGGAGCTTCCCGAAGACGTGGGGGAGATCATGTCCGCCGAGGGTTTGGATCTGGGCGACGGCCTCAAGGGATTGGCACATTTGTTGAGTCGGGTGGCGCCTGTTTTCATCATGGCCGATCCTTCGGATCTGCATTCCACGGCCATGGTGAAGTCTCCTTTTACCGGCAAGCCTACCCTCTATATTTACGACGCCTTTCCTGGAGGGGTAGGCTATGCACGACGTATTCACAAGCAGTTCGCTGAAATCTGTCACTCGGCTCGCGAACATCTTCATGCCTGCCCCTGCGAGAAGGGTTGCCCTTCCTGCGTGGGGCCCGCTGCTGAAAGCGGTGGCACCGCCCGTCAAGCGGCTGCCTGGCTGTTGATGCGGCCGGCCACTGCCGTCGCCGAGGGTTGAGATGGATCTGAGCAAACGACTGGCCAACCTGGATCGTCTGACTCGCAAAAACAAATCCCCATCGGATCAAATGAATTCTGGCCAAACCGGTTTGGCGGACTCCCACGAACCAGTACCGGAAAAATGTCTCACCGATTTGGGCCTGGCCCCAGCCGGGCCGGGGAATTGGCCAGCCTGGGTCCGGAATATTACCAAAGATTTGTCCGTCACCATGGGGGGGATTCCTTCCCTTGATGGCTTTTTTACCAGGGCCCACGAGGCCAACCCTGAACCCGGAACCATCCTTTTTATGGATACGGAAACCACCGGTTTGGCTGGAGGCACTGGCACTATCGCTTTTCTCGTGGGAGTGGGATGGATCAGCGAAGAGAAATTTGTTTCGCGCCAATACTTCCTGCCTGATTTTGCCCACGAAACCCATATGCTGGAGGAGTTGCACCAACTGGCCAAGGGCTTCGAGGTGGTGATGACCTTCAATGGCGCATCATTTGATTTGCCGCTGTTGCGAACTCGAGCCCTGATGAACCGTCTGCCGGACCCCTGCGGGGAGCTTGTCAGCTGGGATCTGTTGGTGCCTGGCCGGCGTCTTTGGGGCCGTCATTTTTCTGATTGTCGGCAACAGACCCTGGAAAAGGGGCTTTTGGACTTGGAACGGGGCCCCGATGATATCGATGGTGCCCTGATTCCCCAAGCCTGGTTTGATTTCATCCGCGATCGCGACGGCGAAATGATGTCCAGGGTTTTGCATCACAATCACATGGATCTGCTGGGCATGGTGGGTCTTCTGTCACGGGTGCTGGACATGGCCCGCCTGTTGCGAGATAATCAAACTTGGTCCGATCATTGGTTGCAGGCCTGGGCTTTGGGAAGGGTGGCGGAAAAAGCTCGTCTGCGGCAAGAGGCTTCAACATGGATGCTGAAGGCAATTCATTGCCAATCGATTGAGTTGGAGCAGGGGTTTCGGCAGGCTGCTTTTGTGAAGGATTCCATTCGGCTGTTGAAACGGGAGAAGGCCTGGCTGCCGGTGGAAAATGTTATTAGCAAGGCTTTGCTCAATGGCCTGGATGAACCTTGGCTGCATCGGGAAGCAGCCATTCTGTTTGAACACCGGCTCAGGAAACCTGGCCGGGCTTTGGCCCATGCGAAGCTGTGTGGCGAGTCGTCCAGAGTGCAGCGTCTGGAAAAGAAGATTGCAACAATTGAGGGGAACCATGATTAGCCTGACACGCAATGAAGCCCATCTGGTGGTGGCGGCCATCAGGGTGCTGGACCACCGGGAGGAACGGCCTCCATCGCCTTTGGAGATTGCAGATCTGTTGGGCCGCAGCGAAAGCGCGGTGCGCCTGCAACTGAACGCCTTGGCTGAGCTGGGCATCGTGGTTATGGTCGAAAGTGCCTACAAAACCCATGCGGAGGTCAAAAACCATTTGCTGATGGAGGATCTGGACCAGGAGGAGGGGCCGCAAATATCAGATGATCTGGCGGCTTTCGATCGTGAAAAAGAGGAAGAGGCCGAGCGCATGGCCAACCTCTTTGCATCAGGTGAGCATGAAAAAAATCGACAGGAACGACACGATCGGATGGATCAGGAATTGGAGGACTTCAAAAAAAGGAAACCACCCAATCCCTTTGGGGAAGATTGATCTCATGCACGGAAAAAGCCCGGTACCCGCCAAGGTTCCGGGCTTTTCTATTGTGCTTTCGGCGCCTCCGCAAGGAGAGTCTAACGGTAGTCCTCGATGTCGGCCTCATCCATGAGTTTCTGGAAGTATTCTTCCACCTTCTCATTCTGGGCCTGGCTGAGCAGGAAGGCCTGGATTCCTGCTTTGCGGGTGTCAAACTCAGCCTCGTCGAAAGGAGCAATCCACAGGGGAATCAGGGCAAAGAGTCCGCGTAGGGTCTCGACCTCGGGAATCAAACGGCCAACTTCGCCTTCGATGGCTTTCTTGTTGAAGTCCGTGCCGAAGCCCACATCGGCAACGTTGCCGTTGTAGGTGAAGGTGTCGGTGACGGCATGTTTCAAATCGGAGCCGGCAGCCACTTCGGCCATGGTCCGACCCATTTGAATTTCACCCACGGCGGGGCCGAGTTTGGCGGCAGCCAGCTTCCTGTTGTTTGCTTTCTGCAAGGCCAGGATGACTTGGCTCCTGACGGAATCCAGGTCGGCAGGACCAGCCGCAAGGTGATCGCCTGCCAAAACCACATAGAAGAATTCACGATTTTCAAAAACCGGGCTGACGTCGCCGGCATCCGCCCTGAAAGTCCACAAGCCACCGGAAAGAGAGATGGGTAAACCGGGAATGTCGCGGCCTTCAATGAAGGCGGCAGGGGAGATCAGGTCCATGGCTTCGGCCTCTGCGGTGCTGACGAAGTTGTTTCCATCAACACGGTCGAGAAAGTCCTGGGCGCTGTCTTTGATCAGGGCAAGAGTGGCATTGCTGGGCACAACCTTGAGTAGGATGTGACGGGCGGTGACCTGGAACAGCTCGTTGGTCTCTTCGTCCATGTGCTGTTCGGTGATCTCGATGAGATGGAAACCAAATTTTGTCTTCACCGGTTGGCTGATATCACCTACGGCAAGCCCGAAAGCTGCTTCGGTGAATTCAGGGACCATGCGGGTGCGATCGAAGGTTCCGAGGTCGCCGCCGCGAGAGGCGCTGCCGTCTTCGCTGTAACGTCTGGCTGCATCTTCAAAGCTGATGCTGCCGTTTTCAATCTCAGCCCTGATCTCGTCCATTTCGGTCCTGGCACTGGCCCAATCCGCATCGCTGGCTTCCTTGGAAAATCGGACAACCTTGCATTCGACTTTTTCCTTCTGCAGGTAGTCGTCACCATGGCTCTGGTACCAGGTGTTGATTTCTTCGTCGGTGGGTTGGTATTCCGAAGCAAGGTCCCCATAAAGGACCCCGATGTATTCCGCCACGGCCTTGCCGTTTTGGGCCAGGAAATTGCTGCGCACATCCGCATCACTGACGGCAACATCGTTGGCAATGATGGCCTGCAGCTTTTCAGTTTGGATGATCTGACGCACATAGGCCTCGGCGGCGGACCAATCGTTATCGGGGTTTTGCAGGTCTGCGTAGTAGGCTTCCATGTTGACGGAACCGGTCTCTTGGTCTTGATATGGGGTCAACAGGGCTGGGGGAGGGTTTTGTTCGAAGCGGGCCTTCAATTCGGTATCCGAGACCTGAATCTTATGGTCGGCGATGGCTTGAACCAGAAGGGCCTGGCGCAGCATCTGGTCCCAGGCCTGCTGACGGGCGCTTGCATACTGGTTGGAGTTCATTTCACGTCCCTGGTTCTGGGCGCGAGAGTAGTTCAGGATCTGGCTGTATGTCCGCTCAAACTGCGCCCCGGACAAGGGCGTGCCATTGATTTTGCCCACCAGGCCGGATTGATTGCGGTTATTGGGACCTTTCTTCTGGCAGCCGCTGGTGGCTCCACCATAGGAGAAGACAACACCAAAAAGAATAAAACTGACAGCAATGATCCAATAGAAGATCTTTGCCTGTGAACGAAGCATCTTGAACATGGGTAATCCCCTTGGTGGGAGGCAAACACAACAACAGGACACGCCGATAGGTTCGGCGTTTCCTCAATTCGAAAAGCACGCCCATAAAATGGTATGTGGTGGGCCATTCCACAAGTTACAGGTTTGACGAAACCAGGAATCTTGTTAAGGTACCGCTACGGGAATCAAATCACTGAATGTTGTGAAGAGAGATATCATGATGAATCCGGGGGTCTATGCCCTTTTGAGTGGTCTTTCGGCCCAGGCTTTCAAGGTTTTGCTGGAATTGGTTTTGCGACGCCGCTGGCGGCCCACCCTTTTGGTCTCCAATGGGGGCATGCCCAGTTCCCATTCTGCTACGGTGGCCACATTGACCCTGAAAATTGGGCAATTGGAAGGATTTGATTCTTCCCTGTTCAGCCTGGTGCTTGTTTTCGGTTTGTTTGTCATCATGGAAGCCACCGGTCTGCGGCAGGAAATAGGACAACAGGCTCAACTCCTGAATGAACTGATGGACAGTGCCCTGCATGGGGAAAAGTTTGATGGGGGCCGTCTTCGGGAATTGGTTGGTCACACCTGGGCTGAAGTTTTCGGAGGCATCGCCTTTGGTTCCGCCTTCTATTTTTGGGTTTGAAAAACCTTAAAGTAATCCTTAATAAATGTTGACATGCTCTTCTTGAAGGGTATGATCCGGTCTTCAGGAAAGTTGTTCCTGCTGGTTCAACTATGCCTTTCGACATAGATTCGCGACAAGGTCCGATGTTTTGAATACTTCGGAAACGGGTTGCACAAAAGACTTTTGGTCGAAAGGAGTCGAGATGAGAGTCATTGCATTGGCCAACCAGAAAGGTGGTTGCGGAAAAACCACCTCTGCGACCAATCTGGCCGCTTCCCTTTCCCGCCTGGATAAAAAAGTTCTCCTCATTGACAATGATCCCCAGGGCCATGCCACCTTGGCATATGGGTTCCGTGAGAGAGACTTCAGCCTCAGCACCTACGATTTGTACCTGACCACGGATATTCTTGTGGAAGATGCTTTCCTGGACATCAACCCCAATTTGCATCTTGTTCCGGCGGGCATAGAACTGAGTGCCGTGGAGCAAACACTGGCCCGGGAGTCCGAAAAAGAATACCGGTTGCGAAATAACCTGCGCCGCAGTGCCATGCCCTACGATTACGTACTGATCGATTGCCCACCGAGCGTCAGTTTGCTGACCTTCAACGCTCTGCTGGCTTCCAATGAGATCATCATTCCTGTGGATCCCAGTTACTACAGTCTGCAGGCGGTGCGGAAAATGCGGGAAACATTGTCGGTATTAAGGGAAAAGAAGGGCCATGACATCGTACCACACATTCTTATGGCGGATTTTGATACACGGCCAAGGTTTGTGCGAAAGATAATGGAAGAGTTGGACGATCTTTATGATGGAGAGCTCCTCGATACCATCATTCATCATACGGTTCGCTTCAAGGAGGCGGCGGGGGCAGGCTTGCCGGTTGTTCAATACGATCCCGAATCCCGGGGATCCCTGGACTTTCGCAACCTGGCCATCGAGCTGACCGATCAGGAAGTTGAAGTCAATGTGACAGCCCTGGATCATTGGGTGGCCTTGCTGCACGGCCCCCAGGTGACCCAGGCGGGAGTGGTCTTTGAGGCCGATTTCCCCAGGGCCAAGACAGTTCGCATCACTGGGTCTTTCTGCAATTGGTCGGCCAAGGGCATGCCCCTGAAATGTAGGGAAGACGGGATTTGGGAATGTCACCTGGACCTGGATGAAGGCAACTATGAATACCGTTTCATAGTGGACGGATCCTGGCTGCCTGATCCTCACAATTCTAAAACCGCTCCCAATGAATTTGGTGGCGCCAACAGCCTGGTGGTGGTTTCCTGACCAGCGCCTCGGAACCGGCAATCGGAGACAGGTATCATATGTCCCAAGGTGCGGATGAATCCCGTCGGGTTCGAGCGAAAGCCCGTCCCAATCAACACATTTCTGCCATCGCCCATCTGTTTTTCGACAACAAAGCCGATACGGTTGTTCCGCCATCCAAGACCTTGGAGCGCCATATCATGGTTGTGGGGACCGGACGCGATACCTGCGCTCCCTACACTGCGGCCGGCCTTGGTCATCACCTTTTGGATCAATCCGCCAAACTCAAGGATCGCGGACTGACGGCTGCTGCTGTGCCCACCCGCCAGGTTTACTTGGGTGAGCCTTCCCCAGTTTGTTTTTCTGCTCTTTCCCATTTGCAGAAGAGCACCTATCGTCTGCCCATGGCCGACGAGGCGGTGCCCTGGGCAAGGCAAAAGGTGGCCCCCGGACCTGTCCTGCGACTTTTTCCCGGTTCAGTTCCCAGTGAAGATTTCTCCGGCGGGCTGAGTGATGGAACATTCTATATTCGCCATTTGGACCTGCCGACCGAAGCGGAACTCCAGGCTCTTGAAACACGCGTTCTGGCGGGTCATCCAACAAGTTTGGCCAATGACGGCACCGATGCGTTGCTTTGGTGTGTTCGGGCAACTGCAGCCGTCAGCTTGGCCTTGACCGGACGATTCGGCAGACTGCTTCGGGTGGTCCAACCCCGGGAAATCCATTTGTTGGTATTTGGTGGTCCGGGTCATGGCAGGAACAAGACCCAGGCCGAGCTTTCGCATCAGGCCCGGAGTTTGGCCCTGGAAAAGAGCCAACGGTTGTTGGAATATGTTGCCGGCGGGGTTGCCGTTGATTCCCGTTTCATGGCGGTTTCAGCCGAGGAGCGGAGTTTTCAATTGTGTTCACTGGCTCGGCAAATGTCTTTGTCGTAGCAACCGGATCCGGATTCTGATTTTTTTTGAGTGGACCCGGACCTTGCCCTGCCACTATTTTGTTTTCCATTCACAGCAAACTGTCACCGTGCGGGTGAGAGGCACCAGGCGGTCCTGAAAAACCGGACCTGGATTCCGAGGGGCGAACCGGAATGTCACTGCGATTCTTGATCCCACTGGTTCTGATTGGCCTGCCGGGTAACGTTCTGGGCCAGAGCAGCGAATTTTCACAGTTTGCTCTCCACCAGCCAGGCGTTCTGATCATCACTGCTGCACGCGATACCACCGCTGGCTTTGAATGGCGGCCCGGCCCTGGAAGTGGACGGATTTCCCTGGTGTGGCAGGGAGGCGTCCTCAGTGTGCCGGGCACCCTGGCCATGGAGGCTTATCCCGACCTCGATCTGGGTGTTCCTCTGCTGGCCGGCTTCTCCGGAAATCTTGAAGAGGGCCCACTGGTTTTTGACGATGGGGTTTATCCCATACTGGAGAACCTGGTCATGAGCGATGGAGTGGTACAGTTGGTCGTTTCAGTTGGGGAACTGGAAATCCACGGTCCGCGATTTCGGTACACTAGTTCGGGAAAAAAGACTTTAGACGAGCCCAAAGCCAACTTTCTTCTTATAGCCGGGTTGTTGCTTTTGATCGGGGTCTTGCTTCGCCGGGCTCGGCAAATCTTGCGAAAGAGAGCCTGACTCCATGCGCATGACCACGGCGGAGATGCTCTATGGAGGCAGCCTCTTGACCTTACCCTGGGTGGGAGTGGGCCTGGTTCATTTTCTATCCGGGATAGATCCAGGTAGTGGACTGCAGCCAGCTTGGGCCTTGCTTGCCTTGGCCCTGCTGGCCGCTTTTGCACAGAATTTTTTTTCGGCCCGTCCTGCCTGGAAATACCGGGACCTGCAATCAATCCCACTTTCATTAACCGCCTTCTTTCTTGGAAGCCTTTTGGTTGTTCTTGTCTCCGGTTTCGGCCTGCGAACAGCCCCTTCCCTGGAACCCCTGTCTTCTACCTGGTGGCGATGGGGAAGGCAATTGGTGCAATTGCTGATCATGTTGTTTTTTCTTGGCTGGCCAGGAATATGGACCAGAGGGCGTGATCGTTGGCATTTCACCCTGGACTTGCTCTTTCTGGGGGTTTTCATCCAGGTGGTCTACGGAATATTTCAAGAACTCAACTTTTACCATCCCCAAGTTTGGTTTTCTCATTTGGAAATTTTTTTCACATCGAATCCCAGCATTCTTTCCGGATCCGATAGATTGTACCTGAACAACACCCTGCAGGAGATTCCCCGGTTGCGGGGAACCATGAGCGAACCTCTCTACCTGGGAAATTATCTGCTCATGGCGTGGCCGTTTCTTCTGGTCTGGCGTCGATCCGCGTATCTTCGTCTGGGTTTGGGTTTTTCCATTGCAGCCTTATTGTTGCTGACCTGGTCACGGGGGGCATGGTTGGGTGCTGTGGGTCAGTTGATGGTCTTTGGTCTGCTTTGGCTCCGTATGAAAACTGGTGGACAACAGCAGGCTAAGAATTGGCATCCACCGGCAAAGCCAAGAGCCCTCGTGGTAGTTGTCTTTGTTCTCTTGTTTTTCTTGCTGGCCAATTTCTTCGCCGGCGGGATCCTTTTTCAGCGCCTGATGGCATCGTTCAACAATCAGGATTGGTCCAATCTGACTCGCCTCTACAGCATGAAAGCTGCTTGGCTGGCTTTTCTGCAGAGTCCCCTGGTGGGGGTCGGTTGGGGACAATTTGCCTTTCATTTCCCATTGCTGGTGGATCCCATGGGCCTGCAAAGCCAATTCAGCTGGCCGGTTGTCAACAATTTTCCACTGCAGATTCTTTGCGAAACAGGGTTGGTTGGGGCAACTTTTTTAGTGGGGGCTGTCTTTTATCTGATCAGGAAATCATGGCTGTTGGTCGGGGAATTGGACCATGGACAACTTACCCACCCGATGGTTCTGCCGGCTGCTGTGGGGGTTGGTGGGGTTTGGATCCAGCTGATGACCTTTTCACAATACAATCTGCCCCATATATGGGTCGGTTTGGGATTGCTGCTGGCTGCTCTTCTTGACGGGCAGCCACCGAAATCATTACCTGCTGATAAGGCGGGAGCATGAGATCTTCTAGACCTCGAATTGTTCTCGATGCCCTGTTGGTCCATGAGCGACCAACGGGGGTAGGCCGGTCTATTCTTGAGCTCACCCGGGCACTTTCGGCAACCCGCTGGGATTTGGATTTTTCACTTCTGGTGACAACCCCTCACTTGTTCTATTGGCTGGAAGGTTGTCCGGATTGGGCGGTTCATCATTGTCCCGGAGCTACTGGTGGCACTTTGCGCAAGGCTCTTTACACCCAAAGGCAAATCCCTCGGATTTGCCGGAAACTGGGTGCTGTAATTTTGCACAGTCTGCAATTTGTGGCTCCATTGTCGCTGCCGTGTCCCAGTGTTGTCACCGTGCATGATCTGGCCTGGCTCAGGTTTCCCAAGACAGTGGAGCAGCCTCGAAAAGCCTATTACAGCCTGATGGTCCCCCGAACTTTGCAGCGGGCCACTGCTGTTGTTACCAACAGCGAAGCGACGGCGCTGGATGTCCGGAAATATTATCCCCGCTGTCGAAATGTCTCCGTAACCCCCTTCGGCACTCCTTCCTGGGTTTGGGAAGGTACTGGTAATGGGACGAAAGTAGAAGTGGGGGAACGGCCCTTCTTTCTCTTTGTTGGAACCCTTGAACCACGCAAAAACCTGGTAGGAATTCTGGATGCCTACACCAGGCTGCTGGGCCGAAAACGAAAAGCTGAAGAATCTCCATGGCCTTCCCTCCTCTTGGTTGGTGGGAAGGGTTGGAAGGATTCCAACCTGCGCGAGCAGATGCAACCCCTGCTTCAGTCCGGTGATTTGATGGTTCTGGAATATTGCGATACCAACAAATTGCGGGAATTATACAGTTCGGCACAGGCATTGCTTTTTCCTTCCCTTCATGAGGGTTTTGGCTTCCCTATTCTGGAAGCCATGGCCTTTGGGTTGCCAGTCATCACCTCTGCATTAGGTGCCATGGCCGAAGTGGCCGGGCCGGATGCCCTGTGGGTGGATCCGAATCATGCGGAAGATTTGTGCCATCAAATGCGGAAGATCGCCGAATCTGGTGAATTACGGGCCCGTTTATCACTTTGCGGGCCCAAATGGGCGCGTAAATGGTCCTGGCAACACACCGCCCAGCAAACGGTCCAGGTTTACACACAGGTGCTGGATAGGGGTATTTCCTGACCCTCGGCTGGCGAGGATGTTTCGCGGGTGAGAGGCCATGCGAAATAACAATACGAAATAACCGTTGCCTCCTATTTGACCGTGCAGTACCTTGCCATAATGCCTTGGGTTTGGTCAGGGCTTTTTTTGGTCTGAGCATTACTGTTGGATTTCTGCCATGCGGAGTTAAGGGACAACGGACTTTCAGGGAGGAACCGTGGACCTGGGAATTATTGCAGTGCTGAGCTTTGTCGTGGCGTTTCTTATGTCCTGGCTGGTTCAACCTCATTTCAGGAATTTGGGTTTCCTGACCGAAATCGTCGATCACCCGGGATACCGAAGGCCCCATCGCGAACCTGTGCCCCGGACCGGCGGCATGGCTATTTTCATTTCTTTTTTCTGTGCCCTGTTCTTCCTGGAAAATGTTGTGGTGCGCACGGAGTTGCCCTGGTCCTGGCTGGGTATACTCATTGGTGCCGGTCTGGCGATTATGGCCCTCGGGGTAGGGGATGACCGCTTCGGTATACACGCGGAGAAGAAGCTCTATGGTCAATTGGCCGTCATCCTGGTGCTGATGATCTTCGGTCAAAGACTTGATTTCGTTGTGATCCCTTTGTTGGGCAAAATCAGTCTTGGTGGGTGGGCGTGGCCTTTCACCCTTTTCTGGTACCTTGGTTTCATCAACTCCATGAATCTTATTGATGGGTTGGATGGGCTGGCCAGCGGCATCAGCATTCTTGCATCCTTGACCTTGGTGGTGATATCCCTGGTGGTCGGGGAGATGTACAGCATGCTCTTTGCCGCCACCCTTTGCGGGGCGACGGTGGCTTTCTTCTATTGGAACATCAGCAGTCGAAAAATCTTTCTGGGCGATTCAGGCAGCATGTGGATGGGGTTGGTTCTTGGCAGCTTGATCATGAATCTAGGCCAGAAGGTGGAATTGAGCCTGTTCATGATGCTGGCACCCATGGTGGTGCCCATTTGGGATACCGGAACCACGATTATACGACGTTATCGAAGGCGCACTTCCATTTTTCAGGCCGATGATTTTCATCTCCATCACCGCCTTTTGCGATTGGGCTTTTCACCCCGCGGGGTGGTCTTGTGCCTTCTGCTGGTGACAGTGGGTGCCATCCTCTTTGGCCTCAGTGATTTTTTGGATTTGGCCTGGCTGGGACTGCCCGCCATGGGATTCTGGATGTGGGCGGCCCAACTGGGTGCTTTGCGTCATTTGCATAATCGCCAGCAGGGGTTCGACCTTTTTTCTGAACTTTCCTACGCCCTCGGTTTCAATGATCGCATGGATCGTTTGAACAGCCAGGATGTACAGCATGTGGCTGACATTATTGACCTGCAAGCTGAACGACAGAAGGTGGCCGACCAAGATAAGCCTCAGTCGGACCACAGCAAGCGATCTGTTTCCGGTGATGACAAACCTCATTTTCCCTGATCTGAGGCCAAGGGAGTTGGCTCTTGCCATTCAAACCACTTCCTGGAAATTTTTTGGAATTTCTATCCCACCTTGAAGAAGTTCCGGATCCCCTGGTTGTTGATCTCGGCTCCGGAGACGGGGCATTTGGCCGATTGTTGGACCAATCCGGCATCCAGGTCATAGAATTGGATTGTTCGTCCCTGGCAACCGGGACATCGATTCCCTTGCGCGGGGATGCTTTGCACCCGCCATTTCTTTCCCGTAGTTTGGATTGTCTTTTGGCGGGCAATCTCTGGCGTCACTTGCTTGTGCAGAATCCGGGAGGGGATTTTCTGACATGTTGGTTGGATCTGCTCAAGCCTGGTGGAACCCTTTTTATCTTTGAAGATGAGCCGGACACTGATGACCGGGCGGCTCGGAATTACCGGGATTTCCAGTCTTTCCTGGCGCAATTGATGCCAGATTGCCGTGGGTCCCTGCTTTCCAGGGATTATTTTCTGGAGTGGGCCCATGGTTTGATTCCGGCACAAAACTGGCATTGCGGAACCCTGATGAATCAAAACAAGCCCAATTCCACTGCCGTTTGCCAAATGCTGACCGCCAACTGGACCACCCCGATTCCCGGTGGTTCAGCAGGAGAATTGCTGGCAGCCATTGAACGATTCGGCTTGAGCTACGGTTCCTATTGGTGGGCATCCGCCAAAATTGATTGACAGAGGTTGGCATGAAAAACTGGAAATCGATGGTTGCGATGTTGCCAGGTCTGAGTTTGCTGGTCTTTATGGGTGTTGTGGGCCTGGTCACCGTTGAAAGCGCTGGATTGGTTGATTGGCGCAATTTGAGGGCAGTAACCTTTCAGAGTGATGATTGGGGACTGGCGGGGTTTGTACCCTCAGCGGACGTCTGGCTTGAATATAACCGGGAAGAGTTTCATCCTGGACGATTCCCCGAGGTGTACTGGGAGTCCACGCTGGAGGACTCTCTGATGGTGAGCCGGCTTTGTGATATCATGGCGTCAGTTTGGGGCAGTGATGGTTTGCCCGCAGTCTTCCAACCCAATTATGTCCTTAGTTCCCTCAGTTATGAAAAGGGGCCAACGGGGTACGTCTGGAATCGGTACGACTGGCCACAGCTGCCAACTGCCTACCAGCGACCCGGACTGTTGACCGCAGTGCAGCATGGGATTGATCAGGGATTATGGTATCCGGAATTCCACGCCACCTGGCACTATGATCCAACCATCCGACTGGAGGTTGCCTTATCCAGCGATATTTCCCAAAAGTTGACTAAAGCGGGTGTAACCCTATTTCCCGGCAGTGAAAAAGCATGGGAGTTGGCTCCCTGGCGCTCGACAAAAGATTTGAACAGTGAGCTGTTTCACTCATCCCGGATATTTGAAAATGCCTTCGGTCGGCCCATCGGGTCGGTGATGGCTCCAGATTATATCTGGGACGATCGCATTGAGGCAATGTGGCAGGCCCATGGGATTCGGGTTATCCAGGGCAAAAGGGAGCAACGAGATCCAACCCTCCTGCCGGGCAAGTCAGGGCGCATTCAAAAGTATCTGAAAAGAAAATTTGATCTGTTGGCCAACCGTCAAAGGCAATACTTGAAGCGGAATTGCCGTTTGGAACCTGTTCAGACCCATGATGTGGATGAGGTTCTGAAAAGGTGTCTGGCGGACACTCGAAAAGCCTGGAATGGGGGGTATCCGGCCATTGTGGAGACCCATCGGGTCAATTTTGCTCATTCAGACCAATCGGTTGTCCAAAAAGGACAACAAACCCTCGAAAGTTATTTGTTTTCCATATGTGAGAACCCAGATTTCCTCCCGGTTTTTCTGGTTGATACGGAAATTGCCCAGCTGCAAACCCGGGGTGTCAGTTGGGTTGTACGGGGCAAACAAATCATATTGAGAAATGCCACCCATAGCAGGCGTTTGATTGCAATTTCCAGCTTTCAATCAAAACGAGTTTTTATGGTTGCGGCCAACAGCGTCGTCGTCACCAAATGGTGATTGAAATGTGATAATATATGATGATCTTTATGATCCTGTCTCAAAATACAAATCGTGGTAGTTTTTGGCATTATCATTTCATTTTCTTAACCTTTCTAAGTGAATTTGACCCATTGACGATGTTTTAGGTTTGTGGTATAGTGATTATGGTAGGTAGTTAAAAACTTCTCGGGATTTCCATGGCTTTAGGCCGTACCCCGGCAGATGAGCAACATACGGCTCTGAGGAATTTTCCTCGCTCTAATAAACCTAATGACATCAGGCTCGACTTGAAATTCCAGTCGAGCCTGACCCCCCTGGAGGATTTGTATGTCCGAATTCGGATTTCGCCCCCGATTGAAGATGTCCCTGTTGATCCTGATGGCCTTGCTCATTTCCACCTCCACTGCCCTGGCTGCTTCCGGCATCGGAACGGTGTTGTACGAAAGTGGATTCGATGCGGATCGATGGTCTTGGGAGACCAACAGCGATGGTTCAACCTTTCCTGTGCTGGAAGGAACCCACAATCTGTCCGAACCCGGCTTGCCAATCTTGCCCATCAAGAATCTCTTGCTCTTGATCCCTGTCGGCAAACAGGTCGACCAAGCCTGGATTGAACCGTTAGCCACCCACAGAGATGAACTCTCCGCCACGCTGGCTGTTGCTCCTGCCCACATCACTGATGGTGGGGAGATGGTTGCCACTGCCCGACTGCAAATTCAAGAGGGTCAGTTTCCCGCGAGCTGGGGAGAATTTTCCGGCACTCATACTTGGCGCGGATACAATATCTTGACGCTCAATGTCTACCCTGCCCGTACTTTTGCTTCCGCTACAGGGCTGGAAATTGAATATCTGGATGAATATGCAGTTCGGGTTGTTTTTGCCGACGGCACTAACCAGCGAATGACCGTTGAACGGGAACGTATGGTGCCTGGTGAAAGTATCGGCAATACCAAGGTGTTGCGTCAGATTCTTAGCAATCCCGAAGCTTTGGGTGGGTATGCCCGCATCAATGGTGTGGCCGTGGGTGAAGACAAGGGACCTTTTAACCCCACTCGCACACCGAGCCTCAGTGGAAGTCCCGTGAAATATCTGATCATCACCAATGAAGAGATGAAGTCCGAATTCCAACGCCTGGCTGATTTTAAAACGAGCATTGGCATCAACACCCTGGTAACCACTCGTGAATTCATCGCCGCCAATTTTCGAAATGGCGCCGACATTCAGGAAACCATGCGAATGTTTATTCAGGATGCCTATCAAAAATGGGGCATTGAATACCTGATGCTTGGTGGCGATACCGACATCTTGCCGCCACGGTATGTGAACAACAGCTTTTATCCCGCAGCTGGATTCACCGCAATTCCCGTCGACATGTATTTTGCCTGCCTCGATGGCACTTGGAATGCCAATGGGAACGCCTACTATGGTGAGACCGACAGTGAAGCCGGTGGCATTGGCGACGATGCAGATTTTGCTGAAGAAGTCTACATCGGCCGTGCAACGGTCAGTACGGTTACCGCCGCGCAGGTTTTTGTTGATAAAGTGATCACCTATGAAACCACACCCGCTGGATCGAACTGGCCCAACCGGGTTTTGTATGCCTCGGAAGTCCTTTTCTGGCGAGATAATATTGAAGATGGTGAAATTATCCTGGATGGAGCCAGGTTCTCCCACCAAATGATCACCGAATTGTTGGAACCATGCACCGATATGGAATTCACCCGGATGTATGAAACCAATGAGCTGTATCCCTGGGATACTGAATTGACCAGGGCTGCCTTGATCGATTCGCTGAATACCGGACATTACGGCATTTTCAACCAGATTGGGCACGGGTTTTATTTCAACATGTCCGTCGGTGATGCCAACTTTATGAATTCCGATGCCGACAACCTGACCAACGGCGATCATCTCTTCCTCTTGTTTTCCCTCAATTGTGCCTCGGCTGCCTTTGATTATAGTTGCCTCATGGAGCGTTTCCTGCAAAACCCCAACGGGGGTTCGATCCTTTCAATCGGGTCTTCACGGGCCGCTTTCCCCAACAACTCCAACAACTACCAACAAGGCTTTTTCGATGCTCTTTATTGCTCTGATGAAAGCAGGGCGGGAAATCTGCTGGCCATTAGTCGTTTGCCATATCTGGCAAATACCGTTTACAACTACGTGGATCGGTGGACTTTCGAAAACTACACATTGCTGGGTGATCCCACTACTCCGATCTGGACCGGCATCCCCGAGCAACTGTCTGTTGCCAGCGCCGATTTGAGCATGGGCCCCAATCAACTCGCCATCACAGTCAATGACCACCTGGGCATGGGTGTGGAGAATGCCATGGTTTGTTTATCCCGTGAGGGTGAGGACCTTGCATCCGGTCCGACCGATGCCAACGGGATGATCTCTCTGGATTATTTGGCCAATGCGCCAGGTGCTGTTGATTTGCGGGTGACCGGTTTGGATCTCGGCCAAAATATTTCAACGGTGAATGTGCTTGACGGCGATACCTATCTGGCTTTCTCCAACCTGATCGTTGGCGACAATGGAAATAGTGGCACCGTTGGTAACAACAACTCCATCGCCGAGGCCGGTGAAACCGTGGGTCTGGTTCCCATTTTGCTGGAGACTGCCGGTACCGGGACCAGTGGCTTGAATGGGCTTTTGACCACCAACACGCCGGGGGTCACCATCACCATCAATTCCGCAGCATTCAACAATGTTACCGGGGGAGGACAAACCGCGACCACGACCCCCTTCCTGGTTCACCTTGATCCTTACATGGTCGATGGAACTCCCGTTAGTTTCCGTCTGGTCCTGACTGACGCAGGTGCTGAAACCTACGAAGTCGAGTGGACTACCATTGTCAAAGCTCCTGAAATTGAAGTCGTCAAGCTTGACTGGCAAGATGTTACCTACGGCAATGGCGATGGATTTCTCGACAGTGGCGAACGGGTCATCATGTCGGTGCAGGTAAAGAATTTCGGTGCTGGCCTGGCTGACTTGGTGGATATCCGGTTGCGGAGCATCATCTCAAACGTCGTCCTCTATGATACGATGGGCACCGTCGATGACCTGGAACTGATGGAGACTTCGGACGAGGTGGCCACCTTCTCCTTGGCCTTGAATGATGCCAGCCGCAAATCCCAAAGCACCCTGTTCCTGACCGATAATTATGGTCGCATCACGGAGCATGATTTTTATCTCCAAAGGCCCATGACTCCGATGAATATTGAAACCGATACCAGTCTGGGTGCTGATGTGATTGCCTTGTTGTGGGACCCCGTGGACGATAACAACATTTTCGGTTACAACGTTTTCCGCAGTGACAGTCCTTCAGGACCCTTTGTCAGGGTGAACTCCGATGTGATTGCCGGTGCCTCCTTTTTCCGGGATGAAGGGTTGAGCCAACTCACCAAGTATTATTACAAAATCAATTCCATGGCCTATCCCCTGGTACCGAGTGCAGGATCTTCGGTTGTGGAGCAATCCACTGCTCCCGCGGAATTATCTAGCTTCCCAGTGTCTTTCCTGGCTGAGACCAGCAGCCACCTGGCAGTGGGCGATGTTGATGGTGACGGCTACTCGGAAATTATTCTGGGGAGCGATGAGGTGTATGTTTGGCATCATGACGGAACCGAATTGCTGGATGGCGACAACAACAGTCAGACTCTTGGACCTCTCACCAATTTGAACAGTGTCCTGCAACCGGCCGGCATTGTCCTGGCCCCGTTGGATAATCAACCTGGTCTGGAAATGATTGTCGCCGACCGGGGTGAGGTGTCGCAAATCCACATCTTCCGCAAAGACGGGACGGAATTGCCCGGTTGGCCCCAATCCACGCACATAGGCGCTGGGACCAAATGGGCCTGGGCTACACCTGCTGTTGGTGATATCGACGGTGATGGTGATTTGGAAATCGTTGTCAATACCTTGAATGGCCGCACCTGGGCCTGGCACCATGACGGTTCCGAAGTTTATGATGGCGACAACGATCCAGGCACCAATGGAGTGCTTCTTATCCGGGATGGGGCCACCTTTGAATGGGGTGTCAGCTCTCCCGCCTTGTACGACCTTGATGGTGATGGTGCCAAGGATATCATTTTTGGCACAGGCAGCGATAATGTTGGCGGCAGCCGTTTGACCGCCATCAAATCCGACGGAACCCATGTGGTCGGTTTCCCATACTTTACAGCCAACCGGGTCAACAACAGCCCCGCCTTGGGGGATCTAAACAATGATGGGATTATGGAAATTGTCTTTTACGATTATTCTCAAAATCTCTACGTTGTTGAAGAAGACGGTACCGACTACCCGGGTTTCCCAGTCAACTTTGGTTTTGGCGCAATGCAGGGAGCTACCCCCAGTGTTGCCTTGGGCGACATGGATCAGGACGGGAAACTGGAAATCATTTTTGCCGGCAACAACAGTGGTGATTCCAGCAATCTGGTGATTGTTGATACAGACATAAGTGGTGGCACCAGTGGTCAGGCTCTAACTGGGTGGCCTGTTGCGTTGCCTGGTAGTTCCGAGGGCAGCCCGGTGGTTGGAGATATCGACGGCGACACCATACCGGATGTCCTGTTCGGGATTGGTGGCGGATCTGAAGATGCTCCCAACAATCTGTATGCTTTCAAAAGCAATGGACAACCCATTGATGGTTTTCCCATCACTCTGGGTGGTCCATTGATGCCCTCTCCGGTGATTTGCGATCTGGACCGGGATTTGGATGTCGATATTGTCATGGGCGGTTGGGACCGTTTGGTTCACGTCTGGGATATGCCATTCGCCTTTGACATGCACAATGTGCCCTGGCCTACTTTCCGCGGCAACGTCAAGCGTGACGGAGTCCTCATTCCGTCATACCTGGTGGATGTGGAAGACAACAATCCACTGCCTGCCGCCGTGTTCCAGGTGGATGCTCCCTATCCAAACCCCTTCAACCCTTCGACCACCGTTCGGTTGCATGTGCCTGTGGTCAATGGTTCATCAAGTCTTGAACTGGTGGTGTATGACCTTCAGGGCCGCAGAGTACGCACCCTGCACAATGGCCCCATCTCTTCAGGCTGGCACACGATTGTCTGGGATGGAAGGGACAACAGTGGGCGCTTCCAATCCAGTGGCATGTACTTCATGCGTGCCCGAAGCGGAGCCAAATCCAGCATTCACAAAATGACCTTGGTCAAGTGACGGTTTGACTGGATTTCGCGTCCTGCTCTATACTAAGGCGTGGCCTCTCGGGGGCGCGCCTTTGTTTTTGCCCGGAAATATCTCATGTTTTCCCCCACGCAAGCCAAGTCTCAGCAGGTGAAAGGTCTCGGTATGCTCCAGGATTTTAAAAGAGTGGCCGGTTTTTGGCGGTGGTGGATTTTGTATGTTGTCCTGACCCTGACGGCAGCATCCGGCTGTGGAAAGGATTCCGACCAGGAACCCGCATTGGTGTCCCGCACCGAAAATTCGGCCAGTGTTTCGGTTCCAGGTGGAATGGCGGTTATCGCCCTGTCCGGTGATCCTGATGTTCTGAACCCTTTGATACGGCGCTCAGCCGAGGCAGGACAAGTCCTGGCCGAGATCCTCGATACCCTGACCGAATTGGATGAGGACCTCATCCACAGACCCCGAATTGCCGATCATTGGGTTCTGGCTGCGGACAGTCTTTCGTTGACCTATACTCTGAAACCCTGGCTATGGGAGGATGGGCAACCTCTGGCGGCCCGGGATGTGGCCACCACTTTTCAACTTTTCAAAAACCCGCTGGTTGCCAGTCCCAGCAGGGGATTTTATGTGGATGTGGAGAGCGTGGAGGTGATTGACAGCAAAACCTTGCGCTACAACTTTTCAGCAATTTTGCCTGATCCCATTGCCCGCACCGCGCACGCCATCTTGCCCTGGCACCGATTGCGGGAGTTGGATCCGTCCCTGGTCAATGGGTGGAGCCTGAACCAGGCCCCGCTATCGTCCGGACCGTTCCGGTTGGTGTCCTGGGAGCATGCACGGGAGCTCCTTCTGGAACGCAACGAGTTGTACCCCTACACTCCTGCCATGTTGGACCGGATCTCCTTTCGCATCATCAAGGAACCGGCGGCGAGGGTCCTGAGCCTGGAGTCGGGTGAGGTTGATTTTGTGAGTGGCGTTTCTTCCGACGATGCCCGTCGTCTGCAACAGCATGAAGACCTCAAGGTCATGGGCACCGGTGGCCGGCGTTTTTATTATCTCATGTGGAATTGTCACAAGTCCCGTTTCACCGATTCGAAGACACGACGAGCCCTCAGCTTTGCCATCGACAGGGAGCGCATGATTCAAACCCTGCTGGGGGGTTATGGTGACCCCGCCTTCAGCCCGGTGGCCCAGGTGGTCTGGAACTATGCCGCCACTCTTTCAGCCGATGCCTTCGACCCGGAAAGAGCCGCCGCCATGCTTGAGTCCGCCGGTTGGCGCGATACCAATGGGGACGGGGTTCTGGACAGAAACGGTGAATCCCTGGAGTTTGAAATTCTTACCAGGCAGGCTGATCCTGTACGCACCAACGGAGTTGTCATTCTGCGTGAAAATTTTGCCGCTGTGGGAGCCCTGGTAAAAGTACGGGCGCTGGAGCTGGCCTCCGGTTTGGCCCTGTTGCGGTCAGGAGATTTTGATGCCTACTTCGGGGCCATGAATCCCAATCTTTACGGTGATCCTTCCAGTGCGGTTCATTCCGACTCTATTGACGAGTACAACAATGGTTTTTATTCTAATGCAGTAGTTGATTCACTCTTGGCTGTGGCCCGTGGAGAGACTGAGCGAAGCTTGGCCATGGCCACTTGGGTGAGGTTGCAGGAAGAGCTACAGGCTGATCCCCCCGCAGCCTATTTGTTCATTCCCCAGCGGTTGGACGTTGTGTCCCGTCGCCTGCAAAATGTTCGACCCCATGTTCTGTCGCCATTCAACAATCTTGCCGAATGGTGGATAGCTCCTTCGGACCGAAAATATCGAACCGGTGCGGCCGTTCGCTAACCCGGGTCACTTCAAGGGTTGGGAGAAAAATATGGATAAGCCGGGTAATTTTGCTCATGGGCTTTCTCGTCCAATACGGGCAATGTTGGCTTGGCAAATTTTGATTTTCATCGGCCTCATGGTAGGATGTTCCGATTCCACCGATCCTGTTCCCGGTCCGGAAGATCTTTCTTTTCAGTATTCTCCTGAGGCGGTGGTCATTAATTTTTTCACGGGCGGCAATGCCGACTTTTCCCTCAGCAGTTCGCCTGCGGTTCCCCTGGAATTTCGCTGGAGTTTGAATGGACAGCCGGCCGGTCAAGACGCTATTTTTCAATTTGATGCCACCCGGGTCGGGGTTGATACCCTTCGTGTCGACTACTCGTATTCTTCAGTGACCTGGAATCATACCTGGTATGCCAATGTGGACCAGAATCCCACCACGGAACCTGAAGGTATCCCCTGGGTGACCCTTGAGCATGGACCTGAACCTGCCGATGTCGTGGTGGGGTGGCATGAAATTCCATCATCCACATTCCCCTTGGTGGAATATCAGATCAGGGTCAGCTACAGTGGAATCATTACCGCAGAAAATTGGCTGGAGGCCAATCAGCTGGGTACTTTTCCCGTGGAAATCAACCAGGTCGGATACTCGGAATCTTTTTCTGCGGATAACCATGGGCTGGTGGCCGGTGCCGAAGCATGGTTCGCGGTTCGTGGCGTGGACTCGGTTGGGCAATTGTCGCCTTTGGTGGGTGAACAATACCATTTGATCAGTTCGGAATGGTTCATCGAGGGTTACGTCTATTCGGACCGGATGGAAACCCTGCAGGGAATCATTATCGAATATGGGTGTCCCAACTGTCGGGTGAACACCGATGCCACGGGTTTCTTTTCCATTGGGCCACTGCCGAATATTAATTCCTATAATCTGACAACCATTTCCGACAATACACATGATCCCGAAGTACCTGAAACGTCCTGGTATGATTTTGTCATGAGGGATGTGCAGTACGATCCAGGGGCCAGCAATGATATTATTGTTGTAACCCGCTACGATCTTGATGCCAGTTGTTCTTATGATGATGAATTCATGATTTATTTCAGAATCATGACTAACACCTGGCAATTTTCCACTCTGCGACCCAATTATAATCTGTACAAGTGGGAAGAATATCCCGTGCCAGTCTATATCCCCCCACTGATCAACGAATTCGACCTCGACTTTCAGAGCCTGTGCCGCGAAACAGTTGAATATTGGAATATGGCCATGGGGGAGGAATATTTGTATTTGGTTGAGACACCTGAAGAATCACGGATTGAATTCTACTTCGGCGACGATGCCGGTCCCTATGTGGGGCGCGCATTTGTGTCTGAACCCAGCGATGAAGATTATCGCCTGGGTGATGTAATTCCCGAAAAAATCATGGTGTATGTCAGAGATCAATTTAGCGACAGCATTGATGTGCAGGAGACCTCAATGCACGAATTGGGGCACGCACTGGGTTTGTATGGTCACGCTTTATGCAGCGATGATGGATTTCTGATGAAGGTTAATTCCAGTGGGATTCTGGCCAACGGCCCGGAAAATGCGGTTCATCCAAATGAAAAACGTGCTATTGAAATCATTCGGAACCTTCCTCAAGGTGCCAACATGTCGGATTTCCAATAACTGGCGAAATCTTTACTGATTATTATCCCAGTGTTACCGCAGTTGACAATGTGCCTGTGAATGCCTAGGGTCCACATTGTTCGGAAAAAATTAACAACTCCAACGGGAGGTAGTTATGGACAACGCGAAAAAATCTTTTCTCACCAATTTGACCACTGCCGAAATGAAAAAACTTCTGGCTGCCCGGGAACGACTTGATGTCTTGCTGGCGGAAAAAAGGACACTGACCAGGTCCTTGGATCGGATTGAAGTTGAATTGTCCAAACTTTTGGATAGTGCAGGCAAGGCAAAGCCCAAGTCCCCCGGCAGAAAAAAACCAGGTCCAAAGAAAAATGTCGGTCGCAAAAAGGCAGGCAAGAAAGTGACCCGCCGTGCACAGGCCAAATCCTCGGGCCGCATCAAACTTGAGGATGTGATCGTCAAGGTAATCAAGGCCAACAAGGGGCCTATGAGCTACAAGAAATTGATGGGCGTCATCGTTAAGAAAAAACTCTTTGATTCCAAGAGCGCCAATTTCGACAATGTTCTTCGCCGAACTCTTTCAACCAGCAAACTGGTCAAAAGAGTCGGTCGTGGAATTTATTCGGTTGCCTGAGTCAGGTTGATCATCCGGGCGGCCAGGCCATGGGCCGACCGCCAAGGATGTGCAGGTGGAGGTGGGCGACAATTTGTCCGCCATCTTCGCCGTTGTTGATCACAAACCGGTAACCGGCGGGGTCCAAACCTTCTTCGGCTGCAATCTGTACTGCAGTGGTCAACAACTCCCCAGCAAGATTTTCCTGGTCATTCGTGAGATTGGACAGCCCTGAAATATGCATTCGTGGTATGACCAGGATGTGGGTTGGGGCCTGGGGAGCAATGTCCCTAAAGGCTATCAGGTTTTCGCTGGAGAAAACTTCCGTGCAGGAAACTTCGCCAGCAGCAATTTTGCAAAAAAGACAATCACTCATTTTAGGTGCTCCCATTCTGCGTTAAGGTGATTGGTGAAACCCCATTCAGGTTACCACAATGAGCCCCGGGAGCAATAACGATGCTGCCAAATTCACCCCGGATTCTTGTCATTGGATACAACGCCTTCGATATCACCTTGCCATTTGATCACTATCCGGAACTGGACAGTAAAACCGAAGTTCCTTTCATCCGGCTTGCCGGCGGTGGTCCAGGCGCCACTGCTGCAGTGGCCATGTCCCGGTTGGGAGCCAAAGTTCACCTGGTCACACCCCTGACCGATGATCCAGGTGGTCTGACGCAAAAAATGGAACTACTCCAGGCAGGGGTGGACCTGACAGGCAGTCCAGTTCTGAAGGGGCAGGAATGCGCCAAAGCGGTGATTTTGGCCAGGCCCGGTTCTGGGGAGCGTACAATTTTCTGGTCCCGGGGCGATCTTCCCAGGTTGAAAGAAGGACATTGGCAGGATAGTTGGCTCGATGGGGTGGATCTCCTTTATCTGGACGGCCATGAACCGGATATTTCCCTTATGGCCTGCAGGCAGGCTCGCCACCAACAAGTGCCAGTGGTGCTTGATGCCGGTTCAGTGCGGGATGGCAGTCATGAACTGGTGGCGCTTTGTACCGATGTTATCTCATCAGCCAATTTTGCCACGGATCTGGCTCAGGTTGATGATCCCTTGTTGGCCCTGCGAAGGCTAAAAGAGCGTGGACCGATGCGAGTGGCCATGACTTTTGGTCCCGAAGGAATCCTGGCCTTGGCGGATGATTTTTTTGCCGTGCCTTCGTTTCAGGTGGAAACTGTGGACACAACCGGAGCCGGCGACGTCTTTCATGCAGGATATGCTTTTTCCATGGCTCGGGGAGGGGCATTTGCGGCAAATCTGGAATTTGGTGCGGCAGTTGCGACAATAAAATGTGCCCATTGGGGTGGCCGAGGTGGTCTTCCGGATTTACCCCAAGTGGTTCAAATGCTGGAGAATGGAAATAAGAATCCTATTGGTCCGCGTTGTGAGATAAATAAATCGTAAATCGTAAATTGTTTTGTTGTTTTTTCGCTGGACTTTCGTGCAAGTTTCGCTTAAGGTGATCTTGCTGACAAGAACTTTGACCCTATCAGTAGGAGAACCAAATCATGGGTTTGACACGGCGCCAATCGGAAATCCTGGCTTTCATCACCCAGTTCACTGAAGTTCAGGGTTATGCCCCTACCTTGCAGGAAGTGGGCGATAAATTTGGTCTTTCTTCGGTGGCTACGGTTCACAAACACATCAGCAATCTTGTTGAAAAAGGTTATCTCCTGCGCAGTCGGCGGAATTCCAGCCGGGACCTTGAAGTGGTCGACCAACGTCCTGATCAACCCACCCTGGTAAGAATTCCCCTGTTGGGTACCGTGGCTGCTGGTCTGCCCATTGAAGCTTTGGCCGAACACGAAGAAATCACCTTGCCCGAAGATTGGTTGGGCCGTGGCCGAACCTATGCCCTGCGGGTCAGGGGCGATTCCATGATTGATGAACAGATTCGCGATGGGGATACGGTGGTGGTTGAATCCAGGGAGATGGCCCGAAATGGCGAAACCGTCATTGCACTTGTTGATGGCGATTCGGTGACGGTGAAACAATACCACCGAGAAGGTTCTTTCATTCGTTTGCAACCTGCCAACCCTGCCGTTCCAGTATTGTTATTGGCAGAAGATCGCGTCCAGGTGCAAGGAGTTGTCATTGGCGTTTTGCGGCGATTCTGACTTGCCCAATGAGGAGTCATTCTCACCTGCCCAAGCTTCTCATTTGTTGCATTTGCGCTGGGTTCAACCAGGATCCTATGGTGGGCTATCCCAACCTGACAAACCGGGTGACCATCAATCCGATAGCGCCATCAAGGGGTTTGATTCTGCCTGTAACGATTTCTGCTCCCGGAATTCGCCCCTTTTGTGGCGCGGGGACGGCGGTGTTTATCTGGACCTGCGGGGCATGGATCGATTGCATGGTCCGTGGGTTCAAGGCGCGGCAGAAATTTGTCATCGGGCCAAGTTTGAATTTCCAGTCTGGTCGGCGGGTTTGGCATCTTCTCCCTTGGCTTCCCGGCTGGCATCTCTTGTAGCCGGCCAAAGGGGGAGGCAACAGTTGTGGGCCGTACCCCACGGTATGGTGTCATCTTTTCTTGCAGGTTTTCCCCTTCGAATCAGGGTTTTGGTTACCAGTGTTTCTTTCACCCGTCCCCTGTCCTCCGAACCCGGCGAACGAGCTCTTCGCCGAGCACTTGCATTGCGAGCCATGGCCTGGAAGCCTGCCCGCACGGGTGTGAAACCAACTTCCGGTCGTTGGATGTTGACTGTACGCTGGTCCAGTGGGTCCCAGGCAACCGTGATGGCATCAGACCCAAGTCGTGACACCCTTGCCGGTTGGCTTGCCATTTTGGCAAGTATTTGGCAAAAGCTTCCGTCCCACCGTCCGGGGATTTCCGGGGTGGACTTGCACTTTGAGTCCCATCACGGATCGTCCTTCCGCCAAATGAACCTCTTTGATGATTCATTTGGCGCTGAACCACTGGCCCGAACAATTGCCAGGATCAGGCGGAGAACCGATCCTGGATTTGCTTCAGCCAGCGAAGCCCTGCTTCAAAGCTGGGGTGCGTGTTGGGCCGAACAATTGACCTGAATAGGAATAAGGTGACTACCGACCATGGCAAGGCCATAATTTCGGGAAGAATCCACAGCAAATCCACAGGACAGTTGACGATGGCCGTTCCTGCGGGTAGCATAGCGGCATCTTGTGTATTACCGTTCTGGATGAAACTTGGGAGACACACCGATGGCAAAGAAAGCCCGGGTCGGGCAACTGGATGAAATTTTTGAAATACTGGTGGCGTCATATGCACAGAAGGGCGGGGTGATTCCGCCCGAAGGTGAACTTTGCTGGCATCCAGCCACCGATGCCTATGAGACCGAGGATTTGTTCGTGGTGCAGATGGATTTGGCAGGGATGGATCCTGGTCGGATCGAAGTCCTGGCCGATGAGCATAGTTTGCTGGTGCGGGGCATGCGACCGGAGACTCCAGCTCCCGGAAAAAAGCACTACCACAAGATGGAAATCAGCATTGGCCCCTTTTCACGTCGGGTCCCACTTTCGGTGGAGGTGGATCCCAACAGCGCCACCGCAGTCTATCGCAATGGTTTTCTTGTCATCACCTTCAAGCGAGGGGCTGCCGGTAACGGCCAAAAGAGAAATATCAGAATTAAGCGTTGAATGATGAGTCAATACGCCTGAAATCTTCGGATCTCAGTTTGAAATTCAACAGGCACTCCATTGGTCCCTGGCCAGGAGTCATGTTCACACAATCGAAGGAGCAGTGAGCCATGCCGGACAATGACCGGATTCTCATGGAAGATGATCATGTTGATGAAGTTTATCTCCCCGAAGAGATGCCCATCCTGCCCATCAGCGAGGCAGTTATCTTTCCGGCTATGATGGTTCCACTGGTTTTGAGCGACGCCAATCTGGTACGCTTGGCCGACGACTGTCTGGCTGGTGATAAAATCCTCGGAACCTTCGCCCAGCGAGATCTGGTGCCCGACGATGAAGAAGAGATAGATGAGAAAGACCTCATCTACCATGTCGGAACCGCAGTGAAAATTCAAAAAATGCTGCGCTTTCCCGATGGCAGCATACGTTTGCTGGGCCAGGGTGTGGCTCGTTGCCGCATCAAGGAATTTGTGGATGGCGAGCCTTACATGAAGGCACGCATTGAACTGATAGAAGAAGATGTCCAGGAAGATTCCCGCACCCTGGCTTATATGCGGGGAGTCGCCAACAATTTCCTGAAAATCATCGACGCCAATGAGACTCTCTCCGAGGAGTTGAAGGTTGTCGTCATGAACATTGACGATCCCGGTCGCCTGGCCGACCTGATCGCCACCAACCTGGAAATCGATGTGGCGGAGAAGCAGGGTTGTCTGGAAGAAAAATCCCCGCGCAAACGTTTGAAGGTGCTCTCCAAAATCGTCCTCAGGGAATTGGATGTGCTGGAACTGGGACAAAAACTTCAAACGCGGGTTCGTAAAAGCATCGACAAGGACCAGCGTGAGTACTATTTGCGTCAGCAACTGAAAGCGATTCAACGGGAGTTGGGGGAGGCGGACGAAGGCTCCGTCGAACTTGATGAATTGGCTGAAAGCATCGCCGAAGCTGATCTTCCGGAAAAAGTGGCGGCTGCCGCCGAGAAGGAATACGATCGTCTGAGCCGCATGTCTCCCGGCGCCAGCGAGTACACTGTCAGCAAAACCTATGTGGATTGGTTGCTGGAATTGCCCTGGAATGTCAGCAGCGAGGACAAACTGGACCTGAAACGAGCCCAGAATATCCTGGACCGGGATCATTTTGGCCTGGAAGATGTCAAAGAACGCATCATTGAATATCTTGCCGTGCGCAAGCTGAAAGACAATCACCGTGGGCCCATTCTTTGCCTGTCGGGACCTCCCGGGGTAGGTAAGACCAGCCTCGGGCGCAGCATCGCCGAAGCGGTGGGACGGAAATTTTTCCGGTTCAGCCTCGGTGGGATGCGCGATGAAGCGGAGATTCGTGGTCACCGCCGGACCTACGTCGGGTCCATGCCGGGCCGCATCATTGCCGGTCTGAAAGATTGTGGAACCAACAACCCGCTGATCATGCTGGATGAAATCGACAAACTGGGCAACGATTTCCGAGGCGATCCCGCCAGTGCTCTTTTGGAAGTTCTTGATCCGGAACAGAACTGCGATTTCACGGACCACTACCTGACTTTGCCGTTTGACCTGTCCAAGGTCATGTTCATCACCACGGCCAACATGCTGGACACCATTCCGCGTCCCCTTCTGGATCGCATGGAGATGATCCAACTGGCTGGGTACACCAATCTTGAAAAACAACAGATTGCAAAACGCTATCTCGTGCCCCGGCAAATCGATGAGAACGGCCTCACCAGCAAACACATCCGGTTCACGGATGCCGGCTTGATGAGCATCATTGAAGACCATACCCGCGAAGCGGGAGTGCGGCAACTCGAGCGAGAAATCGGTGGTGTGTGCCGCAAGGTGGCCACCGCCGTCGCCAAGGGGAAACGGAAAAAGCAAAGCATCGGCGCCAAGAATCTGGAAGACTACCTGGGGCCACCCAGTTATTCCGGCGATCGTTTGCGCAGCCACCTGAAAGTGGGAGTAGTCACCGGCCTGGCTTGGACCCAGGTCGGCGGAAAGATTCTTTATATCGAAGGGCTCAGTTTGCCTGGGGGACGCGGTGTCCTGAAACTCACAGGCCAGATTGGCAGTGTGATGCAGGAGTCGGCCAGCGCAGCTTACAGCTATTTGCGCCACCGCTTTGCCGCCCGTGAAGATTATGCGGATTTTTTCGCCAAAAGGGATATTCATATACACTTGCCAGCTGGTGCCATTCCTAAAGATGGACCCAGTGCGGGTATTGCCATGGCTTCGGTGCTGTTGTCCTTGCTGATCAAGAAACCCCTGAATCGCCGCACTGCCATGACTGGCGAGATCACTCTAACTGGGGCCGTATTGCCCATCGGTGGCTTGCTGGAGAAAGTCCTGGCCGCTCACCGGGTTGGTATTCGGCAGGTCATTATCCCGGCTGCCAATGAAGTGGATCTGGATGAAATCCCCGATGAAGTCCGAGAGGATATCGAGTTTGTTCCTGTCGGTCACGTGGACGAGGTATGGGAAACCATCTTTCCTGAAATCGCCGATGGAACATTCTGAGAGAGGTCGGTTTTGTGTTGGAACATCGTTTGATCACTTCCTTGATGCGGCCCTTTTATCACAAGGGCCAGTCGGTTCCGTTCACTCTGCCGGGAGTTCTGAACGAAACCAGCCGTGTGCTTTGCATCGACTCTGGTGATCTCTCCGAACTGGTCTTTCATGTGCCGTTGATCAAGGCCATCCGGAAGAATTTCCCTGCCGCCCGCATTGATTTTCTTCTACCGGAAAAACATGAGCCCCTGATGGTGCCCAGCGGCCTGGTCAAACAGTGCATGGTTTACAAGGAAGGGCAACTGAACCCCTGGCGCCCGGCTTTTGCCTCTTTGTTGCGTCAGCTGGGCAAGGGAAAATACGATATGGCGGTGGTCATGACCCAGAAGCCCTCGCCACGCCTGGAGTTGGCAGCTCTTGCCAGTGGTGCCAGCTTGCGCATGGGCCCATCACATAGCGATTCCTGGCCGGCCATCAATTTTGAAATTCGGCCTCCTGAAAATCAGAACCAGTACTTTGGTGATCGCATTATGGCGGCAGGCCCTTTTCTCGGGTTGAGCCCTCGGGACATGAATTCCCGTTGGCCATTGCCCATGGAACTGGTCAGGCAGATGGCCCAGCAGGTTCACTTCCACAAACCCAATCCCGACCAGATGCTGATCGGTGTGGAGCCGGGAGCCAGCAAATCGGGCCGGCGCATGGAGCTCGAAGATCTTCACTTTCTGGTTCGGCAACTGTCCACTCACTTCGTCTGCCGGGTGGTCCCTCTTGGGCAACCGCAGGAAGGTGATTTGTTGCAAAAATTTGAGACCAAGCTGACCGATGTTCCACTGGGACTACCTCGGGGATCGCTCCTGGATATGGTTTTGTTGCTGTCCCAATGTGATCTCTTCCTGGCCGGCAATACCGACTTTTTTCATTTTTCTGTGGCCCTGGGTTTGCCCACCGTTGGTTTGTTCTCCCCTGATGTTGCTGAATGCTGGGTTCCCCGGGATCGCAAAAGGGTCAAGGTTTTGCGCCTGGACAAAGCCGGAAAGGTTGATCTGGAAACCCTCATGGAGGCCGTGGAATTCGTCACCGAAGGACGAACAACCAAGGCAGCCAGGATTATTGCTCCGACCATTGCCAATCCAAATCCCGACCTGGGAAGTTCCCCGTCTCTTCCATCTCATGACTGACCCAAGGTTCTCCGGTTTGGAATTCAGGGTCGTGCTGGTGGCACCCAACTGGTTGGGTGACGTGGTCATGTTCTCGGCCCTGATCGAATTCCTGCACCAGGCGCGGAAACTTCCCGAAAAACGCAATCTGGTTTTTGGGTTGGCTGTCAGGCCCGCTTGGGCTCCTCTATTTCAGGATGACCCCCGCCTGGATTTTCTGCTGCCCGTGCTTCGGCCTGGGCGTCATGCCGGATTGCTGGGCGGGCCCCGCCTGGGGATGGATATTCGTACTCATTCACCTGATGCCGTCATCTTGGGCCCACCTTCCTTTCGCGCAGGCCTGGCCGCTTTTTGCTCGGGGGCCAAATTGCGCATCGGTTATGCCGGAGATGGCCGCAAGGCCTTGCTGACCCACGGAACCAAGGTTCCTGCAAGGGGCGAACAACACCACAGCCAGGAACTCGTGCAGTTGGGGAAAGATCTATTGAGGGTCCTGGGCTGTGATGCTGCAGAGAACCAGGTGGGAGATGTCTTGCCGACCCTACCCGGTTGCCGGAAATTTGCGCCGGTGTGCACCAATTCACCATCACCCCTGTGGATTTTTGCTCCAGGTGCAACCTACGGCTCGGCTAAGAGCTGGCCCCTTGGCCGCGCGGTGGATTTTGCCGCCGAAGCCATTGATCAAAGGAAGGTACGCCTGGTCGTGGTGGGGGATGCGGAGGCTTCCGAGTATGCTGGAGAATTGGCCCTGGCCTTGTCGAAGACTCCTGAATCGGATTTGCCCGGGAAGGCAGGACTTGTTGATCTCACGGGGAAAACCGATTTGCAGCAAGTGGCGGCCCTTTTGAAGTCCTGCGAAGTTTTTGTTGGTAACGACAGTGGCCTTATGCACCTGGCTGGCGCGCTGGGAGTTGCCACGGTTGGGATTTTTGGCTCATCAAATCCCCGGTGGACCAGCCCTCTTGGTCCTCGGACGAGGGTTGTGGCAGCCGATGGTTTCGATTGTCGTCCCTGCTATCTGAAGACCTGCAACCAAAAGGAGTTCTGCCTCGACACCCTAGAAGCCGAGCAGATAATGGCAGCCGTTGACGAACTTCTGATTGTAGGGGAACAATAGTTTCTGCCAATCAGAATCCGGATCTCCGGAATACAAGAGAGAGACAAGTATGCCGCTTTGGAAATCTGGGCCCGGAATTTTTGACGGCCCGCCGCGTCCCGCCCTGTTTCTGGATCGTGATGGAGTGATCATCTCCGATCGGAACTATCTGGCGGATCCTGCGCAGGTGGAAATTTTACCGGGGGTTGCCGAAGCCATGGTACGGGCGAGGCAGGCAGGCTTTTTGTTGATCGGAGTATCGAACCAATCCGGAATTGGGCGGGGCTTTTTTGGACCCGAGGAATTCAAGGCGGTGATGGAGCGGTTTGATTTTCTCCTGGAAAAAGAAGGTTCTGCATTGGATGCTTTCTTCTACTGTCCCCATGCTCCCGATGAAAACTGTGGTTGCCGGAAGCCGCTGCCTGGAATGCTCAACGAGGCCGGTGAGATAGTGAATTGGCATCGAGACGGCTCGTGGGTTATTGGCGACAAGGAAAGTGACGTCGCCCTGGGCCGGGACGCCGGCCTGGCAGGAGCGTTGGTCTTGACCGGCTACGGACTGGAACAGCAAGCCAAGGTTCTTGAAAGTTGGCCGGATGATCCCCTGGTAGGTATCTTTGCCGATCTATCCGATGCCGTGGACCATATCCTGAAAAATTCCGCCCCTGGGGAACCATTGTGAGTTGGTTGCTTGAGGGTCGTCCCTTGCATTCCATTCTTGTATCCCGTCTGCGCTATTTGGGCGATGTGGTGATGGCCACTCCATTACTGGAGGTGCTGCGCCAGGGTGATCCCGAACTCCGTCTTGGCTTTCTGGCCGAAAAAAATCATGGTCAGGTTTTGCAGGGCCATCCTCACCTCGACCAGCTCCATCTCTTGGATATTGACAGACACGGTGCTGATGCCAGGGCCCGCGAGAGTGAAAGCATTGCCAGTGGAGCCCTCGGAGCATGGGCCATGGTGCCCAACCTTATCAATTCCCGCTATGACTTGGCCGTGGATCTCTTCTTCAACCCCCGTAGCGCCTGGATCTTGAGGTTGGCCGGGGTTCGGCATCGAATCGGTGGTACCAGGGGAAGCCGGCGTTGGCTTTTTACCCACACGATTGTTCCATCTGAAAACCGAAGTCGTTTCGCTGATTTGTTCAAGGTCGCACCTGGAGGAATGGGAGAGCACCTGGCGCGGTTGTCTCCTCTGGTTCACAAGGAAAGTAATCTTCCTTTTCTGGATTGGTTTGAACAGCAGTACGGAGGACAGGCCATTTCCCCTCATTTGCCAGGCAAACATTGGTCGGAAAAAATAGGATCCGACTTGCTGGGCAGTGCAGGGAACTCAAAATCAGCACCCATCATTTTGGCACCGGGGGCGACCTGGCAGGCTAAACAATGGCCATTGGAGCACTGGCAAAAACTTATCGAGGAGTTGGTTGATGCCACTGACTGCCCACTGTTCGTGCTTCAACCTCCAATCGGGGGGACCTCCTGGTCGGCCCTGGAAACGAGTATTCCCGCAGGTCGGGGGCGGGTATTGCCAGTTTTGAATCTGCCACAGGTCCTGGGGGTTATCAGCAACAGTGCTTTGCTGGTGAGTGTCGATGGTGGTATCATGCATTCGGGAGTTGGCTTGGGGATTCCAACCCTTGGTGTTTTTGGGCCTACTGATCCAGCCCTGTGGTTCCCCTATGAAAATGCGGGACCTTATCGGGTGATGACCTCCAAACCACATTGCGCGCCCTGCGACCTGCATGAATGTGATCAATTCATCTGTCTGCCTGAACTCCTTCCAGCTCGGGTGCTGGGTCAATGTCTTGAGCTTCTTGGCAGAGGAGGGGAGTGAATAATATTTTTTGCCTGAATGGCCACGAAAAAAGCATACGACGGGTCCTCATGATCCGGCGCAAAGCCCTTGGCGACTGCCTGGTTACTTTACCCGCCGTGCGGGAGCTGGGGTTGGCCTTTCCCCAAGCGGAACTGGACCTGATAATTGACCGGCCATTTGCCAGTTTGATTTCCTTGCTGGTGCCAGGGGTTCAAGTTATTCCCTGGTCAGCTGGCTCGATGGCTTCGGAATCGGGTTTGGGTTGGTATCGTCGGCTATGGTCAAAAAAATACGATTTGGTTATCGACTGGTTGGGAAACCCGCGCACAGCCCTGTGGACCGCGGCTACTGGAGCTTCCCTGAGAGTGGGGTACGATCTACCGCGTCGGCGCTGGGCCTACAATATTGCCGTTCCCCGCAATCGACATTCCAGGACCAACCTGCGGGGATTTGCGGGTGAAGCTTTTCTTGACCCGTTGCGCGCCCTGGGATTGAACCCGTCCCCCTGGAACCCTGGTCCAGTGGAACGGGGCAGGACCATTATTCCTGAAGAATACCTGGGCTCGTCCTATCTCCTGTGGCGGGAGAGTTGGCAGCGAGGCACTGGCAGGAATATCGCCCTGATGATGAGTGCCACTTGGCCTACTAAAGCCTGGCCCAACCGTCATATCGTGGAATTGGTACAGGAATTGATGGGGCAGGGAGAATCGCCTATCTTTATTCCAGGTCCTGGCGATCAGGAAATGGAAAAGGTGCTGCGCCGAGAGCTTCCGGATGATGTCTTTGCCCCGAATACGAATTTGCCCGAATTGGGTGACTTGCTATCCCGTTGCTCTGCGTTTGCCGGAACCGATTGCGGCGGGCGACATTTGGCTGCCGCGGTGGGGTTGCCCACCGTGACTGTCTTCGGGCCCACCAACCCGGAGGGATGGAACCCCAGCAACCCTCGTCATGTATCAATCAGGCAGGATTTGGATTGCCTGGGCTGCGACTTCAAATATTGCCCTTTGCCGGGGCATCCCTGCCTCGACCAATTGCCTGCTTCAGAGGTTATGGCAGGTTTGTCGAGAGTATTGAAAAAACCACCGGGAGTGGCCCCTTGAAACAAAAAAGTTTTTTGAGTTTATTGTTTACCATGGTCTTTGGCCTGTTGTTTCTTTTGGTGCCCAATGTTGCTGTTGCCCAAAATTCCAAGTCCCAGAACAAGCAGCCTAATGTCGTTTTTGGACCTGGTGAAAAAATGGTTTTTTCCCTTGGCTACGGCATGGTGACTGCTGGAGAGGCTGTGGTTCAAATCATCGGCTTGACAGAGTACCAGGGACGGACCTGTTACCACATTCAGAGCAAAGCCAACAGTAACCAGTTTTTTTCTTCCATCTACAAGGTCCGAGATAAGATTGTTAGCTATATGGATGTGGAGGACCTTTTCAGCCGCTATTTCTACAAGCGTTTGCGTGAAGGCGACTACCGAAAAACGGTGGAAATCAGTTTTGACCACGAAAATGAAGTGGCCCATTACGCCAATGGCACCGACTATCCCATCAGCCGCGGAGTGCTGGATGTTCTGGCGGCAGGTTATTTTCTGCGTACCCTTGATTTGGTGGAAGGCAGTGTTTATGACCTGCCTACACACAGCTCGCGTAAAACCTACAATCTCAAGGTTTACATTCGAGGGAAAAAAACAGTGAAGGTTGAGGCCGGTACTTTTGACTGTTTTGTGGTGGAGCCCATAATGCAGGGCGAAGGTCTTTTCAAGCATGAAGGTAAACTAACCATTTATCTGTCCGATGATCAATACCGGGTGCCGGTTCTGGTGAAGGCCAAAGTTCCGGTAGGGTCCATCAAAGTGGAACTGAAGGAATTTTATCCGGGACGTCCGATTCAACAGAACGACTGAATAAATTAAAGCAGGTAGGAATGAACAGCAGGGCATTGGCCCCGCCAAACGATTGGTTGCAGGACGAAGACACCGACAACGCCCCGCTGGGTGTCGGGTTTTTGTTTGCCGCCACCTTGCTGGCTGCGGCCCTGCGATTTTATCGATTGGATGGAGCATCACTCTGGGTTGATGAAATTCTGACCTGGAACATGATACGTCCAGGCCATGAGATGAATCTTCTGACCCAGGTTTGGGATTCCATCCAGGCTCCACTTTACCTCCTGGTTGTTTGGCCCCTGGTTCGCATCCAGGAAAACGAGTGGATTCTTCGACTCCCCGCAGCAGTGGCGGGCATCCTGACCATACCATTGTTTGGCTCTTTCCTGGGGCGTCTTCTGGATCATCGAGCTGCCCGATTGGGTACTCTCCTGCTGGCCATCAGCCCTTTTCACGTATGGTACAGCCAAGAGGCCCGGGGCTATTCCTTTTTGATTTTCTTTGTAATCCTGATGGCCCTGGCCTATTTGGACATGGTAGAGAAAGATCCCCGTGTCGCAACCGCCATTGGCTTTGCCCTGGCGGGGGCCGCCGCGGTGTTGAGCAACATGTCCGCACTCTTTCTATTGTGTGCAATGGGGCTGGCTGTTTTGATTCTCCATCGACCTCAAGGGGCCCGGCAATGGGGTTTGTGGGTGTTGGCCATCATGGGGGCTGTGGCTTTGTCGTCCCCCTGGATTTTGAAGGCCAGCGGCATTTGGGCGGTTGATCGCATCCTTCCAGGGGCCGATACCGGTCTTTCACTTCGTGGACAGACTACTTTTTCGCCAATGGCCATACCCTATTCCATTTTTACATTATTTTTTGGCCACAGCTTTGGGCCTTCCTTGAGGGAGTTGCACCAGCCCGACCGGCTTGCAGTCTTGAAAGCGAATCTTCCCTGGCTGCTTGTTGGAGCCATTCCAGTGGCGCTGGGTTTGGTCTCCGCTCTACGACACCTGGGTCGACGTCGCCTGTTTTTGCTTATTTTTGCGGCGGTGCCCCTTGCAATCCTGGTGGCCCTGGCTGTCAGGAACATCAAGCCGTGGAACCCCCGGTATGTGGCCGTGATCTTCCCGTTTCTCCTAGTCCTTTTATCATTGGGGCTGACTCGATTGCCGGGCTCCTGGAGCCGGACCGTGGCCGTGCTGATGATTGTCTTGTCATTCTGGTCCCTGTCAGGTTATTTCTGGAATGATCGCTACCTCAAGGCCGATATTCGGGGTGCGGTTGAATATGTGCAGGAGCACAACAACTCTGCCGATGTGATATTTGTTCCCGTTGTAACCGGAGTTTATCGTTTTTACTCCGGAAATGAACAAAATCTGGTCGACAGTTATCAGCATTCCCCTTTGAAATCTGATGAGGATGCCCGGAATTTCTTCAAAAACAGACTTGCCCGCTTCGACAAGTTTTGGTTTGTTTCTTGTCGGGAATGGTATTTGGACCCCAACGGGCATCTACCGGTGGTTTTGAGCCGAAACGGCCATTTGCGTCTGGAGGATTCGCTGCCTGGTGTGAAAATTTATCACTGGGAATCACAGTCCAATAATGGGAACAGCCATGAGCGCTGATAATTATTACGGGGATCACCAGAAATTTCAGGCATTTGTCCAGGGCGACGGTGGTCTGCTTTCGGGCAGAGATCCCTTTGTGTACCGTCTTATCAAGCGCCTTTTTGATCTGGCGGCCGCTTTTGGTGGGCTGGTTTTGTTGATGCCACTTTTCCCATTCATCGTGCTGCTGATCAAACTCGAGAGCAAAGGGCCAATTCTCTTCAAACAGCAACGTGTGGGGCATCGGGGAAAATTATTTGGATGCTACAAATTCCGGTCCATGCTGGTGGATGCCGAGGCTTTGAAAACGGAATTGGCCCACCTCAATGAAGCCACGGGTGCTGCTTTTAAAATCAAAGATGACCCTCGCATTACGGGCGTGGGGCGATTCCTGAGACGCAGCAGCCTGGATGAATTCCCTCAACTGTTCAACATCCTAATAGGCGACATGAGCGTTATCGGTCCTCGACCCCAGATTCCCTCAGAGGTGGCCGACTACACCCCGAAACAGGCCCAACGACTGCTGGTCAAACCGGGGCTGACCTGTTTGTGGCAGGTATCCGGACGCAGCCATCTTGATTTTTTGGAGTGGATGGAACTGGATCTCGAATATGTCAAAAACCGCAGCATTATCTTGGATCTAAAAATTTTGGCCCGCACCCTGCCGGCCGTGATCGAGAGGAAGGGTGCCTATTGAAAATTTCAGGCCTGGGCACGGACATAGTTTCGGTGTCCCGCATCGCTGATTTGATTGCCCGGCACGGTGACCGATTCCTGAAGCGTTGCTTTCAACCTGGAGAAGTCGCTTGGGCTGCCACTCGCGGCCTGGGTCAGGCAGCATCCCTGGCCGGGCGCTGGGCAGCCAAAGAGGCTTTCCTAAAGGCTTTGGGTGGACCTGTTGGACATATCCCTTATGGGGATATAGAAGTGATTCGTTCTGCCGAAGGTCCGGTGTCGCTTCGGTTGCATGGACGTGCGGCAGAAGGGCTGGCTAGAATTGGGGGAGGGGAGTGCCTTGTCTCCATCAGCCACGAAAAAGATTTTGCCACTGCCACGGTGTTGATCCAAAAACCGGGCCCCAGAGAATGTTCCTGATCTTCCGAAAGCCAAGAAACCCTGGAACTTCAACTCCAGAAGCCTGAAAACAATTTTTGGGACCAACCAAAGGACTTGGTTGCTGGGGCGGGTTGTGCTAGATTCCTCCCTCTGGGCATGCATAAAGTCTGCCCCTTTAATTATCACCAATACCAAGGCCCAACCAGAAAATGAACCTGGATTATCTGATCGTTGATGTTTTCACCTCGGAACCGTTTGGCGGCAGTCGCTTAAACCTATTCACAAGAGGTGATCTGGTCCCCGAAAAGCTCATGCAAAAGCTGGCTCTGGAGATGGGTTGTGGAGAAACTGCTTTTGTCCTTCCTGCCCGCAGTGGAGGGGCTGACCGGGCGGGGTTGCGTGTATTTACCCCTGCGGCGGAGATCCCCTTTGCCGGCCACTCGGTTTTGGGCGCGACCTTTGCCATGGATTACTTGGGTAAACGGGATGCGGATGGCACCCCGGACAGTTTTATCTGGGAACTGGAAGCCGGGAATTTTTTTGTATATTCTCGGGATGATGAAGAAGGCCGGATTTACAGTCTGCAGCAGGATTCCCCTGATTTTCTGGGGCAATATTACCATCGCAGAAAAGTTGCCTCTACCCTGGGGTTGGCTGAAGAGGAAATTGCCATCACAGGACTTCCCTGCGAAGTGATCTCTACGGGATTGCCCATTCACATTGTACCAGTGGGCAGTTTGGAAACCATGGAGAGAATAAAACTGCGGAGGCGGGATGCCGATGCCATCGCCGCGGACCTTGGATTTGGTGATCTTTTTGTTTTCACCTGCGAAACTACTCTTGACGAGAGCACTGTGCATTGCCGAATGTTCGCCCCACATTTCGGCATCCCCGAGGATCCGGCCAGTGGATCGGCTGCTGGTGCGCTGGTGGCCTACCTGGTGAAACATCGTCTGGTGAAGTTGGCGCCGAAAATCACCATCATCTGCGAGCAGGGTTTTGAGATGGGGCGTCCCAGCAAAATTATTGTAGAAGCCGAGGTTGTCGACGGCAAGGCGCGCAACATCACCGTAGGTGGTGGCTGTGTTCTGGTAGGTACTGGCAGCATCACAATCCCCTGAGCGCAGCTCATCTGAAATGAAACTGAATTGGGGGCTCACGGAGTCGCCTTCTGTCACATGGAGAGGAAAAGTTCATGAACGTCCCCGCTGGATTGTCTGCCGAAATGTGCGACATGGTCGTGCAAACCCTTAAGCAGGTCACTGCCCGCGAGCTGCCCGATGAATACATTCTTGAACTGGATGAAAAAGATGAATTTCCTGAAGATGTCATAAAAAAATTGCTGTCGCCCGATGTTGGGCTGCATTTGGTGTTTCTGCCCGAAGATGTCGGAGGGCTGGGTGGCGGTGCCCGTGACATCTGCAAGGTCAGTGAAGAAATGGCCAAAATTGATTTGGGTGTGGCCACGGCCTTTCTGGCCATCTGCCTGGGCACCGATCCCATTCTGGTAGGGGGCACTGATACCCAAAAGCAGAAATGGCTGTGTCGCATTGCTGCCGAAGGGATGATTGTTGCCTACGCCGTCACCGAGCCTTCAGCGGGCAGCAATGTCGCCGGCGTGCAAACTACTGCGGACCAGATTCTTGATCCTGAAGGCAATTTAACCGGGTACCGTCTGAATGGGACCAAACAGTTCATCACCAATGGTGGTGTTGCCCAGCTTTACACGGTTTTGGCCAAAACGCCTGGAGGCCTCAGTTTTTTTGTGGTGGAACGGGATACGCCCGGTTTGGAGACTGGGCGCCATGAAGACAAACACGGTATCCGTGCCAGCAATACCACCGGCGTTGTGCTGGAAGACGTTGAAGTCCCGGCGGAAAATCTGATCGGGATGGTAGAAGGACAGGGCCTCAAGCAGGCCAACGCGGTCTTTGGCTACACCCGCTTGATGGTGGGGGCCTTTGGCCTTGGTGGTGGACAGGCTCCTCTTGAGCGTGCCCTGGCTTATGCCAAGACCCGGGAACAGTTTGGGGCCCCGATTTTCGAAAAACAGGGATACCGCTTCAAATTGCTGGTGGAAAACTGGATTGACCTGGAAGCGGGCCGGGCCTATTGCGAGCAGTCATCGTTGACCATCGACAACGGCAACCACGATTTGGCCACCGAAGGTAGCATTGCAAAATTCTGGTGCACCGAAGCGGGGTTGAAAGCGGCCGGCGATTCCATCCAGGCTCTTGGTGGATACGGTTATACCCGTGAGTACATGGTTGAGAAGATGTATCGCGATGTGCGCATCACAACCATCTACGAGGGAACCAGTGAAATTCAGCAAAGCATTATCGGCATGTTCCGCTGGAAACAAACGGTACGGTCCAAGGGGCAGTTCTACGAAGATCTGGCTGTTGCCATGGACGAACTGCATGAAAAAAATTCCCAGGTTGGTGGGAAGATTCTGGCCGCGGCCGTGCGAGGGCTGAACTCCGTTGTGCAGCATCTGCACAAGGGGCGGCTGACCCGCAACCAGATCGTCATGTTTGCCATGGCCGACATGATGACCATTTGCGAAGTGGCCATGGCTTTGAGCACCAAGGCTGCCCGTTTGACCGACCAAGGCGATGGCCAGGCCAGGCATTTTTCCGACATGAGCCGGGTTTTTGCCCGCAAGGCAGCCAGTGCCGTGCTCGACGGTGGCAACCGTTGTTTCGGTGGTTTCACTGCCGATGACGACGAAGAGGCCATAGCTACCGAATCGGCCTTACTGAAGGAATTGCAAGCGAATCTGCCTCTGGAATTGACTGTAGGCCTTTGGCGGGACATGGAAGCCGTGGGGGAAACCCTGGGCAAGATGGATTGAGGGAGTTTTTCGTGGTTGAAATGGCCGATAGAATTGCTCGTTACCGGGAAATCCTGTTGGAAGATCCCCAATCCAGGATATATGTGCCCCTGGCGGATCTGTTGTTGAAAAATGGTGAATTGGAGGAGGCCCTGATTCTGCTCGAGGATGGGCTGTCCCGCAATCCGGGACATCAGGCAGCCATGGTGGTTCTGGGCCAAACACTTCTTCAGGCGGGTCGTCAGAACCATGGAGTCAAGGTTTTGCAACGGGTTTTGGACCTGAGTCCCGACAACTTTGTTGTTTTGCGTACCCTCGCGGAGAATTTTCTGCATCGTGATGCCTTTACTCACGCGCTGCCCCTGTTGGAACATTTGGTTGAAATTGAACCGGAGCAGCTGGAATGGCCCAAACTGCTGGCTGATGCTCGTGATAGACTGGCTTCAGATGCCGACAAACAGCCTCCTGCCGAGGAGGTCGCTCCTGATGACGCCAACGGTGATGGTCTGGCCACCATGACCCTTGTGGACATCATGGTGGCACAGGGGTATGTGGACAAAGCCTTGACGGCTCTGCAACGCATGCATGAAAATAACCCCGATCGACAGGATGTTAAGCAGCGCATGGATCAACTCAAGGCTGGGCTGGGGCGACCTGAGGAACCAGGTGGCGTTTGCGGGAATCCAGGAAAATTCGAACTTCCCACCGGTGAAACTCGGGTTAAAATGAGAGAATCCCAGAAGAAACAGTTTGGTGAGTGGATCAATAAATTGAAATCAGATGAGGACCATGCGTCATGAACGCTGCATCTGCCAAAAAACAGGTGATGATTCTGGGTGGCCCCAACCTTGGGCGGCTGGGTCTGCGTGAGCCGGGTATCTATGGCCTGACAACCTGGCAGGAGCTGGGTGATCTTTGCCGCAGCTGGGGGCAGGATCTTGACCTTGAAATCGACTTTGTCCAGGAGGACGGAGAAGGCTCCTTGGTTCGCCTTGTTCATCAGGCCAGTGATCAGGCTGACGGCATCATCATCAATGCCGCGGCCTACACCCATACCTCGGTTGCCTTGCGCGATGCGGTGGCGGCTGTGGAGGTCCCGGTCATTGAAATTCACTTGACGAATCCAACGGCTCGCGAGGAGTTTCGTCAAACCAATCTTCTGGCTGGAGTGGTCGATTCCGGAGTGTTTGGGTTTGGTGTCCATGGATACCGGCTGGCTCTTGAGGGGATGGCCCAGCTTCTGTCTGTGTAGTGAAGGGTTGCCGGTATTGATCCAGGATTGCCATTGTGGCCCCTTCGTGTTATCAATAGGCGGTCCATCCGGAACCTTCTTGAGTAAATTGTGAAGAAAATGTGGAGATTCGGTTGAGGATTGGATGAGAATTACAGTAACCGGACTAGTGGATCCGGCTCAGGAAAGCAAAAGAGAGGCCCTTCCCTTGGCAGATACAAGCAATTTCCGCAACGGCTTTACAATGCGGCACAAGAACGGACTGTGGACCATCGTTGAGTTCCAGCATGTCAAGCCCGGTAAAGGGCCCGCTTTTGTTCGTACCAAGTTGAAAAATATTGAAAACGGCAAGGTTGTGGATCACACCTTCCGGGCAGGGGAAAAGGTGGAGGAAGTCCGTCTTGAGAAACGCCCTTACCAGTATCTGTATCCCGATGGGGATTTTCTGGTTTTCATGAATACGGAAACCTATGAACAAATTCAGTTGCACAAGGACGGGCTTGGTGATGTCATTCCTTACATCAAGGAAAGCGATATTTGCAGTGTTCTGCTGATGGAAGACAATCCCCTGACCGTTGAACCGCCCCAGACCGTGGAACTGGCCGTCAAGGAGACAGCCCCCGGCCTGCGGGGCGACACAGCCCAGGGCGGGAGCAAACCCGCCACCATGGAGTCCGGGCTAGTGGTCCAGGTGCCCCTGTTTATTGAAGAAGGCCAGGTTCTAAAAATCGATTCCCGCACAGGCAAATACCTGGGTAGAGTCTGATGAGTTCACCCGAAACCTCCGGAGAGGTTGACATGGATATCAGCAAGGTTCGCGAATTGGTAAAAATGGTGGAAGATAGTGGCATCGAAGAGCTGGAAGTGATCCACAAGGACACCACCATTCGGATTCAAAAATCGGCTCATTCGGTTCCAGGGGCGGCTCTTGCTCCGGCGCCCATGTTCATGACTGCACCTGCTCCTGCCCCGATTGCCGTACCGGCGCCTGTTGCTGCAGCGGCTGCTCCTGCCGAGACCGCCGCCGAAGCGGCCAGGGCCAAGTTCAAGGATGTACGCTCACCTATCGTAGGTACTTTGTATAGAGCTCCTTCACCCGAAGACGGTCCTTTTGTGGATGTGGGTGACCATGTCGCCGTGGGGCAGACCCTGTGCATCATCGAGGCCATGAAGGTGATGAACGAGATCGATGCCGAATTTGCCGGCACCATTCGGGAGATTCTGGTTGAAAACGGAAGTCCGGTGGAAGCCGAAGCGGTTTTGTTCCTGGTGGAACCCGACTGATCCTGCCCAACTGCAGCCCGGAAGCTGCTTTTTCGGAAAGCAATAGGCCCTGGGACCCATGGGGATCCCAGGGTTTTTCTTTCAAGGTGTTAATGCTGGTGCCGAAGAGTAGGAAGAGAGGAATACCCGGGACATGATGTCCCAACTGTCCAACCCGGAGCATGACGATGGATATCAAGAAAATCCTGAAGGAAATGATCAGCCGTGGAGCAAGTGATTTGCATTTGAAAGTGGCTACGCCACCAGTGATGCGCATCAACGGAACCCTGATTCACGCCCAATACGGCCCGCCTTCGGTTCAGGACATGGTCGCGGTGGCCCAGCAAATCCTGACTCCCGCCCAACGGGAAGTCTTCGAAAATACGCGTGAAATCGATTTTGCCTTCGGGGTGCCCGGAGTGGCTCGCTTCCGTGCCAATTTCTACGTTCAGAGGGGCAGCGTTGCCATGGTCTTCAGGCATGTGCCAGTGGAAATCAAAACCACCGAGGAACTCGGTTTGCCATCGGTGGTCAAAACATTGGCCATGAAGCCTCGTGGGATGGTTTTGGTAACCGGGACCGTGGGCAGTGGCAAATCGACAACCCTGGCGTCCATCGTTGACATCATCAATCGTGAATCTGCACGCCATGTCATCACCATCGAAGATCCTATCGAGTTTTTGCACAGGGATCGCAAGAGCATCATCAGTCAACGGGAAATAGGTTGTGATACAGGTAGTTACGCCGACGCATTAAAGCATGTCCTGAGACAGGATCCTGATGTTATTCTCATCGGAGAGATCCGTGATGCCGAGAGCATGAAAATTGCACTGACGGCAGCCGACACCGGGCATCTGGTGCTGAGCACCATGCATACCATTGATGCAACACAAACCATCAGTCGCATCATTTCGTTCTTTCCCCCGCACCAGCATCAAGAAATTCGCTTCCTGTTGGCTTCGACCCTGCAGGCGGTTGTCTCCCAGCGGCTGGTGGCAGATGCCGACGGTTTGAATCGATTCGTGGCTGCGGAAATCCTGATTGCTACTGGAACCATTCGCGAATATATCCGGGAACCGGAAAAGACTGTCATGATTCGGCAGGCCATTCAGGAGGGTTTTGTCCAGTACCAGATGCAAACCTTTGACCAGTCCCTGATGCAGCTCTACAAAGAAGGTAAAATCAATTTGGATGGGGCCACCCACGCGAGTTCGAATCCGCATGAATTTGCTCTTCGGGTGAAGGGGATTCAAGCCAGCAGCGATACCACCTGGGAACGCTTTGAAAAACCTACCAGCGATTCAAATCAGGAAATCTCCAGTATCTGATCCTGCAGACAATTTACCAGGAAGATGAAAATGGTCGTCTCGGTGACCAATTTCACTTGATATTGTCACTCAGGGAGGCCAAAATATGGCTTCTCGTTTTGATGTTCTACAAAGCGAGCATGAAATCGAATTTTCATGTGCCGGGAATGCGGTCGCTGTGGGGCTGCCGACCTGACGGTATCTTGTTTCGTTAAATGGACAGGAAGTCTGCATGTTCAATAAAATCCTCATTGCCAACCGGGGCGAAATCGCTCTTCGCATCATGCGTGCCTGCCGTGAACTCGGTGTGCAAAGTGTGGCCATTCACAGCAGCGCCGATGCCGACAGCCTGCATGTGAAATATGCGGATGAATCCGTCTGTGTGGGGAAAAATACCAGTGCTGAAAGTTACCTGAATATTCCCAACATCATTGCTGCGGCGGAGATCACCGGAGCCGAAGCCATCCATCCCGGTTATGGCTTCCTGGCCGAAAATGCCGAATTTGCTCAAATCTGCGAGGAGGACCAGTTCACCTGGATCGGCCCCTCGGCTGGCGTAATTCGTCAAATGGGGGATAAGGCCACCGCCAAGAGCATGGCCATTGCCGCCAATGTGCCGGTAGTGCCCGGTACCGGCTTGGTCGATACTGTGGAAGAGGCTGCTTTGGCTGCCGAACAATTTGGCTACCCGATCATCATCAAAGCCACCGCCGGGGGTGGAGGCAAAGGCATGCGCGTTGCCCGGGACGAAGATGAACTGCGCGTCAATTATGTGGCAGCCCGCACCGAAGCGGGGGCCTCTTTTGTGAGCGATGCCGTCTATATCGAAAAATACCTGGTCAATCCCCGGCACGTGGAAGTGCAGTTGATGGGTGACAGTCACGGCCACATGCTGCATTTCGGTGAGCGGGATTGCTCTGTTCAGCGACGTCATCAAAAACTTCTGGAAGAGGCGCCTTCACCTGCGGTGGACGATGATTTGCGCCAACGCATGGGGGATGCAGCCGTGCGGCTGGCCAAAGCTGTCGGCTATCGTAGCGCCGGTACCGTGGAGTTTCTGCTGCATGAAGACGGCAGTTTCTACTTCATGGAGATGAACACCCGAATCCAGGTGGAGCACCCCGTCACCGAGATGGTCACCGGGGTGGATCTGATGAAGTGGATGATCCGGGTGGCTGCCGGTGAGGCCTTCGATTTTACCCAAGATGACATCAAGGTTCAGGGCCACGCCATCGAATGCCGGATCAACGCTGAAAACCCCGAAAGAAACTTTATGCCCTGCCCCGGCCGGGTTTTTTACTATCATGCCCCGGGAGGACCGGGAGTCCGCGTGGACACCCACGTGTATTCCGACTACATGGTGCCTCCCTATTATGATTCGCTGTTGGCCAAAATCATCACCCATGGCAAAGATCGTGAGGAAGCTGTCGCAAGGATGCGAAGGGCCCTGACCGAGTGTGTGTTCGAAGGTCTGCCCACCAGCACGCCGTTCCACCTCGAGGTGCTGGACAATCCGGTCTTCCTGGAGGGGAAGGCGACGACAAGTTTCCTGGAAGAGGAATTATCCCATCTGCAGGAGGGCTTGCGTGTCCGGGCGAAAAGCGAAAAAGCGTAACGGAAAAGGCCGACCCTGGTATCAGGCCGACTGGCTCAGTGGATTGTTGTTGTTGGCCATTGCAGCATTTCTGGGATTGTCCGTGGTGGGTGGCGTTGGGCCCTGGTGGCAAATTCTCACTGGCGGTGAACCTGTCCCGCTGTCCAAAGCGGATCATCCTGGTGGTATTGTCGGCTCTTTTCTGGGAATTGCCCTGCATATCGTCTTTGGTGATATCTGGTGCTGGGCATTTCCTGTTTTTCTGGGAGCCGCGGGCCTGACCTTTCTAATTGGCCGACCCGGTATTTTGCGTCCCTGGATCCTGCGGGCCCTACCCTTGTGGGTGGTCACTTCCAGCTGGCTGGCCCAACCGGGAGTCAGTTTTTTAAAGGACCACGGGGCGCGTCTCGGTGGGGCTGTTGGTTTTTACGTGGCCAAGGGCTTTGAATCGCTTTTCGGTACCATCGGTAGCCTTATCTTCCTCAGTCTGCTCCTGGTTGTCACCCTGGTTTTTGCTTTCAAACCCTGGCTTGGCTGGTTGATTCCCGTCCTGGGAAATCTAGGGCGCGGGTTGATGGCTGCGGGTCTGGGACTTGTCAAAGTCCTGGTTTGGCCCATGGCAGCATTGTATCATTTTGCGCAGGACGGTTTAGAGGACCTTGGCCTGTGGATTGAAAACCGCAAGGCCTCAAGGGCCGAAGATAAAATCAACCGTCAAAAAGACCGCGAACAACAGGAATTGGTTCGGCAGAGCTCTTCGGAAGATCAGCCGGCTGCCGATCATGACGACGAACTGACCAGAGAACCCCGGCGCCATCATTCTACTCCGGTGATTTATGCCCCCGTAGTACCTGCGGAGACAAACCCCGGTCTGGACACTGAAGAGTTGGTCCTTGCCGGGGCATCAGGAGAATACATGGGAGAGGGCGAAGCTCCTTTGCCCAGTGGGGAGTCCGAGACGGCGCCTTCGGTCAGGAAAAGGAAAAAGCCCCGCAAGGCCCGAGGCCCCATTGTTCTGCCATCGGTGAACCTGCTGACTCCTGCGGATCCGGACAACTCGACCATCTCCACTGCTGAAATGGATGTTGCCGCTGATCTGCTTGAGAGGACCTTGGGCAGCTTTGGGGTCGAAGGCGAAGTCAAGGATGTCCGACCTGGTCCGGTGGTCACTACGTTTGAATTCCAACCGGGTCATGGTATCCGGGTCAACCAAATTGTGCAGCGCACGGACGATCTTGCCCTTGCCATGCGGGCGCGTACCATCCGCATGGAAGCGCCCATCCCCGGCAAAGCTGCCGTCGGCATTGAAATTCCCAATCACGTGGCCAAAATGGTGCGCCTGCGGGAAGTCATCGAGTTGGTGGGCAATGACCAACGCAAACCCCTTCAGGTGGTTCTGGGCAAGGATGTGGTTGGACGACCTGTTTCCATCGACATCGCCAGCCTGCCCCACCTTTTGGTGGCCGGCAGCACCGGTAGCGGCAAGTCCGTATGCCTGAATGCCTTGATCTGCCATTTATTGCTGACCAACGACCCGAGCACCCTGCGCATGGTGATGATTGACCCGAAGATGTTGGAGATGAATGTCTACAACGGCATTCCGCATCTGCTGTTGCCGGTGGTCACTGACCCAAAGGAATCCCTCAAGGCTTTGCAGTGGATGGTGGCCCAGATGGAATATCGTTACCGCACGCTGTCCAAGTGCTCCGTGCGCAACATTCAGCAGTACAACGACAAGGTGTCCCGGGGCGAAGTCGTGGGTGACGACGGCGAAAAAGTAACCGAACCCATGCCTTACTTCCTGACCATTGTCGACGAGTTGGCTGACCTCATGCTGCAGCTTGGCAAGGATCTGGAAGACCTGATCACCCGCCTGGCCCAGAAAGCCCGGGCCGTGGGCATCCATCTGATTTTGGCCACCCAACGTCCCAGCGTGGATGTTCTGACCGGTGTTATCAAGGCCAACATTCCTTGTCGCATCGCCTTCAGGGTGATTCAGATGAATGATTCCCGCACCATCTTGGATACCAAGGGCGCCGAGCAGCTGTTGGGCCACGGAGATATGCTTTATTTGCAGCCTGGCCGGGCTTTGCCCGTGCGGGTGCACGGTTCATTCATAGACGTGGACGAGTGCGAAGCCATCGTCCGGCACTGGATGCAATATTCAGGTTCCACCGATGAAATCAGCCTGAACGAAAAGCCTGAAGGCGGTTTGATGCATACCGGTGATGATGACCTCTATGAAGATGCCATGCGCATTGTGGTTCAGCACCAGAGTGGCTCCACCTCCCTGCTGCAACGTCGTTTGCGCATTGGATACACCAGGGCGGGCCGGTTGATGGATATGCTTGAAGAAGCCGCAGTGGTGGGGCCCTTTACCGGCAGCAAGGCGCGTGATGTCCTGATTGGGCCCGAAGACCTTCCCGAGGCCCGGGAGGGACAGGGATGAGCCGGGAAATCCAACCCGCATCTCCACTGAAAGTTTATTGCGCAACCCTCGGCTGCGATAAGAACCTGGTGGATTCGGAAGCCCTGTTGGGTCGTTTTGCCTTGCACGGGGTCCAGGCGGTTAATGACCTTGATGAGGCCGATATATGGGTCTTGAATAGCTGTGGCTTTATCGAGGCCGCCCGCAGTGACAGTGAAGAAACCCTGCAGGCTCTCATCGACTACAAAACAAATCAAACCCTGGTGGTGTGCGGTTGTTGGTACCAGGAAAGCGGCGACCTGATTCAGAAAAAATTTCCCGGTGTTGACGTGGTGGCCGGTGTTGGGCAGTTCGATCGGGTTGTGGCGGCCTGTATTGGTGAACCCGAAAGGTCGGATGATTCTGGCGTGGCAATCAAATTCCCCAAAGACAACATCGATGCTTTCCCCATGGCGCACAAACCCATCGTCTCGGATCCCATGGATGCCAATTACACCGGCATGCTGGATCGTCCCCTGCTGACACCTGGGCATTTGGCATTTGTCAAGATCGGCGAAGGATGCAACTGCAACTGCACTTTCTGTCGCATCCCCTTGATTCGGGGACGTCAAATGAGCCGCCCGGTGAATGAATTGGTTAGAGAGGTGCAAGGGTTGGTGGACCGTGGTGTAACCGAGATCCAGCTGGTCAGCCAGAATACCAGCGACTTCGGGCGCGATACCGAGGAAAATCTGCTGGGTCTGGTCAGCGCCCTGAATGATGTTGAAGGTTTGCGGAACATCCGCCTGCTGTACTTGTATTCAGGTTTGGTTACCACCGATGACCTGTTGCGTCTGCTGGATCTGGAAAAAGTGGCACCATATTTGGAGCTGCCCATTCAGCACGCCTCGCCACGCATTCTGAAAGCCATGAAACGACCCGGCGGGAGCAAATCTTCCCCTGGATTTTTCACCACTCTTCGCCAACACCATCCGGAGCTGGTTCTGCGGTCCACTGCCCTGTTGGGCTTTCCTGGCGAAGAAGACGAGGACGTAGAAATCCTGGCCGATTTTTTGGCGGAAGTGGAATTTGACCACCTCGGGACCTACCGTTACTCTCCCGAGAAGGGGACCCCGGCGGCGGAAATGCCGGACATGGTTCCGATGGAATTGATTTATGATCGCGAAGCCTTGATAATGGATCTGCAATCCGAGATTTCCCAGCGGCGGCAGAGCTCTCGCCTGGGAAGTGTTTTCGACGTGGTGGTCGATACGGTTTTTGATCCCTCGAATGCGGACTTCGCGGCTGAATTGGAAATATTGCGTTCGCTGGACGAGGCCCACTGGTTGGATCCCTCACAAAACAGGCAAGCCTGGGACTTGGTGCAATACTCCGATCCAGTGGCTATCGGGCGGAGTTATCATTACGGTTATGATCTTGATGGAGTGGTTATGTTGCCCGGGAAAAGCCTGAAACCGGGCCAGTGGCTATCAGCAGAATTCCGGGCTGCCACCTCCTACGACACTTGGGCCCTGCCAGTGAGCAGTTCCCGCAGCAGCGAAGGGTCAGGGGAAAGATGAACCGTCTTTTCACCGAGAAATCCGATTGGGAAACAAAAATATTCAGGGCTAACATGCCTGCCTTGTTATTTCTCCTCCTCTTGATGGTGGCTGCTCCGTGGTCGGTCTTGGCCGGGGAACCCGATGAATTTGAGAAGACGACCACCGGTGCCGGCCCCCTGGGCTTGCCCTCGATTGCCGAACCGGATACGGTTCGATCCAATATCTGGCTCACCGAAGCTCTCATGGCGGAAATCGTCGCTTCTACTGCCCGCGTTTTACCAGCGCCACCTGCCGCCGTGCAGTTGGTTCAGAATGGCACCAAGACCGAGGACACGCTGTTCAAATCCGCTCTGGTGCGTGTGTTGGGGGGGCTGGGCTATGAAATATATCTGGAAGATGAAGACCCCGCCCGGCAAGCCGCCGTGGATTGCATTTATTCTTTCAACGTGCATGGGGTGGAGCTGGAGTACCCTGAAGTCGGCCGCACCCTTGGTTTGTGGCGGCGCTGGGTTGACCGCGAACTGAAAGTTACTGTTCGGGTTGATTTGGTCATGGCCAATTCCGGAAGGGTTCTGGTGAGTGAAAGGATCCAGAGACAATTCAGTGACCGGATTTCCTCGGATCATTTCGAAATGGTGGATTCCGAACTCTATGAATTCACCACGGCCGAAATATCAGAAAGCGGCTGGAAAGGTCGTATGGAAGAGCTCATTGTTTTGGGGACGCTGGCTGGCCTGGTGGCTGTCTATTTTTCCAACACCGGCGATTAGTTCAAATCAACCGGGCTTTGTCCCGGGGAGGATTCAGTGAAAATCAAATTGGCTAAGGGCCGCTGTTTGGTCATTTTCTTGATGGCTTTTGTTTCAGTTCTGGCCGTCCTGGTTTTGTCCGGTTGTGGTGCCGGCAATCCTTATCCAGCCGGTTCCTATGAGCGGGGAATGCTTTTCGTAGAGCAGGAAAAATACCCGGAAGCCATCAGCTCCCTCGAGGCTTTTGTCCGGCACAGCCCCACCGACACCCTGGCAGCCGAAGCCCAGTATCAAAAAGGCATGACCTACATGAACATGGAGGAGTATCCTCTGGCCGTGGTGGAATTTCAGATTCTGGCCAAGGACTACCCCACCAGTGACCGCGTGGAAGACGCCATGTTTCAAGAGGGCAATGCCTACTACCGGCAGGTTGGCGGGGTTGAACGGGACATCACCGGCGCTCACGAGGCCCGCCTGCAATTTCTGAAATTCAGTCAAACCTATCCCCAATCCAAACACATGGATGATGTGATTTCCACCATGCGCGATATCAGTGATCTGATGGTGCTGAAGCGCCTGAAACAGGTTCATGTCTTCCATCAATTGAAAAGATACGAAGCTGTCGTCATGACCTTGGGAATGGTTTTGGAGGATTAAGCCAACAGCCGCCTTCTGGATCGAGTGCTCTGGGAGCGGGGACAAGGTGCCCTCAAAACCGAAGAGTATGACCTCGCTGAGGAAATGTTCGAACGATTGATCCAGGATTATCCTGACAGCGAGTACAACGAGTCTGCCCGCAGTGCCCTGCGCAAGTTGAACGAGGATCTAGCCGACGGTGAAGACTGATCATGGAACTGGCGGTTCTTGGTGGATCCTTTGACCCGGTTCACAACGGACATGTGGCCATGGCGCAATATGTCCTGGAAAATGATTTGGCGTCGAAGGTCCTGGTTATTCCCGCCTTCCGATCGCCGTTCAAGCCTGAAAGTGCTGCATCATCCCTGGACAGAATGAAGATGGCCAACCTGGCCTTTGCCCATTGCGGGCAAGTCCGGGTTGATGACCTGGAAATACGGAGGGGTGGTTCATCCTATATGGTGGAAACCCTCGAAGAGCTGCATCGCCTGAATCCGCAATCTTGCTTGCGTCTGATTTTTGGTGCAGACAACGTGGACGATTTTTTTCAATGGGAAAAGCCTGAAAAAATTCTCTCCCTGGCCAAAATCCTGGTCCTGGGCCGGCACGGTCATTCCATGAAGATTCCGCCCCGGCACCGCGACTCGTTTCTTCTGTATCCGGATTTCGACCAGAGGATGTCATCCACTGAAATCCGTGTTATGTTGGCTGCCGGTGATCCCGTTGGTGATTTTTTGCCACCGGCGGTGGCCAATTATATCCAAGCCAACGGCCTTTACCTCTAAAGCGACCATATGTTGTCTTGCACTCATTAGCCGTTTGTTCGGGAAAGGAACTACCGTGTCGCTGATACTTGTGGACGGCTCCGCCCTCTTTTACCGATCCCATTATGCTTTTTCCAGACGCCCCCTGACGGCTCCCAATGGAGAGCACACTTCGGTGGTTTTTGGTTTCCTCAATGGAATTTTGCGTCTTGTGGAGCAACATCAACCGGAGTACTTGGCAGTGGTCTTCGACATGAAGGGCAAGAACTTCCGGCACGAGATGTATCCCGACTACAAAGCAAACCGCAAACCCATGCCTGAAGAACTGGCTGCCCAGTTGCCTCGTCTGCGGGAGGTGCTCTCCAAGTGGGGGGTGTCTGTTTTGGAGCAGCAGGGGGTGGAGGCCGATGATGTGATGGGGTCGGTGGCCAAACAATCCGTCGCCCAAACGGACCGGGTTTGGTTTTTCACGGGTGACAAGGATTTCATGCAGTTGCTGGACCACCGGATCGGCATGCTGAAGCCCGGCCATCGCGGCGACCAGGTCACCGCCATGACCGAAGAAGATATCAAAAAGAAATTCGCCCTGACGCCCACAGACATGATCGATGTGTTCGCTCTCTCCGGAGATTCTGCGGACAACATCCCCGGCGCTCCGGGAGTGGGTGAAAAAACCGCCTTGAAACTGATTCGCGAATTTGGTTCCCTGGACCACCTCTACGAAAAGCTGGAGTCCAGCAAGTTGACTCCAAGACTCAAACGGGTTTTGGGGGAAAACCGTGAACAGGTTTATCTCTCGCGGGATCTTTTCATCATCAAAAAGGATCTGGATGTTGACCTCGATTGGGAGGCTCTCAAAACCACCCTGCCGATGAGCTCCGAAGTCACCAGTTTGCTCCGGGAATTGGGCTTGCGACGGGTTATCGAATTCGCCGGCAAACTGTCCAGAAAATTCCCTCAATTTTCTGGAGGGGACACGCAGAATGCCGATCCCGGTAATTCTCCGGTTGAGGCTGTAGTTGAAGAACTCTCCTGGTTGGAAAAAAGGAAAAACCGAGGGTACCGCCTGCTGGATACCACGAATAAAATCGAACATTGGCTGGCCCTGCTGGATCCGGCCGCTGCCCTGGCCGTGGATACCGAAACCGACAGTCTGCGCACCGACACCGCCCGGCTGGTCGGGTTGTGTCTGGCGGGTTTCAACACCAGAGGTGAGAAGGTTGCTCCCGCCTATATTCCGGTGCGGTGGCGTGAAGCCGATGAGACTGGCGATATGGGTGGCATGGACACCCTTTTCCCCCTGGGAGCGGAGGTCGACCGTGTCGATGAAGTGCGAAAAATCTTGGCTCCGGTCCTGGCGAGTCCAAAAAACCTGAAAGTCGGGCAAAATCTCAAATACGATGAATGGATTCTGCTGGGTGCCGACATGCCGCTGGGTGGACCCCGGTTTGATACCATGCTGGCCTCCTACGTCCTGGATCCTGGTCGACGCGGCCATGGTCTCGATGACCTGGTCATGGACCACCTGCACCACCGCATGATGCCTTTCAAGGAGCTGTTTCCCTCCGGTGACCGACTCAAGGATATTCTGGGTGTGGATCCTGATCGTCTGACGCTCTATGCCGCCGAAGATGCGGATTACACCTTGCAACTTTACGAGATTCTGGGTCCTCAATTGAAAGAGGCCGGCTTGCATGGGCTTTTCCATGACTTGGAGATGCCCGTTTCCAGCGTCTTGTTGAAGATGGAACGCAACGGCATTCTCATCGACAAACCCTTCCTCTCCGGTTTGAAAACCAGGTTTGAAAAAGAGCTGGCCCATTTGCAGCAACAGATTCATGAACTGGCCGGTGAGGAGTTCAACATACAAAGCCCCAAGCAACTGGCGGTGATTCTTTTTGAAAAACTTGGTCTAAAGCCAATCAAGAAAACCACCACCGGCTGGAGCACGGATGTATCGGTCCTTACCGCCCTGGCGGATATCCACGATTTGCCGGCCTTGATTCTGGAATACCGGCAGGTGGCCAAACTTCAGAACACCTACGTGGAAGTTTTGCCGGGCCTGGCCAATCCAAAAACGGGCCTGATTCATACCTCCTACAACCAGGCAGTGGCTGCTACGGGTCGCTTGTCCAGCAGCGATCCGAATCTGCAGAATATTCCCATTCGCACTGAACTGGGTCGGCTCATTCGGCAGGCATTCATACCCCGTGATCCGGACAGTGTTTTTCTGAGTGCGGATTACAGTCAGGTTGAACTGCGCCTGTTGGCCCATTTGGCTCAGGATCCTGGTTTGCTGGGAGCTTTTGCCGATGGGGTTGATGTGCACCGCAGGACGGCGGCCCTCATCGAAGGGCTCCCCGAAGTGGAAGTCACCCCGGAACAGCGCAGTCGAGCCAAGGCCATCAACTTTGGCGTTATCTACGGCATGGGTGCACGGGCCCTGGCCAGGCAGATCAAAGTCAGCACCAAAGAAGCGTCCGCCTTTATCGAAACCTATTTCAAAACCTACCCGGGGGTGCGGACCTTCATCGACAGGACCAAGAAGCAGGCCATTGCCGATGGTTGTGTAGAGACCCTGTTGGGGCGCCGCCGGCTGCTCCCGGAAATCACTTCGGACAATCCACGCATCCGTAGTTTTCAAGAGAGAGTGGCGGTCAATACTCCCATCCAGGGAACGGCCGCGGATTTGATCAAGCTGGCCATGCTTCGCATCCAGAAGAACCTTGATGAGGCCGACCTGGGAGCCCTGCTCCTGTTGCAGGTTCACGATGAGTTGGTGTTTGAAGTACCCCGCGATCATCTGGAAGAAGTTTCCAACATGGTGCGGGAGGGTATGGAAGGGGCCTTGGAGCTCGATGTTCCCCTGGTGGTTGACATGCACCAGGGCGCCAACTGGTCGGAGGCCCACGGATGAAAACCTGGGTGGTGACGGGGCCCATCGGGGCTGGAAAATCATCGGTTACCCGTTTGTTGGCCGAACGGGGTGCCGCTATTGTTGATGCCGATCGATTGGGACATGAAGTGCTGGAAGCCCCGGCCATCATTGAGGCAGTCGCCCGGGAATTTGGCCAAAAATTTGTCCGGCAGCAGGGGCAGGATACCGTTGTTGATCGTGGTAAACTAGGTGGCCTGGTTTTTGGCGACCCTACGGCGATGAAACGCCTCAATGCCCTGACTCATCCGCCGCTGGTGGCCTTGGCACTATCCCGCCTCAAGGATCTTTCCCGCCATGGAAAGCATAACCTTGCCGTACTGGAGGCCGCCGTGTATTTTTTGTGGCCGCCCATGGATGTTGTTGATCTTGTGATTTCCGTGGTTGCCGATCATGATCTGCGGCGGCAGCGACTGATGAGCCAGCGAGATCTGAATGCTCGACAGGTCGATGATCGAATGGGCTCCCAGGAATATCTGGAAGTTTTTTGGCCGACTGCTGACGTGATCCTGGATAACAACAACGATCGGGATGCCTTGAGGCGGGCGGTTGATGAATTGTTGAAGGATGAAAACCTATAAAGTCCGCACCGGTGGACAAGGAGCAGAGTATCGTGAAGGAATGGTTGGAGCGCATCTCATAAGCCAAGGTACGTCTTGAAGCCCTCAAGGAGGGTCTTTGACTATCCAGGCCAGTGCAAGGATCTGAAGAAACTGGAAGAACAACAAGCCGAGCCTGAATTCTGGAACAACCAGGAGAACGCAACGCGCATTTTGCGCAAGGCAACGATTCTCAAACAATGGATTGTGCCTTTGACAGAGACAGGAGAGCAAATAGAAGAACTGGAACTTCTGGCTGAAATGGCTCAGGAAGAAAACGACCCGGAGACAGCAGCCGAGGTCCAGGATGGCGTTCTGAAATTGGAAAAACGGCTGGAAAAGTTGGACTTCCAGTTTCTGCTCAGCGGGGAAGATGACAGTCGGGGCGCGGTAGTGGAGATCCATCCCGGAGCCGGCGGCACCGAAAGCCAGGATTGGGCCCAGATGCTCCTTCGCATGTACACCCGTTATTTTGAGCGGCAGGATTTCAAGTTCAAAACCCTGGATCTGCAATCCGGAGATGAGGCAGGTATCAAGAGTGCTGTTCTGGAAGTGGACGCCGCATTTGCCTATGGCTATCTCAAAAGTGAATCCGGGGTGCATCGCCTGGTGCGCATCAGTCCTTTTGATTCCCAGAGTCGTCGTCATACTTCTTTTGCTTCGGTCTTTGTCTACCCCCTGGCGGACGACGACGTGGAAGTGGAAATCGACATGAGCGAAGTTCGGGTCGATACCTATCGCGCCCAGGGAGCCGGCGGCCAGCATGTGAACAAAACCGACAGCGCCGTGCGTCTGACCCACGAACCATCCGGTATCGTGGTGCAGTGCCAGAGCGAACGCAGCCAGCTGCGTAACCGCGAGAGCGCTATGACCATGCTGCGCGCCAAGCTCTACAAGAAAATCATGGATGAACGGCAAAGGGAACGCGACGTCATTGAAGCGGAAAAAATGGAAAATGCCTGGGGCAGCCAGATCCGATCTTATGTATTGCAACCCTACACCAAGGTGAAGGATCACCGCACCGAGCACGAAACAGGCAACTCCACCGCCGTTCTGGACGGCGACCTTGAGGGTTTCATCGACGCCTACCTGCGTTGGATGGGTGCCCGATCACGTTGATCAACAATTGACCAGGAAATCGAACAGTCCTTTGAATCCGTCAACAAGGAGAAGTGTTGTGGCCAGCACACCGAGCAATGAAAACCAACCGGAAAGTCCCCATCACCTGATCGAAGGTCGTCTGGAAAAAATGGCTGAACTGGGCAAAAAGGTTGAGCTGTATCCCTACAGCTACGACCGGACCCACAACAGTGTGCAAGCCAGGGCGGCCGAGCCCCAGTTGGTGGAATCCGAAGCCAAAGTCCGTTTTCCGGGCCGCATCATGGCCAAACGGGGCACCGGGAAGACCATCTTCGCTCCCATCAGTGATGAATGGGGAACGCTGCAGGCTTATTTCCGCAAGGACGACCTCGGAGAAGAGCGCTTCGATATGATCAAGCGCCTGATTGATATCGGTGATTGGATCGGCGTCGAAGGTACCCTGTTCCGTACCCGCACCGATGAACTGACGGTGAAGGTGGAGGACTTTACATTTCTGGCCAAAGCCATTCGTCCCCTGCCCGAGAAATTCCATGATATGAGTCTGGAGAACAAGAGCCGGCGGCGTCATTTGGATCTGGCCATGAATCTGGAGAGTCGTGAACGGTATAAGATGCGCAGCGCCATAATTGGTGATATTCGTTCCTTCTTCAACGACGAGGACTACCTTGAGGTGGAAACGCCGGTGCTTCAGCCACTGTATGGCGGAGCCACCGCCCGACCCTTCGTGACCCATCACAACGCTCTGGACATGACCCTGTACATGCGCATCGCCGATGAGCTGTACCTCAAGCGTCTGATTGTCGGTGGCCTCGAAAAGGTCTACGAAATCGCCAAGGATTTTCGCAACGAGGGCATGGACCGCACCCACAACCCCGAGTTCACCATGCTCGAATGTTACGCCGCCTACTGGGATTACCAGGACATGATGGATCTGACCGAGCGCATGATCCGTCGCCTGGCGGTCCGTTTCGGCGATGAAGGCAAGCTGACTTACGGTGATTTGGAGATTGATTTCAACCAACCGTTTGTCCGCCTTCGATTCATGGATGCCCTGCAGGACAAAACCGGCCAGGATTTGATGACGCTATCGGACGAAGCAGTTGCCGAACTGGCCAAGAGCAAGGGCATCTCCCTGAACAAGACCATGGGAAGGGACAAAATCCTGGACGAGCTTTTCAGCGAACTGGTGGAACCCGGCCTCATACAGCCCACCTTCGTCATGGATCATCCCAAGGAACTGTCGCCTCTGGCCAAAGCCCATCGCGAGTCTGAAGGCCTGGTGGAACGGTTCGAACTCTTTGTGGCTGGTTTTGAGCTGGCCAACAGTTTCAGTGAATTGAACGACCCTCGCGAACAACGCAGTCGTTTCATGGACCAGAAAGCTCTTATCGAGGCGGGGGATGAAGAGGCTCAGCCCATCGATGAAGATTTCCTAGAGGCCCTGGAGCAGGGCATGCCACCGACCGGGGGCATGGGCATGGGCATTGATCGGTTGGTGATGCTTTTGACTGACAGCAACAACATTCGCGACGTATTGCTTTTCCCGCACATGCGACCTGAAGGCGGCCACAAGTAGGATGAAATTCGCCTATTACATAGCCCGGCGGTATCTCCTCAGTCGGAATCGCAGCGGTTTTCTCAACCGCAGCGCCATTTTGGCCATTATCGGCATCACCATAGGAGTGGCGGTTCTGCACATCGTTTTGGCGGTGATGAACGGTTTCGAAGCCGAAATGCGCCGCACCTTTGTGGAAAATATGCCCATGGTGACGGTGCACAGTTCGGCTCCGGAAGGTTTTACCAATCTTGGGGCCCTGATGGATCTGGTCGGCGAAGATCCGGATGTTTTGGGGGTGGCCCCCTTTATCCGCAAGGAAGCCATCGTCACTGGAGGGCAACGCTTTGGTGATACCCGCAACAAGGGGGCCGTGGTCTGGGGAATCGAACCTGACCTGGTCGACTCGGTGCAACCGCTGAGTAAATACCTCTTGCCGGTGCCGCAAATCCTGGCCGGACTGAAAGGCGGGCGGGTGCCGCGGGTTATTCTGGGCAGTGCCCTGGCCAACTATCTCTACGCGGCCATCGGCGACACCGTGGTACTGACAACGGCCAAAGGTGAATTCAAAGCGGACCGTATCGAAGCTGAAAGCCGCAAATTCGTCGTCATTGGGTTTTTTGAAACCGGCATGTACGAATTCGACAGCCAATTCACCTACATTGATATTGGTGTTGCCAGGGACTTTTTCGACTACGGCCATGGCGGTGCCTCTCTGCTGGGAGTGCAGGTGACGGATTTGATGCAGGCCAATATCATTGCCGATCGCATCGAAGAAACTCTGCCTTCCCATCACTACACCAGCAGCTGGATGGTCCTCAACAAGGATCTTTTCAAGTGGATCAAGATGGAGAAAGGTGTGATGTTCATTTTGCTCACGCTGATCATCCTCATTGCTGGTTTCAACATCGTCGGCATTTTGACCATGATGGTGGGTGAGCGCCGGCGGGAAATTGGCATCCTCATGTCCATGGGCACCAGCCGAAGCCAAATCCTGGGCATATTCCTTGTCAACAGCATTTTTCTGGGGGTTATGGGTGGCATCGTCGGCAGCACCATTGGGCTGTTGGGGATTGGCGGGTTGAAAAAATTCGGGCTGCCGATTCCCGGGAATGTCTATTTTCTCGATACTGTTCCAGTGTTGTTTCAATGGACGGATTTCACAGCGGTGGTGGTCATGACCCTGATTATTTCAGTGGTGACCGGTTTGTGGCCCAGTTATGAAGCCAGCCGGCTCAAACCGGTGGAGATTATTCGTTATGAGTAGTTCTTGCGGTACGGAACCCTTGCTTGAAGCCTTGGAAATAAGCAAGGTATTTTTCCGCCCCACCGGCCCCCTGAAGGTTCTGGATGGGCTTGATTTTGTTTTGCAGCAGGAGCAGGCCGTGGCGGTGATGGGCGCTTCCGGTTCGGGAAAAAGCACCTTGCTCAACATCCTGGGTTCCCTGGATCATCCCAGCACCGGGCATTTTCGTTACCGGGGCGAAGTCCTGGATTTTGGCAAACGGTCGGTGGTGGATCACTGGCGGAGCAGGCGCATCGGTTTCGTTTTTCAGAACCACATGCTGTTGCCTGATTTTACGGCTTTTGAAAACCTCCTGTTGCCGGCCCGGCGTCTCGGACCCATCACTCACGAAATCCGGCAGCGTGCCGAGTATTTTCTGGAAACAACCGGCTTGATTGACCGGGCAGCCCATTTACCAGGAGAACTCTCTGGGGGAGAACAGCAACGCATTGCCGTGGCACGGGCTTTCATGAATACACCGGCCATTGTTTTGGCGGACGAACCTTTTGGCAACCTCGACAGGGAAATCGGTGGCCGCCTGGGCGAAATGTTGTTTGGTTTGAGGGATAGCGAGGGCACCAGCCTGGTCATCGTCACCCATGACCCACGCCTTGCCGCAATAGCCGATCTTGTGCTGGAGCTGGTCGATGGCAAGCTGAATCCTGTTGAGTCCGAATCCTTGAGGTAACTTTTCCACTGCTTTTGCAAGGGAGGCAAAATGAAATGCCAGGATTGCGGCTCCAGTGAAGCTTTTGTTCACCTTTCCGAAATTGTCGATGGAGAAGTTCGCAACCTCTGGATTTGTTCCCGCTGTTCCCTGAGGCGGCAAACCCATGGTCCGGATTCGTTTCCTGCCGATTTATCCAGCCAGACGGATTCCGAAAGCCTGGCTTCCTTCCTGGGGGACGATTTTCAGCAACCCGATGAATCAACTTCTGTATTTCCGGTAACGGCTTGCCCCTCCTGCGACTACGCCCTGAATCGCTGGCGCGAGACCAACCTGCTGGGGTGTCCCCGGTGCTACCGGGCATTCAGCTCAGCTCTCATGCCTCATTTGGCCCGTTTTCATGGTCATGCTTTGCATCTGGGAAAATCACCCCTGCACCGTTCCCCAGATGGAGACCAGCTGGCAGCCATCAAGAAGGTTCGCATTGTTCTGGAAAAGGCCGTGGCCCGGGAAGATTTTGAAGAAGCCGCCCGCCAACGGGATTTGCTCCGGAATCTGAAGTTGGGAAGGACAGGAGCATCGTGAACTCTTTTTTCAGTCAGCCATTTTCCGATACCCTGTCCTGGCTGGATGCCACCGGTCCGGCTGCCGATATGGTGATCAGCACTCGCGGACGCCTGGCGCGCAATCTATCAGCCTATGAATTTCCTCATCAGGCTACGGTCTCCGTGCGGAAAACCGTGAGTGAAGAATTGTTGGCCGCTATCAATGCCTCTTCAATCCTGGAGCCGGGGTGGTCCCTGGAACTGGCCGCCTTGGAACCTGGAGAACAGGCCCTGCTGCGCGAGAAGCACTTGACGGGGACGAGATCCTCGGCCGAGGCTGATCATCGGCATCTGGTGGTTTCCTCCTCGGGCTATGCCAACGCCGTGATAAATGGCGAAGATCACTTGCGGCTTCATGTTTGCAAGTCGGGATTCCAACCACAGGAGGTGTTGTCAGACCTTCTGCAGGTTGAAGAAAAGCTCGAGATTTCCCAGGATTTTGCTTTCCAGGATGATTTCGGCTATTTGACGGCCAGCCCCAGCAACGCCGGCACCGGATTGCGTCTTTCGGTGATGGTTCACTTGCCGGGCCTGGTGATTGGCGGCGAAATTGACAAGATTCTTAACGCCTTGCGGCAATTGCGCTTTGGTGTTCGGGGACTTTTCGGCAGTGGGGCGGCAGTGCGGGGGGCCATTTTCCTGATTTACAATTTGGTGACCATGGGGCGGGATGAGGCCGAAATTGCCAGTAATTTTGATTTCCACCTGGGAAAAGTGCTACTTCATGAGCGCACGGCGCGTCAGCAACTTTTTGCCAATGATTCCCTGGGACTGGAAGATATTGCCCGGCGCAGTCTTGCTGTTTTGCAGCACGCGCGCCTGATGACGTCACAGGAGGGTGCCGATCGCTTCAATCACCTTCGTCTGGGCATCGGTCTGGGCATGTTGCCGGGTATTGATTTTGCCATCTTGAATCGTGCCATGATCCAGTACCAAGCAGCTCATCTTGAAGCCCAGGCCGGTCGCCGGTTGGCCAATGTCGAAAGAATCGAAGCTCGTGCCAATCTCCTTAGGGACATTTTTTCCGAATTTTAGCTCTCTGGCCCAACACTTGCTGATTTAGGGTGGATATTGCCATCAAGTACCCTTGAAAATGCGCGAAACATAGAAATCAACGGAGCCCTTCGCGAGGTGGACCCGTGGGTGTGGCGTCCGTGCCTTGGCTAAAGTATATTTTCATTGACGGGGATTCGAAGGTTCCGGGATTATCCGGAATCTACCCGAGCGGTCGAGCAGGAAAGCGACCTGAAATGCAACTGGAGGCGCAATCGAATGAATGACCGATTCACACAGCGCGTGCGAAAAGTACTGTTTCTGGCCCGGGACGAAGCGGGTCGTCTTCAACATGATTATATCGGTACCGAGCATCTGTTGCTGGGCATCGTCCGCGAGGGCGATGGCGTGGCAGCCAATGTTTTGCGTCATCTGAACATTGACTTTGACAGGATTCAAAAGGCTGTGGAGAGCAGTGTTACAGCTCCCAATGGTCCTGTCAGCATTGGGGAAATCCCCTTCACTCCCCGTGCCAAAAAAGTTCTTGAATTGAGCATTGACGAAGCCCGGCTTCACAACCACAACTACGTGGGCACCGAGCATCTGCTCTTGGCCCTGATCCGTGAAGGTGAAGGCGTCGCTGCCAGGGTCCTCGGTGAGATGGGGGCCGACCATGAACAAGTCAAACGCGAGGTCATGAAAAGCCTTGGTGGCGATGATGCGCCGAAGATGCAAAAGCGTCGCAAGCGAAAAGAGAAGAAAGAAAACAGCGTGCTTGAGCAGTTTGGTCGGAACATGACCGATATGGCGCGAGAGGGTAAACTGGATCCCACTATTGGCCGGACCATGGAAATCGATCGCTGCATTCAAATCCTCAGTCGTCGCAAAAAGAACAATCCTGTGCTCATTGGAGAACCTGGTGTGGGAAAAACCGCCATCGTCGAGGGTTTTGCCACCAAGATCGTCGAGGGCAACGTTCCTGCCCTGTTGCGTGACAAGGAAATCGTGACTCTCGATCTTGCCAGTGTTGTGGCGGGTACCAAATACCGCGGCCAGTTTGAGGAACGCCTCAAACAGATCATGGCCGAAATAAGGGAGAATCCAGAAATCATACTTTTCATTGATGAGCTGCACACCATTGTGGGTGCCGGCGGTGCCGAAGGTGCCATCGATGCTTCCAACATGCTGAAGCCCGCCCTCAGTCGGGGTGAAATCCAATGTATTGGCGCCACCACCATGGATGAGTACCGGAAATTTATTGAAAAAGACGGCGCCCTCGAACGCCGGTTCCAGGTGGTGACGGTGAATGCCCCCAGCGAAGAGGACAGTGTTGAGATCCTCTTTGGTTTGCGAGACAAATACGAAGCCCACCACCGTGTGAAATTCGACGACGACGCCATTCGGGCTGCCGTCTTTCTGAGCAATCGTTACATTTCCTCGCGCAGTCTGCCTGACAAGGCCATCGACATCATGGATGAGGCAGGCAGTCGCGCCCGACTCTCCATGACCATTGTGCCGCCGGACCTGCGGGAACTGGAGATGCGCATTGCCGAAGTGGTCACCGAAAAAGAGAGCAGCATCCAGGCCCAGGAGTTTGAGAAAGCGGCCTCTTTCAGGGATGAAGAAAAAGGTCTCAAGAAGAAACTCCAGGATCTCAAGAAGAACTGGAATTCAGAACAAAGCGATCCCACCACCACCGTGACCGAAAGCCTTATCTGCACCGTGATCGCCGAAATTACGGGTATTCCGGTTTCCGAAGTTCAAGAAGAGGAAACCGAAAAATTACTTCGTATGGAGGAGGAGTTGGGCAAGTGGGTCATTGGTCAGGGGCCGGCCCTCGAAGCCGTCTCCAAAGCCATTCGCCGCAACCGAGCCGGTTTGCGCGACCCCAAACGCCCCATTGGATCGTTCATTTTCCTTGGTCCCAGTGGCGTGGGGAAAACAGAAGTTGCTCGCCGCCTTACCGAATTTCTTTTTGGTGATCAGTCTGCCCTGCTTCGCGTGGATATGTCCGAGTATATGGAGAAACACTCGGTGAGCCGTTTGGTGGGAGCGCCTCCCGGCTATGTGGGGTACGACGAGGGCGGGATGCTTACCGAAAAGGTTCGCCGGAAACCCTACTGCGTCATCTTGCTGGATGAAATCGAAAAGGCCCACCCGGACGTGTACAACATCCTGCTGCAGGTTCTGGACGATGGCGTGCTGACGGACAGCTTCGGCCGCACGGTGGATTTTCGCAATGCGGTGTTGATCATGACCAGCAACGTCGGGTCCCGCAAAACCCACGGCGTGCGCGGTGTCGGTTTCGGCAGTGATGAGAACGGGCACAAGAATCAGCGCATCCAGGGCAACATCGATGCCGATTTGCGCAAGACGTTCAGCCCCGAATTCCTGAACCGGATCGATGAAATCATCACCTTCAATTCTCTGGGCAGGGAGGAAATCGACCAGATCGTTGATATCCTCTTGGCAGATGTCAGTCACCGTCTTCGCAACCTGGAGATCGAATTTGAATTCACCCAGGACTGCAAGGATATGCTCTGCGATGTTGGTTTTGATCCGCTGATGGGAGCGCGGCCATTGCGTCGTGCCATCCAGAAGTATGTGGAGGATCCTCTCAGCGAGCAGTTGCTGCGTGGAAAGATCAAAAGTAAAAGCAGCCTGCTTGTCGGTGTCAAAGGGGGCGAGCTGACCTTTTTGTCCATTCCCAAGGAAGAAATCAAGTCCCTGAATCCAGGGACATGATCTTTCACTTTATCGACGGATAGTGCAAGGGTCGCCCATGGGGCGGCCCTTATCCTGTTCTCAATACAACTTAATCTTCCCAATTCCCTTTCTTTTTCCTATTTTGGGGGCTAATTAATTATTGTCTCCACCACCGGAACTTCACAATCCTATCGGGGTTGGAATTTCGATGTCGCGGCCTGACACGGATGTCTGACAAGAATGCCCGATAAGGATTTTTGGTTTGCCTCAAATTTTAACCCATCAAGTGGACTCTGGGAGTTTCTTTCTTCACATGAAGCCCTTCCTGCGACTATGCGTGGTCGTCTGTGTTTTGGCCATCGCCTTCGGTGCCCAGGCCCAAACCGCCAGCCCCCCTACCATCCAGGAGATTAAAGTTGTCGGCGCCCTGACCGTGGGGGACCGACAGGTGTTGGCCTGGTCTGGTTTTGAGGAGGGTAAACTGCTGACCCGGGATCTGACGGCTCAGGGTATCAGGGCTCTTTTTGCTACCAAAAAGTTCTCCGATGTTTATGTCTACGCCCAGGATGTTCCCGGGGGAATTCGCTTGACCATCAACCTGGTTGAGTTTCCCCGCATTCGCAGCATACACTTCGAGGGCAATGATAAGGTCAAGGTCAGCGACCTGCGCGAGGCCTTCCCCGTTCATGTGGGACAATTTGCCAACCCCGCCGCCATCAACCGCGACCTGCAACCCCTGAAGGAATTGTATTACGAAAAGGGCTACTACAACGTGGCCATGCACACCGACAGCACCCAGGTTGACACCAACAACATGGAAGACCTGATGGTGACCATCATCGAGGGTAAAAAGGTGAAGGTCCAGACCATCACCTTTGTGGGCAACCACAATATTTCCGAGGGGGATTTGCGCGACGCAATGGAACAGGGCACCCGCGGGTTTCTACGCAGTGGCACATTCAAGAAGAATGACTTCGAGGGTGACAAGGATCGAATCATCAACAAGTGTCGGAATGAAGGTTATCTGGATGCCTTTATCGAGAAGACTGAGCTCAACTTTCAAACTGAAGATCCGGAAAAACTGGACATTGTGGTTCACCTCAATGAGGGGCCTCTGTACACCACCGGGGATGTCAGTTGGCAGGGCAATTCGGTGTTCAACGATCTTCTCATCGCCGAACAGATCTGGATCAACAAAGACAGGGTTTTCAAAGAGGATGAATACCTCCTGACCTTGGACAACCTCCAGCAGCTTTATGCCAACGAGGGTTACATCTACATCACCGTCGAGCCCAACCGGGACATTGTCGACCACACGGTGAATGTGAACTTCACTTTTATCGAAGGCCAGCCGGCTCGTATTCACGATATTCAGATCAGCGGCAACGTGAAAACCTACGACAAGGTCATCCTGCGGGAAATGCGCATCTTTCCCGGGGAGAAATTCAGTAATAGGCGCATCCAGGCCACCATCCGCGACATTTTCCAGACCGGTTTCTTTGAGGACATTCAACCTGATATTCGCCCCACCAAGAATGGTGACGTCGACATGATTCTCAAGGTCAAGGAAAAGCAGACCGGCCAGTTCATGTTTGGTATGGCCTACAGCGCCGAAACCAGCGCCAGCGGTTTCATCCAGGTGGCTGAAACCAACTTCCGGGGCAAGGGCCAGAATATTGGGCTAACCTGGCAATTCGGCAGTCGTCGTCGCTACGTTGACCTCAGTTTCACCGAGCCTTGGTTCATGGGTACGCCCACCCTTGTCGGGGGCGACATTTTTGATCGCTACCAATACAATTTTAATGATTTCTATGAGAGTCGTATCCGGGGAATCAGTTTCCGCCTGGGACGGCGAATTCCCGGCACCCGTTTCAGCCGGATCGGCCTGCGCTACGAGCTGAGTGAAACCAGGCTGTCCAATTTCAGCCCCAGTTATGTGGCCTATCTTGATGACCTGGAACAAAGCTTGGGCACCAGTGACTTGCCATTTCAGCGTCTGGACCGTATCAATTGGCCTCAAGCCAAGAGCAGCATCCGCATAAGCCTGAACCGGAACAGCACTGATAGTCCCTTCTTTCCCACCCGGGGTTCCAAAACGAGTTACAGTTTTGAATTGGCCGGCGGCCCCCTTGGAGGGGAGATAGATTTTCAGGAGCATGTTCTTTCGCACAGCCTGTATCAGAAAATGCCGGCCGGTTTTGCCCTTCATCTGCGGGGTTTCTTCGGCCTTTTGCACGGTTTGAATTCTGCAGATATAGTTCCCGATTGGGAACGTTACCGCCTCGGCGGCAACCGTCGGTACCCTTTGCGTGGCTACAAGGATCTGGAAGTAGTGCCTCGGGGCAATCCCAGCTTTATCGGGGGCCGTTACTTCACTATTTTCAACACCGAGTTGCTTTACCCTGTGACCAAATCCATCCAGCTGTTATCTTTCCTGGATATGGGTGATGTTTGGAACAGTTTCCAGGAAGCCGACTTTGCCAACATGCGCAAGGGAGCGGGTTTCGGTATCCGGGTCGAGGTTCCCATGATGGGAACCATTGGTTTTGATTACGGTTACGGATTTGATAGGCTGGGAGGCCCCGCCTGGGAGCCTCACTTCACCATTGGCAGCATGTTCTAGATGCAGGGACATTGCCAGCCGGAAATGGCCAATTACAGGCCGGAGGATAAAATGTTGCACCCCAATAAGTTAAAGTTGATCTGGATGGCGTTGGCCTTGGTCTTTGTCAGCTCAACAATGATCACGGGACTTGCTGTGGCCGATGACAAGCCTTTTGGGGTTATCGACTCCCGCCGGATCATTGAAGAATATGAAGCGGCCAAGGATGCCCAGGCCCAGTACCAGAAATTTCTGCGGGAACTCGAGTTGGAAGTTGCCGACAAGGAAAAGGAACTGACCAACCTGATGGAAGAAATCGAGAGCCAGAAGTTGCTTCTTGGCGAAGAGGCCCTGCGGGCTAAATATCAGACCTTTGAGCAGAAGAAGGCGGAGTATTTCCAGTTCCAGGAGGGCATCGAACAACGGGCCGAAGCCGAGTTCAACGCCAAGATAACTCCGATCACCGACCAGGTGAAAACCATCGTTGAGCGGTTGGGCAAGGAAAAGGGGTATGGACTGATCATTGATACCGCCACTCTCAACGTCATGTACCTCGATCCGGACCAGGACCTGACCAACGATGTCCTGAGTGCCCTGGCAAAGGGTGAAGACTAGATGTGATTTATGGTTGACAGGTTGGTCGAATCCAGCGAAATTTAGGGTTGAAACACCAATTCAGCATTAGCCCCTTGCCTTCAGGTAAGGGGCCTTGCTTAAAAAATGGGAAATGGCATGGCCTCCATGAAGCTGAGTGAAATTGCCGGGTTGCTGGGGGGGGAACTGCAAGGCAGTGCTGACCCTGAAATCACCGGGGCCGCCGGATTGGCTGATGCGCATTCCGGAGATCTGACTTTTGTATCCGGTAAGGCCTTTTTGAAGGAGCTGAAAATCACCAAAGCTTCGGCGGTTATCATCGCGCCAGGTCTTGAGTGTTCCTTGCCCGCCATTCGACTGGAAAACCCTTACGAAGGGTTTGCTATTTTTTTGGAGCGGTTTCAAGCTCCCCTGGACCGGGTGTTCCCGCCTGGAGTCCACGAAACAGCAGTGGTGGATCCCACCGCCGATGTTTCTCGGGCCACCAGCATAGGACCCTATTGTGTCATCGGTGCCGATTGCATTGTCGGACAGGGTAGCCGCCTGGCTTCCCATGTGACCCTGGGGCCGGATGTTGAAGTGGGTAAGAACTGTCAACTATATGCCCGGGTAGCCATTAGGGAAAAGTGCCGGATTGGAGATCGGGTGATATTGCACACCGCAGTATGCATCGGCACCGACGGATTTGGTTTTCTGCCGGGTCGTTCGGGACTGAAGAAAGTCCCCCAGGTGGGCATCGTCATTATTGAGGATGATGTGGAGATCGGCAGCGGGTCCTGTGTTGATCGTGCCACCACCGGGCAAACAGTCGTGGGACAGGGAACCAAGCTGGACAATCTGGTCCAGGTGGGACACAATGTGAAAGTGGGTAATCATTGCGTTATCAGTGCCCATTGTGGCATTGGTGGCAGCACTGTCATTGGAAATGGTGTGTCCATTGGAGGTCTCGTAGGAGTTTCAGACCACGTTACCATTGGTGACGGGGCCCGCATTGCCGGAAAATCAGGTATGTTCAAGGATGTTCCAGCCGGAGCCACCGTATTCGGTGTGCCGGCTATTGATGTTAAAGAATCGTTTAGGCTTTTCAGCGCCTTGCGCAAACTGCCCGAACTGATCCGCCGGGTCCGGAAACTGGAAGAAACCCAGTTAGGAAAAGACCAATAAAGGAGGCAACCGGTGCTCTGGTTGCAAAAAACGGTCGACAGTAGTGTTACTATTGAAGGTATTGGCCTGCATTCAGGTCAATATTCTCGTATGACCATTGCTCCTGCAGCTCCCCACACTGGGATTGTATTTATTGTTCCAGGGGCCGGTCCCGATGATGAGCCGGTGAAAATCAAGGCTGTGGTGGAAAATGTTTCCAACGAGGAAGATCTGGTCAGGGCAACAACCCTGACCAAGGATGGCGTGCAAATCCACACCGTTGAACACATGCTGGCTGCTCTTTCGGGTTGTGGCATCACCAACTGCGAAATCACCCTTGAAGGGGGAGAACCTCCGGTTCCCGCCTGTGGCAGTTCTCTCAGTTATGTGGATATGATTGATGAAGCAGGGATTCGTTCACAGGGCCTGCCTGCCGTGTTCTATAAAATCAATCAACCGATCAAGTTGGGTAAAGGAGATGTTGAAATCACTGGTGAGCCGGCGGAAAGGTTCCTCATCACCTTTCAGGTGCAGTACGACGACCCGTTGATTGGTTTCCAGAAACTTACCATTGACCTGAATTCCAAAACTTTCAGGGAAGAAATCGCTCCTGCGCGAACTTTTGCCATGATGTCCGATGTGGACCAATTGCGCCAGATGGGCCTGGCTATGGGCGGTTCGGTGGAGAACGCCCTGGTTTTCGACAACGGTACCATCGCAGGTGGGCTGAAGCTGCGATTTCCCGACGAGTGTGTGCGACATAAAATCCTGGACCTGGTCGGTGACCTTGCCCTGCTGGGGATGCCGATTCAAGGGCACATCAAGGCCAAGCTTTCCGGCCACGCTACCAATGTCGGTTTCACCCGCTTGCTGGCCAATTCCGAACGCCGCATGCCGCGCATTTACCCACCGCGAAATGCTGATTTCTGGGATATTGCCTCCATTATGGAGATAATGCCTCACCGATATCCTTTCCTCCTGGTGGACAGGATAACTGATTTGAAACCCGGCAAGACTGTTGTGGGTATTAAGAACGTTTCCATCAATGAGCCCTTCTTTCAAGGGCACTTTCCCGGTCACCCCATCATGCCTGCGGTTTTGATCACCGAAGCCATGGCCCAGGTGGGTGGTGTGTTGCTCATGAGCAGTGTGGACGATCCCCGAGGTAAACTTGTTTACTTCAGCGGGATCGACCGAGCTCGTTTTCGACGCCCGGTTACCCCGGGTGATCAGTTGCGTTTCGAACTCGAATTGGTCAAGTTACGCGGACCGATTTGCAAAATGCGGGGTACGGCATGGGTGGACGGCACTTTGGTTGCCGAGGCTGATCTAATGTCGACCATTGTAGACAGATAGCTGTCCTCACAAGGAGTAAACTTTTGGATCCCATTAAAATTAAAAGAGCTGTTGGGCCTCGACCTGTTCGTGAACCGGATGTCCATCCTACTGCGGTGGTTCATCCTTCAGCCAGGTTGGGCCACAACATCAAGGTTGGGCCTCATTCAGTCATTGGTCCTGACGTGGTCATCGGACCGGACTGTGTGATCGGCTCATCCGTTTTGATTGATGGCAATACAACCGTTGGTCGAGGGAACCGGTTCTTTCATGGAGCCGCCATCGGCAGCGAACCCCAGGACAAAAAATTCGCCGGTGAAAAAACTTTTGTCGAAATCGGGGATAACAACGATTTCCGGGAATATGTCACCGTTCATGTGGCCACCGGTGAGGGTGATCAAACCCGTATTGGCAGCAACAACCTGCTGATGGCCTATGTGCACATCGCCCACAATTGCCATCTGCATGACAACATTGTTTTGGCCAATGCCGTTAATCTGGCCGGGCACGTGGAAATAGGTGACAACGCCATCATCGGGGGAATGACCCCGGTTCACCAATTTGTGCGCGTGGGGACCTTCTCTTTTGTGGGTGGCGCGAGCCGACTGCCCCAGGATGTTCCCCCTTTCATCAAGGTTGCCGGAAATCCCATTGAAGTTGCCGGAATCAACAGCATCGGCCTGAAGAGGCAGGGCTTCGATGAGAAGGAGCTTCTCAATCTTAGAAAAGCCTACCGTCTTTTGTACCGCTCCGGGCTTAACGTTACCCAGGCCATGGATCGTATGGCCGTGGATTGTCAGTTGACACCTCGCCTGGAAGAGTTGATGGCTTTTATCCGTCGTTCCGAACGAGGGATTGTGCGGTAGGTTTAACTTGAGCACCATGCCTAAGCATGTATTCATATCCTGCGGCGAAGCCAGCGGGGACCGATACGGAGCGGCTTTAACAGCCGCTCTTCGGTCTCTTTCCCCAGACATCAGGATCACTGCCATGGGTGGACCGGAGATGGTCAAGGCCGGGGCTGAAGTCGTTCAGTCCTATGACGATGTTTCAGTCATGGGGTTCAGTGAAGTGTTTGGTGCCTTGCCGGAAATCTTTCGCATCCGCCGCAAACTGGTCAAGCACATGAAATCAGAGGGTGTGGATCTCTTTGTTCCCATCGATTTTCCTGGTTTCAATGGGCACCTGGGGCGAAAGGCTCGCCGCAGCGGCTTGTCTGTTTTCTGGCTGATTGCACCCCAGCATTGGGCCTGGGGAGGCTGGCGCACTTCGAATTTTCGCTCCCGGATATCCCGCTTGGGCACGATCCTTCCTTTTGAAGCAGAGTATTTCAGATCGCGCGGGTTGGATGTTTTTCCTATGGGGCACCCTCTCATGGAAGACTACGGATCGGATTTTTCCTTTGAGAAACACATGGGACGCCGGGAAAAAGTCTTGAGTAACCGAGACTCCGTCCTGACCATCGGGATTTTCCCCGGTAGCCGCCAGCAGGAGCTCAAACACCTTTTACCGGTGCTGAAAGTGACCAGTCAGGCCCTTGGCGGGCATCTGGTTGACCGTGAGACCAAGTTCGTGGTCAGCGCCGCGCCCGGTGTTGATCCCATCGATTTGGCGGGGATATTCGATGTTGCCGCCGATATATCCCAGGCTCCTTTGAAGGTTCTTCTGCCCAAGATTGATTTGGCACTGGTATGCAGTGGCACCGCCAGTTTGGAGGTAGCACTGGCCGGTGTTCCGCATGAGTTGGTATACAAGACAGGCAGTTTCAACCATTGGTTGGGCAGAAGATTGGTCCGGTCCAGATTTATTGGACTGAGCAACATCATCTTGAATGAAGAAATGGTCAGGGAACACATCCAGGAGGATGCAGCTCCCCTTCCTATGGCCAGGGATTTGTTGCGCTGGGTCTCACGCCCTTCCGAGCGAGAACAGTTCTATCGGTCGGCGCGCAAATTGCGCAAGCAATGTGGTGAGGCAGGAGTTTGGCAAAGGACGGCGCGGGCCATGCTGGGCCTTGATAATCCGACTACCGATGCCCTTGCAGGCCAGGGTTCCTGAGTTGAGTCGGCAAAACATCAAGCTTCTGCTGGCATCCTTTGCCTGGCGCCTTTTGCGCTTCACCCTTTCTGTCCCGGCCCTAAGTTCCGACCTGCCCCTGAACGATGGGCCTGTGATCTTTGCCTGTCTGCACCGCGACATCATTGGCTCCATTCTCTATGTGCGACCGGCTCGTCCGACACTGCTGGTTTCAAACAGTGATGACGGCCTGATTCTGGTGCGAACCCTGGGTGAAAAAGATTACAATTTTATCAGGGGGGCCACCGGCGAGAATGGGGGCCGGGCACTGGTTTATCTAAGGGGGGCCCTGCAGGCAGGCCACCACATCGGTCTGGCGGTGGACGGTCCCAAGGGGCCTTTTGGCGAAATTCATCCGGGAGTTTTTCAACTGGCAAAACTAACCGGTGCGCCAATAGTTCCCCTGCGCCCGGTGGTTCAGCCGTCCATTGTTCTAGGAACCTGGGATCGAACCGAAGTCCCATATCTTTTCAGCAGGATTCATGTGAATACTGGACCGGTGATAAAGGTTGCCGCCGACGCCGGTGATGAAGAGTTCCAGGCGCTGCAACAGCAACTCGAGGGTTTCTTCCAACTCGGGACAGGAGGGTGATGTGAAAATCGTTGATTACCGACCCTTGCTGGTGCGTCGTTTTGCCCGTCCTGAACATCAACCAACGCCTCCCGGTTTTTTGGGAGGTTGGGTTGGAAGTCTGGTCGATGGGATTTTGACTCATCGGGTATCGGGTCGCCCCCGGGCGGGAGCGGGGCCTTTGCTGGTCTCGGTGGGGAATCTGGCTTTGGGGGGGACTGGGAAAACTCCCGTCGTGATGGCCTTGGCCAGGGATCTGGCCGCGTCCGGCATCAAGGGCGCTGTTCTTACAAGGGGCTACGGTTCATCCCTTGTCGGCCCCCTGATTGTTCAACCGCAGAACCACATGGCCGGTGATGAAGCCCGCATGATGGCTGACCGTCTGGCGGACCTATCCTGGCCGGTGATCCAGGCCCGAAATCGTCCCCTGGGACTTGATTTTATCCGCCATCTTCCGGCCCAGCCGGAATTGATTCTTTTGGAGGACGCCCACCAAACAGGTGGCTTGGCCCGGCATCTTGATTTGTTGATTTTGGATTCCTGGCATATTTGTCGGGAAAATGGAGAAGACCTGCTGGAGCCGGTCACCGGTCCCGTCTTCCCTTTGGGACCCTGGAGGGAGACGGCTCGGGGATCCAAGCGAGCCTCCGCCCTTATCATTGAAGGAGGGCCATGCCCACCGGTTAAGAGCAGGTCCGGGCAACCAGTGTTTTCTTTCAGCCGATCCGTGGAACTACGACAAGTGCAGGGGCAGGTCAAAGAGGAGGATGAGCAACGCTGGGCTCTGGTTTCCGGCATTGCCCGACCCCATCGATTCGAGGCTTCGGCCCATCAATGCCTGAATCAGCCGATTGTGCTCTCTCTGCGTTGCAGGGACCACGCGGTCTATTCCAACAACTTGCTGGTAAAAATTCTCCGGGAAATGGATTCCACCGGGGCCACTGCCCTGGTCACCACCGTCAAAGACTGGATCAAGCTAGCAACCTTGTGGCGCGATCCGCGGCCTGTCCTGGTGCTGGACATGGATCTGGTCTGGGAAAAATCAAACGCGCTCAACCAATGGTTGGTTGAGCGCTTGGAAAATTCTGGTCAAATAGTGGATTAGTCCATTTTGACAGCCCCGTAGAAAGTCACCATGAATCCACCTTCAATGGTCACAACTTCCGAATTCCCGGTTTCATTGCCATGGAATCTCAGCTCACAGGCGGCCGTGAAACTGGTCCCCGGATTGTCGTACAGAGCGCGGAACCAGGGTTGTTCCTTCATGACCCTGTCTGCGACCAGGACATTGACTGAACCACGATCATTCACAGGTATTCTGGCTTCGACCAGGGCGTTGGTGATGTTGAAATCCGTCAATTCCACCGGGGCTCCTGGCCCGGGGTGCCAAATAACGTCGTAACTGGTGACATGGAACCAGCTGGAGACCCCGTCTTCAGGCAGAACAATGGCACTGCTGTAGGGTCTGGCGTAAAAAGTGACCGGCACCCAATCAATGGTGTAAATGTCGTCTGCCGTACCTGCCTCGCTGTCGGCACCAACGTCCAGGTATGCCGAAATCAGGGGGAAACCATTGTTGACGTTTTCAACTTCACAAACCAGACGTTTCCATTCGTTTCCGTCGTGATTTGAACAACCGGCCAGGACCGCCACCAGGGCAGTCATGGTCAGGGCAAAGATCAGGTTTCGGCGCTTCACGGTACAATCCTCCGGGTGGACATATGTCCTGGGTGAGGGTAATTTTCTATTGTCATGAGTATTATCGCCCCAAATGCCTTGGCACTTTAGCGTATTTTGTTTTTAATCTGCCCATCAGACGTGGCAATCCCGTGTTATTGCTGACCCTGGAGGAAATGGATGCCGTCCCCATTCGGAAATGACATCTTCATCAGCCGCTGCCTGGTAATTGGTTCCGGTATTGCCGGCCTGCAATTTGCCCTTCTGGCGGCCGAGCAGGGCACGGTTAATGTTGTAACCAAAAAGGAAAGCAGGGAGAGCAACACAAATTACGCTCAGGGTGGAATCGCTGCCGCTGTGTCGCCCATGGACGATTTTTCCCACCACATTAACGACACCCTCACCGCAGGCGATGGCCTGTGCAACGATGAGGTCGTCAGCAAAATGGTGGCTTCCGGGCCACGTTTGATCGATCGACTGCTCTCCTACGGGGTTCGATTCAGCAAGGAAGAGGGGTCCGATGGAGATGAATTTGCCCTCGGCAGGGAAGGCGGGCATTCCCGCCGGCGGGTTTTGCATTGCCAGGATTTGACGGGCCGGGAGATTGAAAGACGATTGCTGGAAGCCTGTCTGGCCAATCAAAATATCAGAGTGGATGAAAACCACATGGGGTTGGATCTGCTTACCGGCAGTAAGGTGGGGCTGTCGGACGAATACGCCGAGCGAATCGTGGGTTGTGTGGTGCTGGACCGACAGACCCACCGTCGGCGGGCTTTTCTGGCCGACGCGGTGGTTCTGGCCACCGGTGGCTGCGGGAAGGTATACAGCTACACCAGCAATCCGGATATTGCCACAGGCGATGGTCTGGCCATGGCCTTCCGGGCGGGGGCCCAGTTGCGCAACCTGGAGTTCGTCCAGTTTCATCCCACTTGCCTCTATCATCCAAAGGCCAAAAGTTTTTTGATCAGTGAAGCCGTCCGTGGCGAGGGTGCGGTGCTGATCAACGATCGCCAGGAAAAATTCATGGAGCGGTATCATCCCCTGAAGGACCTGGCGCCCAGGGATGTGGTGGCCCGAAGCATCGACCGGGAGCTGAAAATCAGCGGTGACCCCTGTGTTTTTCTGGACCTTCGACACCTGCGGCGGGAAAGGGTTGAAAAGCGTTTTCCCAATTTGGTAAAACAGTGTGCAAGGTTCGGGTTGGACATGGCCGGTAAACCCGTTCCCGTGGTGCCTGCTGCCCATTATATGTGCGGTGGCGTATCCGTCGATCTTGCTGCACGCACCAGTCTGCCGGGTTTGTACGCCATTGGTGAAGTGGCTTGCTCAGGGGTTCACGGAGCCAATCGCTTGGCCAGCAATAGCCTTTTGGAAGCTGTGTTTTTTGCGGATCGGGCCAGCGCCGCCATGGAGGAACTGGAGCCCGTCATCAGCGCCGACAGCTTTCAACTGGATCTTTCGGTGTTGGGGGCAGAGAGCAAGGCGTCGGGTCCGCAGATCATGGTCCTGGAGCACGACTGGGACTCTGTGCGGCGCATCATGTGGGATTACGTGGGCATTGTGAGGGATCGCGATCGTCTGGAAATTGCCCTGGGTCGCCTGCGTCAAATTCGCGATACGGTGGAGGTGCTGTTCCGCAAGAGTGTTGTCAATCCGGATATTGTGGAGCTGCGCAACATCAGCCTCCTGGCGGAGCTCATTGTTCTTTGTGCCCGGGATCGACGCGAAAGCCGCGGCCTGCACTTCACTCCCGATTTCCCAGGAAAACTTTCCCAGGCCGTCGATACGATCATTCGGCGTAATCAGGCCCTGGCCGGTGAAACGGCCCACGAACCGGGACAGGAATTTCATGAATGATGCCTGGTTTGAAATCGCTTTTGGCGCGCACTATCCTGTGCTCTACGCACACCGCGACAGGGCGGAAGCAGCCCTTTGTTTTGAGTTGTTGCCCAGGCTGGCTCCATTCAGTCCTCACGGAAAACCCGTGTTGGATTTGGGCTGTGGCGACGGCCGGCACCTTGAATTTCTGGTGAACGCCGGTTTGTCCTGCGTGGGGTTGGATCTTTCGGCTCCCTTGCTGGAACTGGCCAGCCAGAGGCTTGGCTGTGCACCGTTGGTCAGGGGTGACATGAGAAACCTGGGCTTTCTGGGCCAATCTTTTGACTCGGTGCTCTCGCTGTTCACAGCCTTCGGCTATTTCGGTCCCCTGCGGGACAATGCAGTGGTGGTACAGGAAGTTTCCCGCATACTCAGTTCCGGCGGTCATTGGTTTTTGGACTATTTCAATTGTGAACGGGTGGTCCAGGAACTTGGCGGTGAACAGGAGTTTGTCCGGGAGCGGGTCGAAGCCGGCATGAGAATTCGCGAGACCCGCCGTTACTCGACCGAGGACTCCCAGGTCAGCAAAGATGTTGAATTACTTCCATTGGAAACCACAGCGGAATCCACTGCGGAAAATCCTTTGCCTCTTGAAGGGTTGCGATACACTGAAAAAGTTGCTGTCTTCTCTCTGGAGGAGATGGATGCAATGGCTCGGGCCCATGGCCTGGAACGGGTTGCCTCATCCGGCAGCTATGAAGGTGCAGACCTCGCCCAGGGCCAGCGTTGGATTCTGGTTTACCGCAAAACAAAGACGCAAAAATGAATTCCTTCCCAATTCCCATCAATTCCGGTTCTTTACTGGCGGACCTGTATCCCGAACGTCAATTGTGGAAGTATTGGCTGGGTGCCACCAATGATTCCGGGGTGGATTTGCCGGTGGCGTTTCAGGCTACCGCAGGGCTCAAGGAAGTCCTGAATCAGGATGAGAACGCCCCAAAGAAATTTTTTCCGCCATATTATGCCGAACAATTGGCCCAAGATCCCCAGGTCCTGTCTGTCGACGCGGCCGACGGTGAACTAATAGCCAATAATTTGGCTGCCCTGGTTTCAGGTGCCGCCAGGGCGGTGGTCACCGGCCAGCAGCCCGGGTTTGGCGGCGGGCCTCTATATTCGTTGTTCAAGGTTGCCACCACGGTGGCATTGGCCAGGCTTCGTTCGGCCAGGGGATTGCCATCGGTGCCCGTTTTCTGGCTGGGAGATGATGATGACGATCTCGCCGAAGCCCTGGACCCGGTCATCTGGGATGGCTTGAAAGCCGTCCTGGCCCCAAGCCATTGTCCCGTACCAGAAGGTAACAAGCGGCAGCCGATGATCGGAACGCTTCCGTTTGATCGTTTGGAACAACGTGTTGGTGAGGTTCTGGCCTCCCTTAATCCCGCCGACGATTTGGGTCGGAACATCAAGGAAATCTACCTGCGGGCCAAGGTTGAAAACTTTTCTCTGTCTGAGCTGAATGAATTACTTATCCGGAGGGTTTTCCGGGGCTCCGGCCTGATTATCCTGCGGGGAAATGATCCACGTCTTCACCATCACTGTGCCGACTTCTACAACAGTGTTATTCCATTATTGGATGAACTTGGGCGCGTAACCGGCTTGCGGGCTGCTCATTTGGTAAATGAAATGGGGGTTACCCCCCTGGGGTCCAACAGTCTGCGTCGTCCTCTATATCGGGTGGAAGGAAACCACAGGATTCCCTGGGATGGAATTACTTCCCCGGAGGATTCGTCGGAGTGGCGCTGTGGGGTTCTTCTGCGTTCCATGTTGCAAGACTGGTTGTTGAAGCCTGCCGCCGTTGTGGTGGGTCCTGGCGAATTGGCCTATTTGTCCCAGCTCACGGAAGCCTATGATCTTCTGGCCCTGCCCCGGGCCCCTCTCGTGCCCAGGTTTTTCGGTTGGCTGGTTCCACCGGATCTGGACGGTGATGCTCTGAATATTTTCAGCCACAGCCGCCCTCTGGCTTGGGAGGCGGCCCACAGTTGGGCCCTGGGTGCTGGCCTCAAAGCCGAGGATGAGTTGGTGGCTTTGCTCTCGGTGCGACTGGGTGTTTCACCCGAAAGGGCGCGCTCATTGGCATCAGGCAGAACCCGCCGCTGGGTCAAGGGTGTGCAGACCATGTTGCAGAATGAATCCCAGCGTCAGGTGGACGCGCAAAGGCCCAATTCACCTGCCTGGGTTTTTCCCGCCGGTCGGCGTCAGGAAAGAAAGCTGGCCTGGGTTCCTTGCGTCGCCACCTGGGGCCAGGGGCTTGTCGATTGCCTCCTGGAGGCGTGCGAACAGCACTTGCAAGGTGGTCTTGAGGGTTGGTGGAATGAGTATGTTTTGCAGGTTCAGGAACCTGTCTGGTGGTCCGGGAAAGGTGAAAATTCATGATGGCTCAGGATTTTGGATGCGATCTGCTGGTGATTTCCCCCCACACCGATGACGCCGAAATTGGCCTGGGTGGAACCATCGCCACGTTGACCAGGAAGGGTCGTCGGGTCTGGGTTGTGGATTTGACCCGGGGGGAACTGGGCTCCAATGCCTCTGCTGATGAGCGTTGGGTTGAAGCCGCCCAGGCGTCCCAAACCCTGGGCCTGACCGGCCGCCTGCAATTGTCCTTGCCCGATGGCTTTGTCAACGCAGCGGATCGTGAACACCTCATTCCCGTGATCTGGGCCCTGCGCACTTTTCGGCCCCGGTGGGTGGTGTCGGCCCCGGATCCGGTTCGGCACCCTGATCATGTGGCCACCGCGGAACTCGTGCGGCGAGCCGCTTTCCTCGCCCGATTGACGGAACTTTCTGCAGACGAGCCTGAATATCTGCGTTGGCAAGATGGCGCTGATGTTCCGGCCACCGCCGACTTGTGGATCGTTCCGACAGTTCTGTCGGTCTGCCCCACCAATGGGAATCCGTCACTGCTGTTTGATGTGACTGAACAATGGGCCACCAAGGAAAACTCCCTGCAGTGCTACGCCAGCCAATTCCAGCGCTCAAACCTGAGGCGTCCCACCATGATCAACGACGGCTCCTTCCTGGAGCGCATTCAACGACGCGCCCGGAACTGGGGACGACGAGCCGGTTGCCAGTACGCCGAAGCCTTTTGCACCGACGCGGTGCCCGTCCTGCATGATTTCCCGGATGTGGAGTGGCGCTCATGAGAATGCCCGCCATCGGAATTACCTGTTATCCCGACCAGGGTGGCAGTGGGGTTGTGGCCACGGAGTTGGGGTTGAACTTGGCTCGTCACGGCTGTGAAGTTCACTTCATCACCAGCAGTTTGCCTTTTCGTTTGCGGGCCTATGGCGAAAATATTTTCTTCCACAAGGTAGAAATGCCCGAGTACCCGGTTTTCCGCAACTCGCCCTACACCTTGAGCCTGGCCACGGCCATGCACGATGTTGCCCTGCACCACAAACTGGACATCCTGCACGTTCATTACGCCATCCCGCATGCCGCGGCAGCTTTCCTGGCTCGGGAAATGATGAAGCCCACCACCCTGAAGGTGATCACCACCTTGCACGGAACCGACATCACCCTGGTGGGGCAGGAACCTTCCTTTTTCCCCATCACCCGTTTTCTCATTGAGCAAAGCGATGCCGTGACCACGGTCAGCGGATTTCTCAAGAAAGAAACCCAAAAGGTTTTTGGAGTGGGGGATGACATAGAGGTGATTCCAAATTTTGTCGATTCACGGGTCTTTCGACCCCGTCAAGACGATGAATTCCGCAACCGTCTGGCTCCCCAGGGCGAAAAGCTGATCCTGCACGCCAGCAATTTCCGGAAGGTCAAGAATGTCTCTGCAGTGGTGGAGGTATTCGAGCTTTTGCGCCAGGACCACCAGGTGCGCCTGCTGATGGTGGGTGATGGCCCGGAAATGTCGGAGGTCAAAGCTTTGGTCGAGCGGTATGATCTTGAAAAAGAGGTGATTTTTCTGGGTCAGGCGGATCATCTGGAAGATATCCTCCCGGTGGCTGACATTCTTCTGCTGCCATCCCTGCACGAAAGCTTTGGACTGGTGGCCTTGGAAGCCATGGCCTGCGCCGTTGTCCCGGTGATGACCTCCGTGGGTGGGGCTGGAGAATTCATCATCGATGGTCACAATGGTTTTTTGCGTGACCCTGACGACATATCAGGTATGGCCGAGGCTATCGGTAACCTCCTGAATCACGACAATCAGCACCAAAATATGGCGGAAGAAGCCCGCCGGGACGCCACCATGGACTTCGGTGCCTCCTGCATTATGCGGCAGTACCTGGATCTTTATGAAAATTTGATTTGACGACGGCTGTTGACAGTTTCATCAATGCAACTAAGATAAGTTAATGAATTTCCAGAACACCTACCGGGAGGGGCCCATGAATAAGGCCGCGGACCTGAAAAGGATTGTTACCGAATTGGCTGATCAGCGTGGTGTCTTCCGCCCCGAGGCCTACCTGTTCGCGCTTGAGGCTCTGGAGCAGGCCATGCAATCCCAAACCACACCCGAGCATATTACCGGTACGGATCTCCTGGAGTGGATTGTGCTTCTGGGGCGTGAGCGGTACGGCCCAATGGCGCCGGATGTTTTCAGTTCCTGGGGCGTTCACAATACCCTGGATTTTGGTCGGATTGTCTTTCATCTTGTGGATCGGGATCTGCTGCGCAAGCGTGAGGAGGACTCCCTGACGGATTTCCTCGACAAGTTCGATTTTGAAGATGCCTTCTCCCTGAAAGTTTTCAAGGGACAAGTCTAAACAGCAGAATTCCTCTTTCCTGCGGGCGGGAACTTCTTTCCCGGACCCGGGTAGATCAGATTTCCAGCGGGTGTTGCCATCCGCTAGCGGACCAAGGACGGTCCGGATGGATGCGGTCATGATGGAGCTCGGCCGAATCCCCACTAAACTCAGCCTATCCAAGGAGCGCCATGTTCTCAGGAATGTTCTTCGGGATGTCATTCGTCCCGCTGCCTGCCCTGCTCGGTCCCGGGGAATTGATGGGATTGGTCATGGATTCAACCTTCTTTGGCAAGGGGATCCTCCTGATCCTTTTGGTTCTGTCGGTCCTGTCCTGGGCTGTTTTGACCGACAAAGCCCGCACCTTGATGGCCATTCGTTCCGGTCATGCATTATTCTGGACGCAACTTGACCTCTGGCTGGACGACGGACAGACCAAGGCGGATCTGGTCCGGTGGTGCCAGGAGCACACCGAGCTGCCTTTGGCCAACCAGATTCTCGAAACACATGAGCTGAAAAGAGTGCCTGATATCAGGCGGGCCAGTGAACGGGTCACCTACTTGGAGCTGGAAAACCTGGAACGGTACCTCATCTTGCTTTCGACGGCGGTGACGATCTCTCCTTTTCTGGGCTTGTTGGGCACCGTCTGGGGAATCATGAGTTCCTTTTTTGAAATGTCGGCCATGCAGAGCGCCAATCTGGCCGTGGTTGCTCCCGGCATCGCCGAAGCCCTGATAACCACCATCGCCGGTTTGGCCACGGCCATTCCCGCAGTGATTTTCTACAACATGCTGGTACGCAAGATCGATTTGGTGGGCAATGAAATGGATCGTCTGCGTACGATTCTGGAAGAAGGAGCCGGTGGCGGCAGCGGTGCCGTTGGTTCCGCGGGACGCGATCAGCACCGGCATCCTGATGTGCACGGAAGTGGGACCATCTGATGAGACGGCGCAGTTCTTTCAGCAGCATGGCCGATATCAACATAACCTCCCTGGTGGATGTAACCCTGTGTCTCCTGATTATCTTCATGCTCACGGCGCCCTACATCCAGGGCGGGGTGGAGGTCAATCTTCCCGAAGCCGATACCCGCAACACCCTGGTCAAGGAAGGTCCGGTGATTTCCATCACCAAGAACCGTCAGGTTTTCTTTCAGGAAAATACGGCATCCCTGCAATCGTTGCCCGGTCTGTTGGCCGAGTTTGCCGAGCAAAAGGAAACCGTCCCGGTGTATTTGCGCTGCGATGAAGAGGTCCCTTATGGGTTTGTCCTGAGGGTCATGGCGGCCGTGGAGAAAGAGGGGTTTTTGAACCTCAGCCTGGTGGCCGACCTGCCGGTGGACGGAGACTGAGATGACCCGCGGGTTGCCCCTCTCCATGATCATTCACGCCCTGACGCTAGGGCTGGTGCTGATGTTCGGCAACATGGTTCAGCAGAAAACCTACGAAACGCCAAAGACCATCGGCGTGCGATTGGTTGAGTTGCCCCGGACTCAACCCAAGGAGGAAAAACCCGTCGAAGATATAAAAATATTGGAACCACCAAAACCGCAGCCGAAACAGCCAGATGAATTGCCGCCCAAGGAACTTCCAGAACCGAAGAAGGAAATCAAAAAGGAGCCTCCCAAGGAAGAAGCAAGGGAGGAAAAGCCGAAGGAAATCGAGCCCGATGAAGTTTCCGAGCCGGCGGCGGCGATTCCCCCGACTACCGGTGCAGCCATCGCCGGCACCGACGCCAATTTTCCATTTGCCTGGTACCTTGCCATCATGGAGGGACAGGTGGCCCGCAACTGGAATCCCCGTCAAATGGGATTTCGAAACGATGCCGGCATTGCCTGCGTGGTGCATTTCACCATTCAACGCAGCGGGTTGGTGGTGCAGATGACACTGGTGCGCAGCAGTGGAGTAGGGGTCTATGATCGTGAAGCCCTGCGGGCCGTGCAATCAACCCGTTTGCCCCAGTTGCCCGGCGATTTTGGTGCCAACAGCCTTGGCGTGACCATGACTTTCAACCTGGAATCGGGTGATAGATGAGATTTTTTCCTACCGGACTCGTCAAGATCGGCCTGGCGTTGTGCCTGACATTTTGCATGATGGTGCCCATGGTCGATCAAGCCTTGGCTGCCAATGGCCAAATTGAAGTGGGCGTCGATATAACCAAAACGGCTTATGAGAAAACGGACATCCTCGTCAATATGCTGAATGTGCTTTCCGGGGGAACAGCTTCCGTGAAGACTGCCGAACTTGTTGAGTCGGTCATCAACAACGATCTGATTTTCAGTGGCTTGATACGCACCGCCCTGAGCGAAGATCAAAGTGACAGTCTCGATTTTCAGTTCACCATCGAAGGCACTGTGGAAGGCCCTTTGCGCGATGCGGAACTCACGGGGGAAGATGTCCCCACCACCATCAATCTCAATTTTATGCTCTATCCTTCGCGGCAGCTTCTTTTCAGCAAGCGATACCGCCCCTTGCCGACCCAGTTGCGCACCACCGCGCATCACTTTTCCGCCCAGGTTATCGGGTATATTTCCATGTCTCCGCCCATCACCATGACGCGCATTGCCTTCTGCCGGGGTAGCAACGCTCGAACTGATCTGTATGCCGTGGATTACGATGGGGCGGGTGAGTTGAAGCTCACGGCCAACCGCACACTCAATCTGTGTCCGAGCTGGTCTCCGGACCGCTCTGAAATTGCTTTCACAAGCTACCGGGAAGGTACCCAGGGGTTGTTCAGCCTCAACACCCATACCGGCAGTGTTCGGCCGATTATCGAGCTGGATGGCCTGAATTACGGTGCGGACTGGCATCCTGATGGTCATGAGTTACTTTTGGCCCTGTCCAGGGGAGGAAATCCGGAAATATACCGGATTTCGCCTGAGGGCCGCATCATCAAACGGTTGACAGTGGCAAAAAGCATTGAAATCAGCCCCAGTTGGGCTCCCAATGGCCGAGAATTGATTTTTACCAGTGACAGAACAGGCACTCCTCAGTTATATATCATTGATGATGAAGGTACTGGACGCAGGCGTCGCACTTACGAGGGGCGCTACAACGATTCGGCGGACTGGTCTCCCGACGGCCAAAACATTGTTTATGCCACCCGGGAGGGCAACACCACGCAAATCGTTTTGATGAGCATCACCGGTGAGAACCGCAGGGTTCTGACCGGTGCCGGCTGGGGAAATTGCGAAGATCCCAGCTGGGCGCCCGATGGCCGGCACATTGTCTTCACCTCGGATCGTTCCGGGGTCTTCAAGCTTTTCGTTTTCGATGTTGTCGAGAATACTTTTCGGCAACTGACGTTCGGGCCCGACCCGGACACCACACCCGACTGGTCCAACTAGGACCGCGGATAGAACCCACTCTACAAGGAGTAAATCGGCATGAACTTCAGTAGGATTAGCCAAAGCACTTGGATCACTTTGGTGGCCATTATGGTTGTGAGTATGCTTTTTGTCGGTTGCAGCAAGAACGCCGAGGTGGAGACCGAAGTCCCTGCACCGGATTCTGGTGAGGTGGTGGAGGAAATTCCTGTAGAGCCCGTGCCCGAACCGGAAGTACCTGCGGAACCCGCCATCGACTACGCCAATCTGCAACCTGCTGATTTTGGTATCGAAGATGTTTTCTTCGCCCTCGATCAGTACGACCTGGACCGCGAAGCCATGAGCATCCTCTCGAGCAACGCCCGACTCCTGCGTGAAGCCGGAGTTACGGTCATGCTCTCGGGTCACTGCGACGAGCGCGGAACCGTGGAGTACAACATGGCACTCGGCGAAAAACGCGCCCTGGTGGTGCGGGATTACCTGGTCAGCCTCGGAGTTTCGGTCAGCAGCCTGCGGACAACCTCGTACGGCAAGAGCAAGCCTTTTGCCTATGGTCACGACGAAGACTCCTGGGCCAAGAACCGGCGCACTCATTTCGAGCGCCCCTAAGGTGAGAACATGATCGCCCCACGTCTGATTTCCAGCCTGCTGACCACTGCCCTGTTTGGGGCAGTGGTGCTTGCTGGGACCGGTTGTGCACCCCAGCTCGATCGCATTGAAGTGGCTGTTCAGGATAACCATGACGAAATTTCCCTGATCAAGGCCGAGAACAAACGCCTTTTGCAGGAGATGACCGCCCTCGGTCAACTGCTTCGCATGGATCGCAATGCCGGTGACGAATCCAGCGCAATGCGATTGAGCAGTCTGTCCCAATTGTCCACCCAGATTGATCAGTTGATGAACAAACTGGATGATAACACCGAATACATGCGAGACCTGTCCGCCCGGGTGGACCTCTTGGCTACCCGCTCGGGTTTGCCTACCTTGGGTGAATACAAACCCCCCACAAGCGGGGCCGCAGCGGGTGGGCCCTTGCTGGAAGAAGGCAAGGCCACCTTCGACATGGCCCTGTTGGACAAAGACCGGGGGAACGATGAGTTGGCCCGCCAGGGTTTCGAGGAATTTCTGGAAAAGTATCCCACCAGCGAAGTGGCCGACGACGCGATGTATTGGTTGGGCGATCTGTCTTACAAAGACGGCCAATATGAAGCAGCCCTGGGTTATTTTCAGCAGATGTTGACTGCGTACCCGGCGGCTGAATTTGCACCGGCGGCCCTGTACAAGAGTCGCATCTGCCTGTTGGAATTGAACCGGCAGGAAGAAGCCTGGGATGTCGGTGGCAAGTTGATGACCCAATTCCCCAACAGCAACGAAGCTGCTTTGTTGAAGGAAGAAGCCGAACAATAGACCGCTGCTCCGACAAGGAGAATGAAACGTGCCCAAGTTTGATACACTGAAAATGGCTCGTGGATTGCATCAGGTTTTCCGGCCGGTGGAGATCGCCGACATCGACGACAAGTACCATAGCTTCATCGTGCGATACAGTGGCGATTACATCACCCATAGTCATGAAAGCGACGAGTTCATTCATATCCTCGAAGGATCCATCGAGGTGGAGATGGATGGACGCACTGTCGAGGTTCGGCAGGGACAGTCCATTCTCATTCCGGCCGGTTGCGTCCACAAACCAAAATGCGGCAATATGGCTCTGGGGCTGGTCATTGAGAAAAAGGGCGTTCAGAAGCAGATGGATCCCCAGGTCTGATCCTACTTTTTGGAAAGCATCTGCTCGATCCACATCACATCACCGCGGCTTCCGATGTACAGGGGAACCCGCATGTGCATTTCCGTCGGGATGATATCCAGGATATTCTGCTTTCCGTCACTGGCATAACCGCCGGCGTCTTCGGCAATCATGGCCAGGGGCGCGGCTTCGCACATGAGGCGCAGCTTGCCCTGGGGCTTGTTCTTGGTGGGCGGATACAGGTAGATACCGCCGTACAGCAGGTTGCGGTGAAAGTCGGCCACCAGTGAACCGATGTAGCGCGTGGATTTGCCGGCACCGGAAGTGGGGGCGTCGGAGCGCTTGCTGGTGGTGTTCTGGCCATATTTGATCTGCCGAACCACCTCGCGAATCTCAGGCTCCCACATGGGCTCATAGGCTTCATTCACGGAATAGATTTCCCCGGTGAACGGCGTGGTGATGTTTTCGTGGCTGAGCAGGAATTCACCCAGGCTGGGGTCGAGGGTGAAACCATGAACCCCGTGGCCGGCCGTGTAGACGAACATGGTGCTGGACCCGTAAATGACATACCCGGCGGCCACCTGCTGGCAACCGGCCTGCAGCAAATCACTGAGGTCGACCCTATTGAGCCTTGACTTCCTTTTCCAAATCCCAAAAATGGTGCCCACCGAAACATTGGCGTCGATGTTGGAACTGCCGTCAAGAGGATCAAAAACGACGATGTAATTGCCGCTGCCGCTATGGGCGTCGATGAAAAGCGGCTCGTCCAGTTCCTCACTGCCCAGGATGCAAACCTGGTCGCGTGTGCCCAGGCACTTCAAAAAGACGTTGTTGGCGAATTCATCCAGTTTCTGGACAACCTCGCCCTGGATGTTTTCATCTCCCGTGGCACCAATGATATCAACCAGACCGGCTTTGTTGACCTCGCGGCTGATGACCTTGCAGGCAAAGGTGATATCGCTCAGGAGGCCGGTGAAATCGCCACTGGCCGCAGGGTGAATGCTTTGCAGTTCGAGGAAGTGGGCCTCGATTGTTTTCAGGTTTTTGGGAGCCTGGATCATGTTTCGCACCTTGGTTGGTTCATATTCCGAGTGGGTTAAACATCGTCCTGGTTGTTCGGATGTTTTTTAGCCCCACCAAATGTAACAGGATTTGGGCTTTGGACAACGATCTACTTGCAAAAGCGTGCATTCTTTGCCATCGTCACCCTATGAGAAGGGGTCAATTGACCTGCCGAAATCCTGCGATTTTTTCCAGCTGATGCAGTCAACCATGTGCCTCAGCAATCCGCGGTTCATCCGCCGAGGAGATCCCATGCCCAACGCCATCTACAAAGTTCCCGTGCCCACCAACGAACCGGTCAAGGGTTACGAGGACGGTTCCCCTGAAAAACAGGAATTGAAGGCAGCCCTGAAGAAGCAGGCAGCCGAAAAAATCGAGATCCCCATGGTTATCGGCGGGAAGGAAGTGCGCACCGGTGACCTGGCCGATTGCGTGATGCCCCACAACCACAAGCATGTGCTGGGTCAGTATCACAAAGGTGGGGAAAAAGAGGTCAAATTGGCCATCAAAGCTGCCCAGAAAGCTAAAAAGGGCTGGGCAGCCACGCCTTTCGAGCACCGGGCGGCCATCATGCTGAAAGCTGCCGAATTGCTGGCCGGACGCCATCGTCAAGCCATCAACGCGGCGACCATGCTGGGCCAGGGCAAGAACCCCATGCAGGCCGAAATCGACAGCGCCTGCGAGCTCATCGATTTTCTGCGTTTCAATGTTCACTACGCCCAGCAGATAATGGCCGAGCAACCCGCCAGTTCGCCGGGGGTTTGGAACCAGCTTGAGCAACGTCCCCTGGATGGATTTGTTTTTGCGGTGACACCGTTCAATTTCACGGCCATTGCCGGCAACCTGACCACTGCGCCGGCGCTGATGGGCAATACCATTGTCTGGAAGCCTGCGTCCAGCTCCGTTTTCAGCGGTCATTACCTGATGCAGCTTTTCAAGGAAGCGGGCATGCCCGACGGCGTGATCAACTTCGTGCCCGGCAGTGGGGGCCAGATCGGCAACCCGGCCATGGCCAGCCCCGATCTTGGTGGGGTGCATTTCACCGGCAGCACCGCTGTTTTCCAGAACATGTGGAAGCAGATCGGCACCAACATCCACAACTATGGATGTTATCCCCGCATCGTGGGCGAAACCGGCGGCAAGGATTTTGTCTTTGCCCATCCTAGCGCCGACGTCACCGCCTTGGTGACCGCCCTGGTGCGTGGTTCCTTCGAATACCAGGGACAGAAATGCAGCGCCGCCAGTCGGGCCTACATTCCGGCCAACCTGTGGCGCCAGGTCAGGAAGGAACTGATGGAAATGGTGTCCACCATCAAGCAGGGCGACGTGACGGATTTCCGCAACTTCATGGGCGCGGTCATCGACAGGCACGCCTTCGACAGCATCAAGGGCTACATCGACCGGGCCAGGAAGGCCCGCGGCAAAGCCAGGATTCTCATTGGCGGCGGCTGCGACGATTCCAAGGGTTATTTCATCGAGCCCACGGTTATCGTGGCCCAGGATCCGCACTACGAGAGCATGGTGGAGGAAATCTTTGGTCCGGTGTTGAGCATTTACGTGTACGAGGAGAAAGACCTCTTGAAGACTTTGCGTCTGTGCGATACCAGCAGCGCCTACGCCCTGACCGGCGCGATCTGGGCCCAGGACAGGGCCGCCCTGATCAAGATGAAGGACGAGCTGGAAGGAGCCGCCGGCAACTTCTACCTGAACGACAAGCCCACCGGCGCGGTGGTTGGCCAGCAGCCCTTCGGAGGCAGCAGAGCCAGCGGCACCAATGACAAGGCCGGCAGCTACCTGAACCTGGTGCGCTGGACCAGTCCGCGCACGGTCAAAGAGACCTTTGATCCACCGCGGGATTATCCGTATCCCTATATGTCCGCTCGGTAGATATTTGGAGACATTCAAATTCTATCAGATCGGGTAAACGAGGTGAGGGGTGACCGTTAGGGTTGCCCCTCAGCTTTTTTAAAGGGAATTGGAATCAGGGGAGGGGGATAGGAAGGAAAGATGGTGCCGGAGGTGGGATTTGAACCCACACGTACCAAGGTACACAGGATTTTGAGTCCAGCGCGTCTACCAGTTCCACCACTCCGGCACCGGAGTGGGAACCTCAATCCACACAGTGGATAGAGAGAACCTCAGGCGGGATTTTAGTCAGCGGAGAGGGGAAAGTCAAGGCGCTCCTGGAACTAGGGAAAAGATTGACACGGGTTTAAATCCTACTATATTTGGCCATCGACAAATCAGGTGGGGCCATAGCTCAGCTGGGAGAGCGCATGACTGGCAGTCATGAGGTCAGGGGTTCGATCCCCCTTGGCTCCACCAATTGATAATAAAGAGGTTACGGTGCTTGCCGGGCCTCTTTTTTTATGTGAAAATATTGGCGAGTCCGCAATGGGTTCGCTTTTTTTAAAGGTTTTGGCAAGATTTATTGTTGCCGAGATAAGACTGTTGCCTGGTTCTTTTCAAATATTAGACTGAAAGTTTGTTGACGGGTGACTGCATTTTTGGTCTTATGTTTTCATCTTTTAGGGTCAAATTTAAAATTATGGGGATGCAATGTCAGGACACGTCTGGAGAGACCATGAACTACCGAGAAACTGGAAACGCACTTTAATCCTTTTTGAAACAGTAGGGGCTCTTTTTTTAACTGGCTATACAACAGTGGTTGCCTTTCCGCTACCGGTTTTGCCAATTAATGCCGAAAAGTCTTTGAATATAAAAGTGGTTGATTTTGCTTTAGGAATTGATTTCTGGGTCCTTGGGCTTATTGGTTTAATTACTTTGCTTTCTCTCGGGGTTGTCAGGTTTTTTGATTATCGTTGGAACCCCCAACGGCCCTATGTCGTATCAGTGTTAAGGACACTTGAACCCGATATGTGGGCAAAAGATCAAAGTGAACTTTCTTGTGGGGCCCACCAAAACAGGATTACTTTGTTTCAATGCGTTAAGAGGTCTTGGTTCCATAAATTGATTAATTTCCGCCAGCCAAAAACCTCTCACTTGTTGGTTCCGAGAATAAGGATTCCAGTTAATGCAGGGCGTTGTAGAGCGTCAGATTATTCTTCCCAAAACCACCTAAAATAATCCACAATATATCTGTCAAAAAGAACTGGCGGGTTAAACTGCGTGCACCGTTTCCGAACACGTAGAATAAACCCGCCATAATCCGTGCTGAAAACCGGT
>JAJRZA010000065.1 GCA_024275485.1 Candidatus Krumholzibacteriota bacterium | reverse complement strand
TCTTGTTCATCAGCCCGCGGATTCGTTTCACGCTTCCTTCAGACGGTCGGTCGCCCTTCCGCCCTTGCGCTTCCCTTCCTTCGCTATGACCTGCTTAGGGGAGGACTTGCACCTCCAAGACGATGCCCATGCCGGGCGTACAAAAAGCAGCCCCACCATATGGCAGGGCCGCTTTGGCACACAGATCCAGAAACAATTCCCGAGGCTCGGGCAATCCTTAACCAAGCTTCTTATGCTCCTGGATCAAGGCATCCACCACCGTAGGATCCGCCAGCGTGGACACATCACCCAGCCCATCGTATTGGCCGGCGGCGATCTTGCGCAGGATGCGGCGCATGATCTTTCCACTACGGGTCTTGGGCAGGCCCGAAACAATCATGATCCGGTCCGGAGTAGCGATGGGGCCGATGACGTGGCGCACCTGCTCCTTCAGGGCACCCACCAATTCACTTTTGCCGCCGTTGGCATCCACCCCGCAGATCACGTAGGCAAAGATTCCCTGGCCCTTTATCTCATGGGGAAAGCCAACGACTGCGGCTTCGGCCACGGCTTCGTGGGCCACCAGGGCGGACTCCACTTCAGCGGTGCCCATGCGGTGTCCTGATACGTTGATCACATCGTCAACCCGGCCAGTGATCCAGTAATAGCCGTCTTCGTCTCGGCGGCAACCGTCTCCGGTGAAGTAATAGCCAGGGTACTGGCTGAAGTAGGTCTCCTGGAAGCGCTTGTGATCACCCCAAACGGTGCGGGCCTGACCAGGCCAGGTGCGCTCTATGCAAAGGTTACCCGATACGCCGTTTCCCTCAAGAATTTTACCGTCCGGATCCATCAGCAGCGGTTTGATACCAAAGAAAGGCATGGTCGCCGAACCAGGCTTCAGGGGAGTGACGCCAGGCAGCGGTGTAATCAGAATGCCGCCGGTCTCGGTTTGCCACCAGGTATCCACGATGCAGCATTTCCCGTTGCCCACCTTCTCGAAATACCACTTCCAGGTATCGGGACTGATGGGTTCACCCACGGTGCCCAGCACCTTGAGCGATTCCCGATTGGAATTCTTCAGCACAGCGTCGCCTTCTCGCGCGATGGCCCGGATGGCCGTCGGGGCCGTGTAGAAAATGTTCACCTTCAGATCATCCACGATCTGCCAGTAACGCCCCGCGTCCGGATAGGTGGGAATGGATTCAAACATCACGGTGGTCGCCCCATTTGCCAACGGGCCGTAGATGATGTAGCTGTGCCCAGTGATCCAGCCGATATCCGCAGCACAGAAGTACACATCGCCCTTCTGGTAGTTGAAGACTATGCGATGGGTCATGGCAGCGTAGACCATGTAGCCGGCGGTGGTGTGCATCACACCCTTGGGTTGGCCGGTGGAGCCGCTGGTGTAAAGAATGAACAGTGGATCTTCAGCACCCATCCACTCCACGGTGGCGGTAGAACGTTGCTTGCTCATCTCCTCATCCAGCCAGTAGTCCCGGCCGGATTTCATTTTGGTCTCAGTATCGGTGCGGCGGGCCACCAGAACGGTCTCCACCATTTCCAGACCGTCGACGGCCCGGTCCACGGTGTCCTTCAACTTGATCTTCTTGCCTCCGCGAAGACCCTCATTGGCGGTCACAACGACCTTGCACTTGGCATCGAGCACACGATCACGGATGGCATCGGCACTGAAACCACCGAAGATGATCGAATGTATGGCCCCGATGCGAGCACAGGCGAGCATGGTGTAGGCCAGTTCCGGAATCATCGGCATGTAGATGGCTATTCGGTCGCCCTTGCGCACACCGTGGGCCTTGAGCACGTTGGCCACACGCGATACGCTGTGTTTCAACTGCCTGTAGCTGATATGCTCATACTCGCCGGGTTCGTCCTTGACCCAGATGATGGCGTCCTTATCGCCATTGTTTTCCAGATGACGGTCCACGCAGTTGAAGCACGCGTTCAGCCGCCCTCCGCTGTACCAGCTGAAATCCACATTCTCGTAGTCGTGATCAAAGACCATGCGTGGCGGATTGAACCAGGTCAAAGTTTCTGCCTGCTTGCCCCAGAAGGTCTCAGGGTCGTCGATGGAAAGCCTGTACAAGCGCTGGTATTCCTCCATGCTGCCCACGTGGCTGGTGGCGGCAACATCGGGATTTGGTCTGTAGATCTTGTTCTCGTTGTTATCCGACATACTCAAAGCCTCCTGAATGGCTAAAAAGCGGAGACTGCCGACCTGGGACGCAGGAGGGAATTCTGCGTTGGAAGACAAATCACAGGGAATGGATTGGTTATAGCACAAGATACTGGCCAGTGACAAGCAGCCATCAAGAATTTGCGCAGATTATTCGAGACCCGACTGCTCTCTTAAATAATCCGGCTGCTCCGTAATCCACCCCGCCTCTTTCTGTTTGGCAATAACATCCACCGGGTCATGACAATGGAAGCGCAACAAATCACCAAGGGTGGCGAGGCCCTGCATCTGCAGGCGCGGCACCATGCGGAAGAACAGCTCCGCGCAGACCAGGGAATCGCCCAGGGCGGTGTGGCGGCCGTGCAGATCGATCTGGTAGAGGCCAACCAGATTTTCCAGTCCAAAATGATTCAAGGTGGGATTCAACAACGAGGCCAGGCGCAGGGTATCGATAAAAACCAGGTCCTGCCAGGGTTGCCCATGGCGTTCGCATTCAGCCCGCATGATCGTCAAATCGAAGGGGATACCGTGACCCACAACAACCCGGTTGCGGACCAGGCCCTCGAACTCGGCGTACAATTCGGGCCAGGCCCGTGCTCCATTGACCATATCATCCGTAATACCGTGAATGGCGGTGCTGGTGGCTGGAATCGGGATCCCGGGGTCAACCAGATCGTCGATCATTTGGCTTTTGAACAGCCGCATACCATGTGCGCACACCGCACCCAGGCTGACGATTCGATCGTTGGTGGCGTCAAGGCCGGTGGTCTCGGTGTCCAGGACCAACAAAGGCAGCTCATCCAGCAGAAGATCCAGGCCAAGGGGCCGGATAGCCGGCGGAATATCGTGCAGGGTGAGATCGAAATCAACTCCCGGCCGGTGGCGGTCAAGTTCAACCGGTGGAAAGATGATGATGGCCCCTTCGTTGTTCAGCAACGATGATACCCGACCCTGCAGATCGACCCCATCAAGGCGTTCGAAAATCGCCTCCATGGGGCGCTCGGCCCGATGGGCTTTCTCCAGGGCCCTCATCACCGATTCGCGGCTCAGAGCTGCAAAAATTGAGGTTCCCACCTTGGCACGTTCGGCTCCCAGTAGTTCCTGGGCAGCATTATTCAACAGGCTGACCTGTCCTTTCTCAGTGGCCACAACAACCCCACTGGATAGGGCGCCCAGCACCGCCACCAGCCGGCGGTCCGGACCCAGTCGCTCACGTGTGACCTGATCCTGGTAACGCCCGAGAGCCCGCAGCAGGGTGGTGATTTCAGGAGCCTGGAAGTCTTTTGCCGGTGCTGGAATCACCGCATGACGATCGGCCACCACGTTGAGCACCGAGGTGTGAACCCAGTTCAGCCCCTGACCCAGATCCCGGGCGATCAAAGCCGAACGGACAAGCATCACCAGGGCCATTACCCAGCAACCGACGGCCAGCCAGCTGACAGTGCCGTTGACCTGCTGTCCGGAGGCCTGTCCGGACAGGATGAGCGCAGCCCCAACCACCACCAACACCCCTGCCCACAACAAGTTGAAAGTGATGACGCGATGGGCACTGCGGGGCATGGTAGTCCTGATCGTTGGTGTGGAAACGAGATTCCGAAGCTCTTGGTTATCATACTACCACCGGAAATATCCTCAAGCGACAATTTGGCTGCTTTGCAGGCGGTAACACCGATGCTAAAGTATTCGCATTGACATTCAACTTTCCACCCAAGGGGACCGCATGATCAAAAACTCCAAACTGCGCATGGCAATCGGTGCCTTGCTCGGCGCCTGTGCCGGTATGAGCCTGGCCATGGGCATCCTGCCCATGGTGTTGTTCAAGGCCCGGATCGGCGACGAAACCACTCTGACCTATCTGTTGAGCAGATACCTTCCCCACACCATGCTCCTGTGGGCCATGGGTGGCTGGTCTGTAACCCGAACCCGTGGCTACCTCGGCGGCAGCATGGTGCTGGCCCTCACCGGACTTGCATCCGGGCTGTTGCTCATGTTCGCTGCCTTGAATCCTGCACCCAAGATCCTGGCCGTAGGCGGTGTCACCGGCCTGATATACGGTTTCCTTGGCGGCTTGCTCCTGGCCCGGGTGCTGGCCGCACCGTCCGCAAACGAAGCGGAGGAGGAATGATCGCCAAATTCATGGATTTTTGGCGCGGACAGCATCCTTTCGTATTGCTGACTGAAAATGAAGTGGAACTGGTCAGGAGCGGTGTCAAGACACGGACTTTTTCCCCGGGCAAGGCCATCCTCCAGCAGGGCGGAGATATCAGTTCCAGTCTCTTCCTGATCGCAGAAGGCACCGCCCATCTTGAATGCGACAACCTAGTCGGCCGCGTCCTCGAAGAGGGTGACTGTTTCGGTTACCCTTCCATCATCAGCCAGGATAGCCCCACCGCTACAGTGGTGGCCGAATCCGAACTGACGGTGCACTGTATCCCCGCTGCCATCTTCACTGAACTTCTGCAAAACGCCAAATTCGCCGAATTCTTCCTGAAGGACCTGGGCGAACGTCTGCGCCTGATGGCCCGCGGCGGCACCTCCAGCCTGGGCAGCCAGTTGACCACCGCGGTGGAAGATCTGGGTTTGCGCCCCGTGGTTACTGTCGCGGCAAATGATACCGTGGCCGAAGCCGCCCGCGCCATGCGTGCTGCCCGCGACGATGTGGCGCTTGTAACCTGCGACCCGCCAGGCATCATCACCGACCATGACTTCCAGGTGAAGGTTCTGGCCGATGGCCTGGGACCGGAAACACCAGTCCATCAGGTCATGACTCACGACCTGAAGACCCTGCCTGCGGATATTCCCGTGCACAGCGCCCTGCTGTACATGCTCGAAGAACGCATTCACCACCTGCCGATGACCCGCGATGGAGATATCGTGGGCCTGGTTTCGGCCACCGACCTGCTGCGCCATCAGACCCGCAATCCGCTGTACTTGACCCGGCAGCTCGAGCATCTGGAAGATGCGGCCACCCTGGCCACCTACCGCATCGACGCCGCAGCCATGGTCGAACGCCTTTTCAACGGCGGTCTGAAGGTGTCCCAGGTGGGTCGAATCTTCGCCAGCGTCAACGATACTCTCGTGCGTCGTCTGTTGCGTCTGGCCGAAAAGAAACTCGGCCCGGCACCTTGCCCTTTTGCCTGGATTGTCTTCGGCTCGGAAGGCCGGATGGAACAGGCCCTGATCACGGACCAGGACAACGCCCTGGTTTACGGCGAAGCCAACGAGAACAACGCCCAATACTTCAATGAACTGGCCGAACTGGTCGTTGGCAATCTGCTCGTAGCAGGTTTCCCCCCCTGCCCCGGCGGTTACATGGCAACCAATTGGTGCAAATCACTGGACGAATGGCTGGAAATCATGTCCGGCTGGGTGATGCGCCCGACACCCGAAAGCCTGATGATGGCGGGGATCTTCTTCGACTTTCGGCCGGTGGCCGGCAGTTTATCCGTCGAATCGTTGGAGGAAGTCCTCCTCGCATCGGCCGACAGCCAACTCTTCATGGCCCACCTCGCCCGACAATCCCTGGGCTTCCGCCCTCCCTTGAACCTGTTCCGTCGCATCCGGGCCGATGACGGCATGGTCGATCTCAAGACCGGAGGTATCGCACCCATCGTGGCCGCGGGAAGAGTGTTTGGAATCAAGGCTGGTTCCCGGGCCCGCCCCACACACCGCCGCTTCCAAGCCGCCATGGGTGCCGGACTCATCAGCCAGGATCTGGGCCGGACCGTGGCTGAAACCTACCGGTTCTTCCTGCAACTACGACTGCGGGAACAGCTGGGGGTTTTGAATGGGCAGGGAGTGCCCGACAGCCGGGTTCACCTGAATAGTCTTTCTTCCCTGGAACACAGGCACCTGAAGGATGCCTTCGGGGTGATACGGGAGTTGCAGGAAAAGGTGGCTCACCAGTTCCAGACAAATTTGTTGGGATAGCCCTTCTCATCACCTCGCATCATCTGCCCGGCCCAAAAGGGCGGCGCGCCCCTATCGGGGCGCGCCGCATCAATCCCACATGGATTTATTGCTACTAGTGTTCGGCCGAAGGATTAACCGAGCCCGAAGGCACACGAATGTGATCCACCATTTCCTGAATCTCCTGTGGCGGCGGGGCTGTCACCTTCGAAACCCCATACGCAACCACGAAGTTGATCAGGGCGCCGACCGCCCCGAAAGAACCCGGACTGATACCCAGGAGCCAGTGAGCAGGATCATCCGGAGCCATGGCCGTGCCCTTGACAAAGAACCAGCCTTTGAACCAGAAGATGTAGATCAGAGTGCTCAACAGGCCGGCGAGCATGCCGGCGATGGCGCCGCTGTTGTTCATGCGGCGGTTGAAGATCCCCAACATCAGTGCGGGGAAAATCGAGGAGGCAGCCAAGCCGAAGGCCAAAGCCACGACCTGGGCTGCAAAGCCTGGTGGATTAATCCCCAATATCCCGGCCACTACGATGGCCCCGGCCATGGCAATGCGACTGGCCAATAGCTCTTGGGTCTCGGAAATGTTCGGCATGAACATGCCCTTGAGCAGGTCATGACTAATAGCGGAGGCTATGGCCAGAAGGAGACCTGCGGCGGTAGACAAAGCGGCGGCGATTCCACCGGCTGCCACCAGGGCGATCACCCAGTTGGGCAGGTTGGCAATTTCGGGGTTGGCCAACACCATGATGTCCCGGTCGACCTTGGTCATCTCGTTGCCTTTCCAACCATAGCCGGCTGCCTTGTCGTCCAGGCCACTGCCGTAGTACTGGATGCGGCCGTCGCCGTTCTTGTCTTCGAATTTCAGCAGGCCGGTCTTCTCCCAGTTCGAGAACCAGGAAGGGGCCTTGCTGTATTCCAGGTTGCCGTCCACTGCACCCACGGGACCGGTCTGGATCGTATGCATCAGGTTCAGACGGGCCATGGCGCCCACACCCGGAGCTGTGGTGTAAAGGATGGCAATGAAGACCAGCGCCCAACCGGCGGATGAGCGGGCGTCACGCACCTTCGGAACGGTGAAGAACCGGGCGATGACATGAGGCAGGCCTGCTGTACCGATCATCAGGGACATGGTCAGCAGGAACATGTTCAGCGTCGAGTCCTTTTGGGCCGTGTAGGCCGCGAAGCCCAGGTCCACGCATATCTGGTCGAGCTTGTCGAGCAGCGCCACCCCACTTTCCAGGTTGCCGCCCAGACCGAATTGGGGAATCGGGTTGCCGGTCAGATTTAGCGAAATGAAGACTGCAGGCACGGTGTAGGCAAAGATCAGCACGCAGTACTGGGCGATCTGGGTATAAGTGATACCCTTCATGCCCCCGAGCACTGCATAAATGAATACGATGCCCATGCCAACAAATACACCGGTTTCGAAGGGAACTTCAAGGAAGCGCGAGAAGGCCACGCCAACGCCCTTCATCTGGCCAATCACATATGTGAGGGAGGCGGTTATCAGGCAAAGCACGGCTACTACGCGCGCGCTCTTGGAATAAAAGCGGTCCCCGATGAACTCGGGCACCGTGAATTTTCCGTATTTACGCAGGTACGGCGCCAGCAACATCGCCAACAGCACATAGCCGCCGGTCCAACCCATGAGATAGACCGAGGCATCATAGCCCTTGAAGGCGATCAGGCCGGCCATGGATATGAAAGAGGCGGCGGACATCCAGTCGGCACCCGTGGCCATGCCGTTCAGCACAGGGTGAATGCCCTTGCCGGCGACATAGAATTCCGCAGTCGAAACCGCCCGCGCCCGAATGGCAATGAAGATGTAGATGGCGAAGGTCAGGCCAACCACAATATAAGTAAGTGTCTTGAGGTCCATGTATTCGTTCTCCTTTGGAGAAATCCCATTCCTGGGTCACATAGTGGAACGCGCGGTCCAGAGACCTGCGTCGAGGGATTCAGACTAATCTTCCGCCACGCCGAACTTGCGGTCCAGAACGCCCATGCGGTTGGCATAGAAGAAGATCAAGGCAACGAAGGTATAGATGGAACCCTGTTGGGCAAACCAGAAGCCCAGCTTGTAACCGCCAATTCGAATACCGTTCAAGGCGTCGACAAACAGGATGCCGAACCCGAACGAGACAATAAACCAGATGGCAAGGCACAACGCCACAAGCTTGAGATTTGCCATCCAGTACTCATTCTTTTTGCTCATTTCGGCCTCCTTATTCAGGGTGAAAATTGGCTGGATTTGCAACTAATCATGGTGCTTTTTCAAGATGTTCGTCCAATGATCATGGTAAGGTCATATCATATCACTCGTATATCCGACAATTGTTTTAATTTAAACTAGTTTAGAAAATGCATCTCTGCGAGACTTGCCAACCATTAGACCTAGTTCCTCCTTTCCTGGATGACCTGGCCTCGGTTGCCCACATTTTGTACACTGCAAATACAGGCTCCCGCAGATCCACGGGTGCAGGAAATCACAGGTAGGGCTGACTTTCCACCTGCTTCATTAAACGCCAAAACCGGCGTATTATTTGCCCATATCAAGATTAAGATGCCATTTTTGACATTTTACTTATTTTTTGTTGTTGACTTAAGTCGCCAAACCTGACATATTAATGGCGGAAACAAGGGCTAAATTGACAAAGGTGGCGACTTATGAAGTTTCATGATGACATTTCAGATGATGCAACACTGGAGGAGTTGGGTAACCGAATGGCCCAGTATCGTTTGAATCGGAATTTGACCCAAGGCGCACTGGCCAAGGAAGCGGGCGTTTCCAAACGGACACTCCACAGGGTTGAGCATGGCGAATCCACCCACGTCATCAATACGATCCGAATTTTACGGGCGCTTCACTTACTCGGAAACCTTGAAGCCCTCATTCCGGAGCCTGCAATAAGTCCAATACAACAGGTAAAAATGCAGGGAAAAGAGCGTAAGCGCGCTTCTTCCCGATCTGAAAAACCAGAGAAAAACGCTCCGTGGTCATGGGGTGATGAAGAATGACTGTTGCTGAAGTAAAACTGTGGGGAAAAACCATCGGCGCTGTAGGCTGGGATCAAGACCTGGGAATTGCCAATTTCGAGTATGATCCGACCTTCCAAGAAAGCGGGATTGAAGTTGCACCCCTGACCATGCCCCTAGCTGACAGGATCTACTCCTTTCCGGCATTGCCACGCGATACTTTTCATGGTCTTCCGGGACTTTTGGCGGATTCCTTGCCTGATGATTTCGGCAACGCCCTTATTTCTGCCTGGCTTGTCAAGGAAGGACGCGATCCCGGAAGCTTCAATGCCGTCGAACGTCTTTGTTACACAGGTGACAGAGGCATGGGTGCGCTGGAATACTATCCAGCGAAAGGGCCGTCAGCCGAGAAGGCCGAACCCATTGATGTTGCGGCCCTGGTCGAACTTGCCAGCGAAATCCTGACCAGACGCAATCAACTTGAGGGCTCCTTGGCTGCTTTGCATCGGCAGGATTCCTTGCTGAAAATTCTACAGGTTGGGACTTCAGCGGGGGGAGCCAGGGCCAAGGCGATCATTGCCTGGAATCCTGATACGGATGAGGTGCGATCAGGGCAAATCCAAACCGGGCAGGGGTTCTCCTACTGGCTATTGAAATTCGACGGTGTTTCGGGCAACAAGGACAAAGAGCTGGAAGACCCGGCAGGTTACGGCCTCATCGAGTATGCCTATTACAAAATGGCCATGGACGCCGGGATTGACATGAAGGATTGTCGGTTGCTCAAGGAAAATGGACGCAGCCATTTTATGACCCGGCGTTTTGATCGTACAGATGCCGGTCGCAAGATCCATATGCAATCTTTTTGTGCCATGGAGCATTTCGATTTCAAGAAAGCGGGAGCCCATTCCTATGAACAGGCTTTGCGAACTATCCGAAAGCTTGAAATGCCCATGGAGAGTATCGAGGAACAATTCCGGCGCATGGCGTTCAACATTATCGGTCGCAATCAGGATGACCATGTCAAAAATATCGCATTTTTGATGGACCAGTCAGGTACCTGGACGCTTTCTCCCGCTTTTGACGTGACATACAGCTACAATCCCCACGGGGCCTGGACGAACAACCATCAAATGTCTCTGAATGGAAAACGCAATAATTTTGACCTTGACGATTTCAAGGCCTGCGCGAAAAACGCTTCGATAAAGCGTGGTCGTGCGGAAGAAATACTGCAACAGGTGCATGATACGATTTTGAGGTGGGAAAAATTCGCGGAAGAGGCCGGTGTGCCTAGCGATGTTGCAGAGAGTATTCATGGTGCTCATCGAATAAATATTCTGAGGTGAATCACCACACCAAGACGACTGTTCAAGCCAGCAACCCTACTGCCCGCCGCCAGTCACCATCGGTTGTCACCTTCCAGTTCCCCTGTTCCCCAGGAACGACAACCGGTCCAGTGCCAAAAGCGGCCACCAACCCACCGTCATCGGTAAAAGTGCGCTGATTCTCCGCAGCCCATGAATGAGCCCCAAGCAACAACTCCCAGCGAAAAACCTGGGGCGTTTGCACAGCCACCAAAGAATCCCGCGGCAAATCAACAGCTGCAGAATGATCGCGGTCGGTTTGCAGGATGGTATCGGCCACCGGAACCCCCGGCACCGCAGCACCGGCCTGCCGGGCCGCCTGCATCAATTCTCCCAGTAAATTAGCGGTGGCAAATGGCCGCGCCGCATCGTGAACAGCTACCAGATCGCCAGCCTGGGGAGACTCTTCGGCGGCAACAACCTGCAAGGCATGCCAGGTGCTTTCAGTGCGCGAGGTACCTGGTTTGGCCAAATGAATGGAGATGTCCGGGCGGGAAGTCCCGAAGGAATCTACAGGGAAAATATTTTGTAATTCCCCACGAATCACTCCACTCCAGCGCGGAGCGGCCGTCACGGTAATGGAAACCACCCGCCCGGTTTCAGCCCGCACCTCAAGAAACTCCCGCAAACTGACGGCAAACAAAAGCCCCTGGCCGGTTTCACGAAACTGTTTGGGAGTATCGCCCCCCACCCGCAGTCCCTTGCCTCCAGCCAATTGCACCAAATGCAGACGATTCGGTTGACCACCCGGTTGCGCGCTCATCTCACCCCTCCTGCCGAGCCTGATCAAAAGCTCCCGGATGGACTGCCAGGGCCACGGCCTCTTCCACACTGGTTACAGTAATCAATTGCATCTTTACCCCTTTGATTCTTGCACTGAGCTTGCCACCCGGGTTCGGATCAGCCATCACCACCCGCCTGAATCCATGCCGGCCCGCTTCCCGCAATCTGGCTTCCAGATCCGAGACGCCGCGCACTTCGCCAGTGAGTCCCACTTCACCCAAAACCAGGGTTTCCAAAGGCACCGGTTTCTCCCGCAGGGAAGACGCCAAAGCAGCCATGATGGCCAAATCGGCCCCGGGATCATCAATGCGGCCACCACCAGCCACTTTGACAAAGACATCGCACCCGCCCAAATCCAGGCCGGCCCGCTTTTCGAGGATGGCCGCCAAAAGGGCCACCCGCTTGCTGTCAACGCCCTGTACCACACGCTGGGGAGTGCCATAACGCGATGGTGAGACCAGAGCCTGAACCTCCACCAGGAATGTGCGAGAACCGTTTTTCACGGCGCAAACGGCTGAGCCGGGTTCTTTCCCACGCCGACCGCTGAGAAACAATACTCCTGCCTGATCCACGGGAAACAACCCGTCGCCGCGCATCTCCATCACGGCCAATTCACCGGTGGTTCCAAAACGGTTTTTGACCGCACGCACCATGCGAATGGGACCACCACCGCTACCCTCGAAATACAGCACCGTGTCGACCATGTGTTCGAGCAGTTTGGGGCCGGCCAGATCGCCGCTTTTGGTGACATGCCCCACCAGAAAAACCGGGCAGCCCGAGCGCCGGGCAAAATCGGCCAGCACACCGCCGCAGTATTTGATCTGGGTCGGACTGCCGGGATAAGAATCGATGTGTTCGCTGTGCAGGGTTTGAATGCTGTCGGCGATGATGATGGTCTTGGTATCATCGCCCAACAAATGGTTCTGGAGCTCGGTATGCAGGGCATCCAAAAGCGTTTCCAGGTGGACTTCCGGCAGGATGGAAAAACCGTCTTCCTGGTCGGGTTTGAAGCCCAGCCTTTCGGCTCTCATGCGGATCTGGGCTGGTGATTCTTCACCGGCTACATAAACAACACGGATACCTTGACGCTCCCACCACAGGGCCAGTCCGGTCAACAGGGTGGATTTGCCAACGCCCGGTTCGCCGCCCAGCATTACCACGGACCCTTCCACCAGACCACCACCGAGAACCCGGGCCACTTCGGCGGGCTCCACCGGAAGGCGATTGGTTTCGGCGGAAGAAATTTTCGACAATGGAACCGGGCGAAGCTTTCCGTCCGGACCCACCGCTTCCGGCCAGGCCGCCGCGGTTTTGTTGGCGAATCCCGCCAAGCCGGAGTCACGGGTTTGGGATTTAAAACCGCGTGATCCCTTTTTGGCGGAAGTGGCGGTAATCTTCATTTCGGCAAAGGAATTCCAGGCACCGCAGCCCGGACACTTGCCGGCCCAACGCAGTTCTTCATGACCGCAGTCCTTGCAAAAGAAATGGGTGTTTTTCCTGGCCATGGGGTCCTTTCAAAATCAAAGAAGGTTTCGGGAGCCAGACTCAAGTTTCAAACCACCATTGCAATGATCACACCAAATCGCCTACCTGTCATCCCTCTGGGGCTTGCCACGTTCCTGAGCCACCGCCTCCAGCATCAACTCGATGGCTTTGTCCAGTTGCGGATCCCGTCCGTGCAAACGATCCGCCGGGGTAAGATCCACTTCAAAATCAGGCAGGCATCCTTCGAGCTCGTGCACACCTTCCTGATTCTTGTGGTTGCGCCCGGGGTTGGTCTCATCGCCCCACACATACCAACCACGGAAAGGCAAACGGACATAACCGTGGTAACGATTGCCAAAACCATCGGTGCTGATAACGTTGCCGCCGGTTTCCATGCCCACAACCGGCCCACGATGGATGGTCTTGATGGCGTGGCTGAAAATTTCGGCATTGGAATAACTGCCCTGGTTGCAGATCACGGCAATGGGTTTGCTCCAGCGATAGAACGGCTGGCGCTCCCCCTGGGGATAGCCGATCTCGCCGTTGCGCGGCACTGTGTAGGCGTGAACCGGCTGGGTCAGAATCGTCAGCAGCAGGTCGGTTGTCCAGCCGCCACCGTTGTTGCGCACGTCGATGATCAAGGCCTCCTTGCCGTCGGCCGCCGCAAAGAGATTCTGTTCAAAGCGTTGCACGTTGGCCCAACCCATGCCCTGGATATGCACATAACCCACCCGACCATCGGAGTCGGCTTCCGTTTTGGCCCTCTTGGACTTTTCCATAACCGTGTAGTTCAAACCCCAGATGGTTCGGAAGGGAGCGGGCACCACCTGAAACTCCATGGTGTCACCATCTCGTTCGATGGTGATGTAGGTGGGCAGGTCAGCCCGGGTTTCGAGAGCCGCATACAGGTTGCTCGCCGCTGAAACCGGCTGGCCTTCCACGGATTCGAGAACATCGCCAGGCAACAATCGGCTGTCCACCTTGTCGCATGGACCGTAGGCCAGAACACGTTCTATCAACAAACCGTCAGGGGATTTTTCGGGAGCAAACTCTAGTCCCAGAAAACCATCGGTACCATAGTCGCCGATCTTTCCCCAGCTGGGGTAATAACCCATATGGCTGGCGTTGACTTCACCCAGCATGAAATTGACCACATCACCGAAGTCCTGATCGTGCCCGACTTGTGCCACCCAGGAGCCATACTTTTTGCGCAAGGCCGGCCAGTCAGCCCCATGCATGTTCTCGTCGTAAAAACGATCGCGCAGAGTGCGCCAGGCTTCATCAAGAACCTGCAATCGAACGGCAGGACGATCAATGGTCAGCCGGGCATTGAACTCGGTGGTTTTGACCTCGCCACCATCGGAGCCCACCCGGGAAGGCTGGCCGTTGTTCAGGAATGTGAAATGTTTGGCTTCACTGTCCATGGAAATATTGCTTGGGTTTGTTCCGTTCTTGGTCACATTCTCACGGTCTTCGCCAAAACGATCCACACTCAGCAAATCCATGTCGCCGTCCACCGTTGCCGTAAAATAGATGCGATCGCCTTTGGGATGAATACCGTGGGGCTTCTCACTGCCCGGAAGACGAGTCAAACGGCGCGACCGCAAATGGATATCTTCGAAATCGATATTCACGACGAATTCAGGCTCCTCATCCTTGTCCTGAAACTCGGCCAGATCGTCTTCGAAATCATCTTCGGCGGGCTCTTCCTCTATTTCGGAGCCCTTGTCGCGGGTCTTCTCCCAGATTTTCCATTCTTCCACCGTACGCTCATCCAGTTCCCGGGTCAGGTACATGTAATAAACATCAAAATCCCTTTCGGCGGGTGAGGCACTGTTACGGTTGGTATTCCAGGCCAACATGGTGCCATCGGCACTGAACACCGGGTTGTCGTCGTAATCGGGATGACGAGTAATATTGATGGCTTCGCCGCCCTCACTGGGCATGATCAGGATATCGCTGTTGAAATTGCCGTCGTAGCGGGAGAAGGCAATCCAACGACCATCCGGCGACCAGGTATGGTCCGAGAGAAGCCAGTGATCGTAGAGCAGGGTATTGTTGCTGCCGTCGGCGTCCATGACCCGCAGATCGGCATTGCCTTCTTCAAAGAGAATGCGATCTCCCGAAGGGGACCACCCCGGTGCCCTGGTGGGACGCGAATCGGGAGTCAGGCGTTCGATGCGGTGTTTGCGGGCCAGACGCAGATTGCTTTGGTCCGGGTCGTCGGAAACCAACAGGCAGATTTCGTCTTCTCCCCAGCGATCGGTGACAAAAACCAGCGTATCGGTTGATCCGGGCCTGAAGCTGATTTCACCCTCCCGCCAGGGGCCAGGCACCGCCACCGTGCAGCGACCACCCAACTCCCGACTGACCAGCACGATTTCCCCTTCAATGATCATGGCGTATTCTTCGCCGTCGCTGCTGACCGATAATTCTGAAGCATCGGCAGTTTTGTTGGCGATGATGACCGGGTTTTCGATGGCATCGTCTGCCACCTGGATGCTCAACAAACGGGGCTCCCCGCCGTCTGCGTCCACCAGATACAAACTGGTGCCACGTTCGATGACGAGGGTCTTACCGCCGTGGCCCAAACCGGCCCAGCGCACGGCGTCCTCGGTGAAGCTGGTGATCGCTTTTTTGCCGCTGCCATCCGGATTCATGGTGTAGATGTTGGGCAGCTTGCTGTCGTTCTGATCGCCGATCCAGTAAATGCGGCCATCGGGGGCCACCATGGGGTTGCGATCGTAACCCCGGTTGTCCGTGAGACGAACGGGGTCGCCGCCTTCGGTCCAGGAGAAAAGCTCCCGCTGGAAGGATCCGCGATAGTACAAACGATGGGTCTTGATGCGTCCTTCGGCGATGACAAAATGTTGGCCGTCGTGAGTTGCCACTTCGTCCCCGAAAATATCCACCACACGCGACGGCGTACCCCCACTGACGGGAATCTGTTGGATCTGCGCACCCATGGGAAACTCAAAAAGACGTCGGGAAGCAAAAAAGAGGGTTTGACCATCGGGCGAGAAGGCACCCGGGCGATCGGTAGACGCTGCAAAGGTCAATCGGGTGGGGGCGCCGCCTTCCACCGGCATGAGGAAGATGTCGTCATCACCGTAGCGATTGGAAGAAAACGCAATCCTGGCACCATCAGGTGTAAACACGGGCCGGGCATCGTAAGCTTCGTGGGCGGTAAGACGAAAAGCCATTCCGCCATTGCTGGAAACACTCCACAAATCACCTTGGAAGGAGAAAATCACCGTTTGTCCATCGGGACTGAGAGCGGGGTAACGGGGCATAAAAACTTCACTCGCGGTGGCCGAGGTGAAGGTGATCAGAAGCATAAACAGTGTCCAGCGCAGGGTTTTCATGAAACATCTCCAATAGGGGGTTGCGAACCGGCGGGGAGAGACCGGCAGTTGGAATCCTCTGGGTAATTGTGTCGGGAAAATATTGTAGCATTGTAACGGTGTGGCTGCCAGATAATCCCTGCCGACAATCCATTTCTACCTCACCAAAACCATTTTCCTTTCCTGCACACCTGTCGGACTCTCCAGACGGTACAGATAAACTCCACTGCTGACGCTGCGGCCACCATCGTCCATACCATCCCAACGCACAGTGTGGGAACCCGCCGTCAGATTTTCACTCACCAAACGCCGAACCATGCGCCCCCGCATATCATAAATCCCCAGGTGAACCGAGCCGCCGGTGGCCAGGTCGAAAGAAATTTTAGTCATGGGGTTGAACGGATTGGGCACATTGGGATTCAGGCGCGTGATGCTTGGCAAAGAGTTTTCGCCTACACCTGAAACCTGGCCTGGGAGGATGAAATGCAGTCCCCAGCTGTTCAGGGTCCCGGTGTCCGAGCCCACATGATCGGCCACCACCAGCACCCAGGTGCCGGCGTTGTTGCTGCCGAAGAAATCTTCCAGGCTGCCGGGGCCGTCCACGGTGAGGGTGGCCGGCCAGTTGCCGACAATGTCGTCGCTGCTGCTGCCACTGCGGTTGTGCAGGGTAACCATTTGACCACCGGGACTGATGAGGTTCACCGTCAGGTCGCTGATCCAGGTGTGAGTGATGTCCACATCCACCGTCATGCCGGACAAGATGCCCGATTCATGGTCAGGAACGGTGATGATACTCGTAATTCCGGCAGGGGAATTGTCGGGTATGGCCGCACCCGGAATGGCGGAATAATCCATTTGGATCACTGGCAGCAGGGTCACGTCCAATCCTGAAAGGTGTTGGTCGTTCTCCAGCTCAACCTCCATGACCATGGTGGCCCACTCGTCCTTGCTGAAATTCAGGGAGTAGATGGCCCCGTAGAGATCGCCAATGGTCCAGCTGCCATCGGCGGTGGTCAATGTACTGGGACCAGAATCCACCGAAACCAGGACTCCGGAATTATCCGCTTGACCAGCCAACAACACAGTACCAGAGAGGGACGAGGTGGGCGCGGACTCGATGGCCAACAGGAACTGCGCGGCGTTCAGGGTCAGGTGCTGACCGGCAACGCCCTCAATGGCTGCCACGTTGAAGGCGAAATAAACCACCTGGGCCGACTGGGGCGCTGGATTGTCGTCATACACCAGAATGCCTGCATCGGTGGGATAGACGAAGGTCGTCATCACCGCGTAGGCATCCGCTGCGGGTTTCATGGCATCCTGGTCACCGTAGCCGGTGTAGGCCAGCTGGACCACAGGGTCGATGAGGTTGGGGATATTGAGCAGGGGATGGTTTTCCAGCCCCTGGACTACTTGCAAATCTCCGGCAACATCGTTGTCCCAGCTCACGGAATGAAGTACCTGGGCCGCGAACTCGGGATAGCCGGGGCTGGACAGGGCGTCGTAGCCGATTTCCCCGCCTTCAATCAAAAGTTTGCCACCGGTGTTGACCCAGCTCTTGAGAGCCTCGCGCAAAAGAACCGTCTCCACGGGGATGGCGTTGTCTCCAGCCGAAAGCACCACCAACTGGTAGGGCTCAAAGTCGGCGACGGTGGCGTCGGATGCGGGCATAACATCGGCAACATAACCGGCGGCAACGAGCCAGCCGGCCATATCCGTGGCGCTGGATTTTCCATTGTCCCGGGGCTGCAACGGCTGCTTGTCGGCATCAAACTTGGTGTCCGATTTCAGGTTGGATCCGTCGTCCAGGACAAGAACCAGACCCAGGGCGTCGATTATCACAAACCCATGCGGACCACTCACCGTTTGGTTGGGGATGCCGGCCGCATCGTGAGCGGTGATGGTGTAACTGATGCTGTCGCCCACCTGGAGGTCATCAGCCGATATGGGGAAAACCAGGGAAAAGTTGGCATCCCCATCGTCGGTGAGTTGGAACGGTCCCATGACCGCACCACCGTTGAGCTGGTAGATCATTTCCACCCGGTCGATGCCCAGGTTATCGCTGGCAACGCAGTGCAAAGTGGGTGGCCAGGCAATGTATGCCTGATCCATCAGGGCGGCGTGAGCCAACTGGGGAGCCGTCACATCGGGGCCCACGTGGAAGGTGAAATAATCCGCCGGGGCCATGGCTGGCAGATGGGTTGCAACGCCATTGGTGCTGATCGAGGCCAGGTAATAGTCCACCACCACACCGGCACCCTGGCCAGGGATATCCGCGGCGTAGGTATCGGCTTCGAAGATGGCGGTCATGACCACTTGCTGCCAGGAACCGCCATCGAGGCGGTAATACAGGGTCGAGGTGTCGAGTCCCACCCGGTCGGTGATCACGGCGCTGACAATATAAGGAGCTCCGGTGCTCTCGGTATCAACAAGAGGCGTGTGAGCCAGGTTCGGCCCGAAATACCGGACCGCTTCGTAGGCGTTGATGATGCCCCAGCCGAAATCGTTGTTGGGGCTGCCTGCCATGCTGGCGGTTTCGCGCAGGGCCTCACGCACCTGCATGGGCGTCAGGTTGGGAGCGCGGGAAAGGACCAAAGCAGCCACGCCACTGGTCAGCGGGCAACTGAAACTTGTTCCCGAGGCCGTGCGGTATCCCGTGTCGTCATTGGGATCGGCCACGGTGTTGCTCACGCCCAGGGCAGAAACATCGGGCTTGATGCGGCCGTCGAAAGAGGGGCCGGGCGAGGAGAAATAACTGATATTGCTGGCCGAATCCACAGCGCCCACGGTGATCACGCTGTCCCCGTCTGCAGGGGCAATGATATGATCCCAGGATGATCCGCGTTCGTTGCCGGCGCTGTTGACCACGACGATGCCGCGGCCGGCGGCCAGATCGGCGGCGATGGTGGTCACGGCGGTGTTGCCGTCCATATCGCTGAATTCATACCAGTCGAGATATCCCAAGGACGAAGAAACAATATCCACACCAAAGGTTTCGACCCATTCCAGGCCAGCCACCCACTGGTCTTCTTCGATGGGAACTTCCTGGGAGACATCTTCGGTTTTTGCCAGCACCACCGAAGCACCAAAAGCCGGAGCCACCAGCTGGCCGGGCATGTTTCCCATGGCCGTGGACATGGTCATGGTGCCATGATCCTTGCTGTTGCTCGGGTCACCGGGTTCGTTGTCAACGTTCTCGTCGTCATTCACAAAATCATAGGTTCCCAAAACCGGTATACCGGCCAGGGCCTCGTGGGTGGGATGGAATCCGGTGTCGAGTATGCCGATGATCACACCCTGTCCATTGAACCCCATCTCGTGGACGGCAGGCACACCGGCCTGCTCCATGGCGGCCAGGTTGCCACCATAGTCGATGGTCCAGAGGGAAGAATCTTCAGCTTTGTCGGCCTCATGGCCGGGCACGGTTTCATCTGAAGGTATGGGCCGAGGCTGGAAGCGGGCAACCAGGTCGGTTTTGCGGACGAAAGGCAGCGCGGCCAAGGCACGGGTCTGGGCATCGGTGACCTGAAAACTGGCGGCGTTCAGCCAACGACTCTCTCGGCGAAACTCCGCCCCGGTGGCTTTGGCCTGTTGCAGATAGGACGGATTCAAGGGCAGGTCACCGGCATCAACCAGGCGTTCGCCGGCTGTCTTGACTTTGGCACGACGCCAGGCCGCCCGCTCGCTCAACCCTGCTTCGGCTTGATCCAAAGCGGCCTGCAGGGCAGCTCCTTCATAACCTTTGTCCCGGAAGAAGACCCAAATCGTCAGAGTGCCGTCAGCATTGCGCCAGGCAAAATCGTTGTCTCCGAGGGCCTCCTGCAAACGAGGGCTGATTACCGGTTGATCGGCGGCCCATGCGACAGCGCTGATCAGAATATAGCAAACCAGGCCGGATAGAAGGAGAAAGCGAAAGACACGAGGCAGAAACATGGAATACTCCCGGAGTGGCTGAACTGAAACCATGGCAAGTTCTTTAATTTGGCATCCAGATGTGCTTGACCATTACAATTATAACATATAAAGCCCTCTGCCGGGAGACGGCAGAGGGCATTATTTGATCATCGAGCATGACTAACTGAAGAATTAATGCGTCGGCACCTCTGGCAGGTCGTCGTCGTGGAGGTCATCCTCGCCATCCATGTTGATCAAGCCCATTTTCACCAGCTGTCCGTGCAACCAGGCCTGGGCTAAAGGGTTCTGGCCCCAGGCAATACCGATGACCTGCCAAGTGACCTGGGCCTCCTCGGGGCTGCCGATGGTCACCATTGATGAATTACCTTCCTGCGGCTCGCTCATCCCCAGCAGAAGCGGGGCCACAAAAGGGTTAACCTCCATGGCGGCCTGCAGGGCATCTTCAGCCCCTGCAGGGTCTTCGGCCATCAGCAAGACCAGCACCCAGCCCCACTGGAAGACGGCGCTCTCGTCGTCGTACTCCTCCAGCAAGTCCCAGGATCGCTGTACCTCGCCCATGGCCAGATAACAACCCAGCAGAAGTACGCTGTTGCCCATGTGATCCTCGGGGTCCAGGTCCAGCAGATTATGGTAGTTTTCCACGGCGTCGAACCGGCGGCCAACATTCCAAAGCACCTCGGCCAGCTGTTTGATGGAGCGAAGGTAGGGACGGGCTTCAACCATGGGCCAGAAATCGCCCATGAACTCGGCGAAGAAGTCTTCACCCAGGCGGTTTTCGCCGCGGGTGGCCGCGTGTTCCAGGGCGGCGATCAACTGGGAAGCGTTTTCGCTGTCCAGAAATGCGCGAATCGTCAGGGCATCCACACAATCAGGGTCGATGGTCAGGGCTTTTTGAGTCAGTTCATCGGCCATTTCCTGTTTGGCGCTTTCAAAAGCCTGAAAAGCCATCTCCTGAGCCAATTCCTGGGGGTGATCCTTCAGATCCTCCAACCGATTTTCCAGGAGGCCCATTTCGATACTGTGTTGCATCTTCTCACGGGATTCTTCTTCGTTTGTGAATTCTTCCTCCTCAATACTGCGACGGGTATCGCGCATGAGGCGTTCAATCACGAAGGGAGAATCGGGCATTTGGGACTTGTCGCTCATTTTTCGGCAATCCTTTGAATTGCAGGATTATTGGCGAATGAATTGCGGGATAATTGGAATAAATCAGCTATATCCCTAAATAGGAATGACACTTGCATTTTCCCCTTTTCTGAGAACTCACATGCTAAGCTCTCGGCGGCAATCAGTCAAAGAATCGTTGTATCCGGAGATGAGAGAGCCTACTATGATTTTAGGTTGGATTTGTGAATTCGTTGTCAAAAAAGGATATTGGGCAAATGGGAAAAGGACTTAAAATTGGCCTGGCTCTGGGCAGCGGAGGCGCCAGAGGGCTGGCTCACGCCGGGGTTTTGGAGGCACTGGAAGAGGCAGGAATCCGCGCCGACCTGGTGGCCGGTACAAGCATGGGCGCCATCGTTGGTGGCCTGTATGCCCAGAACCAAGATCCCCTGCATTTGTGGCAACGCTTGGGCTCATATGTAGGGAACGAAGATTTTGCCTCCTATTGGGCACCTTTTCTTCCCCGGGACGAACATGCCGCCCGGGACCCCCAGCAACGCTTGGTGGATATTTTTGATTTCATGCAACGCAAGCTCATCGCGGTAAAAACCGTCACCCGTCCTTATATGCAGTCGGAAAGCAAACTGCGCGAGCCCTTGGCAAAGCTGTTTGGGCCCATCAGTTTTTCCGATCTTCAGATTCCCCTCGCCACGGTGGCCCTGGACCTGATAGCTGGTGAAAGTGTTGTTTATACCGAAGGTCCCCTGGTGGATGGGATTTATGCCAGCAGCGCCATACCTTCGGTGTTCCCCCCTCTGGAAAAAGACGGGCAGCTCATTGTCGATGGCGGAGGACCTTTCAGGGTACCCATCGAGGCCTGCCATGACCTGGGTGCCGATTTTATCCTGGCGGTGGATATTCCCGCATTTGAAGAAACTTCCTTTTCCACCGGGTTGGACATGATCCTGCGCAGCAACACCATCGCCAGGCGCCGCCTGAACAAGATGATCTGCGCCCAGGCCGACTTCGTGATCCGCCCCAACGTGACCGAGTTTCACTGGGCGGATTTTGGTGCAGCCGAAGCCTGCCGTGCTCGAGGCTACAAAGCGGCCATGGATCTTATGCCGGAGTTGATAAAATTGCTGCGCTGGAGAAAAAGCCTGCCCTACAAGGCCAAGATCGCCGTGGGTAAATTTCTGCACATAAGATAATCAAAACCCTACCGAAATCGTCAGGGCCCCAAAGTGGTCGGAGTTTTCCTGCCCCTGGAATTCCCTGGTGCGCAGAACGTAGTTGGCCGCCAGCCTCACCCTCATCACCGCCACCGCCCAACCAATCCAGGCATCAGCTACATAGGGTTCCTTGTCCACTCGGTGGCTGTCCCCAAAAGTATTGCCGTCGAGAAAAATGTTTTGCAACATGGCCCTGCCTTCGACGCCCGTAAAAAAGTACCAGGTCCAGCCACCGTGGGCACCGAAAGCTCGCGAACCCGGTGGTCCCGGCCGCAACCGGGGTGGTCCAAAATCGCCGCGAAGACCATGTCCCAAACGAAGATTGCCACCCATGGCGCCGTAAGTGAACACGTTGCCCAGGGCCACATCAAAGTGGGGCGCAGGGTCAATTTCCAGCCCCAGGAAGCCCAGTTCGATGATGTTGCGCCAGCGGCGCTCAAAGCCCACCAACAAGGCCAGTTCATCGTGGAGTTGGTTGTCCCAGCCCTGGGGAACGGGGGAATCGATGGCTCCGTGAACCCACTTTTGTAATTCTTCGCCCCCAGCCGAGGGGCCCACCACACCCACCGAGACCTCCAGCACATTCATGGAACCTTCGGTGCAGCCAATGAGGGTGAAATCAGCGTGCAACCAGGCTGCGTAGGGACGGTCGTCCATCACCAGATCAGTGGTTTCGATATCTTCGGGGGTATAGAGGTTTTGACCCAGGGCGACCTTGAAATGCAGGGTGACATCCGGATTGAAAAAAATGCTGCTTCGGGCCAAGCCTGCAAGTGGGCCAGGCACTGCGTCGGGGCCCGATTGCCAGGACAATTGCAGACCATTGGTGTAGTGACGGTCGGAATCGTCGAGCCCCAGGACGTCGTTTTCGAATTGAAGAGAGATGGTGGCTCCGGGCTCATCGGCATGGGCCTTTCCCAACAGGGCCGTGGCCAAAACCAACAAACACAGAGCCTGCCGAAACATTCTATTTCACCACCAAATTTACCAACCGCCCTGGCACATAAATCATCTTCACGATGGTTTTTCCCACCAGGTAAGGTTCCAGCTTATCCCGGCCACCGATCATTTGCCGAATCTCTTCTTCGACGATATCAACCGGCACCTGCATCTGGTCACGCAATTTGCCGTTGATCTGCACCGCCACGGTGATCACGTCCTCCACGAGGTATTTCTCCTCGACGGCGGGCCAGCTCTCGTAGGCGATGGTTTCATGGTGACCCAAACGCGACCAGATTTCTTCGGTCATGTGCGGCGCGTAGGGGGCCAGCAGTTTGAGGAATTGTTCCAGCACCGTGCGGGGCCGCACCTCCATGTTCGTCATCTCGTTGACAAAGACCATCATCTGGCTGATGGCGGTGTTGAAACGCAGGTCTTCGGTCATACGGGTCACCGCGTCGATGGTCTTGTGCAGCAGGCGCAAGTCATCTTCACTGGGCTCCACGTACTGGAGAGCGGGTGTCAAACCACCTTCATCATCCACAAAGAGACGCCAGGAGCGGTCGAGAAAACGGCGCACACCCTCAATACCCTGGGTATTCCAGGGCTTGTCCCTTTCCAGGGGGCCGAGGAACATTAGGTACAGGCGCAGGGCATCGGCGCCCTGGTCGGCGATCACATCGTCGGGGTTGATCACGTTGCCGTGGCTCTTGCTCATCTTGTCGCCGTTTTCACCCAGGATCATGCCCTGGTTGCGCAGTTTCTGAAACGGTTCCCTGGTCGATACCAAGCCCAGATCGAACAGGACCTTGTGCCAGAAACGGGCATACAGCAAATGCAAAACCGCATGCTCTGTGCCACCGAGATAAAGATCCACCGGCATCCAGTAACTCTCTTTTTCCGACGACCAGGCTTCTTCGGTATTGTGCGGATCGAGGTAACGCAGATAGTACCAGCAACTGCCCGCCCACTGGGGCATGGTGTTGCTCTCGCGCACGGCTTTCTGGCCGCTGACGGGGTCGTTTATGTTCATCCACTCGCCGATCATCGCGAGTGGGCCTTCGCCGGTGCCCGCCGGTTCGTATTTATCCACTTCCGGCAGGGTCAAAGGCAACTCGTCCGGGCCCATCAAACGGACCGTTCCGTCGGCTAGCTTGAGCAGGGGGAACGGTTCGCCCCAGTAGCGTTGGCGGCTGAACAACCAGTCGCGCAATTTAAAATTGACCACCGCTTCGCCCAGGCCTTTTTCCACGAGCCATTCCGTCATTCGGGACTTGGCTTCAGCCACACCCATCCCATCGAGGAAGTCGCTGTTGATGGCGACTCCGTCTCCGGCGTAGGCGCCTTCGAATTCATCCGGAGCTTGCACAGTGCGTACAATGGGCAGATCAAATTTCTCGGCGAACTCCCAGTCGCGTTCGTCCTGACCGGGCACCGCCATGATGGCGCCCGTGCCATAACCCATCATCACGTAGTCGGCGATCCAGATGGGGATCGGTTTTCCGGTGGCCGGATTGGTGGCATGAATTCCACTGAAAACACCGGTTTTTTCCCGGGCGATCAAGCGGTCGCGGTCGCTTTTTGCGGCAGCTTGCGCCAAATAGTTTTTCACGGCATCGCGCTGATCATCGCTGGTGAGTTTTTCAACCCAGGGATGCTCCGGACTGAGCACCATGTAGGTGGCCCCGTACAAAGTATCAGGCCGGGTTGTAAAGACGCGCAGTTTCTCATCATGACCTTCAATGCTGAAGTCCACCTCCGCGCCCTCGCTGCGGCCAATCCAGTTGCGCTGCAGATCCTTGATGTATTCGGGCCAGTCCAGATCGTCCAGATCGTCCAGCAGCCGCTGGGCGTAGGCGGTAATCTTGAGCATCCACTGCTTCATTGGCTTGCGCACCACGGGGTGTCCACCAATCTCGCTCAGACCATCCTTGACCTCTTCGTTGGCCAGCACCGTGCCCAGGGCCGGGCACCAGTTAACGGCCATTTCGCCCTCATAGGCCAGACCTTGTTCGTACAGCTTGGCGAAAATCCACTGGGTCCAGCGGTAATAGTCGGGATGACTGGTGGCCACTTCGCGATCCCAGTCGTAACTGAATCCCAGCATTTTGAGCTGTCGTTTGAAGTTGGCGATGTTGCGTTCAGTGGTGGCCGCGGGATGCTCACCGGTTTTCATGGCGTGGTTTTCGGCGGGCAGGCCGAAGCTGTCCCAACCCATGGGATGCAATACGTTGTGGCCGGTCATGCGCTTGTAGCGGGCCACGATGTCGGTGGCGGTGTACCCCTCGGGATGCCCCACGTGCAGACCGTTGCCCGATGGATAGGGGAACATGTCCAAAACGTAGTACTTGGGTTTGTCTGCGCCGTCGACGGCCTTGAAGGTTTTATTATCGTCCCAGAACTTCTGCCAGCGCGGTTCGATCATTTTTGGATCGTAGGCCATGGTGCATCCTCGGCTTGGAAATCACAATCAAACTGGCCCGCATCAGTCAGAATGCGGGCATTCAGGAATGGAAATATGAAACAAATAGGGAAAGAAGGCAACCCGGGGCGGAATTCACCACAAAGAAGCCACCAGCACCAGGGCTCCCTTGAACTCCAGTGCGGTGGCTGTCTTCATTGGAAGGTTCTCATCTGACTGGCCGACTCTTTACCCTAACTATGCAAAACCACGTTGAGGCGAAAGCTGTCAGGGTGCGCCAGCAGTGGAAAAAGTCAGGATTTTCCGGACCGTGGTGTATCCGTGATACATGAGGTCCAGAAAATCCTGACTTTTTCCGCTGATGGTGTACCATGGCAGCAACTTAAGTGGTTTCGGTCAACGTGGTTTTGCATAGTTGGGGTTTAGACAAGTGCCCAGTCGTCCGAGTATTCTTCCTCCATGGAATCCGGTTGGCCCACCGCGGGGATGGAGACTCCTGCCGAGGCATTGGTTTTGAATTGCTTCAACTGACTTTCCAGGCTGCCGGACTGGGCGTTCAATTCATCCGCCGATGCAGCCAGTTCCTCTGCCGCAGCCGTGCTCAGTTGAACCACGCCGTCGATCTGACGCAAGCCTTCGGTGATTTCACCAATACCCATGGCCTGCTCGTTGGCTGCAGCAGCGATTTCACCCACCAGGTTGGCAGCCTGGGTCACGCCATCAACGATGTTGCGAAAGCTTTCTGCCGTTCGGTCGGCCAATTCCCCACCTTGAGCAACTTTGGCGTAGGAATATTCTATCAAGGCGCTGGTTTCCCTGGCTGCCTTGGCACTACGGCCGGCCAGACTGCGAACTTCTTCAGCCACCACCGCAAAACCCTTGCCGTGCTTGCCTGCCCGGGCTGCTTCCACCGCTGCGTTCAGGGCCAACAGGTTGGTCTGGAATGCAATGTCATCCACGGTCTTGATAATGTGACCGATTTTCTTGCTCGATTCGTTGATCTGTTCCATGGATTGAACCATCTGCTCCATGTCACCGATGCCGTTTTCAGAAGCTTCCTTGGCTCTGTCGGTCAGTTCTTCGGCCTCATTGGCATGAGCCGAGCTCTCCCTTGCCTGGGAAATCAGTTCACCCAGGGCATCAACCATCTTTTGCAGGGAAGCACCGAGAGAATCCTTGGGACCGGCCATGGTGACTTTCACCGTCAAATCTTTTTCGGCAATGCGCTCGGCAATCCTGGCCTTGGCGTCCAGTCCGGTGATCATCGAGTTCAGCGCTTCAACCAGTTGCCCCGACTCATCATTGTTTTGTTTTGAAAGACGTTGACTCAGGTCGCCCTCGGCAACGGCCAACGAAAGCTTGACTGCTTGGTTCAGGGGACGCGTGATATCACGGGTGTAATAAACCAAAAGGCCGGTGGCCAGACCCAGGGCCACAACCAGCACGCTGATCCACAGTATCAGGTCCTGCCCGGCTACTTTTCGAATATCCGAAGCCTTTTGGATCACTGCGTCCTGCTGGTCAAACAGCACTTCTCCGAGATCGTCAATATATGAAGTCATGGTTTTGAAAACAGCGCCTCCATCATAGCCAAAATTACCGGTGCTGGATTTGGCCAGGACCGCATGATATACCTCCTTGGTGAACACCCAATCGGCACCTTCCTGAAGTGATTCCAGACGATTCATGTTGGCTTCGGTCATGACCATTCCCGGATAGTTGAGACCGAGTTCCACCCCATTCATCCTGGACGCCAGTTTTTCGATCCCCTTGTAATCCAGAGGCTCATCTGCGGCCACGTTGGAAGCCAGCCCTGCACGAAGCTTGCCGGCATATTATTTTGACATTTCCAGCACTATCAGAGTCACCATGAGTTTGCCCAAACCCTGGCCGGTTTTTTGCTGGATAACCTTCGATTGGTAGTCGGTGAATTCCTCGATCAAGCCGGAAAACCACCAACCACTTCACCCACCGATTTGCCTTGATCAACCAGGCGGCGCATATCAGCTACCTTTTCCGCTGTGGCAACCAGGGACTTCCGGGAAGCCGGATCAGGAGAATGTTCTTCTATTCTGGCCAGAAAATTGGCTTTTTCAGCATCCGTGTCCCTGCGGTAATCTGACAGACGGCTCTTGCTGAAACCACCCTTCAGGTAAGTGGCCGAAGTGCCCCGCTCAATTTGCAGCAGGTGGATATAGTGGGAGCAGTCCGCAATGATGTTCACCGATTGCTCCCAACGCGAAGCATCATTTTTTAAAGTCACCCGCGGGGAGATTACCATGAAAAAAAAAGCGGCCAGCGCCAATATTGGTACCAAGCCCACCAAACCGATTTTGTGCAAAATCTTTTTTTCCCCACCTCAGAAAAATTCCGCGGTTGCAACCGCTGGGTTATAATAATCTTAGGTTCTATTCGGCTGGAACAGTTACTTCTTGAGAAAAGAAAAGAGCCCCTGCAATTGCAAGGGCTTGAACTAAAACAGTTTAAATCAGACGAGAACCCTGGGTTACATGGGAGAAAAACCCTGATCAGCCCAATAGGCATCCTGGTATATTTTCTCCAACTCCAGCAGCTGTTCCAAATGCCCATCTTCCCATTCGGCCAGCCAGGTGAAAAGCTGTTTCAGATCTTCATCTTCGGTCTTGCCCGCCTGGTCGCGGTAATAGGCAATAGCCTTGTTCTCCAGGTCACAACCAATGGAGATGATGGCCATCTCGAAGTTGCCCCGTTTGATGGATTTTTTGAAATTGTCGGTCACTACCGTTTGGCTGCCATGATCGACTTCAGCCGGATCAATGGCTCCCAGATCGATTTTACCGTCCTTCAACAGGCTTTTGTACTGCACGGTCAGGATGTTCACGTGGTCATCCTCGTCCCGGGCCAGCATCTCGAACATGGCGCGAGCGGCTGCGTCATTGGTTTCTTTTGCCGCGTGGCTGTACAGCTGTTGTCCCTTGACCTCCACCATCAGGGCGTCCTTGACGGCCTTGATCATGGCATCTTTCCTTGGGTCGCTCATTGCTGGCCTCCTCAGCCGACTAGAAATCCACAACATTGACTTTAAAATGACGCTTCGGGTTGCGGCGCATGGCATCCACCAGGCGCTTGACCGAAGCCATGGTCGAATCTGTGCGGTCGTACAGCAGGGGATCATTGAGCAGTTTGGCCAAGGATCCATCCCCGCTGTCCATCTTGTCCAGAACCACATTAAGACGATTGGCCGCAGTATTCAAATTATTCATGAGACTATCGGCGCCTGCCAGTGTTCCATCAATACTTCGGAAGGCCCTGTCGACCTTGCCCGACTCCACGAATTCCCGCAACCCTTCGGTGGCAACCACCAGGTTGGCCAGACTCACTTCGATGTCGGCCTGATTCTTTTCGATCATATGGTCGATTTTTCCCAGGGTTTCATTGGCCTGAACCAGGGTCTCTACCACCTTGCCCTGTTCCTTGACCTCATCCACCAGCTCGGTGACCTTGGCGGTCAATATCAACATCTCCTCCAGGGCGGTTCCCGCGGCATCGGTCATGGCGGCGATGGTGCCGGCGGTTCTTCCCTGAAAGATATGCCCTTCAATAGCCTTTTCCCCCAGGCCAGGATCGATTTCCAGGACGATCTCGCCGACGATGCCCTTTTCACCCAGAATAATCTGGGCATCTTCGCGCAAATCGGCTTTCGCCGACATCTTGATTTGCACCCGAACCGCTGTGGGCAGCAACGTCAGAGACTCCACCTCGCCCATGCGAATCCCACGAATATGAACCCGGTCACCCTGGCGCAAACCTTCCACCCGGGAAAAATCCACCTGGTAACGTATCTGTTCATCCGAAAGATCCACGTTCTTGAACCACATCATGCCAATGACCAATACGACCACCGCAATGGCGGTCAGCAGACCCACCTGCACTTCATTGATTTTTCTTCGCAAAGGCATATCAGAAAGTCTCCAGTGGTCCTTGGGAATTACCCTCGATAAATTGCCGTACCATGGGGTGAACCGTGTTGTGAACTTCGTCGACCGTGCCGGTGAACACGATTTCCCCTCCATTGAGCATTGCGATCCGGTCGGCTATTTTGAAGGCGCTGGGCATGTCATGGGTCACCACGATGCTGGTGACACCCAGTTCGCGTTTCCCTTTGGTGATCAGGTCATTGATGGCGTCGCCGGTTATCGGGTCCAGACCGGTGGTCGGTTCGTCGTAAAGAATATACTCCGGTTTCATAACGATGGCCCGAGCCAATCCGGCACGTTTTTTCATGCCTCCGCTCAGGGCGCTCGGAAGTTTGTCTTCCACATTGTCCAACCCCACCAGGGACAAACACTCACAAGCCCGTTCGCGAATTTTTTCGGGCCCCCAGTTGGTATGTTCCTCCAGGGCCAGACCAATGTTCTTGCAGATGGTCATGGAGTCGAACAGGGCCGCGCCCTGAAACAGGAAACCAAATTTCCGCCGCAGCTTCATGAGCTCCCGATTGCCCAACAAGGTAATTTCGGTGCCTTCGATCCAGATATTGCCCTCATCCGGTTCCAGCAGGCGTACTATGTGTTTCAGCAAGACCGATTTGCCTTCGCCACTGCGGCCGATGACTACCAGGGTTTCACCCTTGTGCACCAACAGATCACATTGGTGGAGAACCTGTTTGGGGCCAAAACTTTTGGAAACACCCTCGATGACTATACCCTGATGAGCTGCCGGGTCGGCCACCCGCAGATCCTTCACCTCAGATATGTTCAAGTTGGTGTCCATGGTACCCTATTTCTGTAGAATGATCTGGAAAATCACAATAGCCAACAAATAATCCGCCACCAGGACGCTGAGACAACTGCCCACCACCGCGGTCATGGTGCTTTTGCCCACCCCTTCGGCCCCACCCTCGGTGTTGAAACCAAAGAAGATCCCACTCATGCCGATGATGCCGCCAAAAACCAGTGATTTGAACAACCCACCCAACAAATCACTGTGCCGGTAGAACATGCGCAAACCTTCGATGAAGACACTGCTGGTAATATCCAGGGTCATCACCGAAACAACATAAGCACCGAAAATGGCCACTGCATCGCAAATGATCGTGATAACGGGAATCATCAGCAGAGCGGCCAAAAAACGGGGCAACGCCAAATACGCCACCGGATCAATGGCCATGATGCTCATGGCGTCGAGTTGCTCGGTCACCTTCATGGTGCCCAGTTCAGCAGCATAGTTGGCGCATAGCCGACTTCCCACCACCAGAGCCATCAGCACCGGGCCCAACTCGATGAAAACAGTTTTGGAGATCATGACACCCAGATACTTCATGGGCACCATGGACTGCATCTGGTAAACAGCCTGCACCGCGGTCACCGCACCGACAAAGATGGATGTGACAATGACCAGGGGCAACGATCCCATGGCCACCACATGCATCTGTTCGCCGATTTCCCGGCGGCGATTCCAGATTTGGGGAAACTGAAATATGATGGCACGCAACAGCATGACACCGCGGCCGGAGTTGACCAGGCCGGAAATCACATGGGAACCGATGTTTTGGAAAATTGCTGTCATGATGGGGTGGAATATAAGCCCGGTTTGGGATGAAGTCTACCGGGAACAGGCTACCGGGAATCACCTGGCCAAAAATCCGGTTATCCCCTGGAGGGATTGCCGTGTAAAGTCTTCCTCGCGTTGCCGAATGTCGGTGGGCAATTCAATCCCCCGTGCAAAGAAAGGGTCCGCCTGGCGCAGATGGGCCACCAATTCCGGATTCAATTCCTGCACAGCGACCTCATCTGCCGGATGGACTCCCGCCTCGCCAAGGGTATCCTGAACCACCTCCACCCAGGTTTTCAATTGCCATCGTGCCTGGGCCAACAAGGCCCTGCCATCACCTTCAAACTGCCCGTGATGAGCAAAACAGAGCCGTGACGGAAAAGGGGTGTGCTCCTGCATGGCTTTCAGGGAATGGTCGGCAACATGGGGGAAAAATCGCGGTGGGGTGGCTGGCCGCAGGTAACACTCCAGGGAACCCGCAGGTTGTCCCAGGCTGCCAAAAGTACCAGCGGCTTCGCCCAAAAAGAGATTCTCACCGCAAAAAAACGAGACGTGATGAGGGGCGTGACCTGGAGTGTAAACAACGGAAATATCGCTCCCGGACAGCAGTGACTGGTCTACCAGGGATTCTTCGGGAACCGGAAGGGGCTTCCCACCCAACAGCTGATGAACCGGCGTTGACCGGGCAATTCCTGGTCCAGATCGATCAGGTGCAGCATTTCACCACTCATGATGCCCTACCGTGCCAGGTCGGCAAATTTGGTGTACTCCTTGTGGAAATATAGATCCAGCTGCCCAATGGGCCCATTTCTCTGCTTGCCGATAATGAGAGTGGCCAGGTTGCGCAGGGTTTCATCCTCGGGTTTGTAAACTTCTTCCCGGAAAATGAACATGACCAGATCGGCATCCTGTTCAATGGCCCCGGATTCACGCAGATCACTCAACATGGGTCTGTGGTCTCCACGCGCCTCGACTCCACGCGAGAGCTGACTCAACGCAAGCACCGGCACATTCAGATCCTTGGCCATGGCCTTCAGATTACGGCTGATGACGGAAATTTCCTGCTGACGGTTTTCAATACGACCACTGCCAGACATCAGCTGCATATAGTCGATGATGATGAGCCCGAGGCCGTGCTGCTGTTTCAGTCGACGAGCCTTGGCTTTCATCTCCAGCACATTGATGCCGCTGGTATCATCGATGTAAATGGGAGCCTGGGAAAGTTTTTCGCAGGCGGATGTAAGATTTGGCCAGTCTTCAGCCTTCAAACGCCCCCGACGCAGGTTGTGCAGGTTGAAAGGTCCACTGGAACCCAGCATCCGCATGACCAACTGCTCGCGGCTCATTTCCAAGCTGAAAACACCCACACCAACACCCTCATTCACCGCCACGTTGTAAGCCATGTTCAGGGCAAAACTGGTTTTACCCATGGAAGGACGTGCCGCCAGAATGATCAGGTCACTGTTTTGCAGACCACCGGTTTTTCTGTCAAGCTCTGTAAAGCCGGTGCGCAGACCGGTGACGTCGTCATTGTTCTGGAAGGCCTCCTCGATACTTTTGAAAGCATCAGGAACAATGGAATCGACGGCTTCGAAACCGCCCTGACGAGTGTCCTCACTGATTTCATAAATGCGCCCCTGGGCCCGGTCCAATATGGCTGCAGCCTCGTCTTCGGCCCCAAAAGCCTCGGCGGCGATGGAGTTCGATACGCTGATCAGATTGCGCAGCACCCCTTTTTCATGCACGATTCCTGCGTGGTAGTAGACATTGGCCGCGGTGCCCATCATGCCTGCCAGATCAATCAGGAAGTCCATGCCTCCGACCATCTCCAGCAGATCCCTGTCTTCAAGTTGCTTTTTCTTTTCCCGGCCCAGAAATTCTTCGCCACCCTTTTTCAGGGTATCGGCAACGGTGATCGGATCAATGGCCTGGTCTTCTTCGTACAAACGGCACATGGCCCGGAAAATGAGCTGGTGTTCAAGCCGGTAGAAGTCCGGAAAATCGACCTTTTCCCGGGCCAGACCCACCGCCTCCCGATCCATCATGGCTGCGCCCAGCACGGCCTGTTCCGCCTCTTCATTGAAAGGCGGCTGGCGATCACGGGGAAGATTGTCGTAGCCGAAGGAAGATCCTCTATCATGGCGGGACCGACTCTTTTTCGGACTGGGTTCCGGTAAACTCTGGGCTGCCAAAATCACACCTCAGTACAAATATGGAGAAAGAAAAAATGCCACGGCGGGCAGGGTAAATCCGTCCAGCAAATCAAGGGATTTCCACCTGGGATTTACTGGTTGCCTAAATCTATCATGAGCGAACAGGATTGTCATCCCGGCCCGATTCCCACCACCATTATCCTGTGGATAACCTGGGGACAACAAGAGTAACACCCCGGGACAACACTTGAAGAACCTGTGGATAAGTCCCAAATAATGTGGAAAACCTGGGCTGTCGGGTGGATAATCCCCTGCAAAAGGTCCCCAAGCCCCCACAAATGTGTCGGTTGACGATTGTGGATAAGTGGGGATAACCTTTGGATAGATTATTTTTTCGTCATCCGTGCCAACGCTAGCCTCATCTTGCAACATGAACGAGGTCACCTTGGATCACCAGCAAGCCCTGCAAAAGATATTGGCTGCCCCACACCCTCCAAAACCCTGGGTAGATGGCTATCAAATTCCCTGGAATGACCCTACTTTCAGCGAGCGTATGCTGCTCTTGCACTTGGACCCGAGCACCCACATGGCCAGCCGCAACTCCGAAATGATCGACCGGCATGTGGATTGGCTGGTATCCCAAATTCCCGCCGGGAGTCACGTTCTGGATGTGGGCTGCGGACCGGGTCTATATGGCCACGAATTGGCACGGCGTGGTTTTCGATCCACCGGGTTCGATTTCGCTCCCGCCCCCCTGGAGTGGGCTCGCACCAAGGCCGAAGCCGAACAATTGGATTGCCACTTTCTGAATCTGGATCTCACCGAACTGCCAGACGATTTTTGCAAACTTGTGGACGGCCCGGTGGATGTCCTCACGTTTTGGTTTGGAGAATTTCATTCCTTCTCGCCTGAGATGGTTCGCGATTTCCTGCCCCGTCTGAAAAGTTGCCTGCGCCGGGGCGGGCGATTTGTCCTGGAATACCAACCGGCGGATATTTTTGTGGAAGAAGAGAGCAGCGAGTGGTCTTGCCAGCAATCATCGATCTTCTGCGACAAACCGCATCTTTGGCTCCAGGAATTCGGTTGGGATGAAGAATCCGCCACCGAAGTGCATGTGCACTGGATTCTGGAACAGAAATCCGGTAGTCTGCAGAGGTATGTCCAGTGTCACAAGGCTTGGACCGAAGCTCAACTTGTTGCCTTGTTGGCCGATGCAGGCTTTTCCGACCCGGTGTTCCACCCTGCGATCACCGGCGAAAGTGAAGAATTCGAATTCCCCCTGGTGGTGACGATTGCGTAAAAAACGCCGGCTGCTTCCTTTTCTCCTGGGCCTGGCTCTGTTTGCCGGCTTCTATCTGGCGCCCGCCATGCCCAATGCCGTGGATCCTGCAGGCAACTCCATTGTCCTGACCCACGAAGGTAAAGCGGCCCTGGGGCTCTTCCTTTTGGCCGGTATCTGGTGGGTTTTTGAAGTGCTTCCCGCCGGAATCACCGGCCTGACCATCGCTGTGGTTCAATCGTTGTGGTTTATTCGTGAATCACGCCAGGCCATGACCGACTTTATGGATCCTTCGGTCTTTTTTATCTTTGGCAGCCTGCTCATCGGGGCGGCTTTTTCCAGCACCGGTTTGACCAAACGCATGGCCTTCTTCATGCTCAAGGCCATCCCCGAGCGCACTTCCATCATTTACCTCGGTGTGTTCAGCATGACCGCCACCATGACTCTTTTTATGGCCCATACCGCCGTGGCAGCAGCTGTTTTCCCCCTGTTGCTGGTGGTTCACCAGCTGTACGAGCCGAGCGGACGGCCCACTCGGTTTGGCAAGGGCCTCTTCATCGGCATGGCCTGGACTGCTGGTGCAGGCAGCATCATCACATTGTTGGGTGCCGCCAGGGGGGCTGTGGCCATTGGATTTTTCAAGCAACTGACCGGTCAGGAAATCTCCTTTTTTGAGATTACCGAGTTCATGTTTCCCTTGGGCATCACCATGGTGCTGTTGCTTTGGGGGTACATTTGCCTTGTGTTCAAACCGGAGCGAGGCGAGTTGCCCGGCCTGCGAGACAAGGCCGCCGGCCTGTACAAGGCCCTCGGCCCTGTGCGCAAGAAGGAAATCGCCACCCTCGTGATCGTCGCCAGTCTGATGCTTATTTTGAGCCTTCGTTCCTTTATTCCGGTCCTGGCGCCCTTCCACAAAAGCGCCATCATCCTGGTGGCCGCCATCCTGTTTTTTGTTACGGGGATTTTGCGCACCAAAGACCTCGAAGCCGTGCCTTGGAATATCATTCTGCTTTTTGGCGGGGCCATGAGCATCGGTTTTTGTCTTTGGCAAACCGGCGCCGCCGAGTGGCTGGCTATTGGCTGGTTGCGTCAACTGGCAGGGGCCCCCTGGCTAGTCTTCATCCTGGGGGTGGCCATCCTCATTCTGGTGATGACCAATTTCATCATGAACGTTGCCGCCATCGCCATCACCCTGCCGGTGTCCCTGGTGATGGCCCCCTACATTGGGGTAGAGCCGGAAGTCGTCATGTTCGTAGCCCTGGCCACCGCCGGTATGCCTTTCATGCTCTTGGTGGGGGCTGCACCTAACGCCATTGCTTATGAAAGCAATCAGTTTTCCACCAAGGAGTTCTTCCTGGCAGGAATCCCAGCCAGCGTGATGCTGATTGGCGTACTGATGCTCTTCGTCTGGAAAATCTGGCCCCTGATGGGGATGCCTGTCTTGATTTGAAGCGGGATTATCGCTTAATAATATCCAACAATACTTTAGGCGAAGGCATTCTCGGCAGGAGATCAACTCTGTTTTTGTATTTCTCATTGGGGATTTCCTTCCAGTCTCCCAACATGATCACTTTGCAGTTGGTTTTTTCGGCCACTTTCAAGACTATTGTTGGATCCAAAGGTTCGATACTTTGGTTATCCTTGACCAGCAACAAGATGTCGGTTTTCAGGTTCATGGCGTTGATGATACTGTTTAGGTTTGTTTGGAGGTCAACATGGTGGTGGCCCGAGAGCAAAGCTGCCAAATCTCCAGCAAGAACTCCGCTCTGAGCATAAATGATGATATTGAGGGCCTGGCCTGATTTTTCCATCATTGGCTTCATACCAGCACCCGTCCTCCCGTTTTATCAGGGAGTCGACTCAACCGTGAAAGCTCTCGCCCAACGCTATCTCGACTTTGCCGACTCCCAATACCAATCCCCCACCGAATAGTACCCGGAGCGATATCAACCCTCCCCCCTGACCGACACCTCCCCGGAATTCAAACCGTTCGCCTGGGTCTCCCCCCAAGCACCAAGGAACGGAGATGCTCCTTGGGTCTCTTTGTATATGGCAATTGGTGTACCAGAAACAGTGGGAATTTCAGAACTTCTTTACTTATTATGTAACAAGCGGTTAACTTCCTATAAGTAATTTTCTAAGAGGGTTTTGGACTGGTGTGTGCAACATCAATTTGGCAGCGAAATCCTGAATATTGCCTAAACGCCTGGATTTAAATAAGTTACCATAGTCCTGAGCTTGTTACACACACAACAAAGGTGTTACACACGGAAATCCTCAGATTTCAATCCCAGTTGTTGCATGAGCAGACGAAAATTCTGCCGTGACATTCCGCTGGCTTTGGCTGCTTGAGAAATATTTCCTTGGCTTTCGGTAAGCCTCGTTCTCAGATAACTCTCTTGCCATTGCGGGGTAACCCGATTCTTGAATTCATCATAGGATCCGAGTTCTTCCCTGGTACTATCCCCCGACTCCCCGGATTGGAAAATATCCCCCAAGCCAATTACGTTGGCCTGACAATTCAAAACCGCACGTTCAATCTGATTACCCAACTCCCGAACATTTCCCCGCCAATGGTACTGAAGCATCCGTTCCTGAACCACAGGAGAAAAACCATAAATCTCCTTGCGATACCGGGAAGCGGAAATCTTCAAAAAATTTTCAGCCAAAGGCAAAATATCACCAGGACGATCATTCAACGGCAGAAGATGAATGCGAAAAATGTTCAACCGGTAAAACAACTCGGATCGAAATTCACCCGTGGTGATGGCATTTTCCAAGTCCTTGCTGGTGGCGGCAATGATGCGGGCATTCACCTCAATACTATTGTTTTCACCAACCCTGCTAAATACTCTCTCCCCCAGCACCCGCAACAATTTGACCTGAAAAGGCAAAGGACTATCGCCAATTTCATCCAGGAAAAGCGTACCACCCGAGGCCATCTCGAATTTGCCAACCCGTTGCTGACTCGCCCCGGTGAAAGCCCCCCGAGCGTGCCCAAACATTTCCGACTCAATAATCTCCGCTGGAATAGCACCACAATTGATGCCAACAAAAGGACCATTACTCACCAGGCTTCGATCATGGATGCGCCTAGCCACCATTTCCTTGCCGGTTCCCGATTCGCCGGTGATCAGGACGGTTGCGTCGGTCTGGGCTACCGTATCGATTTGGGACAGCAGCCGCAAGGTAGACTCGTCACCAGCCACAAAAGATCCCGTCAAACGTTCCACATCGTTCCGGTGGGCCCGAATGGCCAATGAGTTCGCACGCGAACTTAGAGCCTTGTCGATCAGGTTCAGAATCTGAGGCAGATCAATGGGCTTGGTAGCGTAATGAAAGGCTCCCATTTGGATGGCTTGCACCACCGTATCGACATCCTGATTGCCCGACAACATCAGCACCGGCGGAGCATCCGGCAAAGCCCTGATGTGCTCCAGGATTTCCAGACCCGACATCTGGTCTTCGCCCAGATTCACATCCAATAAAATAATATCGGGATTATTAGTTTTCATATATTCCAGAGCCTCAGTACCGTTGTGGGCCGAGCTCATCTCGAACTTTGATCCCAGCACCAACGAAAGGTCCTGGCAATAATCCTGTTCATCATCAATGAGAAAAAGTCTGGGCCCAGGCATCTCAGGTTTTCTCCAATTCGAGGGCATCGTGCAAAGCGCGCAAACGTTGCACGTCGTTCCAGGTGTCCCGCTTCCAGGCTGGGTTGCGCAAAAGAGCCGCCGGGTGGTAAGTGGCCATCACGGGAATTCCTGCATAAAAATGCACTCCGCGGCGCAGCTTGCCGAGACTCAGATCAGTACCCAACAAAGTCTGAGCAGCCACTCGCCCCAGGCAACAAATAATTCTGGGACGGATAATGGCCAGCTGTCGCTTGAGATACGTTTCGCAGGCCTCCACTTCTTCGCGTAAAGGATCTCGGTTTCCCGGCGGACGGCACTTCAGGATGTTGCAGATAAAGATATGATTCCGATCAAAACCGATGGCTTCGATGATTTGGGTCAACAACTTCCCACTGGCACCCACAAAGGGCTCACCTTGCAGATCTTCATCCCTACCGGGAGCTTCGCCAATGAACAATACCCCGGCCTGGGCGCTGCCCGCTCCAAAAACAACCTGGGTTCGACTTTTGGCCAAATCACAAGCCTGGCAGGGCTGAACTTCGTCCCGCAGGGCGGACAGGGCCTGGTTGGAATCACCGTTGAATTGATCCAGCAGGATGTCGCCAGAACCCTGATGTGCAGGCTGCTTGGCAATGAGACGAAGTGTGGTCTCGACAAAACGCTCGCATTCCTGTTTGAAAACCGGGTCAATGATGGCAGGTGCGGGCTTGGGGGCTGGAGGCGGCGGGGTTAGGGGAGAAGATTTGGCGACAGGCTGTTCCGCTGACTCGTCCGGTTCCGTTGCTATGGCAATTTGGTGATCAACCGCTTGAACAGTCTCAGCCACAAAACCTTCATCCAAAAACCAATCGAGCCCCTGACCTTCATGCTGAAGCACCCACTTGCGCAAATCGGCTTTCAGTTTGTCAGGATTATCATCCGCGTGAGTCATGGTGAATATCTTTTTCGGTTTCAGCCAAATTCTTTAAAATACCACTGGCCAATTCGCTTTTGGGAATCGATTCGCTCTGCCAGATCACACCTTTTTCACCCAGCAACGTTGCCTGGTGGTTGACCATGCCAAAACCAGCCCCTTCGGAGGTGGGGTTGTTGGCCACGATGTAATCCATCTGCTTGGCCTGGCGTTTGGCTTTGGCCCGGGCCAGAACATCTTCGGTTTCCAATGCGAAGCCCACCACCTTCAATTCAGGGCGGCGATGCACGGGCACCACCTCGGCCAGAATATCAGAATTGGGTTTCAAGGCCAAAGCCCAATTGTCTCCAAGGGCTTCTTTTTTAATTTTCTCGGCAGCAGGTTCAGCCGGACTGAAGTCCGCCACCGCTGCCGACATGAACAGCCAATCGGCACCCTGGGCCAAACCGGCTGCTACGGCGTCAGCCATTTCCTTGGCCGACTCCACATTTTCCAGATGCTCCAAACCCCGCGGGGCAATCAAATGGGTAGGTCCAAGCACCAAGTGCACTTTGGCACCAGCCTTAACCGCTGACGAAGCCAAAGCAAAACCCATGGCACCGGACGAGCGGTTGGCAACATAACGCACGGGGTCGATGATCTCATGGGTGGGACCCGCAGTGATCAGCACTCGCTTGCCAGCCCAGAAACCCTGATTCTCAGTTCTGGTTTCAGACCAGGGATGTTGGTCCGGCCGGAGTCCCTCCAGAGATCCTGCCATCTCCAGTGCAGCCGCCAAAATATCCTCGGGCTCACTCATGCGCCCCTGGCTGTTGGTGCCGCAGGCCAGCCAACCTTCACCCGGCCCAACGGTGGCCACACCCCGCTGGTGCAGGGTTTCCAGATTGGCCTGGGTGGCGGTATGCTTCCACATGTTGTCGTTCATGGCCGGTGCCATCAGCAGCGGGCCGGGAAAAGCGAGCAGCAAAGTGGAAACAAGATCATCGGCAATGCCATGAGCTGCTTTGGCCATGGTGTTGGCCGTGGCCGGCGCCACAATGGCCAAATCTGCCCAACGGGCGTATTCGATGTGATCGAGGGCTTCACTCTGGCCTTCACCCCAAAGATCAGTGGCCACGGGATTCCCCGTCAGGGCCTGAAAAGTAAGAGGAGTGACAAATTTGCTGGCGGCTTCGGTCATGGCCACTTTAACGGAAAAGCCCGCCTGCAAAAGCAAACGGGCTAAAAAACAAGCCTTGTAGGCAGCGATTCCGCCGGAAACCAGCAAAAGAACGCGAGCAGAGGTCATGGTTTATCCCTCTTCCTGCTCCGCCTCTTTTGCGGCGCGGATTTCACGGGCACGCTCTTTCTGGTCGTACCACTCCACTTTGCCGTCGATCAGACGTTCCACAGCCAGGGTGGTGATTTTTCCGGGTAGGGTCACTTCAAACATGCGGGCGCGCTCATTCAGGCGCCGAGCCTCGAGGGCGGCAATCTTGATGGCCTTGAATTTGTTGGGAATCAAATCGACAACTTTATTACGCGGAATATAAGTCATGCGGCCTTCCTCTGCGGTTATTGATACACGCACCCACCAATTGCGTTGGTGCAACCAAAGAACAATAAACCAAAACCTTAAGATTGCAAGGAATATGAGTGTTCGCCCAGGATGTTTTCCGCCACCCTTTTATTCCAAGGGACTGGTCTGAAAAGCCCCACTCCGGCAGCTCTCAGCCAGAATGATGGCAGCCATACGCCGCACCGCCTGGTCCAAATCGTCATTCACAAGCCAATAGGTATATCGACCGGCAAAACCGACCTCCAGGCGGGCATTCTTCAGCCGGGTGGCGATAACCTCATCAGTGTCGGTGGCCCGACTGCGCAGTCGCAGCTCCAACTCATCCCAGGAAGGAGGGAATAGAAACACGGAAACCAGCTCCGGGCCATGCATATCGATAACCTTGACCCCACCCTGCACATCAATATCCAAAATGGGAATCTTCCCGGCGGCAACCATCTCGTCCAGACGGCTGCGCCTTGTCCCGTAACGGTTGTCGTGAACGTGGGCCCACTCGACAAAGGCGTCCTCTTCAACCAGCTGGTCAAAAGTCTCGTCATCCACAAAATCGTAATCCCGCCCGTCCACTTCACCCTCGCGAATGGGTCGCGTGGTGGTGGAAATGGAGAAGGCCAGACGGTCGTCGTCGGCCATCAGCTTGTGAACAAAAGTGCTTTTGCCGGCGCCCGACGGACCGGTGATCAGGACAATCATCTTGGCATCACCTACTCCAGGTTCATGATCTGTTCGCGCATGGATTCCACTTCGTCCTTCATGGTGATCACTGATTGGGTGATGTCCATGAGGTTGGTCTTGGAGCCCATGGTGTTCACCTCGCGGTGCATCTCCTGCAGGAGGAAATTCAAACGCTTGGCCACCTGGCCACCACCATTGAGAGCCGCGTGGAAGTGCTGAATGTGGATGCCCAACCGCTCGGTCTCTTCGTTGATGTTGGCTTTGTCGGCCAGCAATGCGATTTCCTGCGCCTGGCGCTGCGGATCCAGAGGCTCGTCCAGGATTTTGGCCAGACGCTCCTCCAGCTTGGCCTGAATATGGGCTGCAGCCTCGGGAGCCCGTTTTTCCACCTCCTTCAGGTTGGTGGACAGTGTATCCAGACGTGTTTTCATCTCCGCGACCAGCGCAGCGCCCTCTTTCTGCTTGGTGAGCATTAGACCAACGTGGGCATCCTTGAGAGCACCCATGAGAACGGACTTCACATCTTCAGGAGAAATTTCCATTTCCTGGGGGCGCAAAATCTCCGGTACCGCCAACAGGTGATCCAGGGTGATGGGCTGCTCCTGACCGGTGGCATCCAAGATCCCCTTGGCTGCGGACTTCAGCATGATAAGGGCCTGGCTCAGGCGCTCGGGGTCCAGACTCGCAGTGGCAGCATCCTTGTCCATGACCATCTGAGCGGAAACGGTCACCCGCCCCCGCGATACGTTTTCCTTCAGGAATTGGCGAATTTCCATTTCATACGCGGCCAGGGATCCGTACAGTTTCAGGCCGACGTCCAGAAACCGGTGGTTCACCGACCGCAATTCCACCGTCACGGTGACGGGACCAACCTGTTTTTCGCCGTTGCCGAAACCGGTCATGCTCAGCATATGGAGCCTCCAGTGGAAGATGTTAAAGTTGGGGGAAGTTTAGGGCAGGAAGAGCTGAGAGGCAAGAGATACGAGGACCGGGATACTTGTACTGGGATGGAGGCGTCATCTTTGCTATGGTGGTATGGGTGATCGATTCTACGGCCCCCTGCCAATGTGATGCATATCCCCTGAAGGAGTTGGTTCCTTCATAGGAGCCGATCCTTTCACGGGAGTGACGACGATGAACCTATGGACCGCATTGCTTGACGTGCTGATCTTGTTGGCAGCCGCCATGCTTCTGGGCGCCCTGCTTGAACGCCTGAAGCAGAACGCTATTCTCGGCTACCTGCTCGCCGGAACATTGCTCGGACCAAACGCCCTGAACCTCATACCCAACCACAAAGCAGTCACCGGCATCGCCGAACTTGGTGTGGCCTTGTTGCTGTTTGTGATCGGACTGGAATTTTCTCGCAGCAAGTTGCGCAGCATCGGCGCCATCGCCCTTGGCGGCGGCACGCTGCAGGTCGTGCTGACAACCGGCCTCGGGTTGTACGTCGGCACCCTGTTCGGACTTGACCTGCACGCAGCCTTCGCGATCGGGGCAATCATTGCACTCAGCAGTACTGCGGTGGTGATCCGGCTGCTGGTGCAAAGATCCGAGATTGACAGTGTGCACGGCCGCAATGCCCTGGGCATCCTGCTGCTTCAGGACATTGCCTTGGTCCCCTTAATTTTGACCGTGACGATTCTTGCCGGCAAGGGCTCACCGATAGATGTGGTCTGGGCTTTGATCCGCGCCATGGGAATGGTCGTTCTGTTGACGATCGCACTGTACGCATTGACGCGATTGGCCCCCTTGCTGCTGGGCACCAGGGTCACTGCAGATCGCGAGACCCCTGTGTTGCTGGTCATGGTGGCGGCCATCGGGAGCGCCTGGGGTGCCCATGCCCTGGGACTGTCCCCCGTCCTGGGTGCGTTCCTGGCCGGCATGATGTTGGCCGAGTCCCCGTTCGCCACCCAGATTCACGCCGATGTGGCACCTCTCAAGACGCTGTTCGTCACCCTCTTCTTCTCCTCGATCGGGATGATGACCAACCCTGCCTGGGCCCTTGAACATTGGTCCCAGGTGACGGGTCTGGTCGCGGTGATCATCTTCGGCAAGATGATCCTGATCACCGGCGTGGTTCGCCTATTCCGTTTTTCCCTCGGGCAGTCTCTGGCCACCGGTATCTGCCTGGCTCAGGTGGGTGAGTTTTCATTCGTCCTGGCCGGTCAGTCGCGTCAGCATAACATGATTGGCGAAGGAATCTTCGAGCTGATCATCGCCGCAACCGTTATATCGCTTTTCGCAACTCCTTACCTGGTCGCTTTCGCCCCCCGCATCTGTCGAATATTGGATCGCAGATCAGTCCCCGCCGGCAGGGCAGCGGAACCTGAAATCCATGAGGATCGCATCGCAATCATCGGCTACGGGCCGGCAGGCAGACGTGTCGCTGAAGAGTTGACAAAGGATGGCCGTGCACTGATTGCCATTGAACTCAATGCAAGTTCGATAGCCGATGCACAGGCCCTGGGCATTCCGATGGTTGTCGGCGACGCAACCAGCCTGCAGGTGCTCAAGCACGCTCAGATCGATTCGGTCAAGGCTGTGGCTGTGACCATCCCCGACCCCGCCACAGCCAGGCGGATCACTGAACAGATCCACGCCCTAGCTCCAGACTTGAAGATCGTCGTCCGCGCTCGTTTCCATCGATTCCGCGCTGACCTGGAAGAGGCCGGGGCCTGCGCTGTTATCGATGAGGAGATGGAAGTCGGGTACAGGGTGGCGGCGGAAATTCGAAAACTATTGTGAGCGATGGGGATCGGCACAACTGGCTTTTCCTGGCATTGCGCTGCACCCTCGGTTTTCCCCTTGAATTGAGTTGAGTCAAAGGATCGTTCAGCTTACCATGTGACCCAGCAGATTCCCCGGCAGCCCAACCAGCAGAAAGGCCCCCTATGCTTCGCGCCACAACCACACTCCTGATCCTGTTGACCGCCACCACCGCTCTGGCCCTTGACCTGGGCCCGCGCGTGGGCTACACCAGCTGGGACCGCATCAATCAAATGCACTTCGGTGTCCACGCCAAGCTGGGCGAACTCTTCCCCAACGTGGAGATGACCCCCAACCTGGAGATGGGCTTCGGCGACGCCTCCACCGTCATCACCCTGAACGGCGACCTGGCTTACCAGTTCACCGAACTGACCACCGACCCTTGGGGTTTTTATGGTGGTGGCAGCCTCTCCTTGAATTATCTGGACAGCGATTTGAGAGACGGCGACCTCGACCTGGGTTTCAGTGTCCTGGCTGGATTCACCAACAAGCAGGACAACCAACACGAAATCATGGGTGAAATCCGCCTGGGCGTTCTGGACAGTCCCGGCTTTAAAATCACCTTCGGCTACACCTTCTTTTGATGGCTAAACCGCCTGCGCCCTGGACCGATTTGCAGGTTTTGCAAGACCTGGGCGCTCGCCTTCGGCAAAAGTGGCGCAACCAGGAAATCTTTCGGGTGGCCGTGGGACCGGATTGGTTGCGTCTGCACCTCGTTGGGGATGAGCGGCCGGGGTTGGTACTATCTTCTAGGCCAGGCTGCAACTACATGTTTGCCACCGAGGGCACCTGGTCCGAAGCGGTGAAACAGGCTTTGCCAGTGGCCAAAGGTCACCTTCTGGGGCAACAGCTGACCCGAAGTCGCCTGGTGGACCTGGGTGTTTTGCCAAGTGACCGGGTGGTTGCCTTTCACTTTTTGACCACCGATAAACAGCCACTATACCTTTTGCATCAGATGTTCGGCCAGCGCGGCAACACCACCCTGCTGGACCGAAAGGGCCGCTTGCTTTGGGCCCGGCACAAGATTCCCCATCCTCGAGTCGCGGAGATTCCACCAGTGGATACCTGGAACTCCGGAGATACCGGAAACCCGGAATCATGGGCCGATGAACTCTTTGCGCAAATGCTTACCTCGTTCAAACATCGTCTGGCCCAGGACCTATTCACCCAGCAGCAGGCCACTCTAAAAAGAGTCGCCACCACCACGGACCGCCTGGTGATCAACCTGCGCCGCGATCTTGAGACAGCCCACAAAGGCGAACAGTACCGCCGCTGGGCCGAAGCCCTGGCTGCCAATCTGCACCATTTGAAGCAAGGGCAGGAATCGGCCGACATTCATGATCTGCAGGACGGCTCGCCGATTTCCATTCCCCTGGATCCGGCCCTGCCTCCGGCCGTGAACATGGAAGGATGGTTCCGCAGGGCGCGAAAGGCCGACAAAGGCCATGACATCATCGCCAAGAATCTCGCGCGCAGTGAAAAATTGCAGATTCGCCATCAGGCGGCCCAGGCGGGCCTGGACAGCATCGAACTGGTGAATGATGACGAAGAAAAACTCGGCGCCCTGCACCAGTGGACCAGCGATCACAGCCAGTTGCTGCCGGTGGCCAAAAGCTCCATAGGTAAACACACCATCAGCAAACGCACTGCCGGAAAACGCGCCCATGGTCCGGACGAACCAGTGCGTCCCTTCCGACGCTACCTGATAGACGAAAAATGGGAAGTCTGGATTGGTCGCAACAACAAGGAGAACGATCAGCTGACCCATCGGGCCAGCCACGGCAAGGATATCTGGCTGCATGCCCAGGGGGTGGCCGGCAGTCATGTGGTTTTGCGCACAACCGGGCACCCTGAGCAGGTTCCCAAAACCGTAATCGAGAAGGCTGCCGCCTTGGCCGCCCTGCACAGCAAAGCCAAACATTCGGCACTGGTGCCCGTCATTTTCACGGAGAAACGCTTCGTGCGCAAGCCGCGCAAGGCACCACCGGGATTGGCTGTTTGTTTGCAGGAAAAAAATCTCTTTGTCGAACCCGGTGTTGCGCCGGGTGTGCATCCTGTTTGAATTGCTTGGCACCGGCCCTGGGAAAGAGGCTTGAAATCGACAATTTGGAAAAAAAACTCCCCGCGCAGGCAGGGAGTTTTATCGGGCCATGAGTTTATCAACAGCCTGCTAGCGATATGTCGCCTTGATGGAATCAAAAGTGATACTTTCCACCGGCACAGCAATATCGAAGGTATAGGTCACACAAACCTGGGCATTCAGATTCAAGGTCCAGCTGAAGACACCCTCACCGAACATCTGAACCACAAATCCCATCATAGAGGATGGAACCATAAAAACCAAATCCTGATCAGCGTGGAAATCGAGAAGATTGGTCCATTCAACGGTAGCGCCATTCCAGAAAACCCCGTCGAAGGGCAGGTTGACGCCTTCTCCCACCGGAATGTCACCGGAAAGTTCAACAAAGCTGGTAGCGACCATGGCCTCATCCGTCAGGCTGGAGGTCTCAAGGGCAGAGTCCATGCTGAAACCGAAACTGCAGGTGAGATCCGGATCGACGTTTTCACCCACAAAAGTACCAGCATAGGAAACCGTCAACAGGACTTCCGCATCAAGCAGGGAATAATCATCAACATCATAACGCGGAATGGTCAGGTTGAAATCACCGAATGGCCCGAGAAACTCATCGCAGTAGGTAACCGATTGAGCAAGAATGGGAGCGGCAGCGACCAACAGGCCGACAATCAACAAAAGTACCATTAACCTTGAAAGCATGGTGTTCCCTCCGAATTGCAATTTGAATGCTATATAAAGTTCCCACACTAAATACATACCATAAATTAAAAAATTTTACAAGATAAATCGGAATTTTGGTTATTCCGCTGGTAGGACCGAGGAAATTACCAGCCTCAAGGCACCAATCTCGAATCCTGCTGGGGGTGAAATCGCCTCTCACAACCGCCGTCAGACGGTTTCTGCCATTAATCTCCGCATCATTTCGATATTACAAGTTGCGGCAGAGAGCTTAAAGATCCAACCCGCCTTCTCAAGCCCCAGATCAACGAGACGCTAGCCTCAATCAGTGTTCCATCGACCGTGAAGTGGTCGCGGTTCCTGGAAAAGACCGAAGGGTTCCAGACGCAACCATCAATGGATAGCCCGTCCTGGTATTACTCAATGCCGAAAATTCAGCCCCGCTACGATTACCGTCCGCAAATAGGCAAAACTGGTATTGTTATTGTCGGCGTTCTTGAAGTGGTATTGGAAAAACACTTCCCAGTTCCCGGAGAGAATATAGTCCCCGCCAATCCTTACATTCAGGACTTCCTTGACTCGCAAATCACCTGCTGGGTCGTAGCTCAGACGGGCGTTGTCGTAGTCCTTATGCGAGCGCCGTACGCTGGCGCTCAACTTGTGCCCGGTTTCCCACCGCCAGCCGAGACCGCCTTCGACGGCCAAGCCGGCATAGTCCCAATAACCCGCATACTGGTCTTTACTCTGGAATACCTTCAGATCGGCATGAGCCCGCAGGCCAGGGCCCCGCCCGTATTCGGCCACCAGTACGAAGTTGGAATTTCGAAGGGAAGTCGGGGTATCGGTCACTTCGGTCCCATCGGTGGCACGAGAGAATTTCTCGTCGTAATCCTTGGCCAGATAGGTGAAGCGGCCGGTAAGTTTGGTATTGTTCAAAATTCGCCAGGTAATTTCCAGTTCCATCTCCAGATGGTCCTGGTCCAGGGAGTAGATGTCCGGATATTCCGAAAAATCCTGGATATAGTCCTTGACCAGTCCGAACATCGAAAAGGTCGTCTCCACCTGGCGGCCCAGTTTCTTTCGCAGGCCGCCCTCCAGTCGATGCTCGTTGTAGTCAAAACGGTTGCCCAAGGGAATCGGCAGGCCGGTCAAGCGGTCGATGGTCTCGAACTCCTCGCGATCATTGCGGCCGTTGTAGGTATCGTTCTTGTGGGTGAACCGATAACCATAAAACAGATCAACTCCCCCACGGGCTCGCTGGGAGCCGATGCGGGTCTCACCACCCAGTTTGAGGCGGTGTTTTCTTGTATCCAGGACGGGGTTCTGGTAGAAAGCCCCCGAGAAGGAATACTTGCCCTGAAAGGAGGTCCGGGTATTGATGTCCTTGTCGAAGTGGGCCTTGATCGAAACCGGCAGGAACCATTCCGCCTCTGGGTCGGCGGTGGAGTCGTCTTTGGCTGTCAGGAGGGCGTTGCTGTCCCAACCCACGCCAGGAACCAGGGCTTCGATTCCCAGGGACTGATCCAGGGTCTTGCCCCGTTTCTCCGCTTTCTTCCGCCCGACCTTGCTCACACCGGTGCCCAGCAATACGCGACATAGGATCACCCGCTTGTTCCTGGCCTGGTTCTCCACCACCAGGTTCCCGGTGCTTGCCTGCCAGTCCAGACTCAGCTGATCAAGTTCCCCCACACCAACGATGGTTCTTACTTCGCCCGGGTTGGACTGTCCCTCACCCCGCTGGAAATGAACGTTGTGTTCCCAAACTGAACGCCTTTTCAACTTGCGCACGGTATCGGCCAGGGCCACTTTCAACCGGTAATAGTCCTCATCATCAGGATTCCGGTAGACGGACCTGGTCTCCAGCCGAATGCGACCATCTCCGGTCAGGGCAAAAGTTATATTCTGCCCTGGTTCCAGAACGGTCCAGATTCCCCGCAACGTGCGATCTTCTTCCTGCTCCGAGACGACCACCAGACGTACCCGCTCAACGGTACTGTCGGGCCGGACGGATTTCCAGGAAGCCTCGGCCTCGGAAGCGCCGAACCAGACCATGGTCACCAGGAGAACAAGGAGTCCGCTGCTGAGAGCCTTATTTCCGAAAAGCTTCAAAATCATCATGGGAGGGGTCCTTCCAATAGTTCAAGTTTACGTAGTGAGGCGGGGTGGGTGGGCACCAGTTCGAGAACGAGTTGGTAGGCTTCCAGGGCTTCTGCGGTTCGGCCAAGATGTTCCAGGGCAAGTCCACGGTTGAATACCGTACTGGTTCGCGGCGGACCACTGGCCAGGATGGTATCGTACTGGGCCAGGGCCTTGGCGTAATCCTCGGTCCTCTGCAGGCAGAGCGCGTAGTTGAAACGCGTCGAAAAATTATCCGGTTCCAGCGACAACAGCACCGACCATTCGTGAACGGCATCGGAGTACTTTTTGCGTTTCATCAACGACTGGGCCAGGGCCTGGCGAATATCCCGTCGGGCTGGAGCCAGATCAACGGCTTTGCGCAGCTCCCGGGCCGCACTCCTGAACTCCCCCTTGTCCAGCCGGGCCTCGCCCAGGGCGAAGCGTGCCTCCAGGTTGTCGGGATCGCGTTTCAACAACCCCTTCAGAAGCTTGATGGCCGTGGAGTAGCGTTCAGCCGCCATGGCCAGACGTCCCTCGATGATGATAGCCTTGGGGGCCTGACGGGATTCCTCAGGCAGAGAGCGCAAAAGCTTGCGGGCCGTCCTGGGCTTGCCATCCGAAAGATGCAAGGCCGCCAGATCGAAAATAAAGTGGGGATCAACCACCCCGAATTTCTGGATCCGCTGGCCGACATCAATGGCCTGATTGACCTCGCCGATATCCATCGCGTCCTGAAAATCCTCCAGCAGCAGGGGCAGGTAATCGGGGCGCAGAATGCGCAATTGTTGTTGCACAAGCCACGTATCGGGCACATTTCCGGCCTGGTTGGAGGTCATGTATCCCAGGTACAAACCGTAGGAGTCGGAAATCTTTGTTTCAGACTCCAGGAAGGCATCGAGATTGGCCGCAGCGACGGTATAGGGGCGCAGGGCACTGGGAAAATCAACGGCTCGGGCATGATCCTGCTGGTCATCCCTGCCGGCCAGCCACTTGGCCCAGGAAACATCTTCCTGTCCCACGGATTGTTCAATCTCGACAAGAATTGATCCTACCAGCCGTTGGTTTTCGTCCAGCAGGGCCGCCATCAGGTGGGGAATCGGCCCCGGAGCATGCCTGGGATCCAGGCGAGGCAAACTGCGGTTGGCCAGCGATTGACCCAGCTGAGCCAAATATTTCAACCGGGCCGAGGTCCGGGAGTCGTGACGTCTGCCACCATTGGCCGCGGTAGTGGCCAGATCCCAGTTGCCGAGTTCCAGAGCAGTTGCGGCCAAGGCCAGATTGTGGTACCCGGGACGATATTTCCCTTTGCTCATCTCTTCAAAAATCTTCTGGGCCACCAACAGGTCACCCCGCTCAAAGGCCATGGTCCCTGCCATGGAATTGATCCTGGGGGTCTTCCGGGAAAACTCCTTGAACAGGGCATGGGTCCGAGCCAGAAAGTGGGTCCGGTTGTCGCTGTCCTGTTGAGACAAGTCACGGTAGGTTCGGGCCAGCCAGTAAACCGCGGCTTCGTTGTCCGGATCCAGGGTCAACAATTCTTCAAAACTTTTCTGGGCTGCGGGGAAATCTTTCAGCAGCCGGTTCGACAGCCCCAGCTTGAAGCGGGAACCCTTGATCGTCGGATCATAACGGATGGCTTTGCCGAAGGCAATAGTCGCCTCCGCGTAGTCCTTGTTGCCGAATTCCAGACTTCCCAAAGCCGCCCAGGTCGGAGCGTGATTGGGTTTCAGGGCCAGGGAACGATCGAAGGCTTCTCGGGCTTTGACCTTTTGACCGGATTTTTCCAGGGCCAGCCCCAGGTTATAAAATCCCCGATAGTAGGCCGGAAAACGCGTGACCGCTTCATTGAGGTAAGCCAAGGCCAAGCTGTCCTGACCTGCCCGCCCGACGAGGATAGCCATGTTGTTCAACGCAAACGGCGCCAGACTGGAATCAGCGAGCACGGTGCTGTAAAGACGCAAAGCCTGCCGGGTATATCCCGCCGCGGCCGCCTTGCGGGCGTTGTTGAAACCCTTGCTGGTTTCGCCCAGATTGATCTCCTCGATCTGGTGGGGCACATCCCTGTCCAGCAGGTTGTCCTCCGCCTCCCGGGCCGCGACCACAGCTGTTCTGGTTTCCTCGGAACCCAAGTCAAAAATCAGGGCCTCGCTGAATTGGTTCTGCCACCATTGGAAACCCAGCGGCGAGACCACAACCATCAAAAGCAGCACCCAGTTGAAATAGGAGGTGGCCTTATCCAGACGAGAGCTGGGAGCGCGGGTTGTCACCGGCTGTCCCTGGGCGTTGGCAATCTGGATGGCCAGCCCCGGCCGGGCGTTGATTTCCAGGACCAAGGGGCCGCGCTTACCGTCCACGACGATATCCACCCCCAGGTAGTCCACCTCCACGGTGCGGGATGCGGCCACCGCCAGGGCAAGGCACTCCTCCCAGTCGGGAAGTTGCAACCCCAACACAGGCAGTTTGGTATCCGGATGTTTGGTAATCCGTAGGTCCCCAACCATGGCCCCGTTGACCAGGCCATCATCCAGGTTGACTCCCAGGCCCACACCCCCACCGTGGAGGTTGGCCTTTCCATCGGAGAGCGTGGTGGGTACCCGGCACATGGCCTGCAGGGGAACGTGTTTTTCCAGGATGATGCGAACATCACACAGACCCTCGGGTCCCAATTTGGAAAAGAAGGGATGGGGAATGATCAGCTCTTCACAGATGACGGTATCTTCAGACTCGTCGAGGCTGAAGATACCCGACAGGATATCCGCCGCGTGTCTCCGGATTTCCTCGCTAGAGATCTCCCCACCACGGGCCTTGGTCCAGGACCCGGCCTCATTTTTGCGTAGTATGACGATGCCCTTGCCGCCAAACCCGTTGCTCGGCTTCAGGACCAGGCTGTCCTGCTCAGCCAAAAGATTGTCAAGGGTCGCCATTTCCATCTGACTGGAAACCCAGCCCAGGGTTTGCGGAACTTTGACCCCGGCCCTTTCCATCAACTCCTTGGCGGCCAACTTGTCATCCAGATCCCGAAACTTCCCGGGTTCGAAATCGGCAAAAACAAGATCCAGATTACGGCGATTGATCCCCAATATGTCACCGCTGCCGGGTCCCTCGCGCCACCACTGTTTTATCTGGGAAATCACAGGCTCACCTCCTTGCGAACCTGGCGGAAGCGCCACAATTCCTTCAGACGCAGCCCCCGGTAATTTCCCAGCTGGATAATCATGGCGATGACTCCGAAAAGGATCTCGGGAAAGGCAATGGTCACATTCTGGAAAAACGGGGTCACCATGATCAGCCGGCAAACCGCCACAGCAATGAGTGTCTGGGCCATCAGGACCAAGGCACTGGCCGTACCCTTGTCCATTGCCACGAGGGTGAATTTCTCCACCGCCATGGCCAGGGCGGCCAGCGGCAGGATCAGCCCCCCCACTCCGGAGAGAGAATCGAGGCGGGACATGGCCACCGAAAACGAGAGAAATACCAGCACCACAAAGGTGATCATGACCGCCGTGCGCGGCACATGCAACAGGGCCAAACGCATCAGTATGAACCGCACGATCACCCCCAGCAGAAGGGCCAAGACCATCTGACCGCCCGTTACCAGCCAGTCTTGCTGAATCAACGAAAAAGCCAGGAGAATGGGCAGAAAAGTACCGATGGTCACCAGCCCGATCACCTGCCGGGCAAAGACAATAAACAACAGACAGATGGGGGCCAGCATGATGGCTGAATAGTTGTGCCGGTTCAACATCGGCACCAGGGAGCCGGAGGTGCTCGTAGAGCCGCCGTCGTCAACCTGGGATACAGCCGAATCGCCCTGCCAACTCTGGGGAACCCGATTTTTAACGGATGTAAAACCGTAGTCCAGGGTAATTCCCCGGGAGTGTTTGATCAGGGGCAGATCGCCGGTGTAGAGGGGCAGAAAGTGCGCCGGTTTCATGCCGAAATAATCATTCAGAGGATCGAAGGGAACCCAGGTCTTGCCCAGCCGGGTTTCCACCCAGATGTGATGGGCCCGCTTGCGCACCCCCTGGTTCATGATCACCCCGCCGACCAGGCGAGCGGGAATTCCCAGGGTACGGCAAAGGGCCACCATCAGTCGCGATTTACCACCGCAACTGGATTCGCCCAGCCGCAGGGCCGTCACTGCGTCGGTCTTGCCGCTGAAGGTGGCGGGTTGGATGCCGTCGAGGGCATGGTCGTAGATCACATGCAGGGCCTGGACCGGGCCGACGTTTTTGTCGGACAGAACTTCCTGCCATTGCCGGTGGTCCCAGTTGCGGCCCGCGGAATCCCCAAATTTTTTCTTGTCCAGTTCAAAGAGACGGGCCAGTAGCAGCGAGACTTCGGAATGGCCGGTTTGGATGTTTTCAGTTGAGATCAACCACAGGGAGTCGGCCTGAGTGGGAGCCTCCCAACCGCGGCCCTCGTCCAGGGTAAAAATCAGGGGTAGTGAACGCAGCTTGGCCTGGTAACGGATGTGCCGGGCTTGGTTGTCGGTATTTCCCTTAACCACAACCAAACGTCCGCCGACGGTCTCTTCGATCACGAGGTCAAGATCGGCGGTTTCGATTCTTTCATCCCTGATTTCCAAGCCGACCATTGGTTTGGGCACATACATCCGCAGGTTGACACTACCGAGGGACCCGGTGATGTCCAGGGACTGGTCGTAGGTGTATTCGTCCTCGATGGAGAGGCTGCTGAGACTGCCACCGAGGAAGTTGACATGGACAAACAAAGACAGGGCGAACAACCCGATCAAGGCCCAGTAGGTTTTGGTGGAAATCGTCATATTCTGGCCTTTTTGTGCGGAGCCCTGTTTTTGCACACGACTTTAAAACCAATGGCGGGAAATGCGCGTTTGATGACGCTTGTGCCCGTGGTTTTGGTCCTGCGTAAGGATTTTCTTTAACGTGGTTTCGTCAACCTCGGGATAGACTTAACTTATTTTGGCAATTGCCGTATCACTTGTTCGAAGCTGGTTTTGTCCAGTTATTGATTCCGTATTCCTTGGAGTTAATCATGAAAACACCTGACCGGTTGCCCTGGATCCAGCGTCCGTTCATCTTTGATTTGCCCTTGTCCATGATTCCCAACGTTCTGGAGAGGTTGCGCGGGGACACCAGCTCGAATCAGCGAAAGGGAGCAGGAGCTATCGACGAACCGTTTTGTTTTCAAGGATGGTGAGAGTTGGTCTGTCCAGGAAGATGTCGGGCACTTGATTTCCATTGAAGAGCTTTGGCCAGGCATCCCCGTTTGGATCGATCGATGAGGATTTTGGATTTAATGGTTTTTGCGGCGGAACATGATGACCATCATTTGGTTTCTATTGCGTATGTTTTGTGCGTTTGAAGGGTATATGGTGATTCCTGTTTTTTTTTCCAATTTTTTTGTAACAAATCCCACCCTCAAGTCACACACCCTTGGTATCCGAATAAAAACCCCGCGCAAGACGCGGCTCTAAGTCATTCTAATTCAAGGAGATCCCATGAAACACTTAAAAATAATGGCCGTGATCCTCGTGGCCATATCCGCCCTGCCCGCCTTCAGTCAAGTCCACATCACCGACACGAACCACTACAACACCGCCGACCAGATGCTCCTGGCCAATGAAATCAACGAAAGCGGCGAACCCTACGCCGAAGAAGTCGGTTATGACCTGGACATGCTTGATCCCATGGTGCCTGATTTCCCCGACCGCGCGGCCTACGTGCTGGGCATCGAGAATTACGAGTACTCCCGTTATCAGCTAGGAACTGTGGTTTCCCGCTCGGGCATCGGAATCCACATGATGTGGTCTCCGATCATCATGGCCAATGCAGCCATGATGGGCCCCGATTTCGACGGCTCTCACACCGGCGGCATGATGAATGGCTACAACGAAGACGATATGCTGATGATGGCCATCATGGGTTTCGGAATGAACGCCAACCAGACGCCTCCATTGGGCGCCTGGCCCCAGTTCGGTGAATTCATCGGCGGCAATCCCCACTATTCCCAGGCAGTGGATTCAAATTTCCACATGGATTTCTCCACCCTGCGCTGGGATCGCAGCTCCATGATCCACCAAATCTCCCCCGCATCCATGGGCCAGTCCCTGATGAAACAATACCTCTGGGCCCAGGACATGCTGGGTGGATTCCATGATGGTGACGAAAATGAAGTCGTCCCCGACGGCAACATCACTCCCGACGGGCCGGACGGAGTGTTCGACCCCGACAACAACGTCTTTTACGGTGGCGACAACCTGGACGGTTTCATCGGCCAGGTGCTGACCGCCGAATCCATCAACAAGGTCAAGAGTCTCCTGGAGAACCTGGCCTACGACGGCAGCGCCCTCGGTGGCGTCGACCCCGTAACCTACGATCCCATGAATGGCCTGAGATACTTCCCCCGCCGCATCGCCGTGACCGAAGAAATGGTCATGGACGGTCTGCCCCCGCGGGTAGGCTCCTACGAAGTAGTCGATGCCAGAAGTGACTTGTTCGGACAGGCTTCCCTTTTGTGGGGAACCACCAGCTTCAAGAACATGATGGACCCCAACAACAATTCCGACGAAGCTCACATGGCCTACCACAGTGTCTTCGACGGTGACCCTTTTCCCGCCTCCATGATGGAAACCGGCATACCCGGACCTTTTGATATGATGACGGGGGTCTCAAAAGTCATCTTCCTGAACATGATGGCCATGCACTACGACGGTGAAATGGGTACCTTCGTGGACTTCAGTCTCCCCATGAGCATGCCTTTGGCCAAGTCCATTGGTGCAGAAGACTTCCAGGGCGGCCTCACCACCAACATTGTGCAATTGAGCAACAACGTTTCAGCCGTCAATGCGGCTTACTCTCTGGTGGCCTTGAATGTTTTCCAGGAAGAATTTACCGGTACTCCCCTGGCTCCCATGGCCCTTGAGGCCATGGCCGCCCAGGCTGATTTCATGATCAACCACATGGCCGATGACAACAATCTTTACGCCAGCGTGGTGCCAATTCACGGAATTGGCGACGGCAAGCGTGGCCCCCATACGGTCGAAGCCCAGGCCGCCGCCGTGCGTGCCCTGTACGCCGCCTACTCCGCCACCGGCGAAGCAAGCTATCTGAACGCCGCCGATGCGGCCTACGAGGCCCTCATGGCAAACTTCTACCATGCCGACGACTCGGCTTTCGCCACGAATATTCATTCATTGATGGCGGAATACACCCCCCGCACCGTGGCCCTGATTTCCGGCGCCCTGCGCGAAGCCCGTCTGGTGGGCGGTCACGACGAAGCCACCGATGTCTACGTCGCCTTCTGGGATCAGGTGGCCAACAAGATGCAGCTGGCCGAGGATATGCCCACCGGCGAGGTGGGCAATGACTCGGATTATGACGGAATCCCCTACATTTCCGAACAACCCGAAGGCCTGGCTCCGGTGTTCGCAGCCAAGGCCAAGCTGCGGCTTGGCACCAACAACTGGGGAAATGATCAGGAGAACAACTACCCCGCTTCGGTGGCCGTGTTGCATCAGAATGATCCCAATCCCTTCAACCCCAGGACCGTGATTCGCTTCGAACTTTCCCAGTCCGGAACCGTGGATCTCTCGGTTTATGATCTGCGGGGTAAATTGGTGCAGAATCTGGTGCGCGGGGACCTGGCTTCAGGATCCCACGAAGCTGTTTTTCAGCCTAAAAACGTGGCTTCCGGCCTGTATTACTATGTGCTGAATACCGATGGACAAAAGCAGGTTGGCAAGATGACTTTGCTGAAATAACTGGAAGACCCTGTTGATTCACCGTCCAACCGGTCGTCTGCCCCAAAAGGGCTGGCGACCGGTTCTGTTTTTCGCAGAGAGCTCTGCCCAAGGTCTTCCATGGTAAAATGAGGTATTTGGAAACGTTAAATAGTTGATATCAGAACGGTTCATCCTTGAAATCGTGTGTAAATATATGGTAAAATTACAGTTGAAGATGAAAGGTTCTTTCAAAGCGGGATTTTCCAGTGAAACTGTGTCTATCTGTTTTATTTGTTTTCATGGTTGCAGGCAGCCCGGCGATGTTCGGCGAAACCGGGGATAGAACACCCCGGCAACCAAAGGTGGTTGTCGATCTCAGCCTGGACCTGAATTCGCGTGATCTGATGGGTTCAGCCCTTGGCCAGGTCCACGGTTCGGTATCCGCTGTCGTCTACAAATTCGACGATCCCAAGCTGTTGCCGGTTTTGCTGGAAGCCTTGCAAAGAGGCGTGAAATTGCGGGTTCTATGTGATGAAAAGGAAAGCGGCAAGAAGGATAGCCTGGTGGATGAGTTGGCCAAAGCCGGGGCCCAGATCAGAGCCTGGCCCCGCAGTCAGGGAAAGTTGCACGCCAAGTTCGTCTTGTGCGACAATAAACGCGTATTGACCGGATCCTGGAACTGGACAAAATCCGCTGGCGGAAAAAATCTCGAACTGCTGATGGATATCACGGATGATTATACCGTCAAAACCTTTGTTGGGGTGTTTGCCCGTCTTTGGGATATGGGCCAGCCCCTGAAATATTAATCATGTGAGCACTCAGGATGAAGTACGTACCAGAACCCTGTCGGCTGCGCAATACCCTGATCATCATCAGTGTGTTTGTATGTTTGGCCGTGGTTTTGGCCATGACGATCAAAATCCCGGAATCAGTTTCTGGAAGTTGTCTTATTGATCCGGCCCGACACTGGAAATTGGAGGAGCTGCGGCCCGGTTCCTACAAAACAGGCACCGACGATCTGCTGGTCGGGGAGTTTCGTCATTATCGCGTCTACCAGTTTGATCGCCCCTCGTTTGTGGACTTTTCCCTGGCGGTCGATACGGCCGGCAGCGGCCGCAGCTCCCTGGTTTCGGCGGGCGATCTCTTGGCTACCGCAAACTCCACCTCGTTGGCCCTTGAACTGATCGAAAGGGAAACTTCCCTTACTGAGGCCCGGGCTGAACTTGAGGTCCTCAAATCCGGAGCCAAGCCCACAGTGATGAAACGTGCCGAATTGACCATCATGTTGGCCGAATCCGAACTGGCGGCCTACATGGTTCAATACCACCGTCAAAAGAATCTTTTTCAGCAGGAAATTCTCAGTTCGGAGGATTGGGAAGCCTTCCAGTCCAGTCTGGATCTTTTGGAATTGGATGTGAAAATTGCTCGTGCCAAACGAGAAGAACTGGCTACCGGGGCCTCACCCGAAGAAATCGAGCGGTCACTCACCAAAATTGCCTCGCTCCAACGTGAACTGGCTGCGTTGCAGTCCACGGTCGATGCCTTGGAAATTCGCACTCCCATCGGCGGACACCTGAGCCTGCAGGATAACTCCGGTTCCCTGCTGAGTGTTTCGGATTGCGACACCATGATCGCCCGCATCCTCATACCCCAGGGGCAGGCACAAAAACCCATGGTCGGGCAGATGCTGAAAATTGTTTTTCCAGGGTATTCCGACCATGAATTCATCGGTGAGGTTCTGCGCATCGATCATAAGGTTGCCCTGACCAAAGCTGGTCCCTTCATCACGGTTTATGGCCTTCTGGATAACCCTGATGGCCGTCTGGTAGCGGGCATAATTGGCCGGGCGAAAATTTTCGGTCCCACCACCAGTCTTTGGCACCAGTTCAAGAAGGAATTCCTCACGGCCTTCAGAAAGGAGGTCTGGTCCCGATGAGAGACGACATGCGGCATGAGTTGAAGTTTTATCTGCCGGTCTCCATGATCGGCCAGATCCGCCCGCTCATTGTCGGCCATACTCAGCATGATCCTTATTGTGCCGATCTTCCCAACCAGAGCTACACCGTTCGCAGCATCTATTTCGACTCTGATGACCTGAATTTTTATCACGAAAAAATGGACAGCCTTAATAATCGACGCAAGCTGCGGGTACGCACCTACAACTCACCCGAGACCAACAGCATCGCTTTTGTGGAGATCAAGCGTAAGTTTGGCAGGGTCGGCTTCAAGGACAGGTTGATGCTGCCACTGGAGAAGGTGGATCACGCCATGAATGGCGTGAAACCCGAGGTGGTTTTTGATGACAAACCCAGCTTCCGCGATCGTTCGGTTCTGGGCAAGATCCGCTACCTGTTGAACATGAAACGATTGCACCCGGTGGTGTTGGTGACCTATGAGCGGGAAGCCTTTGTTGGGCAACGGGATCGAACCGTGCGGGTCACATTTGACCGCAACATCCGCAGCTTATTGAACCCGACAATGGAACAGCTTTTCGACGAGGATTCCCTGGTGCAGTTCGAAGACCGCCAATTCGTTTTGGAGCTGAAGTTCAACGAGGCCATGCCCACCTGGATGGCCTTGCTGATCCGCAAGTTGAATCTAAGATCAGGGTCCTATTCCAAATACTGCACCGGCATTGATGCCTGGCTGCTGAACCCGGACAATGAGGCCGAAGCGGCCAAAGCCCTGGAAGCGGAAGGTTAAGCTCTCATGGATGAACTGCTGCAATCACTGGCCATCAGGCCAGAACCCTGGACCGCCGGGCAGATCATGCTCAACACCACCCTGGCCTTTGCGCTGGGGTTGTTCATCTCATGGGTTTACCGCAGCACTCATCGGCAGTTGACTGTTTCCTTTTCCTTTGTCAACACCCTCGTATTGTTGTCCATGCTGATGTCACTGGTGATGATGGTCATCGGCAACAACATTGCCCGTGCTTTCGGGTTGGCCGGAGCCATGTCCATTATTCGTTTTCGCACCGTGGTCAAGGATACGCGTGATACGGCTTTTGTTTTCTATTCCCTGGCGGTAGGCATGGCCGCCGGAACGGGAAATTTGAAAATCGCCCTCATCGGCGCGCTCTTGGTGGGGCTCTTTATTTTTGTTCTGCATTGGTCGCGTCACGGGGCTGCCGGACGCAGCGAGTTTATGGTTACCTTTTCCATGTTGCCTACCGACAGCAGCGAAGACTCCCGCTTTTATGAGCCGGTTTTTCAGAAATATTGTCGCAGTTATCAAATGGTTCAGGTTAAATCCGAGCGCATGGGAGAGCAGATCAAGCTGACCTTTCATGTTTCGCTGCGGGATCCGGATCAGTCGGAGTTGTTGGTGAGTGAGCTTTCGATGCTGGAAGGAATATTCAGGATTGCCGTTAATTTCGGGGAAGAGGTTTCCGGATAGGGTGTCTTAAAGTCGCCGTATACCAGTTCAAAGGGCGGGATTCAGCCAATCGTATCAGGATCCGCCCAGAACTATGCTCCCATCGGCATCGCTGATGAAAGATCGAGGATCATTAAGAACCCCGGTAAAATCCGCTTTGCTCTCCTGGATCACGATATTCCCTCCATCCCGCGAACCGGCCACCGCATCGGCAATGGTTGGGAACGGAAACAGGATCAGGCCATCGTAGTATCCCCCGTTGTAGCTAAATTTCACAAAGGTTCGCTCACCGCGAAAAGCGGCGCACACGGAAGAGGTGTTGTCGTGGGTAAGAGCGTTGTGGGCTTCACCTTCGAGACCCGGCCAAACCCCGGTGGCGTCGCCTGCAAATTCGACTTCGGGATTGGAAAAATATGGGACACGCTCGTGAGGAAAATAGAAATGATCATAGGCCATGACGGTGCGTAATCCGGTTTCCTCCACCTCGTCCCAGGCAAAGAGGTTACCGTAAGAATAGGAGTAGGCCCCATCAATAGTCGCGTTATCCCGATCGTGGGCGCAACCCCGATTGTGCCCCACCTCATGGGCCAGGGACCAATTCGTCGTGGCGCACTGAACCGAGACAATCGAAAGGGCCAGATCCTGAAAACCCTGGTTGACCATGTCCGATTGCATGACCGGGGCCACGCCACAGGCAATCAAATCTCCGTAAAAATCCCGACCATCAATGAGCACCGAGACAAAGTCCGCACCCACCGATTCCCTGGCGGGCAGCATGTCATCCATATGACCGTCGTTCGGATACCACAAATAGGACAAATGATCGTTGAAGTTCCAGGCGGATATCTCTTCGTAATCCGTGGATTTGACGAACACCAGGCGCAATTCTGAGGCAATTTGGCTGTTGTTGTAGGTCAGATTGGCAGCGTCAACGGCCAGCTGGGCCTCGGCGCGGATGTAGTCCCACCCTCCCATGTAGACTTCAGCCGCCGGGGTGTAGCCGATGACGATGTCGTGTCGGCTGCCGTCGTCGGCCACTGAACGGGATTTGTCCGGGTCCAGAGGTCGTGCCGGAAGATGGCGGTGAGGATCTCCCCCCCGCCTCACCGCTCCCGATTCCAAACCTCCGGCGCAACTCTCAAATTCCCCCACCTCAACTGCATAAACCTGGTCCTGGCCTTTTGTATGGTCCAGGCGGTAGGCGGAACCGTCGGGTGTCCGAAAAAAGGCGATAGCGGTTCCGTTTTCGGTGCGGCAGAGCAGGAAAAAGGACTCTTGATGGCCATCAATGCGGCCCGAAACACTGGTCACGCCCAAATTGGGTGCGGTGACTTCGTCCACGTCCACACGAAACTTGCCACCAGCGACGGCTATATCGAATTGCCGAGAACTTTTTGCCACCACGTCATCCAACAGGGCCTGATCAATCACCAACTGCCCATCTTCAACCGACCAAAGCAGCTGGCCTGAACAGGCCAAGGGTACCAAAATCAATAATATCACCAGTAGGAATTTCATCTGATCAGTGTCCTCCCGTTCCAGGTCATGATCTGCACGTCGCCCGAGAAAATATATGGTTCGATGTAGGTGTTGGACCGCACGGCCACGATCGCCCCTGCCGGAGCATTTTGAATTCCACTGCCGATGGAGTGGTAAGGGTGTTCGCGTGAGCCGGCCTCCGGTCCGGTGGCATCCTTGTCCACAAAAATAATACGCGGCGAGGCGATGGGCATGGTCCACAATCCCCGACCGTCCATGGCCAATTCCAAAGTGTGCTGCACATTGAAGGGATCAATGACAAAACGCAGCTCCTTGCAACGCCCGATTGGCAGACCGGTTTGGAAGGGAAGCCAATTTTGGCCTCCGTCGGTGGAACGGAACATTCCCAGGTTGGTACCCACAAAAAGGACCAGGGGATTGAATGGTTGGACCTCGATGGTTTCCACAACCGTGACTGAACTCAGCTGGTTGGTGAGATCCATCCAGGAAACGCCGAAATCCGTCGTGTGCATGACCTTGCCCTGGCCCGCGGTGCCAGCCAGGGTGACCCAGGCCTCGCCTGGCCATTCCCGTGATGGCGTGACACTGGTGATCCTCTGGCCGTTGCCCATGATGTTTTCGGTGTGGGTAGTGACCCAGCCCTCACCGGCAACCTCGCGCACCACAGTCAGATCGCCGGGGTTGTAATCCCAATAGAGAACGTAATACGCCCCATCGGCCGCCTGGCTCGCGGTGACGCTTCGGATAAAGTATTCATCGGTTTGAAGATCAGTGATGATCTGATTCCAGGTGGTTCCCGATTCCGCATCCATGGCGTAGATGGATTGTTGATCGTTGGTGGCCATCAGCCCCGTGTCGGTTTGGTGAGTCAGGCGAGGCATATACACCGGGTAGGGACTGGGAAGATAGGTCGCCCAGCTATCGTAGGGTTTGCGGAAAGTGTGCCACTGAGGTTCACTAGGATAGGATCCCGCGTTGTACATATAATCTCCCGCCACGGGGTCATAGATCTCCACATCGGCCCCGTCGCCGGAGGACTCAAAATACCAGGATTGGCCATGGTTGTTGGAAAAAAGGATACCGTTGTCCTGAAGACCGATGACGCGCACATCCCGGTCGGCATCCATAAAGTCGATCTCCGAACAAGCCAAGCCGGTCACCGGTCCGCCGATAAAGCTGAAATCACCGCCGGTGTTGAAGTCGTGATAGTAGACACCGCCATCGTTGCAGATCCACAAGGTGTCATCGGACAAAACATCCGAAAAATAGAGTTGGGTAATATCTGAGTGTCCCCAATTGATTCCGGTATCTTCGCCAAGGGCCCAGGATGCGCCCCCGTTGTTGCTCATGGCGAGATAGACCGCTCCCACAAAGATTTGATTCGGGTTGGTCGGACGAATGGCGATGGCCTGCGCGTGCACGATCTGATCTCCACCGAATCCTGCGAGGGATCCGGTAATGTTTGTCCAATTTCCCCCTCCATCGGTGGTTTTGTAGACACCCTGGATTAGGCCGCCACCTTCCACCAGAACCGCTAGCACGTCAGGAGTTGATCGGCAGATGGCCAATGAGGCACGACCCCACTCGTTCCCCTGGGGAAGAGTCGTATCGGGAAGGTGAAACCAGTTCTCGCCATAGTCTTCGGACTTGTAAACCCCGTTCAATTCCGGGTACAAGCGACCAGAAACACAGGCATAAAGGATATTCGGTTGGGTCGGGTGCTCAAGAAGGTCGGTCCACAACCCCGTGGTAGTGGGATCGCCGTCCATATAATGGGCACTGTACCAGGTTGTCCCGCGATTGCTTGAGAGAAACAGCCCCGCCGATGTGGCCGCCATTACATATTGATGCGCAGGGGAACTGGGCCGGTTTTGATAAATGACCCGATAATAATAACTGGGTGACGACGGGGTCGACTTGGGCCACCAGCTGTTGCCGCCATCGTAAGTTTCATACATTCCCGAGCCGTCGTATCTTTTATGGTCCCCGGTGCCGACGATGATGTGCTGGTCATTGGCCGGGTCCACTGCGAAACCACGCACCGAAGGATTTGGCAACAAGCGACCGATGTCCTCCCAGATACCCCCATCGACACCCGAGTTTTGGGCCACCCAGAGCCCTCCCTGGCAGGAACCGACAAAAACCGAGGGCGAAGAATTATCCGGATCTATGATCTGGATTCCGGAAATACGTCCGTTGCGCGGAGCGGTGCTGAAAGCACCTATGGGCCCCCGTTGACTCCAGGAATCCCTGCTGTCGGGAGCCGAAAGCGAAGAACCGGCGAGATGGTCGCTCATCCCTGTACTCTGGAGAGCTTCCCGATACCCCTCAGGCGTGTGAAAGGGGTTCAACCCTTCAGTCACCCGGCGGATATCTTCATGCCATGGTTCACCCTCTGCTGTGACACCTTCCTTGCCCGGCGGAAATTCCGTTAGCGTCCTTCCGCTGAGACGGCTCCAGGTACCCTGCTGGGCGGTTGCCGGTGGAGTTTGTAAAAAGCCCGTCAAAAGGCCGGCCACAATCACCATTTGAATGGTTTTCAACATGGTGCCCCCTTACTGCAAGGAGACCAGAGTGAGAATCAGCCCTTGGCCTTCCGTCAACCCGGTCATGGCCTTACCTAGGATGGCGCCCATGGCCCGCCCATGGTCTTCCACCTTCATGGCATGACCTGGAAGATCGCTGGTGGTTAAAAGGTCACCCGGTTCGATGGGACCATGGCTGGCATCGGCCCACACATAGACCCGACCGACCAACGCCACCGGATGCTCGCCGTCGGCCTTGCTGTCGGTTTGCCCCATCATCAGACCCGTATTGACACCGCCGGCTCCGCTGATCACTCCGGCCACCCGCCGGTCGTACGCAGCTTCACAGAGAGTCAAATGACCAGGCTGATCCGGATCGATACTCACAACCATGCCGGGCTCGGGCAACAGACTGGTGTTGCCGATGTCGAACTGCTCGGACAAATCGGAACCGCCGGTGATTTCCAGGACCGGAGTTATCACCCGACCGACATGGGTGTTGTTGTAATTACCTGTGACAACGACTTCGACTTCGCCGGCCTGGTCGCGAACAGTAAGGCTACCGCCATAATTACTGGAATTGGACTGGCTATCCAGAGTCAACATTGGCGCGGTGGTGTATGGAGATGTGCTCCACAAGGAAAGTTGGGACCCCGTTTGGTCCACATCAGCCGTGCTCAACTTGATCAAGGTATCCCCGTTGTTATCCAGGAATTCGGTCACCGTATCGGTGATTAACATACCGCTGGTGGGGAATTGGTCGGCCACTTCGGTTCGCCCGATGCGCAGCCCGTCACCGGCATTGTAGATAGCCCAACGCTCAAAATTGCCCACGGTGCGATCCAGACACAAAGTTGGCATGGCGTAGGAGTTGATCTGCAGGGCCGTCCCCAAGCCCGCATCAATAAGTGGAGTTGGGGTGGTTGTGCCGATGGCTACCGTACCGTATCCAGAATGAAACAGGTCATTCCCGCTGATGGTCCAGTCGCCATCGGACTGGGCTGTGGACGGTGGTTGCCAGGAAGCATTTCCACTGGAGTCACTGGTCAGAATGTAGCCGCTGCTGGCACCATCAAGCACTTGCAGGGCGAAGGTTCGGGTCAGTTGGCCAACATACAAACTGTTGGGGGTGTACATTCCCCAGTAAAAGCCATTGCCGTCCCGGTAAGCGAGGGAGCCCCAATAAGTACCTGAATTGTTAGAACCCAGCACGCCACCAGTGTAGCTGAAATCGAACCAGGTGTATCCCGCGACACCAAAGGTGTAACTGTGACCCCAATCGTTGTAGCCGGTCACCGCAGTGTTGGTTTCAAACACACCATAACCAGTTCCGTGATTGGGAGTGGTTCCTGACCCCTGCCGCTTGGCGAAAAGGGCGTGGCGATCATCAGCCAGAGTATCAATATCGATCATGGTGCTGTAGATGCCCTCACTGTAGGCTTTGACAGCCAATTTGGACCCGTCTATGGTCGTTTTCCCTGCTTCGGCGTCACGAGCGGGCGGAAAACCTTCATTCAAGGCGGCTGGTGGATAAAGGCCTATTTTTACCCGGCCGTCGGGATGATAGACATCCTGTCCGTCCATTTCCCAGTCCCCGTCATCTCCACCGGCACCAGCGGTGGCGGCGATCACCAGTGTCGTGTCCACCTGGGTGACAGTCACGTTGGCTCCACCTACCAAATTAATATTGTTGGTCATGCCGTTGAGTTTACGCACCGCAGCGTTCGGGTCCACAGTGGCCGCGCGAAAGGCATAGGGGGAAGAGGTGAGTTCAATACGCGGTTCCATTTCCATTTCACCTTCAACGGTGATGCTCAACCAAACCCTCTGGGCAAATTCCTGAGGCGGCAGGCCTTGCCCGTGCGCACCGAGGATGGCGTTGAACACTCCGCCCTCCTGATGGACTATTTGTGTTTCACCCCAGGAATCGCTGCCGTCGACAGCCGCGTCCCAAAGTTGGAAAAAGATCTCGTAGTCTCCATCGGGAAGAACGACCCCGGTGTTGCTGCTCAACACACCCTGAACATTCATGGTTTCCGGAACCAGCGCCAAGGCTGGAAGAGCCAACGCCAGCATGAGCATGGTCAAAATCAGTGTCCGTTTCATCTTCATTATCCTCCGGTTATTGGAAAACCCAGGCAATTTATAATGCATTTATTTGACCAACATTATCCGTTGAGTGGCGCGGAATGAACCCGCCCGCATCAAGACGAAGTAAACCCCACTGGCCAGATTTGCCGGCTGGTAGGTGATGGAATGAGGCCCTGCTGGTCGAACCTCCTGGAGCAGCGTATCCACTTTCCGTCCCTTCAGGTCGAAGAGGTCAATGCGCACCTCGGCTTCCGCATCCAGGCTGAAACTGATGCGGGTACTGGGATTGAAGGGATTGGGATAGTTTTTGAAGAGCTGATTGCGGAGACCGGGAAATACACCGTCATCCACTGCGACCAGGTAGGTAGACCCCAGCATATTCCAAAACCCGGTATTCATGATGTAGCTGACCGACTGGGATTGCCCACTTGCTACCTGACCCACCGTGAGTTTCACCTGGTAGGAGGCACTGCTCAGTGATCCCGAGCCGTTGCTTGGGGTCACCAACTTAACCTGGGTGCCCGAGGCCGATACTGCCCACAGCAGCGACAACAGCAACAGGCAGAATAGCAGTAGCTTGGGGATTGGAAATAATTTCACGCCGGTTCTCCCTTTCCAGTTGTTGGTACCGATAATCGATAATCGGTTTCCATTTAAACACCAATCTTCCGGGCCGGAAGTTGCATTCGGCCCTAAAAAACCCACCGCCGGTGATAAGTCAGCAGCGACCTGACTAATCTACATGGTCAAATTCATAGAGATCGACCTGGGGCATGATGTCTTCGAGTTGGTTTCTCAGACTTGCCAAAATTTTGCCGCGGTCCGCAGAACCGGAGTCGACCCTTATGCTTTCAAGACCCGTCGGCCATGCACTGCCGACCGCCAACAGGAAGCTTTCGGTACCCGTTTCGGTGCCAAGGATCCAAACTTCGCCCGAATCCGGATCTGGGATCTGATGTTCCCTGCCTCCATCGTGGCGAGAAACAGCTCCTGTGATGGACACGGGAAATACCCGGGAAACCCGACCCGCCGGCCCCACGTGGTAGACCACCACGTAGGCCTGGTCGACCAGAGTGAAATCCAGGGCAAAAGCCTGACCGCTGTGCAGAACGCCATCGATCGGGGCGGGATGATTGATCCCCCGGCTGCCATCGGTGTTCAACTCGATCCGTGTGACAGTGAGATCCTGTAGCAACATCTCCGGTGTACCACCGCGGGGCAACAGGATGGCCAAGGCCAGCAAGGCCGCCAGCGGCAACATCCACTTGATCCCGCTACGCAGGCGACCGGCCAGGCCAGATGGTCGAGTTTCCTGATGCCATTCAATGGCGGCCAGTATCTTGCGCAGACTCTCCTGTTGGGCCTGCTCATCGGCCGCATCCAGGTATTCGTCGTTCCAGAACTCCCCGGTGCAGGAAGCGGCGTTTCGGGCCTGATTCTCCTTGTCCTGGTGCCATTTCAGCTTGGCCGCCAACTCAGACTGCCGTTTCAGGATACGGTCGGCAACCGCCTTGTCGGCAACTCCCAATTCCTCGTAACCCAGGATCAATTTTTCAAGCTCAATCGGTGAAAGGTCACTCATCGGACTACTTCCCTGTATTTTAGATTAAATTGTTTCGCTCAAAAGAAAGACCAGCTCCTGGCTGGCAAAGTTGCAGATGATTTTTCTTCGATTGTTTCAGGTCAGGCAAGCTTTCCGGCCACACACTGCCGCATGGTGATGCGAGCCCGACGAATCCAGGAACGAACAGTGTTCAGGGGAGCATCCATGGCATCGGCCACCTCCTGGTACGTCTGGTCCTGAAAGAGCAACAAGTGCATAGCCCGCCGATGTTCTTCGTTGGGCAACTCCTGCAGGCATTCCTCTACCACTCGCCGGGACTCGACTTCCTCCAGCAACCGCAAGGGATCCTGGCCCCTGTTCATGGGTACCTTATCCACAATGGCCGCCCCGACTTCGCCGGTGCTCCAACGCTCGGTATGTTTTTTGTGCTGGTGGTAAAGATTGATCAGCAGGAAGTTGGTGCGCATCTGAAACCAGGCCCAGAAGCAGCCGGGCCGCTGGTAGACGAACCGGCCGGCAGACATTTCCTGGAGTATCTTCAGCAGGATTTCCTGGCTCCAGTCGTGGCGCATATCCGGGTCGGAGGTCAGTCGAGCGGTCATGGCATAGACAGGACGGTGGGATCTATTGATGAATTTCTCCACCTCCAGAGGATCCCCTTCGGACAAACCTCTGACCAGAGCCTCCTCTTGCGGATCTCGTGCTGCAAGTTCGATTTGATGAATATCCGGCAAGATCAGTTCCTATCGCCAATCTCCTGAGGCAACAAAGCCTGCCCAGTAGTAGGGGTGAACGCTCAACCCGGCATCACGACGCAGGGCAAGTACCTCCAGGGAAGCCTTACGCACCGCGGCGGCCGTGTCCAAGCCATTTTGCCAATGTGCCTTGTAAAGGGCACACATCCATTGGTGGGACGATTCGTCTTCCACGGACCACAGGCTCATGATGACGGTGCGTGCCCCGGCCAGGGCAAAGACCCGGCGCAAGCCGAACACACCTTCGCCCCGTGTATCCAACTCACCCAAACCAGTGTTGCAGGCAGACAGAACGGCCCATTGGACTCCGTTCAGATCCAGGGCCGAGACTTCTTCGGCGGTGACAATCCCATCGTAGCAACCTGTTGTCGCCTGCTGAAGATTTCCGGTTCCGGCCAGAACCAGTCCCGTTCGCACCAGGGGATTGTCATTTTGACCGGTCCCCTCAATACCCCTGGAAGCAGGCAGAAAGAACCCGTGAGTGGCAAGATGTAGAATCCCTGCCCCGGCTATTTCCTTCTTCAAATTTTCCACCGTAGCCTCGCAGCCCATCAACAGCGTGGTCTTGCCGTCCTTTGCGGACCAAATGGCGCCCAACTGCTCAACTTCCGTGCGGGCATGAGGAAGGGGTGGAAAAGTCAACCCTTGGGGACCGCGGGTCAGGTCGTAGTCCACGCCACCGATAGCCAACAGACGCAGGGGCTTGTTCGTTGACGCCTGTGGCATGGCGAGGGTTTTTTCAGAAACGAGGATGTGAAAAAGGTGATCCGATTCCACCAAAAAGCGACCATCATCTTCAGGTAGGGCTGCCAGGTTCAGCAAATGAATACTGCCATCGGGGACAACAAAAATCTGATCATTACCACCGACCTCACCCTTCAACGGATCCCACACCAGCCGGCGCAGGTCAGACCCCGCCTTCAGGTAGGATGCCAACTGATCCTCAGCGCTGCTGGACACCATGAGAAAACCCCGGGAAGCGACGATGGAAGCTTGCTCGGGTTTGTACTGGGTACGGTGGCGGGTCCCCAGAGCAGCTTGATCATGCCAGGCGGCCACCTTGGCATCGATGCGCTCGGCAGCGCCAAGATTCAGAATGCGCGGTTCAGCTTCGGGGTCATCCAGGATAAACACCTTGTAGGTTTCGTATCCCGCAGCGTCGGCACAACGCACGAAGGCGATCAGTGTGCTTGCCGCCGGCAGAGACCGGGACACCTGATCAAATCCCAGTTGATGATCCTTCTGCCAGTGGAGAAATTGCGAGCTTTGAAGGGAAAGCCGCCTTTCAATGGTCTCCAGATCAGCCTCTGTTTCGGTGAGCATTTGGTGATAAACCGATACGTCTTCCCAACCGGGGCCGCGCATGCCGAGATTGGCAAGGCGCTCCCGCAACACCAGCGAACTGTCCATCAGGGCGGCGGCCAGGGAATCACCCCTGTCACTCAGAATTCGGTTGCGGGCGGTGTACTGATCAAGAACCATCGACCGTGAGCGGATGACCGCATCCCAAACCCTGGCCACCCGTCTGCCCGACTCCCCATCGGTCAGGACCGAGAGCGCCAAATCCAAGCCATCGACACGGATACCCGCGTAATCGAGGGCCCTATCTTCAGACAGGACCTGCATGGTCTGTTGCAGATGTCGACGGCTGATTTTTTCGGCAAGCAGGGCATGGTCCAGAGCCCCTTCCTTATCTCCCTGGCCCAGGAGTGCTCGTGCTTCCAGGAGGCTGCTCTCCGCAAGGAGCGGGTGCCCAGTCCCAAGATCCCTGGTGCTCAAAAAACTGGACCGTTGGGCATGAACCAGGGCCTGATCATACTCCTTTCTCTTCAAATGCAGCTCCGCCAGCTGATTCAAGGGCCCACACAGAATACCGTTGTCTCCGTCAATATCTCCTGCCATGATCGCCAAGCTGTAGTTCAGCCTTTCCACTGCCTCATCCAGTCGATCCAGGGCGATGAGGCATTTGCCTTGCTCCTTGATGGTTTCAGCGGTTTCATAACTGCCTTGGCCATAAGAGGTCTCACCTATGCGCAATGACTGGGAATAGAGTTCCAGGGCCAACTCGTAGTCCTTAAGGCCGTAGTAACAACCGGCCAGGGCATCCAACTCGTAACAGGTTTGCGGACTATCCTCACCATACAGTTTTCTCATGTTCTGCAAGACGTCCCGACAGATGGGCAGGGCCCCGCCAGGGTCACCCATGTCGAGATAGGCAAGGCCCAGATTCAGCTTGGTAGTCCAGTAACGCGGGTGCTCGGTGCCGAGTTTGAGTTTGAAGATGCGCACAGCTCGCTCTTGATATTCCAGAGCCTCATTGTATTTGCCCAGATAGCTCAGAATGCCGGCCAGATTGTTGGCCGATTCGCCCACCCACTCATGATCCGGCCCCAGGGCCGCCTCCCGGATGGCAATGGCCCGCCGGTGTAGTTTTTCTGCGGTGGAATAATCCCCGCGATCAGCAAGAACACTGGCCTGATTGTTCAAAATGGAAGCTACGTCGGGGTGCTCCGGGCCCAGGACCCGCTCCTGGATGGCCAAGGCCTGACTGTAGAGTTCGAAAGCTTTCCCGGCCTGGGCCAGGCGGCGGTAAGCTACTCCCTGACTGCTGAGAATCGTGGCGCGCTGGTAATCGTAACCAGGCCCGGCCAGAGCCAGAATGGTCAGCGCCCGATCATGCAGGGGAATCGATTTTTCGCATTCCCAACGTTGGATGTAGAGGTTGCCCAGATGCATCAGGCTGTTGGCGGTTTCCGGATCATCCGGGCCAAAAACAGTCTCCTTTATTTGGATGGCCTGTTCTCCCATTATGATGGCCTGGGGGTCCATTACCCGACCACTGCGGTAGGATGCATGAACCATGAAGTCGAGAATCTTGGCTTCGTCGAAACTACCATGGGGGAACTCGGCGCGAACACCGGAAAGCAGAGCCTGCCCTTTTTCCAAAACATCAGGATAGAAACCGTCGTCCACAAGACCGCCCAGGGCCTGGATTTCACTGGCAAAACGGTCGGAAAGGGAGCTTTCACTGGATATTGCCCCAGCCGCCAGAACCGGAACAATACAAAAAAGCCCTAACAAGATGCAAAAACAACGGTGCATTGGTTTCCCGTCTCTGCAGTTGGTACCTGAGTCACATGTGCAATGGTTCATTATACCATAAATTTAGGTCCATCGTGGGTGCTAACTGCCCTAACTGTCAAGTATTAGTGAAATTGTAGTCCGAACTGAAGCCCCGCCGGATGGGTGATCCCCATGGGTATGGCCTTGATTTTTCGCATCATGCTGTGCTGATCACTTTGTCAGGAAACTGACTGCGAATTTTCAGCAATTTCTTCGGTCTGGACAGGAAAATTTCCACCAACTCCGGATCAAACTGGGTTCCGGCTCCATCTTTCAACAGCTTCATGGTGTCATCGTGGCTCCAGGCCTCCTTGTAGACACGACGGCTGGTCAAAGCATCATACACATCGCAGATGGCCACAATGCGCGCCTCCAGGGGAATGTTCTTGCCTGAAAGATTGTTGGGGTAACCCTTGCCATCCCACCGCTCGTGATGAGCGCGGGCTACGGTGGCTCCCATGGTGATCAGAGCGTATTCGCCAAAATCATCAATCAAACTTTCCAGCAGCTCGCCACCGATGGTGGTGTGAGTGCGCATGATATCAAATTCCTCATCTGTGAGCTTTCCGGGTTTCAACAGAATGGTATCCGGAATTCCCACCTTGCCCACATCGTGTAAAGCGGCCGCCCGTTCGATGATGGAGATGAAAGAAGGCGTCACATTTTGATAACCCACACGTCCCACCAAACGTTCGGACAGGTAACAGCTCATGGCGCAGATACGGTTCAGATGTCCACCGATATGCGAATCGCGAATCTCCGAAAGCGTGGCCATGCCCCGAATGACCGCATCCCGGCTATCGCGCAGCTCCCTTATCAGGCGGATGTTTTCCAGGGAATAGGATATCTGGTCCACCACCATACTGCACATGCCGATTTCCTGAGGACTGAAAGCCCACTGCTGCCGACTGCTGAAATCGAAAACTCCCACCGGTCCATGACTGGAGATAACCGGTAATACAAGGCTGCTGCCCATTTCGCCGCACAGGGGATTCACACCGGGGGTATCGGAGAGATCATCCAGGTAAACCTGATATTCCTCGACGAAAGCCTGGGCATGAATACTGGTGGGATCGTCGCATTCCACCACAAGACCTTCGGGCACTTGATCATAGCCAAAGGAAGCCTTCAGGACCAGATGACCGCTGTGGGGAGATTTCAGGAAAAGAGCGCAGTAGTCGCAGCCAATGACTCTCCAGACACCCCGGACCACTTCTTCGTAGGACGATTCGTCCACGGTCATGCAAACCATGCGGGCATTGAAAGACTGCAGAGCCTGCAGGCGATCCACACCAAAGCTGGTGGTGGATGGTTGATCAAAAATATCTTTTGTCAGATGTATCATTCCGCAGACCTTGAGCAAGAATGTGGGTTCCCCTCTACCAGATGGATATCGGGCAATCCCAGGCCCACTAAAGGGAAACCTGCCCATAGGAACTGCGAAAACAGGATTTATTTCAATCGTTCAATTTCGGCAACCAGAACCGCTTCCAGGTCTTCCTTGCCGATGGTCCGGTGCAATTCGCCCATGCGGTAGATGGCCACCTTGGTTTTTCCGGCGGCAATACCCAAATCGGCTGCCTTGGCCTCTCCCGGGCCGTTGACGATGCAGCCCATAACCGCGACCACTCGGTCGGGGGGCAATTCCTTGGCCAATTCCTCCACCCGGGCAGCCAGCTTCACCACGTCCACTTCCACGCGCCCGCAGGTGGGGCAAGCCACCACCCGGGCAAAACCCTGCCGCAATCCCAACGCGCTGAGCATATGGAAAGCAGCCAAAACCTCCTGCACCGGATCAGCAGCCAGACTGATGCGCACCGTATCGCCAATACCCTCTGACAAAAGCACCGACATGGCAGCCACTGAGCGTGATGTACCCGCCAATAGAGTGCCCGCTTCGGTCACCCCGAGGTGCTGGGGAACATCACTGATCTTCGCAAAACGACGACAAGCATCCACCACTTCCCGGGGTTCACTGCTCTTCAGGCTGACGGCCACATCGTGAAAACCCACCGCCGCCAGGGTTTCGATTTCATCCAACGCGCTCTGAACCAGGGCCCCTGCGGGGTCACTTTTGTGCAGCTCATCATACCGACGATGCAAGCTGCCCCCATTGACCCCAATGCGAATGGGCACACCCAGATCAAGGGCGGCAGCAGCCACTTCACGAACCTTGTCCTTGGACCCGATGTTCCCCGGATTGATGCGCAACTTGGCGATGCCCGCCTTCAGGGAGACCAAAGCCAATTTGTTGTCGAAATGGATATCAGCCACCAGTGGAGTATTACTTTCAGCCACGATGCGAGGCAGGGCCAGGCCTGCCGCCTCATCGTTCACCGTGACGCGAACGATCTCAGCGCCTGCGGTAGCCAGCTCCCGGATTTGTTCCAGGGTGGCATCTGCATCACCGGTCTTGGTGCAGGTCATGGTTTGCACCCGCACCGGAGCATCGCCACCGATGGTCAGGCCACCCACGTTGATTTGGCGGGTTTTTACCCGGTTGCTACAAACGGGGTCCACCGGAATTGCTTTGTCATTGATCAATTCGCCACTCATCAATTCTCCTTTAAAGCGGGTCCTGCCCGCCTGACATCACCCTGACGCACGGTCATACCCACCTGGTCCAAATGCTCCAGCATGGGGATGCCCAGCTTGCGGGTCAAACCACTCAACTGGCGGAAAACAGCAAATGCCATCTCCCTTTCGTCGGCAAAATGCAGGCGCAACCGGTCCAGCAAGTCTTCATGAGCCGCCGGCGAAACCAGGTATTCGTTGTTGATGGACACCGCCAGGCCGTGATCCACCAGATGGCGCATGACTTCCTGCGGTTTAAATTCCTTCAGGGCGGCAGAGCCGTCGGCCTTCTGAAATATTTTCGATTCGGCGGCCCAGTTTTCCTGGCCGGGCCAGTCCAGCCCGAAAGACGCCAGCTCCGCAGCAGCAAGTAGGACGGCCTCCTGCATTTCTTTGGTCAGATCCGGGCCGTCGGACGTCAGCACGATCCGATCGCCAACCACCAGCCACACATCCTGCCTGGCCAAGGCCTGACAGATGGCGTTCCACTCGGCTGCGCCGCTTTTGAACTTGCACTTGCGGCGAGCCTCTTCCTTGGGAATGCCGAGCCGCAGGGGGAAACGGCCCGCATAGTCCCTGACCAGACCGGCGATGCGCTCGGCCAATTCAGCCAACAACTCCCGATTGTAAAGTCGCTTGCCCACCACCATGGCCTGGGCATCGTCCTGCTGGCCCATGGCCTCGGACAACGGCAGGCCCGTCAACCCCGAGTCCTTCAAATTCTGACGGAAAAGGTCGGTGGTATCGCCTTCTTCCATGATCAACAGGATTTCACTGACTTTCTCGTCAAAGCGTTTGTGGGGGGCGGGACTGGCATCAAGGACCACTGCCCCTGCAATGCTCACCACTGGCGAATAGAACCGCAGAACCAGCCTGTCATCCCGCACCGCCATCAGTTCTGATTCCAGATGCATCTGGGCCAATCCCAGGCGAGGACCGCCTTCACCACCCAGCTCGTGCTCGTCCAGCAGGACGATGCGTCCGAGCACCTCGCGCCCAGCATGGTTCACGTGAACCCGCTGACGATTCTTGATCACACCCTGATAGTGAGACATCACGTTGATCCGAATATCGATGCGACGGGTGGGCTCCACCGAGCCCGGGGCCAAAACCTGGTATCCGCGTTCCATCTCGTCTTTTTTGACCCCGTGCAGGGCCAGGGCCAAACGTTGGCCCGAAGCACCCCGATCGGCCTTCACTCCGTGAACCTGCACCTCGCGCACACGGATTTTCTGCCCCGTGGGTTGCACCACCAAACGATCACCACCGGCCACCGAACCACTCCAACAGGTTCCCGTGACCACGACACCCGCACCCGGCAGGGTGAAGATGCGATCCACCGGCAGGCGAAAAAAACCATCTTCCCTGCGTAAAGGCAAAGCGAGGGCTTCGCTTTGCAAGGCTGCCTTGAGATCGTCCAGACCAGCTCCGGTATGGGCGGAGACCGCAACCACCGGCTTGCCTTCCAGAAAGGTGCCTGCCACCAGTTCGATTGCTTCTTCAGTAGCCACGGCGAGGATGTCTTCGTCCACCATGTCGATTTTGGTCATGACCACCACGCCGCTGGCGACTCCGAGGGAATCCAGGATCTCCAGATGCTCCACCGTTTGAGGCATCACGCCTTCATCAGCGGCCACCACCAGAAAAGCCAGGTCCACACCGCCGGCGCCGGACACCATCTGCTTGACGAACTTCTCGTGGCCGGGCATATCCACCACCCCGAGCTTGAGACCATCGGCCAGCTCAAACTCGGCAAAACCCAGTTCGATGCTGATACCGCGATCGCGCTCTTCCTTGAGGCGATCGGTGTTGGTTCCTGTCAATGCGGTGATCAGGGCAGTCTTGCCGTGATCCACATGACCTGCGGCCCCGAGTATGAAATGGCGTTCCTGAGGCATGGACAAAGATACCTTTCCGGGAAAGAGAATGATCGAACCAAGATAAACAAAGAGCTGTGCCCCTGGCCAGGAAGGTGTCGGAACTCAATAGGCCTCCCGCCTGATGTTTGCACCCAGGGCTGCCAGCCGAATCTCGATCTTTTCATAACCCCGATCAATGTGATAGACCCGGTTCACGAGAGTGGTCCCGTGAGCCGCCGCCCCAGCCAACACCAAGGCCGCACTGGCCCGCAGATCGGTGGCCATCACCGGTGCGCCCTGCAGTTGCCCGGCACCAATGATGGTGGCTTTGCTGCCGTCCAAACGGATATCCGCACCCAGTCGATTCAGTTCCGAAACATGGGTGAAACGATCCTGGTAGATGCTGTCGGTCATATAGCTGGTACCTTCGGCCAAAGTGCAGACAGCCATGATCTGGGCCTGCATATCGGTGGGAAAACCGGGATAAGGCCGGGTGACGACTTCAACACTCCGGGGTCGCCTATCCATTTCAACGGTGATCAGATCATGATCTTCGGTGATTTCGCAGCCGATGTCCTGAAGCACACTGATCACCGACCGCAAATGGGCAGGATCGACCCTGGTCATGGTCACTCTTCCAGTGGTCATGGCCACACCGGCCATAAAAGTCCCCGCCTCGATGCGATCGGCCATCACGCGATGCTTCAGGGGAGCAATTTCCCGCACCCCTTCAATGCGTATGCTGGTGGTGCCGATGCCTTCAATTTTTGCCCCACTGCGAACCAGCGCTTCGGCCAAACCCGTAATTTCAGGCTCAACCGCGCAGTTTTCCAGGTCCGTGGTGCCTTGGGCCAAAACTGCAGCCATCAGCACATTGGCCGTGGCTCCCACCGAAACAGGCTCAAAACGAAAACGGGTTCCTATCAAGCGCCCCTGGGTCTTGCCGACGATGTAACCTTCGTCCAGATCCAACTGCGCACCCAGAGCCTGCATGGCATCCAGATGAAGATTGACCGGCCTCGGACCCCAGGCACAACCTCCGGGCAGCGAAACCCTTGCCTCGCCGTGATAGGCCAGCAATGGACCCAGCACATAGATGCTGGCGCGCATTTTGCGTACCAAATCATAGGGGGCGCTGCAGCCATCCTGGTTGGTGGTATCGATGGTGAGTTGGCTTTTTTCCAGCACGCAGCGCGCGCCCAGTTCTTCCAGAATGGTCATGAAAAAACGCACATCCACCAGATCGGGCACGTTTTCAACGATAGTTTCGCCCCGGGCCAACAAGGCTGCGGCCATCAACGGCAAAACCGCGTTTTTGGCACCGCCCACGGCAATTTCCCCCTCCAGCGGGGTTGGTCCCTGTATCACAAATCTGTCCAAGCTCAGCCTCCCTGCAGCTTACTCTCAGCATCTCCAAGCCGGGCCGAAACGACTCGATCCCGATCGCTGTAGTCTTTCAAAACCTGAATATCCAACCCGCCGGAGGCAGCCAGAATGGCGATCACCTCATCAGCCTGATCAGCACCGATCTCCACAATGATGTGCCCACCAGGACGCACCCAGCGTCCCATTTCCGCGGCCAGGGCCCGATAGAAAACCAAACCGTCCGGACCACCATCCAGGGCTTCGCGGGGCTCATGTTCGGCAACCTCAATAAACAAACCGTCAATATCGTCCCGCCGCACGTAGGGAGGATTGCTTGCCAACAAATCCACTTTGCCCTGCAGTTGTTCCGGAAAAGGATCAAAACGGCTGCCCTGGTGAAAATTCACCCGGGCGTCAACTTCCAGCAGTCGGGCGTTGCGTTGGGCCAGTTCGATGGCCTTGGGATTGATATCCGAGGCATGCACCACCAGCCGGGGAACCTCGCAGGCCAGACTGATGCCGACGATACCCGTACCACACCCCACTTCAAGAGCCACCGGGGCCAGCAAACGCCGGTCCGCAGGTGAGAGCAGATTCGCAGCCGCTTCCACAAGGTGTTCGGTTTCAGGCCGGGGAATGAAAACCCCGGGTTCCACTTTGAAGGGCCGGGAGTAGAATTCGGTCATGCCAAGGATTGTCTGCAGGGGTTCACCCGCTCCGCGACGACGGACCAGCTCTCGGTAGCGATCCATTTCCTCGCTCATCACCGGCCGATCAGCCTGCAGAAAAAGCTCCATGCGCGAGAATCCCAGCACATCACCCAGCAGACGTTCTGCGTTGAGGCGAGCCGAGTCCAACCCTTTGCCTTCGAAATAGTCAGCCGTGACCTGGATCAGGTCACGCACCGTTTTATTGCCTTGATGGGGGTTCATCCCTTGCGTGTGGCGGCCAGGGCTTCTTCCCGACGATAGGCCAGAATTGCGTTCACAATTTCATCCAGGTTGCCTTCCATGACGGCATCCAGGCTGTGAATCGTCAGGCCGATACGGTGATCCGTGACCCGGCATTGGGGAAAGTTGTAGGTGCGGATTTTTGCGCTGCGATCTCCGGTGCCAACCTGACTCTTTCGCTCGGCGGCCATCTCCGCCTCCTGCTCCATGATGGCCTTTTCCAGCAGACGTGAACGCAGCACCCCCATGGCCTTGGCCTTGTTCTTGTGCTGACTTTTTTCATCCTGACACTGAACCACCAGGCCCGTCGGCACATGGGTGATGCGCACCGCGCTGTCCGTGGTGTTAACCGACTGTCCGCCAGGACCCTGGGCACGATAAACGTCAATGCGCAAATCTTCCGTGCGGATATCGATATCGACATCTTCGGCTTCGGGCAAAGCAGCCACCGTCACTGCGGAAGTATGGACCCGTCCCTGGCTTTCGGTGGCTGGTACCCGTTGCACCCGATGCACACCGCTTTCCCAGCGCAGGATCCCGAAGGCCCCTTCGCCACGCACGGCATAAACCACTTCCTTGACCCCGCCGGAAGTGCCTTCGGTCACATCGATGAGCTCTGTCTTCCAACCCTGCTTTTCGCTGTAACGAATGTACATGCGAGCGATTTCTTCCGCAAAGAGGGCAGCCTCGTCGCCACCGGTACCGGCTCGAACTTCCAGAATGACATCGCGGTCATCGTTGGGATCATGGGGCAGCAGGGCGGTTTCCAATTACTTTTCGGCGGCCACAAAAGCCGGCTCAAGTACAGCCAGTTCCTCGCGGATCATCTCCTGCATCTCAGGATCCGACTCCGCCTGCAGCAACTCCTTGTTGTCGGCAAGTTGTTGCCCGAGGGACAACCACTTGTCGCCAATGGCCAGATGCTTGCCCACCCGGGAATGCTCCCGGGTCAGCTTGCGATAGCTGGCCTGATCGTTCAGGGACTCGGGCTTGGACAGCTCCTCGCTCAATTCCCGATAGCGGTCACGCAAAGTCTCAACATTGGCCTTCACGAAGCATCTCCGTCTTTGGTCTGGTTTTGCACGGCCTCATGGTTGGCAGCATCCGCGGAAGCCGGCTCGGTTTCGTCATCGTTTTCCAGATCCGGCATATCGTAATACACCCGTTCGCTGAAGTCATCCGCTTCCGGAGTCAGCACCGCACGCAAAGCAGCCATGCCCACGGTAAGCTGCTGGTCATCCGGCTCACTGGTGGTGATCTTTTGCAGCCACAACCCCGGCAAAATAACCGGCTTGAGACACCAGGCTTTGGCATACTTGCCTGACAGCTTGATCGCCTCATAGGCCAGCCCACCAATCACCGGCACAAAAGCGATGCGTTGCAAACGGTCGGCAATATCTTCAGGCCGTCCCAGCAGGGCAAAAACAAAAATGGAAATCAGCATCACGAAAAAAAGGAAACTGGTCCCGCAACGAGGATGCAATGTGGGGAAAGGCCGGGCGCCATCGGCGTCCAGACTCTTGCCGTTTTCAAAAGCGTGAATGCTTTTGTGCTCGGCACCATGATACTGGAAGACCCGTGCCATGTCCGGCAGTTTGCTGACGGCCAGGAGGTAGATCACAAACATGGTCACACGAATAATCCCGTCCACAATATTCCAAACCAGACTGCCGGCTTCCTCGCCCACAATCAGGTCCGTCAACAGGATGGGAACATAGAAGAAGAGTCCGAGGCTCAAGGCAAACGAAACCACAACCGTTCCCCACATCATCAGGGTATCCTTGATGTTGGTTTTGTTGGAGTCGACCCGGTCTTCGCTGATGGCCTGGTCGGCCGAGAACATCAAGGCATTGATGCCAAGTCCCATGGTTTCAATGAGGTGGATACCACCGCGTAAAACAGGGATATTCAGGAAAGGCAGTTTCTTCATGATGCTGCCGAAAGTTTTCTTGCGCACCACAATGCGACCGTCGGGCGTGCGCACGGCCATGGCCAGGAATGAGGGACTGCGCATCATCACGCCTTCAATCAGGGCCTGTCCTCCCACCGCCAGATCCATGGTTCGGGCGTCCTTCGAATCCACCGATGGCGAGTTGTCCACTGCTGCGGCTGTTTCTTGAGTTTCACTCATGCATGACTCCTGCAGGTTGGTTCCACCAAGTGTTCTGTCAAAGCATCAAAGAGAGGGTGCCGGGACAATCACCCAGCACCCTCTTGAAGCTCTGATGCCACACAAGGCCGAACAAAGCTCTATGGAAAACGGTCCTATTTTTTATTGTAGGAAACGTTCTCGTAGCGTTTGCGGAAACGCTCCACGCGACCAGCGGTATCGATGATCTTCTGCTGTCCCGTGAAGAACGGATGGCAGTTGGAGCAGATTTCAACGTTCAGCTTGTCTTTGGTCGACCGGGTGTTGATCACATTGCCACAGAGGCAGGTGATGGTGCAGTCGACGTATTTTGGATGAATGTTCTGTTTCATTTTACTTGCTACCTTTTAGGCCTGGATCCTTAAATACAGGTTGAGGCCAAAAAGAAGTAAGGAATGGGGTCAATTGCAAGGATATTTTTAATCAAAATACCCAACGAAACCAACGCCCAGTTCATTCTTAAGATCTTCGCCCCTGCAAAAAGGCAGAAAATCAAGTGTTCATGGCCCCAAGGAACTGCTCGTTACTCTTGGTTTTGCCCAATTTCGCGATGAGGAATTCCATGGCTTCAATGGGGTTGTAATCACTCAGGTACTTGCGCAGAACCCAGATTTTCGCCAGATCCTTGCTATCGATGAGCAGGTCTTCCTTGCGTGTTCCGGACTTGAAAATGTCCATGGCCGGATAAACTCGGCGGTCGGCTATCTTTCGGTCGAGCACCATTTCCATGTTACCGGTGCCCTTGAATTCTTCGAAAATAACTTCATCCATGCGGCTACCGGTCTCCACCAGGGCGGTGGCGATGATGGTCAGCGACCCGCCATCCTCAATGTTGCGGGCGGCGCCAAAGAAACGTTTGGGCTTTTGCAGAGCGTTGGAATCCACACCACCGGAAAGAATTTTTCCGGAATGAGGCACAACTGCGTTGTGAGCCCTTGCCAGACGGGTGATCGAGTCCAGCAGAATGACCACATCCAAACCGTTCTCCACCAGCCGGCGGCTCTTGGCCAGCACCATGTTGGCGACCTGAACGTGACGCTCGGCCGGCTCGTCGAAGGTGGAACTGACAACTTCACCATTCACCGACCGGGCCATATCCGTGACTTCCTCAGGGCGCTCGTCAATCAGCAAGACAATCAGATGCACTTCAGGTTGGTTGATGCTGATGGCGTTGGCAATTTGCTGCAAAATGACCGTTTTACCCGCTCGAGGGGGCGAAACGATAAGCCCGCGCTGCCCCTTGCCAATGGGGCACAACAAATTGATCAGCCGAGTGGTCAGAATCTTGGGATCGACCTCAAGATCGAGCCGGTCCTCAGGATAAAGCGGGGTAAGGTTGTCAAAGAGAGTTACCTTTTTGGCCGCCTGGGGGTCCTTGTAGTTGACGGACTCAACCTTCAGCAAGGCAAAATACCGTTCATTGTCCTTGGGCGGACGCACTTGCCCGGCAACAGTATCACCGGTCTTGAGTGCGAACTTCTTGATCTGGGAAGGAGAGAGGTAGATATCATCGGGACCGGGCAGGTAGTTGTATTTGGCCGCGCGCAGGAATCCGTAACCTTCAGCCAGAACCTGCAGCACGCCTTCAGCGTAAATGAGCCCGTTCTTTTCTGTTTGGCCCTCGAGAATCTTGAAGATGAGTTCCGATTTCCGGAGGGTGCTGACCGCTTCAATGTCCATGCCCCGAGCAACTTCCACCAGCTCGTGAATGTTCATTTCCTGCAGTATCTTGATATCCATTTTGCTCCTAGAACCTGACTTTTTTGTGTTGAGGTCGGTTGGGGGTTTTGTTGCCCACCTAGCACACCGATCACGGTCCTAATAACCGATTCCGGTATATTCTGCGGTAAGCAGGTATATCTCAAAAGAGGTGTGTTATTTCATTGAGGTCTGATCAATTCTCCGTCAGCAAACGGAGTCTCCGGAGCAGCAACCGGATTATTGGTGAATACTAGCACAAAGAGTGCCAATAAGGGAACCGATTCTTTTATGGTCCGCAATTTTTTTCTGACAATGTTTTGGCCTTGACCTGTGTTACCCCGGTCGGCCAAGGCCAAATAGGATGCAATGGTGTACAATATAGCAAGGGGCAAACAAACCGCCCCTCCCTAAATTCTAAAACCCGGATCCGGATTCCAGTTCTTCATAGGTCTTGAAGCTGGCGTCCGAGGCGGCAAAATCTTTCGTTTCAATTTGCGCCATGCTCAGCTGAAGGAAACCCTGGGCATTGGCCGGGAAATTGTTGGTCATGGCAATGCCGATTTCCACTGCACGGCGGAGTTTTTCATCACTGCGGGCCATCAGGTCGGCTTTGAGCACTTCATCCGTCTCCAGGGCAGCATCCTGTTTCAACTTCTTGCCATAAGCCAGATATGTCCTCAGCCTGGCCAGGATGGTTTTTTCGTCCAGGACGTGGTCCAACTCTGCGGACCGGTCCAAGGCAGCGATGGCATCATCGAACCGCAACACCGAAGGTGTGGCATACCAGCTGCCGGCAGCACGCAGCAACAGCTTGTTGTCACCATCATTGCTGGCATCCACATCGGCTTCATTCAGATCCACGACTTTGACGTAGAAGTCGGCGGCACGAGCATAGTCGCCCTTGTCCACGGCCAGGGATGCGATGTCCAACAAAAGACTGGTATCGTCGCCGTGCTCGGTCAGGAGTTCATCATATAGGGTACTGGCTTCATCGTCACGACCCAGCTGATCCAGGACATTGGCCTTGTTCAGGTTCAAGGCATAGGCCTCCGGATTGGCAGCCAAAGCCTGGTCCAGAAGTTCCAGAGCCTCTTCCCGCAGAGGAGTGGCCATCTTTCCCGTTGTATCCTGGTCCGCCATTTGCATCTTCATGCGCGCAATACTTTTGATGGGAGTCAAACTATCGGGCAGGGCGGCATAAGCCAGACGAAGATGACCTTCGGCCTGCTCAAAGAAGCCTCCCTCCCAATCCAGGGCAGCCTGGCGAACCCGGGTCCCGTAATTGTACTCCAGGGAGGTGCTGACCATTTTTGTCCATTCCACCGGATCCAACTCAAGGGCCCGCTTGTAGGCATCGTAGGCCAATTCGTAGTTCTTCCTGGCTTGCGGAAAGTCATCTGCTTCAACGGACTCTTCGGCCAGGTGACTGTAGGCTTCGCCCAAATAGTAGTAGGCGTCGGGTTCGTCATCCCCGTATTGAAAGCCCTCATGGATCACGTGAACGGCCTTGTCGTAGTTCTGCTCGTCAATGTACAGAATGGCGCTGGTGGTGTGTGCCGAGCGACAACCCGCCACAGCGATCACAGCCAACAGACCGGCCAACAGGATGAGACGCGATTGAGTCATTAAAAATCCCCTCGGGACTTGGCGGCAAGGATTGCCGGATTGGGAATACCCTTGGCAGGATAAACCCGGAATAAAGTGGGGAACGGCTGGAACGCCCCTAATAATGAGAAAGGCGCCCGAAACCAACTAATCTAACGGCGGAAACCCGCCCCTTCGCCTGTAATAGATAAGAAATTGGCAGCTTGGCTGTCAACTTGATTATTAGACCAGGGACAGGATCACCCCAAAGGACCCTTTTAAATGAATCAACGACCCCCATGCCTTGGCGGGTGCCCCGGGCCGCCACTGCGCCCTGCAAATCGATTCAAAGGCAGGATGCTCATGTAAAGCCGGCGCTGATCTTCATCAAGGATTTCCATCTCCTGGAGCATTGTTTCTGTCACCATGGAGTCCAATTTTGCCTGTTGACGGCCAACTTCAGCAATCAGGGGTCTGAGAGATGATGTTTCAAAAACCGGTTTTGAGGCAGCATCCCTGAGTCGACCACGAGCCTCCATGACCTTGGTCCTCTGTTCAAGGAACTTTTCCGCAGCCACTTTATGGGCCTTTTTGAAAGACTCGGCCTGCTCTTCATCCAGTCCCAACTGTTCGGCCACATGGTTCAACCGCCGTTCCATCACCCCGCGCCAGAAAGTTCCATCCCGGTCGCCGCCACCGCGGCCATGGCCTCCATTTCGATCCGAACCGAATCCACTGCGCATGCCCCAACCTGGTTGGTCACGGTATTTGTGCTTGCTGTCACCAAGCATTCGAGCTCCCAATCCGATGTTCAAACCCACCGAAAGCAACAATACGAGAACCAGAATTTTTTTCATGATCCGTCACTTTCGTCGGACAAACCTGGGCTCAGCCAAATGCCGGCCAAGCCATCAGTGGCCGTTTCGTCGAGCCAGGAAGCTTCGCTCACCCACAAGTCACTGTTGATGTCATCGGCACTGGCTCGACCCGAAAGTCCCGGAATCAAGACCCCGACCATCAGACCGGCTGCCACGGCACAGGCTGCCAGGGAGGCGCGAACCACTTGGCCGCCGCCAAAGAACCAACCATTTCCGAAAAGAAGGTTATTGCCCGGGGAATCGAAAACCCTCTGCTGAATTTGGGGCCATACACTGGGAATCGGGCCCAGGTTCTGAATCCGACCTTCGCCAAGCAATTCCCACAGTTCTTTTTCGGCTTGAGCCTGTGAGGCACATTCGGGACATTCCTTCCGGTGAGTTTCGAATTTTTCCAAAGCCCCACTGCCCAGTTGCCCCGATAGCCAGGACTGGATCCGGTCATGGAAAATTTGGTGTTCGTTGGTCATGACCTGTCCGCCTTTCCAAGTAGCATGTTGCGCAGTTGCCCCATGGCCCGCTGAATTAGTGATTCCACCGCAGGGACCGTCACATCCATGGCCTCGGCTATTTCTTTGTACTTCATTCCCTGGAAACGATGAAGAACCAGGGCCTGCCGTTGTCGCTGAGGCAACTTCGCCATGGCTCCCTGTACCATTTCCGCTTCCCTTTTTCTTTCCAACTGCGAAGCCGGATTTTCGCCATGATCGGCCCGGTCATGAAAGTCGGGGTTGAAACTCACCCAGCCCAGGATTTTCCGACGCCTCAATTTGCTGCGGGCCAGATTCCCAGCGATGCGAAACAACCAGCTACGAAACTTCCCTTCCCCCTGATATCGATCGGCTTTGCGAAACACCTGAACAAAGGTATCCTGGGTCAGGTCTTCGGCTTCTTCCACCGACGAGAGCATGTGGATAAGGAATGCCCGTATCTGGTTTTCCCAACGCTGGACGAGGAGGCGGAAAGCCGCCTCCTCGCCTCTTGCCACGGCGGCCATGAGAGAATCATCACTGGTGTTTCTTGGCACTGACTGCACCCTCTATTGCCTGCTCTGTTATTCGCCGCCAAAATTTCCGCCACGATGGAAACCGGGACCACCACCAGAGCAGGAGCCGCCTCCGGAACCGTCACAGCCACCAAAGCCCTTGGATCCGCGCTGGCCGTGATGTCCACCCCGTCCACCTTTTTTGCCACATCCATCGTGTCCGCCAGGGCCGCCCATCAACAGCATCTGATCACGCTGCTGCGGTGTCAACGCCAGCCTGACAGCCAAGCGGGCTTTCAGGCGCAAAGCCTTCATTTCGGTTTTCAAATCACCCATTTTGCTGTTGATGCCGAGCACTGTTTTTTCCGACGGGTTGTCCTTGAGCATTTCGCCGTGCATCTCGTTGCGCAGGCGCATCAGTTCCTTGCGCTTTTCCAGGCCGTCCTTGCGACCTTCTTCAAAGATTTTCTTGATGTTGGCCTGTTGGTCCTCACTCAAGTCCAGCCGATGGGCCATCATTTCAAGGCGATGCCCGGGGCCGAAGCCGGGACCCTCGCAATCAAGGCCATCGCCTGGTCCACCGCCAATGCCTTTGCCATGCCCCATGCCCTGAGCGGTAGCCAAGCCGGCGCCGGCCAGAATAATCAGGAAAATGGGGACAACAACGAGAGCGCGTTTCTGGTTTGTTTTCAAGTTTTTCATTTTCTTCTCCATGGGTTTGTGACCCGGTAGATTGAGATTTTACTGCCCTGTCCAAACCACCAAACGCAGGGAGATCTGAAAACCATCGGTATTTGGGAAAAAAATATCGGAATATCGAAACTTCAGCCGGTCCAATGGCCGGCCCGCGAGTGTTCAACGGGAATCGGCAAGACGGTGCAGATTCCGGGTCAGGAGCGGGTGTTCGGGATTGGCTTTCAAGCCTTGTTGAAAAATATCGCGGGCCCGATCAATTTGCCCGACCCTGGCCAACAAAATACCCAGGTCCACATAACCCTGGGCTTGTGATGGATGCGCCCTGATCAGCCGTCGAGCCATGGCTTCGGCTTCATCCATTTGACCGCGACCCGCCAACAGGACCGAAGCGTTGTGCAAAGTCATGGCATCGTTCGGATAATCCCGCAGAAGGCGTTGGGCCACATCAAGGGCCTGTTTGGTGCGGTTGGCTGCCAGATGCGCAGAAAGCAATCCCCGCCGCAATTCAAGGTTGGCTGCAACCCGTTGGATACCCTGTTGCAAAATATTATCAGCTTCGTCAGGCCGATCCAGTTCGCGTAACACCGCCGAATAACCCAGATACGGTCCCGATTGATCAGGCCACTTTTCAACCGAGGTCTCGTAGATTTCAACCGCTCTTTGCAGTGCGAAGGAATCTTGTTCCACCGCTCCCAGAACAGCCCAGCGTTGGGCATAATTGGCCAGAGCCAAGGGCTCCCAGGCCGATCGGGCTGAACTCAAGCCCCAGGGAATGACCAGCAGAATCGACCCTGCCACCGCAAGGGATGCCGGGAGCAATCGTCCCATTCCTCGAGGACCTTCATGACGAACAATCCGCATAGCCTCAAGGATTCCAGCCAAAGCCAGAAGGCACAGAACCGGCACCAGCACCATGCGATAACGACTTACTACAAAGAACAAACTCTGGATGAAAATCAAACTCAACAGGATTCCTGCCGAAGCACGCAAAGGGTTGCGCCCGGTGTTACCAACCAATGATGCCAGCCCCCAGACCGCAGGAATCACTATTGCCCACCAGGGCAGGAATAAAACCTCCAGCAAAGGAACTTCCAGGCGCCAGCCATTCAGAGAAGTCACCTGATCCATTTCCCAGGCTTGGGTCTGCAGGTGCATCTTTTTCAGGACCAGATTCAAAACCCGAACAGGATCATCGGCCATGGCTTTGGTGGCCAGGCGTCTCCAGAGCAGGTCGGCCTCGGTCACCTTCACGGATTCTTTTTGCAGACGCCTGGCCAGTTCGGCAGTGCCTGCTGGGTCTGCCAGCCAATCACCCGGAAGGCTTGTGCCCAATCCCGTAGCTCCGGGACCATTGCCAAGGTACAGGTTGAGGCCGCCATTTAGAGAGGGCCCAGACAGATGTCCCGTCAGTCGGGAATTGTGGATCATCGGCGGTGCAAGCATTATCGCAAGGGTTAAAGCAAACAGGACCAGGTGATTCAGCCTCTCTCGTGGCGGCATATTGGAGCGCCACAAGACCAGCAACACCAGGGGTGTCAAAACAAACATCGACCCACGCAGCAGAACGGCCAGGCCGAGGACCAGGCCCATGGCTCCGGACACCAACCGGTGTCTGGGCGGGGCACTCAGGAAAAACAACAATAGAGTGATGAGGAAAACGAGTGGCATCTCCACCAGAACCATCATGGTGTAGATTGCCAGTGGTCGATAAAAAATGAACAAAATCGAAGGCAACCAAAGCAGCCATGGATTGGCCGCAGAGGCCGTGGAAAATATTCGACCTGCAGTCAACCTCAGCAAAACCACCGCGCCCAGCCAAAGCAACACTTGAAACCAGTGGACTGCCCGAAAAAATCCCACTGAACGAATGAGCCCGTCCGATGGCTCCGCTCCCACTGCCAGCACAGCCAACAAGCGGGGGTACAAAGGAGACATAAAAAAAGGCCGCCCGGGCGGGCTTCCCGCCAAGTGGCCATCAGAATAATACTGGGCCTCTGCCAGATATTGTTGCTCGTCCAGCATGGGGACGCGGGCAAAGATGGAAGACTCGGCCTGGTGCAGCAAGACCGACCACCAAACCACCAGAACCACGGGCACCAAGGCCCCCAAAAGCCATCGTTTGCCGGCGACGGACATCACACGCTGAACCGAATCTCCAAAATATCCCCGTCCTGAACCTCGTAGGCTTTGCCCTCGAGGCGCACCTTGTTGGCGGCCTTGGCTGCGGACATACTGCCAGCTTCCATCAGGTCATCGTAGGCCGTTACTTCAGCACGAATAAAACCCCGCTGCAAATCCGAATGGATAACACCTGCTGCCGTGGGAGCCAAGGACCCCTTGCGCACCGGCCAGGCCCGGCACTCATCCGGCCCCACGGTGAAAAAGCTTTGCAGGCTCAGTGCACTGTAAGAGGCGCGGATCATCAAATTCATGGCCGGTTCTTCGATGCCCAGATCATCGAGAAATTCCCGAGCTTCATCTGGATCCAACTCAGCCAGTTCCTCTTCCATGGTGGCACAAAGGGAGACAATCTCGGCTCCGGCCTTCCGGGCTGCGTTCATCACATCGGCGGGAGCGTCATTTCCTTCTTCCATATTAAAAACAACGATCAGGGGTTTAGCAGTCAGAAAGGCGTATCCCGAGGCCATTTTCTCTTCATCCGGGTTCAATTCCAAATCGCGCAGGCCCCCCCCCGACTCAAGATGCTCATGGAAACGTTTAAACATGGGTGGCTCCAAGGGATTGGCCACTTTGCCCATGCGCTCTTTTTCCTTGGTGAGTTTTTCCAGACGGTTTTCGATGATTTGAAGATCGGCAAGGGCCAGTTCCATGGAGAGATTTTCCAGTTCACCCATGGCATCCGGTGTACCAAATCCGCCATCGAAACAGCGGATGACCTGGGCCATAGCATCCACTTTGCGGCCGTGTTCCAGAAAGCGGGTCGCCTCACGAGCACCGGCAGCGCCCACCCCGACCTGAAAACCAGGAATGTCCACCCATTCCACACTAGTGTGGATCTCCCGTTTTGGGTTGAACATTTCCGTCAATTTGGTCAGCCGAGGATCCGGAACCTTGCCCACGGCAAGGTGAGGATCGACCCCGCCCTGGCCCGTGGGAAGGCCGGCTCCGGTGATGACATTAAACAAAGTGGTTTTGCCGGTGAATTTCACACCGATGATGCCGATTTGCACGTGTTCCTCCAGCAGGGATTGTTATATCTAGAATTCGGGTGGGGCCAATTCCGGAGTGTAGGGAACCGACCAACCAGAGTAGGGACCCTGGTTTCCCGCGGCGTCAACGCCTGCAACCCGGATCCTGTACTTGTTGCCGTAGACTACTTCCACCCTTGCATATCCGGAAAGTAACGGTCCCATGACCAGGATGTCCACATCATTGACCAGAACTTGAGCAACATAGTGGTCAACCGGAGTGCCATATTCGGGGGCGGTCCAGGTGTATTCCGCATCCGGAGCGTCAGCAATATCCCCCCGGACGGTAAAACCGACAATCATCAAGCCAAATAATACACCCAGAGCGACAAAAATCATCAACCCATTGGCAGACAGTGCCTTCCTCATCATTTATTAAAACCGCCTGGCTGGATGATGTCGAGAACCACTTCGTTGCAATCCCACATAGGACAACAAGGTAAGATAAAACTCGCACTCTGGCAAAGGTTGCATGAGTTTTGGAAATCATTCCCAATTGTTAAAATAAAGCCTGATTTTTTAATTTCAGGGTTGCCAACAGAACCATTGGGACCCCATATTGCAGAGGGTGCCTGGAAGGTAGCCTGCGGCACGCCCCACTTGCCGGTACCAAGTGAGGCCGCTTGGATTCAAGGAGGAGCAGCGTTCATGAAATTTCATTTAATTGCTCTTTTGATAATCTCAGCAATCATCATGGGGGAGCAACCCGCTTTGGGGAACGATCTTCACGTCCCTCATGACTACTCTTCCATCAAGGAAGCCCTGGTTAATTCCGAACATGGCGATCGAATTTTCATTGCCCCCGGCATCTATTATGAGATTGATTTGGTGGTTCCACCGGGAGTTACGCTGTCCGGACTGGGCGCTGAGCCTAGCGAAGTGATCATTGATGCCCAGGGCAGAGGCCGAATCATGTTGTGTGAAAGTCTGGATTCCACAACCATCATTCAGAACATGACCTTTACCAATGGTGCCGCTACCGGCACGTCCGCGTACGATCAAAGCGGTGGTGCCATCCTCATCAACAATAGCATTTTGCGCCTCATCAATTGCAATTTCATCAACAACTCCGCCGAAGCTCACGGTGGTGCAATACGCTGTTCCCATTCCACCCCCCAAATTATCAACTGCAATTTTGAAGGCAACACCGCCCCCTTGGGCGGCGGCGGGGCTCTCGATTGCAGCTACGACAGCAGCCCTCTCTTGCAAAACTGTTTTTTTAAGGAGAATGAAGCCCTTTGGGGCGGGGCCCTCTCCTGCCGGGCGAACTCCTCCCCTGTTTCCTATCAATGCGGCTTTGACAGAAACCAGGCTTTCGGAAGACTGGGTTATGGTGGAGCAGTCATGGCCGACTACGAATCTCAGCCGATGTTCCAGAAATGTACTTTTTACGGCAATATTGCCCGTTACGGAGGAGCCCTGGCCAGCTTTCATGGTGCCAAAACCAATCTTGACGGTTGCACCGTTGTCGGTAACTCCAGTGCATTTCTGGGTGGCGGAATGCTCTGCATCGATTCCTTTCCCACCATCGACAACTCCATTTTCGCCTTTCAGGATGGTGCCGGTATTGCTTGTGGCGGGACGTCCCTACCGATGATCAACTGCACCGATATTTTTGGAAACAACGGAGGAGATTGGTATGGCACCATCGCTCCGCAATCCTCCATCAACGGAAATATTTCCCTGGATCCCCTATTTTGCAATCCCGATCCAGGGCAGGATTTCTTGTTTCACCTGGCACCCGATTCTCCTTGTGCAGACCAGGGCGGTTCGTGTCCCCAGATGGGCGCCTGGTCATCCAATTGCGAAATCACACCAACATATATTTTTAACTTTGAATCCGAATGGTCCCAGGGCATCCCCCGCATTTCCTGGAGCCTTGCCGATCAATCCTCGGCTGTTGATTTTGTCCTGAAAAGAAGCCTTGAAGGCCAACCGGAAAATCAGGTCACTGTACCCTTCCAACTCCTTGATTTTGAGAATTTTGTCGCTTTCGACCACCTTCTCCAGCCGGAGCCGGGACAGGATTTCCTGTACCATCTTTACCTGAGACAAAGAGATGAAACCTTGTCCTTGATCAGTCAGGTCCGTCTTTCCGGCCTCGGAATGCTGCAACCGCTGCACATCAATGATACCTGGCCCAACCCGTTCAATCCCCGCACCACCATCAGTTTTGAAGTTTCCCATGACCTGACCGTCACCGTCGCCGTGCGTGATATTCGGGGACGAACGGTTCGTGAGCTGGCCCATCAGTTATTTGCGGCAGGGCGGCATGAACTGGTCTGGAACGGAAAGGACGACCGTGGACGCCAGGTGGAATCGGGAGCCTACTTTATCACCGTGCAGTCTGAGTATTTGATGAGCAGCCAAAAGGTCTTGTTGCTCAAATAACTTCCCCGTCAGTCATCAAATTGTCGTCGTCACCGAATTGTTGGACGACCATTGATCAGGAATCAATTCGTCGGGCCACAATCCCGGCAGCCGGTCGACCGTCCGGATCGTGCCCCTCTTCGTGGGCAATGACTTCGCAGGTTGCCGGCCCAAAAGCCTGCAGTAATTCTCCGGCCTCCAATCGATGCTTTCGCTGGGGATGCCCTTCATAACCTGCAACCTGCCGAAAAGTTCGGGCCATGGCGACCCCACCAGGCTGCAACATTTTGGGAATTCTGACCAACAAATCCCTGTGCAGAAACCGGAAATTGAGAATGACCGACCATGGCCCCGGGGGCACCTGGGCCGGATCCCGCAAATCCCCTACCCGGAAATCGCAATTCACTGCACGGCTTTCTGCCAGTACCCGCCCCAGAGCAAGCGCCTCAGGTTGCCAATCAATCCCCACAGTTCTGTAACCCCTTTCGGCCAGCCAAACCAAGGCTCGACCACTGCCGCAAGCCAGGTCCAGCACAGGCCCCGCCGCCGGCGGCGGTAACCATGACTCGTATTGCACCAACCAGGGCGGCGCGGACCAGAGATGTGCTGCTGAGCTTCCGGTGGCCAAAAATTCAGCCGGGCAAGCCTCCTGCCGCCAAACCAGAAACTCTACCGGGACCCGGCCCCGACCCCCCAATTCCATGGCCAAATCGCGCCCTTGTTGAGGTTCTTGCGCCACCACCAACAGTGGCTCGTGGCGCGGCGGCAAGAAAATTGATGGAATTGGGGGGTCTTTTTTTTGGCTGTAGGGATATGATGTGGCTCCCGAAAGGTGGCCCAGCACAAATTCCCGATGCGGCCGAATATCCAAAATATTGGCGGCCTGCCAACCATGTGAGGATTTCAGAAAGGCACGCATCAGGAAATACACCTTTCGGGTGTTGCCTATATTCCGGATTTGGAACTAAATTAAGCTGACATCTCAGCTACATAATGAGAGACTCCTGTCGATGTCAACCCGACCATTTGATCGTCAGGAAAAACCGCACTCCGAGGAGAGGCCATGCCCGCAATCCAACAGTTCACCGTCACACCCAATCTTCCAGAACCCCTGCAGCCCCTGTTGGAAATTGCCAACAACATCTGGTGGAGCTGGAATGTGGAAGCCATCAGCCTGCTGAGGCGGGTTGATACCAATCTCTGGGATGCCCACCATGGTAACCCCATTGCGGTTCTGGGCACCTTGTCTGCCGAGCGGGTGGCGGAATTGGCCAAAGACCGGGCCTTTCTGGCCCACCTCGAACGAGTAATGGGCGACCTGGATCGCTACCTGAACCTGACCTCCTGGTTCGAGAGTGAACACCCGATGCGCACTGATATGCGCATCGGCTATTTCTCCTTGGAGTTCGGCCTGCATGAATCTCTGCCCCTGTACAGCGGGGGCTTGGGTATTCTGGCCGGGGATCATCTGAAATCCGCCTCGGACCTGGGTCTGCCCCTGGTGGGCGTGGGACTGGCCTACCAGACGGGCTATTTTCGTCAATATCTGAACCATGATGGCTGGCAGATGGAGGAATACTCGGTCAACGACTTTCACAACATGTCCATGCAACTGGAAAAAGATGACGACAACAAGGATGTGACCATTGAGGTTCAATACCCTGGACGAGTGGTCATCGCCCGAATCTGGCGAGTCCAGGTTGGCCGCAACCCATTGTTCCTGTTGGATACCAATTTACCGGTGAACCGGGTTGAAGATCGGGAATTGACCAGTCGGCTCTACGGCGGTGACAATGAAATGCGCATCCGCCAGGAGATCCTGTTGGGCATTGGAGGCCTGCGAGCCCTGATCAAGCTGGATCACGAACCTACCATGTGCCATCTGAACGAAGGTCATTCAGCCTTTCTGGCCCTGGAACGAATCTGCCTGCTCATGAAAAACCAAGGTTTGAATTTCGAGACGGCTTTTGAAATGGTGCGGGCGACCAATGTTTTCACCACCCACACCCCCGTGCCTGCCGGCAACGACCACTTCCAGCCCGACCTGGTGCGCACCTATCTGGCCAAAAAGGCCGGCGACCTGGGGTTGACCATGGATGAACTGTTGGCTCTTGGGCGTCAGAACCCAAACAACCAGAATGAAACTTTCTGCATGACTGTGCTGGCCTTGCGCCTCAGTCGCAATACCAACGGAGTATCCGAGCTGCACGGGCATGTTTCACGTGAAATGTGGCAAAGCATATGGCCCGGCGTACCATCCGAAGAAATCCCCATTGCCCACGTGACCAACGGAATCCACACCCGCAGTTGGCTTTGCAGCGAGATCGCCAGATTGTATGATCGGTATCTTGGACCGCGTTGGCACGAGGAACCCACCAACAAAACCATCTGGGACCGGGTTGAGCTGATCCCCGACGCCGAGCTCTGGCGGTCCCACGAACGCATGCGCGAACGCCTGGTTGGTTTCGTTCGCAATCGCATGCACAGACAGGCCCGTAAAAGAGGTGCCCATCGAGCCACCATTGAAGCGGCCTCCCAAGTGCTGGACCCCGAAGCCCTGACCATTGGTTTTGCCCGCCGATTCGCCACCTACAAACGAGCGGCCCTGATTCTTCGCGATCCCGTCCGCCTGGCTAAAATCCTCAACGATCCGGATCGTCCGGTTCAGTTGATCTTCGCGGGCAAGGCCCATCCCAAGGATCAGCCAGGCAAGGAGATCATCCGCCAATTGGTTCACCTGGCCGAAGAAAAAGGTTTTCGCCACCACATTGTCTTTGTTGAAGACTACAACATTGAAGTAGCCCGCTACATGGTGCAGGGTGTGGACATCTGGTTGAACACTCCCCGCCGTCCCCTGGAAGCCAGTGGCACCAGCGGAATGAAGGTCCCGCCCAATGGTGGCATCAATTTGTCGATTCTCGACGGTTGGTGGTGCGAAGGTTACGAGCAGGGAAACGGTTGGACCATCGGCGGCGGGGAAGATTTCGACGACCAGATTTACCAGGATGAAGTGGAGAGTACCGCCCTTTACGACCTTCTGGAAAATGAAATCGTACCAATTTTCTACGACCGCAGCAGTGATGATGTGCCCCGCGAATGGACCCGCATCATGAAAAACAGCATGCGCACCGTGAACGCCGAGTTCAATACCAACCGCATGGTTGAAGAATATACTCAGCGTTTCTACGTGCCCGCCCTGGAAAATGCCCAACGACTGGAAAGCGACCAATACAGCAAAGCGGAAACGCTGGGCCTCTGGCGGAAGGAGACCCTCAAGGGTTGGGGCAATCTAAAAATCAACTGCGTCGACGCACCACCCCTGACCGCTCACCCCATGGGCACTCAACTGCCTGTCCGAGCGGCCGTCATGCTTGGTAATATCCCGGTGGAGGATGTATTGGTGGAAGTCTATCACGGACTTTTGAATGCCGCTGGTGAAATTGAAGATGGAGAAACCGATACCCTCTTCTCCACCGATGAAATCCACGACGGAGCCGTGGTATTTGTCGGAAACATCTCCTGCCGCCGGGCGGGACAGCGTGGTTTCACCGTGCGTGCGGTGCCCCGCAAGAATGGTTTCCCGTTGGGACGTTTTGAGACAGGGCTGGTCACCTGGTGGGGAGGAAACACCAGCAAGGATTGCTCTCCCACCGAAGACAAAGGGAAGCCGGAAACTTCCAAGAGTTGATCCCTAGAGGACAAAAAAGGCCCGGCCAGTTGACCGGGCTTTTTTTTAGTTGTGCCCCCGAAAATGTTTCTCCCTTCCATCGTTGGCCGGTTCCCCAACCATCCAATGAACCACACCCGCCGCAAGCAGCGGGGTATCGCTAGATTTTTTGCATACCAGCCAGGAGCGCCCCAAGGGGCGGGGAATTAAACCCTCCTTCGATTAACCCCCTACCGTGCGTAACTCAACTCATGTTCACAGTTCCTCTCCAATGCCCGGGTCTTGACCTTGCCATCGTAGTATTCCGACCAACGTTCCGGTAACTCAATGTGATCACGAAAGATCCGCTCCGAAAAAATATC
>JAJRZA010000064.1 GCA_024275485.1 Candidatus Krumholzibacteriota bacterium | reverse complement strand
TCAGGCCAGTGTTTTGCCTGCGGCTTCCTTCAGACCCCACCTCACGGTGGCTGCCCTTGCCGTTAAGCTAACAGTTCCCCCTGTCGGGTCTGTAGAGGACTTGCACCTCCGAGTGAGTGCGCCCTGCCGGGCGCACCATCAAAAAAGCCGGGCCCATTGGGCCCGGCTCATCTTCAAATCATCCCCAAGCAGAAATCAAACCTACCGGTACAGACTCTTCAGGGAATCGAAGGTGGTTTCTTCGGTATCGACTACATCTTCACAAACGCCGTTGATAACGGCCGTGTAGGCGCCGGGCGTAGTAGAAGTACCCAGGGACATCAGCTCGCCCTGACCATAAAGGATGGTGGGCAGCATGGGGTCGATGGAGCTGGGAGTCGAACCGTGCAGAGTAAAGTGCACCGGGCCCATGGCCGCGTCCATGTACAGGATGGAAATGGTGGCCAGGATGGTCGCTTCGGTGGTCTCCAAGGGTTCGCCGAGACCAACAATGTGGTTGGTGCCGCCACCGCCAACATCAAGGGAGCTTGGAGGAAACACTATGCTTAGGATCATGGCACTTCCCTCAACATCATAACCAAACTCAAAGCCACCGATGGAATCGTTGGAGGGGTTGGTCATGATGAAGTAACCTGGAATGATGGCGTAAGGTGCCACCTCGGTGGTGCAATTCAGGTCGGCAGTTTCGTCGAAATAAAGGCCCATCATGTCCGGATCGGTGTCGATGAGGGCAAAAGCAGGGGACGCGACTAACAGACCCATCATCAAAATTAACAACTTCTTCATTATGGACTCCTGTTGGCTACAGGCTGGTTATGACCAAATGCAGAATCGGGCTTTGCCCGCTTGACAATCCACCGCCTGCAACGGTGAAGCCAATTTTCCTGCGAATGGAAGGGCGAGTTCCAAATGGCAAGAAGATCGGCGACTCGATGGATCTTTTGCCACTTGACTAGAAGGATTCTAGCACGAAATAAGGCTTTGTGTTAGAAAAATGTTCGTAAAACTGCATTAAAAAGACTTGATTTTGTGATAAAGATCTTCGTCTGGTTTTTATTTCTGAGTGTTTTTGACAAGAACTGCAATCTGATACTGGGACTTGTCTGCCTGGGATATCAGCAAAGCTCGTGCATCCAAAAGATTTGCAGGATTGTTAACTATTCCTGTCTCAATTGCACGGAATACCAGGGCGGTCAGGAGGGTTTCCAGGGCTTCTTTGTTGAAGAATTCCTTGTTCTGATGCCGATTGACCTGCAGAAAATTCCGGACTGTGTGGGAATCGAGGATCCGGGCGAGCCAGGAAGTTTCACCGAGAGCCATGAGATTCATGGATTCCTGCCCGGTGGCCATGATTTCAGCCAACCATACTGTTGACCAGCCCGCAAATGAATTGCCGGCCCAGTCGGTGATGGCTGCGGCCATTTCTTCCAGAATCAACGGCGAGTCGGAGGTCTTCAGGGTGCATCCATGGATCTGCTGGGACGTTTGGGATGACCATGGACCGGGCAGGTCCAGCAGCAAGTCGGCCAAATGGCTGGCCTGCAGAACCCTACTTCCGGGCAAGCCACTGATCAATTCATCCAGATCCCTGCGGGTGCCGGTTCCGGATTTGAAATTCTCGAGACGTTGCCGCCATTGGGACCCAAGGATGGGTATCACTCTGGGGGAATCTTCTTTTTCTGTGTCTTCGGCAGCCAAAGGCAGGCTTTCCAGACCGGCCAAGACCTCGTGAGAAAGGGAGAGTCTGATTCCATCCAGGGCCGGAGCAATCTCCGACCGGCGCCGGGCTTGATTCATATCCTGGACCCCTGAGCCGGCCAGTTGGTCCGCCAAACGGGACCAGGAGCCATCATCATCCACCACCCGCCGAAAATCCACCAGGGCCCGTGATTGGTACCCAAACAAGTGAGTGTGGAAACCCTGATGCACCAGGTCGCTGCCTCGCTGCAAATATTCAAGGCCGTCGCTATGGTCCCTGAAGATGTACCAGGTGCCCGAAGAGTCATCCAGCTGAAGGGCTTCGGCGAGGGAGCGCCGAACCAGATAGGGCCGTTCCGAGGAACCGGTGTTCACCGCAGAACTGTTGCTGATGGTGCCACTGGTTTCTTCGTAGCTGTTGTTGTAGATGATGATGGCTTTTTCCTCATCGCTGCGATTTGTGTAGGCGAAGACATTTTCATCCACATATCCGCTGTCCGATTCGAAATCGAAGAGGGCGAAGTGTTCCGCGCCACTGAAAAGATGCCGCAGCCTCATCAAGGGGAAGATTTCCCGCTCGTGGCGTTGGACCATTTCTTCGTCAATGCTCTCTTCCCAGTAGGCCTTCCGGTATTCCATGCCGTATTTTTCGCTGAAACCTTCGACCTGCCCGTGGCCGATCATGGGCAGACCCGGCAGGGTGACCAGCAACAGGGCGCAGCCGAAATACTTGTCCGACCTGCCGAACTGCTCGACGGCGGTTTTTTCGTCGGGATTGTTCATGAAGTTCACAAAACGCTGCAAAACGGCAGGACTGAATTCCAGCACATTCTTCAGGGTTTGCCGGTACTTGGCGTTGTCTTCCATCTTGAGCATGTTCATAAAGGCGCTATTGTAGACCCGGTGCATGCCCAGGGTGCGCACGAAGTAGCCTTCCATCAGCCAAAAGGCTTCGGCCAGCAGCAGGGTGTCGGGGGCTTCGGCGGCCACCCGGTCCACCACCTGACGCCAGAATTCTACGGGAAAGACCCGGTTGAATTCTTCGCGACTCATGCCGTGTTCGGCGCGGCTGGGAATGCCACCGGCGTCGCCCGGGGCGGGGAACCAGAGGCGTTGGTAATGTTTCTTGGCCAGGGTCATGGCCGCGTCGAAGCGAATGATGGGGAACATGCGGGCCACATCGAGAATGACGTCCGTGACTGCTTTGCGCACCTCAGGCAGTAGAAAATTCAACTGGGCGGTGTCGTTCCAGGGCATGCTGGTGCCGTCGTTGCCGTGGTAGATGTAGCGGGTGTGGCCGGTTTGGTTGTCAACTCGCTGGAAAACCACCGAGGCGTCCCGTTGATCCCAGTATCCGTCTTCAATACGCACGGAAATGTTGGGATTGTCGCACAAATCGCCGCCGGTGAAATTGTAGGCGGGGAAGGGCGGGTGATCGGCCTGCAGAAACCAGTCGGGATGGTCGATGATCCAGTTGCTGTCGATGCCCATGTGGTTCGGTACCATGTCGCTGGCCAGGCGAATGCCCCTTTGCTGGGCCCGGTCGGCCAGGTTTTGATAGGCGTCATGACCACCCAGATCCTGGGCGATTTGATAGTCGCGCAAGGCGTAGGCGCTGGCGGCGGCGTCCGGGTTGCCCAGGTATTGTTTGATCAACCGGGAAGCTTCCGACCGTTCCCACAAGCCGATCAGCCACAGGCCGGTGATACCCCAGCGAGCCAGTTTGTCCAGTTCTTCATCGGGAATATCAGCCAAAGTGCGCACGGGATAACCGTACCAGCGGGCGAGTTGATCCAGCCACACATGGACCGATTTGGCCATGAGCACCACGTTGCTCATCCAATGGGCGTCTTTGCTGAAAGCTTCGGGTTCGGGCATGGCAGCGTCCCAGTCGGCGGATCTGGGACCAAATTCCAGAACCGGTGGCGGGCCGGGTTCTCCACTGCGCCGGACATCGATTTCCTTCAGGATATCCAGGGCGAATTGCAGACGACGGAAGAGTTCTTCGGGCAAGAGGTGAGCCCAGTTGTTGCGGATGAATTCAATTTGCCCGCTCAGGGAATCCGGACTGGCCAGCATGGGGCTGCGCAACAGGTGAAACAGGCTGCCTCCTTCGCCAACGGCAGGCTCCGATTCTTCAAAATATTCTTCGAGGCCGGTGATGAAGGGAACAAAGGAAGCCTTCCGGCGCAGCTCCTGGTCATCAAAAAGATGTGCCGCCGGGGCTGCGGCAGGGTTCGAGGTGTTCAAAAAGAGCAAGAGCATTTCCAGGGTGGCCTGATCCATACCGCTGCCCGCAGGGCTGGTGGCCGAGAGAAAATCTCGTCCTGTGCGACGGGCCAGCTGCACCTCCAGGGGAGGAAAAAGGTCGACAAAGGAACGATACAGGGCCGAGACCGTTTCGGTGCCCAAACGTCGGCGGGCCCATTGGCGGCCCCGTTCCAGGCAACCCGGATTGCCTTGGGTGAAGTACTGGCTGGCAAGGAACCGCAGGACCTGGTTGATGGTGCGCAGGGCCAGCAGGGTTTCAGCATGGATAGCGGGCAAACCATCGGATTGTCGGGAGTAATCCTGGTTGATGCGGTCGCTCAGTTTGCGGATTTCATAGCTGGGGTCGGCCAGTCCTTCGGTCAGCTCATCGGACAGAACCGAACGCACGGCATAGCGGTGCCAGGTGTGGTCAGAAAGGGGGAAACCGAAAACAAAATATTCAGCTGGATGGTATTTTTCACTGCCCATGGCCGGTGGGTTCCCTTTCCTGCTTGATTACTGACCCTCAATCCGGATAATTGAAGGAGGCAAAAAATTGTTGGTCACCCCAAGGGTGATTCGAAGCCCTATTATCAGCCCTGATCCTGAAATGACAAGGGTCCATTGGCGGCGAAAGGACAAAGCGTGAAAAAGAAGATTCGCATCGGCAACGCAGGGGGTTACTGGGGAGACGATCTGGATGCCCTCTATCGTCAGCTCAATGGTGGACAACTCGACTACATCACCATGGATTTTCTTGCCGAGATCACCATGTCCATATTGCGAAAACAACAGCTGCGAAATCCCGCCCTGGGTTACGCCAAGGATTTCCTGACTCAGCTGGAAACCTGCCTGCCTTTGATTGTGGACAAGAATGTGCGGGTGATCACCAACGCTGGTGGCATCAATCCTGTCGGTCTGGGTCGCGAAATCATCAAGCTGGCCAAAAAACAGGGTTTTGACCTGAAAGTGGGGGTGGTGTACGGCGACGACATCACCAACCAGCTTTACGAACTGACTGCCGCTGGTGAGAAATTCACCAACATGGAGAATGGTGCCGACTTTTCGGCAGTGCGCCATCAGGTGACTTCTGCCAATGTATATCTGGGTGCCGAGCCCGTGGTGGCCGCCCTGGATGCTGGTTGCCAGATTATTGTCACCGGCCGGGTCACAGATACCGGCATCACCATGGCTCCCATGATTCATGAATTTGGCTGGGCCATGGATGACTGGGATCGTCTGGCGGCGGGGCTGGTGGCGGGCCACATCATCGAATGTGGAGCCCAGGGCTCAGGCGGCAACATCACCGATTGGCAGGATGTGCCCAGCTTCCACAACATAGGCTATCCCATTATTGAGATGCACAGCGACGGTAAATTCTTCGTCACCAAACATGCCCGTACTGGTGGTTTGGTCTGTGAAAAATCGGTCAAAGAGCAGCTGGTTTACGAAATGGGCAATCCTGCCCAATACATCTCACCCGATGGAGTTGCTTTCTTTGATACCATCAAGGTGGAGGAAGTGAAGACCAACCGGGTCAAGATCAGTGGTGTGCGCGGAGGACCGTCTCCTGCCATGCTCAAGGTTTCCATGGCTTACGAAGACGGCTGGAAGGCTGCTGGCGAGGTGCTGATCAGTGGTCCCGATGTGCGAAAAAAGGCCGCGATGGTGGAAAAAATATTCTGGAAAAAGGTTGGCCATAAGTTTGAAAAAACACACACCGCCATGGTGGGTGCAGGTTCCATCTGGCCGGATAGCCTGTCTTCGTACGAACCCAATGAGATCTATCTGCGCTTTGGTGTTTGCGACCACAGCCTTGATAAAATCAATGACTTCAGCAAGGCTTTGCCTGCCCTTATTCTGGCCGGCCCTTCCGGGATGGCCGTCAGCACAGGGGGTAGGCCTCGTCCCCAGGCGGTGGTGGCCTACTGGCCTGCGCTGGTGCGGCGGGACCATTGTGTGGCCAAGGTCTTGATCATCACCACCGATGGCAGCGAAAACTTCCATGAAATCCAATTCCCCCTGCGCGAAGGCATGGGCGATCCGGTTTTCAGCGACGAGCCCCGTCGGCCGCCCACGCCCCAAAAGTGGAAAGGCGCCCTGAAGGAAGTTCCCTTGCGCCAGCTGTGCTATGCCCGCAGCGGCGACAAGGGCGACATGTGCAATGTGGGTGTTCTGGCACGCTCACCCCAGATCTACCATTGGATCCAGAAAAACTTGACGGCTCGGCTGGTCAAGAATTTCTTCAAGGGCAAGGTTCTGGGCAAAGTGACACGTTATGAGCTGGACAACCTTCAAGGATTGAACTTTCTGATGGATGGAGCTTTGGGTGGAGGTGGCACCACAAGTCTATTGGTGGACCCCCAGGGCAAGACCATGAGTCAGGCTTTGCTGGAAATGAAAGTGAAAGTTCCCGGTGCATTGCTGCGGGGGATTTCCTGATAAAAACAGTCTTGATTTAGCGTAATGGCAGTTCTTTTTGACAGAGCTGCCATTTTTTTTACCCCTGGCTCCTTGTAACGGTTTAAATCATGCTAACTTGTAGATATGGATCTTTTTTTATGTTTTTCACTTGAGTATGTGTTATTATTGTGACTCGTTCGGGACAAGCAGAACAAGCCTGTATGCATGCTCCGGTCGTTTTCCGTTCCCCCTGAGATATCCGGGGAAAAGACATCATCAGTTTTCTGTCCTTTGGAGGATCAACATGAAGCGCATTGCTATTGCTCTGCTGTTCGTTCTGGTTGCCGTCGGCGCCCAAGCTGCCACCATTTATGACATCCAGACCGGATTGTATGCCGAAGGCGACATAGTCGACCTTACCGGCGTCACCGTGACCGCCGTCCGTTACAACGGTGTTTGGGTTGCCGAAGCTCCCTTTGGTGCCTACAACGGCATCTGGGTCTATGGCCCCACCGGATTTTTGGCCGGCGACATCATCGACATCGTTGGTGGCGAGTACATCGAGTACTACGATCTGTCCGAAATCCTGACTGCCAACGCCACGGTGACCCTTGTGGGTACCGGTGAGGTGCCCGCCCCCATCATGCTGAATGCTGCGGACCTGTTTGACGCTCCCGTGCTGGCCGATGCCGAACCTTACGAGAGCTGCCTCATTACCATCGTTGACGGCATGATCGTCGCCGAGATCCTTAGCTACGGCCAGTGGATTGCCATGGCCCTGGACGGCACCCCCGTACTCTTCGACGATTATTTGTACGATTCCAGCACCGTTATTTTGGACCAGTGCTACAACAACGCCACTGGGATCCTCGACTTCAGCTATGGTGACTTCAAGCTGCAGGCCTTGGTTGACGGCATCATGCTGACCGACTGCACCGTGGCCACCGACGAAGTGACCTTCGAAGGCGTGAAAGCGCTTTACCGGTAATACGGTTGATGGATCTTTGGTGGGGCCCTGCTTCCTGAATATCCGGAATTTTTCTCTGAGGAATGGAAACGGCGGAGGGTTATTCTCTCCGCCGTTCCTTTAGGTATGGTCAGCCCGATCACTTGCCTTTACCCCAACTATGCAAAACCACGTTGAGGCGAAAGCTGTCAGGGTGCGCCAGCAGTGGAAAAAGTCAGGATTTTCTGGACCGTGGTGTATCCGTGATACATGAGGTCCAGAAAATCCTGACTTTTTCCGCTGATGGTGT
>JAJRZA010000063.1 GCA_024275485.1 Candidatus Krumholzibacteriota bacterium | reverse complement strand
TGGAAAAAGTCAGGATTTTCTGGACCTCATGTATCACGGATACACCACGGTCCAGAAAATCCTGACTTTTTCCGCTGATGGTGTACCATGGCAGCAACTTAAGTGGTTTCGGTCAACGTGGTTTTGCATAGTTGGGGTTGACAAAACCTCCAAGTCATCAAAGCCAGATGAATACCTGAATCGATGCCATTGCTTCGAGCCCGAAGTCTTCAAAAATTTGCACATGACCATCAAATTCCTGATAGTCATCCCCCTCGGCGCCGGACCAGGTTCGGTGGATGGTTTGATCCCAGTTTTCAACGATGAAATTCAAACCAAAGGCAGCTTCCACGGTCATGAAAGAAACGGGTTGCCAAGCAGGTCTGAAGCCCAGGGACATGATCCAGCGGCGGGTGTGGCGATCCAGTTCGAAAGTATCGTAATCGTTGTTCAAATCGTGCAGGACCAGGCTTCGTTCCTGGCTGTTGAGCCACTCGTAGACAACCCCGCCATAACCAACCACAGTAAATTGACCCTCTTGTCTGATGAGGCGTCCCACCTGCATCCTGACCCAGCCGTGTTCTTCGCGAACATCTTCAGGAACTTCCAGGAGACCCTGCTGGACAGAAGGGGAAGAGATCAGCCAGCTGCGGGATTCCACTTTGGAGAGATAGTCGCTGGGGCCGGCCGCCAGGGAAACTTCCCAGAGTCCACCCAACCATGCACGGACCGTCAGGCCATGGTCATAGCCAAAGCCCCAGGTTCGCTCCACCGGTTCCTGGGCCGGCGCAAAGCAGGGAAAACCCAATGCCAACAACAAACCAAAAACAAGGAAGATACTTAAGGGATGCCAAAACGGCCCTCTGGTGAGTGAAAACCAATTCATGATTTCTCCAATATAGTTATTTGAGATTTTCCGGATTCAGCCCCAGCAACTCCTCGGGTACGAAGAGCCCATCCTGCCGAATCAGCTGGTCGTCGAAAAAGATCTCTCCACCACCCCATTCAGGAGTCTGAATCAGCACGATGTCCCAATGCTGGGCCGACTTGTTGCCGTTGTTGGCCGCTTCGTAGGCATTCCCCGGCGTGAGGTGGAAACTGCCACCGATTTTTTCATCGAAAAGGGTATCGAGCATGGGTTTGGTAACATAGGGATTCACTCCCAGGGCAAACTCACCGAAATACCGGGCTCCTTCATCAATGTCCAACGCAGCCTGAAGCTTCGCCTCATCACCATCGCAGGTGGCTTTGATAATTTTCCCGTTCTCCACTTCAAAGCGAATATTGTCCAGCACAACGCCGCCCTGCCGGGATTTGGTATTGTACTGAATCACGCCGTTGACACTGTCGCGCACCGGAGCGGTGTAGACTTCACCGTCGGGAATATTGCGACCACCGTCACACTTGACCACGGGGATATCCTTGATGCTGAAGTTGAGGTCGGTTCCTGGTCCTTTGATGCGAACCCGCTCGGTTTTCTCCATGAAATCCACCAGGGGATCCATGGCCTTGCTCATGCGGGCATAATCCATGGTGCAGACATCGAAATAGAAATTGGCAAAATCTTCGGTGCTGCGCTCGGCCGATTGGGCCATGCTGGGGTTGGGATAACGCAGAACACACCATTTCTTCTTGAGGCGCACGGGGATGTGAACCGTACCCCAGTAAGCCTGGTCGTGCCATTTCATGCGGTCTTCATCCACATCGCCGAGGTCGAATGGATTGCTGCTGCCTCGCACGCCGATATAGGCGTCGACGGCTTCCATGATGGGCAGGTGAAATTCACCCCAGGCTTTGAACTGGTCTTCGCTGGCATTCTTGACAAAGCCGCGACTGAGGGTTTCATCGTTGAAATACCAGAAAGGGACTCCCCCGTGCAAGGTGGCCACCCGAACCAATTCCTTGCCCAGTTCCATGGCCTCGAGACCCTTGATTTCGATATAGATTTTTTCGCCGGGTTGAAGCTTCACGCTGTAGGTGATGAGCTGTTCGGCCAATTTGGTATTTCTGGGATCCATCGTATCCTCCAGGGTCAAGAATCATTGTCGCTGATAGGTTAATGATAACGTCCCGGACCGGGGTCTCATAACGGAAACTTTGGTGGCGGGAGGTTTCCGTCTACTATACCCTAAACAGAGTGGCTGAACTGATTCTTGAAACAGGAGATACTGATGCACAACGATCCTGCTGGAATTGACAAGATCCTGCCCGCCGGAACTGCCGGTTTCGTGGATCACGTGGGCATTGCCGTTCGTGATCTCGACGAAGGAATTGCCCTGTATCGGGATTTGCTGGGACTGGAGTTGGAGCGCTTTGAAGAGGTGCCTTCGGAGAATATCCGGGTGGCATTTCTCAAGTTGGACCGCACCGGCGCGGTGGGGCACATTGAACTGTTGGCCCCCATGTCCGATGAAGGCAACATTGCCGCTTTCATCGCCAAAAAGGGGCCGGGCCTGCATCACATTGCTTTTGGAGTGGAAAACATTGAAACAGTAATGGAACGTTGCCGCGAAGCGGGCATGCGTTTGCTGGATGAGACGCCTCGCACCGGAGCCGGTGGCAAACAGATCGCTTTTTTGCATCCCAAATCCGGAGGTGGTGTACTCATCGAAGTATGCTTTGATCCTGGGCACTGACCAAGCACACGTAAGGCCACCCAGAGGATTTGGGCGGGCCGGCGGCCGACCCATCCAATAAAAATTTCAGCAGACCAGATCAGCGGGCATCGTAGAGTCCCACATCCCGCCAGGTCTGGTTGGCCCGCAAAGGAGTCAGGTCGGGTTCCCCCTCGTAGTTCAAATATGCCGGCACATATCCGGCGCCAAAAATACTTCCCAGCTGTTTGCAGGCGTCGTTGCCCGTGTAAAGGGCATACGGACGACCTTCTGAACAGCCCTCGGTTCTGGTGCAGGAAAGCAGGGCATCAGGATCCAGGCTGAAGACCACGTTTTTCGGGTTTCCCTGAAAGAGAATCTCCCAGTGAACCACCTGGGTTTGGCCATCATTTACTGGTAAGCCCGGGTCAAATCCAACCATCACTTCACCTGGCCGGCGTCCCACGGTTCGATTGATCATGGCAAATTCCTGAGATGTGATGAAACCCTCGGCCCCTTCAATCACCAGAGTGAATTCCACCGCCGCTATTCCCAGGAAGGCTTCCCCGTTCTTCTTGACGGGATCCATGTCCGTGAGGTAGGCGTAAAGGTCCACCGTGACAACTCCTTTGCCATCGGTCTCCACGGTTTTGACGGGTTGCAGTTCATCGCCCTCGGTAAAGGACAGCCGCACCAAACCATTCTCGCCGCACCAATCCGAAGCAGCCGCTGATCCCATGGTGAACATGACCACCAGGCATGCTGCCAGAAGGGTCGTAATCGGTTTTTTCATCAGAAATCTCCCTAACGCTATTGTCAACTTCCTGTGCTGGAATAATTGCGTACTCCGGCCCGCCAAATCAACACAGCTCCACCAAAAACAACGAACCCGACCACCGGTGTCAAGAATGCGAGTTTGCTGAATTCCGAACTGCCTTCGGGGTTTTCCAGAAACCAGGTTGCGGGATAAAAGGCCACCCAGGCAAAAGGCAGAATAAAGGTCAAAAAGAACCGCACCGGAGCCCCGAATATGGTGATGGGGTAACGAGCGAACCTTATCATGTTGTACACCGGAGGGGCAAGCCCCATGCGGTCTTCAAACCAAAAAGACACCGCGGTTATTCCCAAAAAGACACCTGAATAAACCAGCGACGCAGATGGACCAAGCACAATAACCGCCAAGAAGTCCACAGGTTCCCAAATCAGGTTCATTTTGGTCGCTGAGTATACCATCACCACCGTGCCGATTAAGATTTCGTTCAATCCGGAGATGTTGAACGACTCGCAAAGCACCTGCCCCAAAGTGCTGACCGGGCGTAGCAAAACCCGGTCAAACTTGCCCTGGATGATGTATTTATCGCTGAAACCATACAAGTTGATGCTGGTGAGATTGAAGAGTCCCAGGGGTACCAGGCTGAAACCATAAATAAACAGGACCTGATGGTAGGACCACCCCTTGAGGGAATCCACCTTGCTGAACAAAACCCCCAGCACTGCCAGTTGAACCACCAGCGAGAAACTGACCGCCAGGGTATCAAAAAGAAAGTCCACACGATAGGCCAGGCGGGTCTTGACGAACTGGCGAAAATAGTGCCCGAAGATGCCCAACTCCCACAAAATGTGAGCGAATGTTCCGCGCAAAGAGCCCCGACCGGAATTCTGGGTTTGTTGGTCCACACTACCCTCCCTGCACGGTGACATGGCGAACAGACCACGCCCACACCAATCGTCCGGCCAGATAAAAACCAATGGCCCAGGCCAGTTGAATGCCCAATCCGAGCCAAAGATCCGCCCCTGAACGTTTGCCCAGATAAATCGTTACCGGGATATAACTGATACCCTGAAAAGGCAGCCAAGCCATGATTTTCTGAATGGTTTCAGGGAAGAAGGTGAATGGCACAATCACTCCGGTCAGAAAATCCAGGGCGACCATTTTGGCCCGCAACACACCCTGAATGTTTTTAGTGAAGAACGCAATGCAGCCCAATAGAAAATTCATTTGGGTGTAAATGACCAGGGCCAGGCAGAAGCTCAGGAAGGACCAGGCATAAAGCACTGCCTCGGGCGGGCCGTTGATGCCGAAGATAGGAACGATGACCAGCATTATGGGCAAGGTGAACATCAACAGGCGAAAAGCACTCTCCCCCACGACTTCGAACATCATCACCGTTTGCAGGTTGTAGGGCTTGATCAACTGCATGGCGATTTGCCCCTCCATGATCTGACCGGACAACTCCCTGGCAATGTTGTTGAAATAGAAACTCCGACCGATCCAGCTGATGGCCACGTAGGTGATCATCTCGTCCAAGGTCAGACCACCGATCAGCTGGTCGGGGCCAGTGGCCACCCTGCTGGCAAAAAGGGCGTTGTAGAGATAGTAGAAACCTGCTACGTAGATGGTGTAGGTTACCACGCCGGTGTAGTAGCGTAGCCGGTAGGCAAGAAACTTGAGAAAAGCCAGCCGAATGAAGTACCCGTACAAGCCGAGAGTGGCCGCACCTCCGCGTCGCCAGGGTTTCAGACCGGATGGTACCGAAGTATTGCTCATTGGTTGGAGCTCCCGCCTTCACGATAGATCTGGGCCACCACTTCTTCGATGGGCGGCTCTGCCAGATTCAGATCCGATACCTTGCAGGCATTGACCAGTCGCTTGATGACCTCGGCTCCGGAAGCCTCGCTGCGGTTGAATTCGGCGGTGTGAAGCAACCCATCGCCCTCTTCCCAAGCCACCGGCATCCCCTCGGTAACCTTGGCCAGATCAACGCTGGAATGTTTCTCGCGCAATTCAACGGTAAGCCTGACTCGATGGCCCGTGCGCCGACGCAGGTCGGCCAGCAGCCCATCAAAATGAACCACACCCTGATCAATGATGATGATGCGTTTGCAGAGTTGCTCGATATCACCGAGGTCGTGGGTGGTCAGGATGATGGTCACACCCTGGTTCTCGCGGATATCCTTCAGGAAGCGGCGGACATTGTCCTTGGCAACAACATCCAAACCAATGGTTGGTTCGTCCAGAAAAAGAACCCTGGGTTGGTGCAAAAGGGCGGCCGCCAGATCGCAGCGCATGCGTTGTCCCAGGGAAAGTTTGCGCACGGGTTGGTGCAGAAAATCACCAATGGCAAGCAGTTCGTTGAAAATACCCATTTGTTTTTGGTAGGTGGCGTCGTCCACTTCGTAAATCTTCTTCAGCAGAAGGAAGGACTCTACCACCGCCAAGTCCCACCACAGCTGGGTGCGCTGGCCAAAAACGGCCCCGATATTCCGGGTGTATTGCAGACGGTTTTTCCAGGGTATCAGACCCCCGACGAGAACTTCCCCGCTGGTGGGCGTCAATATTCCCGTCAGCATTTTGATGGTGGTGCTTTTGCCAGCTCCATTGGCGCCGATATAACCGACCAGTTCCCCCGGTTCGATGTCGAAGGACACCTTGTCCACGGCTCGCAGGATCTCCTTGCGGGGACGCACCAGATCGATCAGACCGCCGGTAACGCCTTCGCGCTTTCTGGTGATTTTATAATCGCGAACCAGTTCGCGGACTTGGATCATTGGTTCCATCAGAAGGGGACATCCCCGCTGACGGGATCATCGGTGTCCGGTTTTTCGTCTGATGATCCGCTCACTTGCAGACCCTCAACCAGTTGCCGGACTTCGGCGTCGGTTTTCTCCAGCTTGCCACGACAAATCTGGATCAGTTCCACTGCCCGGCGAACTTCTTGACCAAGTTTGTCGATGTCGATGTTGTCGTCTTCGAGACCGGCGAGGATTTCTTCCACTTCGGTGACCGCTTCACCGAAAGAGAGATTTTTGGCCGGTTTCTTTTTGCTTGCTGCCACGATTTTTTCCTTTGGTTGATTTTCTTTTGCGAGTGCCGGAGCCGGGGCCGGCGCCAGGACCGATGCCTGCAGCGGAACCGGGTTGAACAATGCTCCGAACCTGTCCCTTGGCGAATTGAGTCAATATGGAATCGCCCGCAGCCAACCAGGCTGCGTTGGTGACGGTTTTCCCTTCGGAATCCACCGTCAGGCTGTAGCCTCGAGCCAGCAAACGGACGGGATCCAGGAGTCGGGTCTTTTCTGCCAGCTGGGCGACCTGCAAATGGGCGGCCAAAGCTGGTTTGGGTGCTTCACGAACCAACCTCGTCTCTTGCTGGACGAGCTCTCTTTCAGCGGTGGAAAGCCGCCGCAAGGTTGCACGGCTCAACCGCGGTCCCACACCCAACAGTAGACCGTCATTTTGCAGGATCACACGATGAGCGCCAGTGTGCAAACGGGCGGCAAGATGAGAAAGATTTTCCCTCCTTCCGGCCAGGTTACCGCCCACCCGATGCATCAAACGCCCGGCCAGGTCCTGAACGCCAAGGCGAGATCTCAACAGGATGCGGATAGCCTTGCCCGGCAGTTGTTCGACCACCAGAAGGCGGCGCCCGGCTTCATCCAGGCGACTGGTGATGATGGCGAGCAAACCTGCAGCCACGTCGTCCAGTCTGCGTGCTGCGTTGTCGATGATCTCCACCAGATTCTCCGCCGCTGCGGTGGGTGTCTTGCAGCTATGGTGAGCCACCAGATCGGCAATGGATGTATCGATCTCGTGTCCTATGGCGGTGATCACCGGCACCGGGGATTCGGCGATGGCCACCGCCAGGTCACGCTGGTCAAACCAGCTGAGATCCGCTCGCGAACCGCCGCCCCTGGTGATGACGATGACGTCCACCAGATTTGCCTGATGCATTACCAGGGCCGCAATCACCTCGTCCTGCAGCATCTCGCCCTGCATCCTGGCTCCGCACAGGCTCACCTCAAAAGCCCAGCCAGAGGCCGCAATACCGGTCATGAAATCGTGGTGTGCCGCGCTTTCCGCAGAGGTGATCAGACCAATGCGAAGAGGCAGATCGGGCATTTGCAACTCGGAGTTCTTTTTCAGCAATCCCCGTTCGGTGAGGTAGGCCAGGGTTTCGCGGCGACGGGCTTCCAGTTTGCCTAGGGCGAAAGTCTTGTCCACACCCACGATTTTCAGGCTGATCTTGCCGAATTTGGCGTAGAAATCAACCTTGCACTCCAGGCAGACCTCCAGCTTGTTGGTGATCTGGAAATCGGGGTCGGTACCATCGACATAACGATCCAGACCGTAACGTTGCCGATCCCAGCCCATCAGGGCCATGGCGATCTGGTACTCGGCAGCACCGCTGCCACCGGTTTCCTGCAGCTCAAAATATAGATGCTTGCGTTGGGCCGCGTCGTGGGGAAAACGCTGCACCTCGCCGCGAACCCAAATGGTCCGGGGAAAGGCCTGGCCGATGGCATCACTGATGGCATCATTGACCTGGCGGACCGACAAAACATGACGTTTGCCTGCAGCATCATCCTGGTTGTCGTTCCATAAACTCAAAGTTCCAACTCCTGCCATCGGGTGCGCACGAACAAAATCGTCAAAGCCACCGCGTACAAGGTAAACCAAACCAGCAAGCCGACCCAGGCTCCGGTCAAACCGCCACCCAGGACAATGCCGAAGAGCCAGGCCAGCGGTGGCATCAACATCAGTCCCGTGAAAATGTCAACCAGCATGACCGCCCGGGTTGCGCCGGCACCGCGCAGGGCACCAGCCAGGACCATACCCACGGCGTCGATCATCTGGACCAAACCCAACAAACGCAGGATGGGAACACCGGCGGCGACGAGATTCGGGTTATCAGTAAACAAACGCATGATCGCCTCGGGCACAAAAACAAATAACAGCCCGAAAAGGCCCATGATGATCACGGCCAGGGCCACGCCGCCCCAAGCGGTCCGCCTGGCGCCTTCGGGGTCGCCCCGGCCCAGGCCTTGGCCAACCAGGGTCTGCACTGCCGAGCCCACGCCGATACCGGGCATAAAAGAAACCGCGGCCACCCGCATGACCACATTTCCGGCGGCCACGGCCAACACTGAGATCTTCCCCAGAATGAAGTAAAAAATCAGGAAACCTGTCACAATTCCGAGGGTTTGCGCAGCAGGGGGCCACCCGATTTTCAAGAATGGCTTGACCAACTCGGGATGGAAGTTTTTTCGACTGAAAAGCTGGAAACGTTTGCGAACAGGTCGTTGCATTGCTACTGCAAGAACGACCAGAGCCGCCACGACCGTGCTGATGGTGCTGGCCAGGGCGGCTCCCCCGACTCCCATGGGTCGGGCGCCCCAGTGTCCAAAGATAAGGATCCAATTCAACAGGACATTGAGAATGTTCATGCCCACCCCGACAATCATGCCGATGCGAGTCCAACCTATGCCGTCGAACATGCCCTTGATCTGGAAAAACAGGATCAGGGGCAGAATACCCAGGTATCGGTACACCAGATAATCGGCTCCCAGGCGGCGCACCGAATCATCCTGGCTGACCAGTCGCATCAGAAAATCGGGCCATAGCAAGCCAGCCATCATCAAGACGAGTCCCACGGCAAGACTGGAGTAGACAGCGGTGGCCAGCACCGCGCCCACTTCGGAATCCCGGCGCTGGCCGACCCGGCGGGCAGTGAAAGTTTGCACGGCCACATCCACCGACTTGATGCTCATTGCCACCGCGGAAAAAAGCAACGTGCTGACAGCCACGGCGGCCAGACTCGCCTCTCCCAGTTGACCGACCATCATGGTGTCGACCAAACCCATCAGGGTTTGGCTGACTTGCGCCAGGACCACCGGCGCCGCCACACCGGTGATGATCACCAGCAGACGACGCACCGTCACCTCTGAAAGTCTTTCGGACCCACCGAGTGATGCCGACAAATCAGGAGACAATAATTTGCACCGCCCGGGCCAGCAGGCGCGCCCCGAAACCGGTGCCTCCCACCGGAGAAGTGGCCGAACCCTTCTCCGCATAGGACGGTCCGGCAATGTCAACATGGGCCCACTGGGTATCGTCGGGCACAAAATGGGACAGGAATCCGGCGGCGGTCAAGGCACCGCCTTCACGGGGACCCAGATTTTTCAGATCACTCCAGGTGCCTTTCATGGCATCCTTGTGTTCGTCGATCAAGGGCAGATGCCAGACCCGCTCAAAGGTTTCACCCCCGGCCTGCTTGAGAGAATCGATGAGCTCGCTGCTGTTGCTCATCAAACCAGCAAAATGATTGCCCAAAGCCACCACACAGGCTCCGGTCAGGGTGGCCGCGTCGATGATGTAGTCTGGCTTGCCGCGACCAGCGTACCACAAGGCATCACCCAGAATGAGACGACCTTCGGCGTCGGTGTTCAAAACTTCCACCGTCTTGCCATTGGCCATGGTCAAAACATCGGCGGGACGAATGGCGTTGCCATCGGGCATGTTTTCAGCCGTGGGAACTATGGTCACAAGATTCACGTCCAGGCCCAACCGGGCAATGATTCGCGCGGCACCCAGCACGGCTGCCGCCCCACCCATGTCCGACTTCATCAAATCCATGTTGGCACCGGGTTTGAGACTGATGCCACCGGTGTCGAATGTGACACCTTTTCCCACGAGGGCAACCGTGGGCGACTTTTTGCTTTTGCCACCCTTGTATTTCAGGGCGATCAGACGGGGTGGGTTGGAACTGCCCTGGCCCACACCCAATAGGCCACCCATGTTCAGTTTTTTCATCTGGGGAACAGTCAGGATTTTGCAGCTCATGCCCTCTTCTTTGGCCATTTTCTGGGCTGCTTCGGCCAATTTGACAGGGGTTTGCAAATTTGGGGGTTCGTTGACCAAAGCTCGGGCAAAGTTGCAACCGGCAGCGAATTTTTCACCCTCGGCTACACCTGCGCGAAGGGCTTTGTGGCGACTGGAGTCAGCCAGGAATTTCCAACTAGCTGGAATATCCTTGGATTTTTTGTCTGTTTTCAGGATGCCAACCGCCGAGAGGCCCATCTCTGCGCCTTCGACCCAGGCACGGGTGAAAGCCGCATCATCAATGCCCAATCTGGCGGAGTCGGGCACGGCCACCAAAATGCGAGCCGTTTTCATGTTCCTGGCTTTTTGAGCAACGGTGCCGGCAGCTTTGCGGATGGTTTCCAGACCAACCTTTTTTTCATCACCAAAGCCCGTCAGCAAAAGCCAGCCTGCCTTGGTGTTGGAACAATAGACCGGCAACATGGAAGAGGCTTTGGCCACAAACCCGCTGGTGGCCACTTTCTTTTTCAGTCCCGCAGCAGGTGTCTGGCCCGCAGCAGTGGGTCGGATGCCGCCTTTGGTGCCTTTGAGCAAACTTTTCAGGTCGGCTTTCTCATTTTTCTGGAAAATGGGAAAGACCAACAGATCACCAGCGGTGTCGGCCGTTTCAGTTTTCGATATTGTCCAGCGCAAGAGCTTTCCTCCCTGGAAAAACAGGATTCGCCTGGAAGCGGCGAATCGGGAATGACAACTACAGATGGGCAGTTTAGCACTTCATTGGGTTTTGGCCAGTGGGGATTGACACTTCTCGGCTTGGTCCGCCACTTGACAAAATCACCCAGGTGAGGTAAAATCAAAAAACTGAATTTTTGGTTCACTTTTTTAGCGTGAATATAATTCGTTTTTTGGGGGGATACCATGTCACGTTTTTTTGTTTTAACTTGCTTCACCATCCTTTTCAACTCCCTAACCCCGGCAATGGCGGGTGAATTCCATTGTGGCTATGACAACGATACAAGAGGGGGGGGGGCTCCGGTTTAAGCATTGATCCCGAACCCCGGGTCCGTTTCATCTATGTTTCTTTTCCCAATGATCCCGAGCCAGTTATTTCTGGAGACTTGGATTCAACCCATCTCGCAGTTTTGACTGAGCTGGGGAACTATTCTTCTTCCCACTCACGAACTAGTTATACTTTCCACAATGAATCTGATGTTATTCTTCATCCCGGTGAGTCTTTTCCTGCAGGAAATGCCACTGCTTGGGAAGCTGATTTATCTGCGAACAATTACAGGGAGACTGAGACACT
>JAJRZA010000004.1 GCA_024275485.1 Candidatus Krumholzibacteriota bacterium | reverse complement strand
TTTTCGGAGCGGATCTTTCGTGATCACATTGAGTTACCGGAACGTTGGTCGGAATACTACGATGGCAAGGTCAAGACCCGGGCATTGGAGAGGAACTGTGAACATGAGTTGAGTTACGCACGGTAGGGGGTTAATGGATGGCTGGGGAACACACCAACGATAGAAGGGAGAAACAATTTCGGGGGCACAAACAAAGTAATGAGCCTCATTTTCATATTTTTGGGTTCACCAAGTTGGAGCATCCAATTTAGCGAATTTATTGATTGAAAAGGCCCACCTGCCGGATTAAAGTATTTGCTACCAACCAGATACCCCATAGGCGAAACCGCCGCAGATTGCCTGCACCAGATCCTTTTTCTCCTCTCACGCGGCCAAGCGGTTCATCGGCAACTTTTCATTCGGCAGAATTTAGCTGCTCCGCAAAATGCAGTAGGAGAATTCGGGTAGCATGGCGAACCGGCGGAGAGCAGGGGTTCAACTCGGTCATGCTGCCGTCGCTCCTGATTTTTCCACAGCCATCAACCTGTTGTCCAACGTTGGTCGTGCCCCCGCGGAGGTCACACCCAATCGCTACTCTGACCCATAGTAAATGGCTGAAAAAGGGATTTTCGCTAAGTCCTAGCCCTTGGTCCTATCCCTTTGGTTCGCATTTCCCGCCAATCTTTGGTACAATGAATCATTCACGGTCAGGGGGCACTGATCTGTTATCGCAACCTCGGGGAGAGTTTTCCATGAACCGTCCGTATTTATTTTTTCCGCCTATGGCTATCGTGTTGGGACTGCTGACCTTGTTTGGCAGTTTACCTGTTTTTGCCATTCAGCCCGTCCCTCAAAACAACAGCTATGAAATCAGTCTGCCGCAATTCATGCCCTTGCCCCAGGCCAAGATCGCCTTCGCCCGACAGGCAAATCAGGCCACAGCCTCCCTCAGGGCCAATTATGGTGGAAACTGGCAGGTTTTTTCGCACAATCAGTACACGGGAACACCGCACTATGTGTACGGTGGCAGTGAACCCCTGGGACGTTCGTTCCAATCAACTGATCAGGTTGTCTCATCAGCTCGCAGGGTATTGGTCGAAAACCCGGATCTCTTCCAGGCCAATCTGGATGAGCTGAGGGTCAAGGCCGTTCCCCACGCAGTCGGCAAATGGGTCGTGCATTACCAGCAGACCTATCACGGACTCGACGTCTGGGAAGGCAAAGCAATTGTGGCCTTCTCCGACAAGGGTGGGTTGATGTTGGCGGGTAGCGATTTCTATCCCAACATCAAGGTGGATTTCCGGCCCAGCCTAGACCGCGCCATGGCTGAAATGATTGCCCGCAACAGTGTTCCGTTCAACCCGGGCAGCGATAGTCTTGATGGAGAAACTGATCTGCTGATTCTGCCGGTTCCCGTTTCTCCCTCCGAGGTTGAGTATCACCTGGTTTACCGCATTCGAGTGAGCACCAGCGATCCCCTGGGAATCTGGGTGACTCATATTGACGCTCACAGTGGCGACATCATCTGGCGTTACAACGACATCCACTTTGACCATGTTGGCACTGCAGGATCCCGGGTTCAGGATAGTACTTACTGCAACGGTGTAACCACCCAGCCCAGTCCCTACCTGCGCATAACCGGCAGCGGCGTGGGCGAGACCATCACCGATGCCGACGGCAACTGGCTCTTTGAAGGTTCCACCGGTGCGTTGAGTATTTCGGCCGATCTTTACGGTCCCTACATCGACATGAACAACTTCAGCGGGCCTGAAGGCCAATACGTCGGAGTGGCCCAGGAAGGTGAACCGCTCAATATCCAGTTCAATCCCTTCAATTCCCAACAGGATGAGCGCGACACCTTCGACGCCATCAATGATATCCACGACTTCTTTGAATCTTTTGACCCTGGTTTTGGTTATTCGCAGGCACGAATCAGTGCCTATGTTAGTCGAAACGACGGTTACTGTCCCGGCAACGCCTGGTGGAACGGAACCATCAATTTCTGCGTCGCCGGTGATGGCTATGAAAACACGGGAGAGATACAGGGAGTGGTGCAACACGAATTTGGTCATGGTGTTCAGAACTATATTCTGGGTTGGCAGGGCGACCAAGGCCTGGGCGAAGGCAACGGGGACATCCTGGCTTGCCTGATGACCCAGGATCCTGAGCTGGGTAGAGGATTTTTCTCGGGTAACTGCGAGACGGGGCTTCGGGATGCCGTGAACAGTTTGATCTATCCCGACAATGTCGTCGGCATACCAATCCACGCTGCCGGTCAGGTTATTCTGGGCTTTACCTGGGATGCAATGGTTCTGATGCAGGACTATTACGGTGAGGAACAGGGCACCATGATTTCGGCTTCCAACTGGCATTTCGGGCGCACATTGTTGCATCCGACCTCCCAGCCGGATCAGGTCTTCGCAACCTTCTTTGCCGATGATGACGACGGCAACCTGGACAACGGCACACCCAACCACGCTTTCTATTGTGCAGCCGCCGGCAACCATAACTTTGATTGTCCACAAATCCTGGTGGGCGTTCTCTTTTCCCACACACCACTCATCGATACGACCGACAGCACGAACCCCTACGAAGTGGTGGCCGAGATCTGGTCCACCGAAGCTGATCTCGACCCTTCAACGGTTCTATTGCACTGTCGAGTCAACGGCGGAACCTGGACTGAACAAGTCATGACCGCCGGCCAGGACAATTCTTTCACCGGGGAGATTCCCGCCCAATCATCCGGGGACGTGGAGTATTACCTGTCCGCTGGTGATGACCTCGGGAATGTCGGCTCTTTGCCTACCTTGGCTCCCGACTCCCTCTTCGGATTCCTCGTGGCAACGAGCATTGATCCCATCGAGATAGCAGGAGACTGGAGTGCCGGTGCCCAGGGCGATGCGGCTACTTCCGGTGTCTGGGAACACGTTGACCCTGTTGGCACCAGCGCCCAACCGGAAAATGATCATACCTTCGACGGCACCAACTGTTGGATCACCGGCCAGCACGAGGTTGGCCAGGGAGCCGGCTATAATGACATTGATGGGGGAGCGACCACCCTATTCTCACCGGTGTACGATCTGTCCGGATTCAACGAGGTGACCCTGCGCTACTGGAAATGGTACTCCAATAATATGGGCGCCACCCCCAACCTGGATTACTGGGACGTAAGTCTGTCCAACGACGGCGGCACCAACTGGGTGGTGGTTGAACACACAACCCAGTCCACAAACGCCTGGGTTAGCCACACCGTAAATGTTTTGGACTATTTCCCGGTGGCAGATCAGGTGCAACTGAGGTTTGTCGCCTCGGACGAGGGCGCCGGTTCCCTGGTCGAAGCCGGCATCGACGACCTGGCGATCATCGCGCTGAGCGGAGTTTCAGGTGTGGATGATGAACTGTTGCCGGTCCAAATTGTTACGGATTTGGGTCAGAATCACCCCAATCCATTCAACCCCCGAACTCGCATCAACTTCTCTCTTGCCAAGCCTGGTCGGGCGACGCTGCAGGTCTTTGATGTGAGTGGACGCCTGGTCAAGACCCTGCTCCAGGGCGACCTGCCCGCGGGCGACCAGAGTGTGTTGTGGGATGGTACCACTTCCGGCGGTTATCCGGTTGCCACCGGTGTGTACTTCTATCGTCTGGAGACGGATGATACGGTTATGAGTCGGCGGATGATGCTGCTGAAATAACTCTCGTTTTATTTGGATTTTCATTCCAACCGGTCGTCAACCCAGGGAGGTTTGGCGGCCGGCTTTACTACTTGGCATTGTCCAAAAATCGATTTACCTTACTTCAAAGCCAATTATTGAATTCCCTTTTCCCATAACCTGGAGTACGCCAATGAAACTTAGCCAATACGCTATTTTGGCAATGATGATGCTCGCCATTGTCTGCGTCACCGGATGTAGCGATGACGACGACCCTGTCGATCCTGGAGTACCCGAGGATCCGCACGTAGCCACCGTGGTCGTCGACCCAGAAACTATTACCTTCACCGCCATCGGTGAGGATGTGCAGTTCGACGCCGCCGCCTTTGACCAGAATGGCGCAGCCATCGACACGGTCTTCACTTGGCAGAGCAGCGACGACGGCGTGGTGTTCGTAGGGCAGGACGGCGCGGCGGTCGCAACCGGCCTGGGCACGGCTTCGATCTACGTCACTGCGGGCAGCGCGACTGACACCGCCGAGGTGACCGTAACCCTGGCCAGCGGACCGGTGCGCGAATGGATCGCCGCCGGTAGCGGCAACTGGGAAGATGCTGCCAACTGGAGCGACGACGCGGTGCCGGGCGCTGGCGACGTGGCAGTGATCACCGCTACGGGCGATTACACCGTCACCCTGAATGGCGACGTCGACGTGGAGGCCCTTGTTCTGGGCGCCGGTTCTGGTACCCAGATCCTCGACACCAACGGAAATCAGCTCCAGCTCACGACCTGCGGCTTGCTGGACGGCGCCGAAATGGAGGTCTCCGGCCATCTCATCGTGCAGGGTGATCTCGCCTGGAGCGGCGGCGTCATCATGGGCTCCGGCCAAATGGAGATCCAGAGCGGGGCCGAGCTGCATGCCATCGGCAACCCACTTGAACTTCAGACGGACGTGGACAATCGCGGTACCATTTCGGTGGGGGCCGGTGCCAGCCTGCGAGTCAATCAGATGCTTGAATGCAGCAGCGGCGCGATCATCGACCTTCAGGGCGACGCCAGCTTGACTGTGCAGAACAATGGCAACCTCAGCAACGCCGGCACCATTCGTAAGAGCCAAGGTGCGCAGGAGGCTACCCTTTTTGCGTCCTCGGCCGAGTTCAGCTCGACTGGTTCGCTGCGGGTGGACACCGGTTCGCTGTGGATCACGGGTGGCTCGTTACGCGGAACCATCGAAATCGACGGGGATGCGATTCTGAGACAGTCCGGTCAAACCACCATCCCAAACGTCAACTCACAAGGTGACGGTCCCTTTGTGATCGGTGGTAGTGTGACCATGGGTACATTCGAGACCGATATCGTCACCTTCCGCCACCTCATTCTCGATTCGGGAACCCTCCCCGGGATCACCGGGCCAGGTGGCCTGCTGATCAATCACACATTTACCTGGCGCCGGGGCACAGTAGCCGAGCTGGGTTCGCTGAACACCCAGGTCGGATCCCAGACCACGCTTGAGAACACCGGCACCTCTGCACTGTCCGCGACCACTTGGCACGTCCACGGCGAGGTGACCAGCGACACCATCGTCAACCTCACCCTGGCCGAGGGCGCAACCATCAGCATCGAGTATGCCGGCCGATGGTTCCAGTCGACCGCCGGCACCGTGAACCAGGGTCTGGGAGCACCCGGCAGTTTCGACGTGATCGGTGAGTTCCGCAGGACGGGCGAGGGAGCTTTCGTGGTGGAAACAGCCTTCGACTGCTCGGGCACCATGAACCTGGTCGAGGGTACGCTCACCGTAAAGGGTGCGTTTACACTCTTCGACTCCGGGATCATGACCGGGGGCAGCACCGAAGTACCTGATCTTGCCACCGCACAGTTGTACGTAGTGGATGCCTCGTCAGCCGTAATGTCCGGCACGATTCGACCAGACCTCGGCGGCCAGCCCGCCCACATGGCCATCAACGGCAATGTCGTCCTGGGATCCTTGTTCAAGCTCGAGTTGGATGTTCCTGTCAACGGAGACATTCCCGCCGAGAGCCTCACCTTCTTGAGAGGCGGGCAGGTACTCGACGGCACTCTCGAACTAAACGTGATGGCCCTTCCCGATGTCGGTTGGGAATCCCGAGTGGTCAGTATGCAAAGTGGAACAGGAACGTTCGATGTGACCTTCACGAACGATAATCCGTTCGAGGAGATCCTCCAGGACGACCGTGGGGTCTTGTTGATACGATAGTTCTCATTGTTGGACCAAAAGGACCGTTAGCTTATGAGCCAGAAAATGATCATTGCCTCGCTGGCGGTTTTCGTACTGGTCGGCCTCCTCGGTTGTGCCAAGACATCCAAGGCACCCGGGGAGGCCGGCAGCGCCGCCAAGAGATTCGAGACCGTGGACGACAGGGGTATCCTCTACCTCTACCGGCGCGGTAGAGCCGTCGGCGCAGCCGTGGCGACGCAGGTCCAGGTCAATGGCAAGGACGCCGGCGGGACTGGACCAGGGACTTTCTTCAGGTGGGAACTGAAGCCCGGCACCTATGTTTTTTCCGCCAATACAAAGGAAAGTTCCGCCGCGGTTGAAATCAAGGTCGAGGCCGGGAAGCTCTACTTTATCGAACAGAACCAACGGATCGGACTCTCCTCGGGCCGGGTGCAGATGGATATCCGCGATGAAGGCACCGGTACAGCAGCGGTGCAGGGTCTGAAGCTCCTGGTAAGTACGTACATTCCCGATTGATGCCCGAGAGAGGGACATGACCCCGGGAAAGCCCTCTTTTTGGCCGCTCATGCCTAACAATATTGGGAATTTATTTAGATGCGTGGACCCTGCAATTGGAGTCCACAAGTCTTGACACAAATCCAATCTTGATATATGATCATGCCTGTTGATATTCTCATGCAGACGGAGACCATGAACGTGCCCCTGTGCCAAAACAACATCCAATCCTCCAGCAGTGCCTCTTGGCGTTGGTGGCGTTGGTGCGCTCAAAACGAGTGCCCGGATGTTCGCGTTTGCGCGCACGGGAGGTTCACCCAGTAGCTGACTGAACCAAACCCGTCTCCAGACCCGCCATCCGCGCAGATGGTGGGTTTTTTGTTTCCCTCCACTGCCGAATGGCGGATCTCCGAGAGACAATCCTGTGGAGGACGCGATGATCTCGCCCACCCGTTCCGATTATATCGACAGTTCCCGAGAGGGACAAAATATCCCCGTGCGGGCCACCATTGCCGCCGATCTCGAGACACCGGTCTCGGTCTTTCTGAAGCTGAAGGCCTTCATGAAGTCCCAAGCCGACGGTAGCGCCTTTCTATTTGAAAGTGTTGAACGGGGGGTCCAGATGGGGCGTCATTCCTTCATCGGACTTTCTGCCGAAACCAACATTCAACTGGTGGACGATGTGGTGCACACCAGGCGGGAAGGTCACGAACCAACCTCCGCCGCGGTTGATCCCGCCGATCCCCTGGGTCCGGTCCGGGCTGAATTGGCAACTTCAATGCTGACGCAGGATCCGGAGTCCGCCTTGCCGCCTCCATTTGGTGGCGCCGTGGGTTATGTGGGGTTCGACATGGTGAAGTATTTCGAAAACATCACCTTGCCCAATGGAACGGCCGACGACCTGCCCGACTACCGTTTCATGTTCCCGCGCACCCTGGTGGTCTTCGATCACATCAAGAGTGAAATTGAAATCCTGACCTTGCCGCGTGCCGGGTCTCCGGAAGCGGCCCACGCCAAAGCCTGCACCGAAATCGAAGCCATCCTGCAGGCCCTGGACCAGCCCTTGCCGCCGGAAGTGCGCAAGGAACGGCGCCTTCAAGGTTCAAAAGAAACCGTGGTCGACCCCAGTGCCGGCCTGACACCCAACCTGGACCGGGAAACATTCATGAACCTCGTTGGCCAGGTCCAGGAACACATCCGGGCCGGGAACGCCTTCCAGATCGTGATTTCCCAGCGTCTGAGCGGTGAAACAGAGGTTGCTCCGTTCCAGATCTATCGAGCTCTGCGCATCCTCAACCCCAGTCCCTACCTCTTCTTCCTGGACTTCGACGACTTCCAGCTGACTGGCTCATCACCCGAGATGATGGTGCGGCTGACCAACGGTCGTTTGCAGGTCAATCCCATCGCCGGCACTCGGCCGCGAGGCAAAACCGTAGCCCAGGACAACGAGCTGGCCGATGATCTTCTGGCCGACGAAAAAGAACGCGCCGAACACGTCATGCTGGTCGACCTCGGGCGCAACGATGTGGGCCGGGTATGCCAAACCGGCACCGTGAAAGTCGACGAATTCATGGCCGTGGAGCGTTACAGCCATGTGATGCATCTGGTGAGCCATGTCTCCGGCCGGTTGAACGAAGGGTTGGATATGTTCGACGCCCTACGAGCCACCTTCCCGGCCGGAACGGTTTCGGGAGCGCCCAAAATCAAGGCCATGGAAATCTTGTCCGAACTGGAAGGCAACCGGCGCGGACACTACGCCGGTGCCGTGGGCTACTTCGGTCAAAATGGTGACATGGACATGTGCATCACCATCCGCACCCTGCTCATGCAACGCAACAAACCGGACGGCTACCAATTCAGCGTGCAGGCGGGAGCGGGTATCGTTGCCGACTCGGATCCCGCGCGCGAGCATCAGGAATCACTGGACAAGATCCGGGCGCTGACCCGGGCCGTCCGCATCGCCGAAGAGGGGCTGTAGACATGCACTTGCTCATCGACAACTACGACTCGTTCACTTTCAACATCGTGCAGGCTCTGGGCGAGCTGGGCGCCGAAATCAAAGTGGTGCGAAACGACCAGATCACCGTGGAAGAAGCCTTGGCCCTGAAACCCGAATCAGTAATCATCTCCCCTGGCCCCGGTACGCCTGATGATGCCGGAATAAGTGTGGAATTGATTCGAGCCTATGCCGGACGCGGACCCATTCTGGGGGTATGCCTCGGGCATCAGAGTATCGTGCAGGCCTATGGTGGCCGCATTGTACGGGCCGAGCGGCTGATGCATGGAAAAACCAGCAGCGTTTACCACGACGGAGGAACCATCTTTGCCGGAGTGTCCAACCCTTTCCAGGCCACGCGCTACCACTCGCTGATCGCCCTGGAAAGTGACTTGCCCGGGGAATTGAATATTTCCAGCTACACCAGCGGTGGCGAAATCATGGGTGTTCGGCATCGCGACCTGCCTATCGAGGGTCTGCAATTCCATCCCGAATCCATTCTGACTCCCGAAGGATCGACCCTGCTGCACAATTTCCTGCAGTTGGTGAGTCCGAGAGGAGAAAACCATGTCCGCGGACACTGAACTGAGCCAGTCGATTTTGAACCTCTTGATGGCCAGTGAAAACCTGACCCTGGACCAATCCCATGGGTTGATGACCGAGGTCATGAATGGACGGGTGCCTACCGCCCGGCTGGCCGGAATCCTGGTGGCGTTGCGAACCAAAGGCGAGACCGTTGACGAGATCACCGGGCTGGCTCGCGCCATGCGCGAAAGCGCCGTGACGGTCAGGCCCCGGCGCACCGATCTGGTCGACACCTGCGGCACCGGCGGCGATGGAAGTAGTACTTTCAACATTTCCACCGCCACGGCCATTGTTGCGGCAGCCATGGGTTGTGCCGTGGCCAAGCACGGCAACCGAGCCGTCTCATCGGCCTGTGGCAGTGCCGATGTTCTGGAAGCCATGGGCGTGGACATCAACCTGGACCCGACCCAAGTGGCGAACCTGGTGGACGAAATCGGCCTGGGCTTTCTCTTTGCCCCATCCCTGCATCCGTCCATGAAACACGCCATGCAGGCCCGTCGCGAGTTGGGTGTGCGCACCGTCTTCAATGTGCTCGGACCGTTGACCAATCCCGCCGGCGCCAGGCGTCAGCTGTTGGGTGTTTTCGACGGCGACCTTTGTGAACCCCTGGCCCGGGTGCTGTGCGCCCTGGGCTCCGAGAAAGTCTTCGTGGTGCACGGCGAGGGTGGGCTGGATGAGGTATCGCTGATGGGAGAAACCCGGGTGGCCGCCCTCAATAAGGGAGTGGTCACAACATTTAGTTTTGACCCCCTCGAAGTTGGGTTCGAACTCTGTCGACCGGAAGACCTTCTGGGCGGAAGCGTGCAGCAGAACGCTGCGATCATCCGGAATATATTGCAGGGCCAGCAGGGCCCGACCACCGATGTGGTGGTTCTGAATGCTGCCTTTGTCGCCGTTTTGGCTGATCTTGCTCCCGATATTCCAGGCGGCGTCGCTTTGGCCCGACAGAAACTGAACGATGGTTCCGCCCTGCGTGTTTTCAACCATTTGAAGTCCCGCTCGACCAGTGACGCCGGAGGGGTATCATGAGTTTTCTGGAGAAGATTCTGCCGACCAAACAAGCTGAAGTCGCCGCTTTGCGATCCGCTTTTGCCCAGGCCAAACCCGAGCGCCCCCACGACCTGCCAGTGCGCGATTTTGAAGCGGCCCTGCGATGTGGAAACCGTCTCATCGCCGAGATCAAGCGCAAGTCTCCCAGCCACCCGGAATTCAACCAACCTGCGTCGCCCGCCACCCTGGGCCGTGCCTATTTGCGCAATGGCGCTGCTGCCCTTTCCATCGTCACCGATGCCGAGCATTTTGGCACCTCGTTGTCTGATGTGGCGGCGGTGAAAGAGGCCGTGCCGCTGCCTGTTCTGGTGAAGGATTTTGTCATCGATGAAGCGCAACTGCTGGCAGCCTGGGCAGCCGGCGCCGATGCAGTTTTGCTGATCGTTCGCATGTTGGATGGAGAACGGCTCAAGACTTTGTTGAAGTTTGCCCACAATTTGGGCCTGCACGTTCTGGTGGAATGTCATGATCGGGAAGACATCAATCTGGCGGTGGCGGCCGAAGCCCGTTTGATTGGCGTGAACAATCGCAATCTGGCCACCCTGGAAACCAATCTGGAGCACGGTGCGGCTCTTATGCCTTATGTTCCAACCCAGGTCATAAGAATAAGCGAGAGCGGACTTTACCTTCGCGAAGATATCTCCCGCATGGCCGATTTTGGTGCCGACGCCTTCCTGGTAGGCCACGCACTTCTGCAAAGTCGTGACCCTGGCCGCAAGGTGGCCGAACTGGTGGGACGCGAGTCGGAAAAGACCACGCGCGTAAAAATTTGTGGTATCACCTCGGCCAAAGATGCGTTGATGGCCCATGGTGCGGGTGCCGATATTCTCGGTGTGATTTTCGCTGCCGGCGTTCGTCAAGTCAGCGTGGATCAGGCGTTGGAGATTCGTCAAGCGGTTCCGGACGCACGATTGTGCGGTGTGTTTTCTGACCAGATTTCCTCACACATCATCACCGTTGCCGAGGCCTGCGACCTGGATCTTATCCAGTTGCACGGCAACGAGAGTCCCAACGATTGTGATGAAATCGCTGCGGCAACCGGGCGTCCTCTCATCAAGGCCCTGACCGCCAACCAAGCAACCCCGCAACGGGCGGCATCCTATAAATCTGTGGCCTATTTCCTGGTTGATCTGCCCAAAGGCCCCGACCAAGAGGATGTGGAACCGGCCCATTGTCGGGCTGCCGCTTCAGCCCTGGCTGCCGCCGGTCACGAGGTCTTTCTTGCCGGTGGATTGACCCCGGAAAACGTGGCCGCAGCCTGCGACCAGGTGCGACCCTTTGCCATGGATGTGGCCAGCGGCGTCGAAGCAAAGCCCAGGCTGAAACACCCGGACAAAACCCGCGTTTTCATCACGGAGGTGAAACGGTGAGCTCCTAATCAATTTTCTCCACATCCGGCAAGGGGCGCTTCGGCCCCTACGGAGGCCAGTTCGTACCCGAAACCCTGATGCCCTGTCTGCAGGAATTGGAACAGACCTGGGAAACCGCTCGCAGCGATCCCGCCTTCCAATCTGAGTTGGCCGCTTTGTTGGCCGATTATTCGGGACGCCCAACTCCACTGTTCCGGGCCCGCCGCCTTGAAAATAGCTGTGGCGACGTGGCACGCATATATCTCAAGCGAGAAGACCTGAACCACACCGGCGCCCACAAAATCAACAACTGTCTCGGGCAGATCCTGCTGGCCCGGCGCATGGGCAAGACCCGCATCGTGGCCGAAACCGGAGCCGGCCAGCACGGCGTGGCCACCGCCACGGTGTGCGCGTTGGTGGGTCTTCAATGCGTCATTTACATGGGTGAAGTGGACATGAATCGCCAGGCGCCGAACGTGCGCCGCATGGAGTTGTTGGGTGCCCGGGTCGAATGCGTAACCTCAGGTGCACGAACGTTGAAAGACGCTTCCAGCGAAGCCATTCGGGACTGGGTGACCAACGTTGCCACCACCCACTACATCATAGGCTCGGTGGTTGGCCCCCACCCCTACCCGGCCATGGTGCGCGACTTCCAGACCGTCATCGGCACCGAAGCCCGGCAGCAGATACTCCAGAAGGAAAACCGGCTTCCCGATGCGGTGATCGCCTGTGTCGGTGGAGGCAGCAACGCTATCGGCATTTTTTCGGGTTTTGTATCCGACGAAGTTGCTCTGTTTGGCGTCGAAGCCGGCGGTTCGCAGGCGGGGAATTCCGCCGCCCTCAGCCTGGGCGAGCCCGGTGTCCTGCATGGCTCGTTCAGCTATCTGCTTCAGGATGCCGACGGCCAGGTCATCCCCGCGCATTCGGTGGCCGCAGGTTTGGACTACCCCGGTGTTGGGCCGGAGCACAGCTTTCTGAAAGACACCGGCCGGGTTCAATACGGCAGCGTCACCGACGCCGAGGCTCTCGCCGCTTTCGATGATTTGTCCCGGCTCGAGGGCATCATCCCGGCCCTGGAATCCAGCCACGCCCTGGCCTACTGTCGCGGTTTGTTGAGTGATGCGAACGCCATGGCGGAGTTGGTTCGAAATTCATCGCCGCAGCCACCGGTAGTCATCATCAATCTATCAGGACGTGGCGACAAGGACATGGAAAACACCGGAGGTGATGCCTCATGAGTGCTTTGCCACAAGGTCGTCTCACCCAGCTGACCGAACGCCTTCGCACGGAAGGGATCAAGCCACTGGTGCCATTCCTGACGTCCGGTTATCCCGATGAAGCAACCTTTGCCGGTGTTCTGGCCGCCGCCGCTTCGGTGGGATGCCCCCTGGTGGAAATCGGCATCCCTTTCAGTGATCCGGTGGCCGATGGGCCGGTGATTCAGGCCTCATCCCGGCAGGCCCTCGCCCAGGGCATGACTTTGTCCCGAACCCTGGAACTGGCTGCCGATGCCCAACGCGAACACGGGTTGTCCGTGGTCTTGATGGGATACTTGAACCCCATCCTGAAGATGGGGCCAGACCGTTTTGCGGCAGCTTGTGGCCAGGCCTGCATCGCCGGGGTCATCATTCCCGATCTGCCGCCCGAAGAGTCCAGCGGATTTCACAACCTGCTGGCCGAAAATGGCGCTGATTTGGTAGATCTGATCGCTCCGACCACCCACCCTTCCCGCCTGGCCCGCAACACGGTTAAAGCAGGAGGCTTTCTATATCTGGTTTCAACCACCGGCGTCACCGGGACTGGCGCATCGGCCACCGGCGACCTGGCTTCTTATGTGAACCGCGTCCGCAAAGTCACCTCCCTGCCACTTTATGTCGGGTTCGGCATTGCCACTCCCGATCAGGCCGCTCAGGTCGCAAGGGTGGCCGATGGTGCCATCGTTGGCAGTGCATTGATCCGAACCATCGATCAGGCCGGCGACGATGCTGTTGCGGCCGCAACCAAATTTCTTGCCGACATGGTTCAGGCCATGCACCCCACGAAAGGTTCCCAGTCGTGATAATAGTCATGAAAGAAAACGCCACCGTGGCCGAACTGGGCCGAGTCCTCAAGGTTCTCGAAGACCGCGGATTCAAACCGCGACCCAACCACGGTGCCCAGCGCACGGTCATCGGTATCATGGATGCAACCGGCGACGACTTGTCGGACGTGGCGGACATGCCGGGTGTCGACCAGGTTGCACCGTTGAGCAGCAAGTTCAAAATGGTCAGCAAGGATTTCAAGCCCGAGCCAACCGTGGTCCAGGTGGGTGATCTGAAAATCGGCGGGTCGGAGTTTGTGGTCATGGCCGGCCCCTGTGGCGTGGAGTCCACCGATCAACTGCTTTCGACCGCCCGCCAGGTCAAGGCCAGTGGCGGCCGGGTGCTGCGGGGCGGCGCCTACAAGCCCCGCACCTCACCCTACAGTTTTCAGGGACTGCGGGAAGAAGGGTTGAAAATCCTGGCCATGGCGCGCCAGGAGACCGGCCTGCCCATCGTCACTGAAATCATCTCGCCCGAGCTGGTACCGTTGGTTGCCCGTTATGCGGACATTTTGCAGATCGGCGCGCGCAATATGCAGAATTACGCCCTGCTCGAAGACGTCGGCAAGGAGCGCAAACCGGTGCTGTTGAAACGGGGACTGATGTCGACCATTGAGGAGATGCTGTTGGCTGCGGAATACCTCATGTCCGGCGGCAATACCCAGGTCATGCTGTGCGAGCGGGGAATCCGCACCTACGAGCCGGCGACACGCAACACCCTCGATCTCTCGGCAGTCTCGGTCATCAAACGGGTCAGCCACTTGCCGGTTATTGTTGACCCGAGCCATGCGGTGGGGCACGTGGATTATGTGGCCGACATGTGCCGGGCCTCGGTGGCTGCGGGCGCCGATGGGATCATCATCGAGACCCATCCCGATCCGTCCAAAGCCCTTTCCGATGGGCAACAAAGCCTGACCTTAGAAGCCTTTGATGAACTCATGGTCAGCCTGCGACCCATCGCCAACGCCATGGGACGGACGATGATTGAGCCCGTGGGAAAATAAGTTGAGGTGGATTCTGAATGCAGAATTATTCGTAATCCTTCCACTCCTGCTCCCCATGGCTGTAGTAGCACAACGGAGTACTCGATGATGATTGCTTCCAGGTCGTTGGCATTTGTGGATATGATTTTGAACCGGTGGCTTGACAGACTGCCAATGTTCCCGCCGGCGGGAACTGGACTTCCCCTGAGTGTCTACGAAACCAGGGGAGGTCCCTTCGTATCTTTTTATAACAAATTTCTGAGAGGGAATCCGATTATCGATATTGGAAACCCTTATTCCTATTTCCGGCGATATTTCTGAAGCCGGCTGGTTGGTTTTTCGGGGATGGTCATTTCAATCAATCCAACCTCCAGGGCCGGTTTAAGGTACCGGTCACGGAAAGATTTCCGGTCTTTCAACCCAAGAGCTTTTTGTATTTCATTCCGAGCCATTTCCCCAACTAGGATCTCCAACATTTCGGCGACTTGGGGGGTGACTTGGGGGGTGACTTGGGGGGTGGCCATTTTCATGGCCTCAAGGATTCGATGGAGAATAAAAAGGATAAATGGTTCAGAATCTCCCAGGGCGGTGCTTTCCTGAAGAGCCTGATAATAATCGTTCTGACTTTCGAAAACAAGGCTTTCCACCGGAATATCCTCAAACAACGGATTCCAGGATCAAGGTTTGCCATAGGCGGCCTGTTCTGCCATTTCCATCGTTGAAGGGGTGGATGAATTCAAATTCATAGTGGAATACCGAACTCGTGATCAATGGGTGATGGTGCGATTGTGCCAGCCAATCAAATAAATCGGCCATTTGCCCAGGTACCCTATTGGCAGGAGGTGCCATGTGGATGATTTCTCCACCCGGTCCAAGAACACCAACCCCGCCTTTGCGATAGGTCCCGGCATCCACCATGAGATCCCGCATCAGGATGCCATTGGCTTTCCTGAGATCCGTCTCCCTCTCGGGATTCCAACCCGAAAGGCGCTCGTAGGCTGCAATTGCATTCCGGACTTCCTGGATTTCCCTAGGAGGAGCAATTACCCGTTTCCCATCCAGAATTGCCGTAATCATTTCTTCGCTCAGGGTATTGCCTTCGATGGCCAACGATCCCCGGATCGTCCTGATCCTGTTGATGCGGCGCAGGCGCAAATCAGGAGACTGATCCAATTGGGCTTTTAGCTGGCCGAGGGTTTCACCAATTTCGCCAACCAGGCTCACAATGGAGGGGGGTACCGTGAAAGGAGGGTGGTATTCTGAAGCCATTTTCGACCTGCCTTTTGGGTGGATTCTGAACTTCCAAGAATTTACCATCAAACACCCCCCAAGTCACCCCCCAAGGCATTTTCAATTTCAGAAATCAAAGGGATGGGATGGTCGTTCGGGAGTTCAAACTGCGAAAATGTTGGGGGTAGTGATCAGGCGATTGGATGTTGGGCGGGTTATGGAATTTTTACTAGGCACAACACCTATCTATTGGGGAACCGTGAATGTCGCGGGCGCCTCTCAAGAAAAGTGCGAAAGATTCTGGACACTACCATTTGGTCCACGGGATTTCGTAGTTTTTAATTTGGCTACTCGGGTAGGACGGAAAAGGGAACTATTTTCTGAGAGAATGGGCTGGGTATTGTGATGCGCAGTTCGTCGGATTGGGTTCGCGCCCAGAATGGCGAGTGGATCAAGGCCCAAATCCAGAAGACTCGAGGCCTGAATCGCAACTTCAACCGTTCCTTGAAGCACATCTTCAAGGGTGCGGCGACGACGATAATTTGTCGCGCCAACAAGGACGATCCTTTGTATCGGCACTATCAAGATTTACTCGATGGTGGCACGAAACCCAACTTGGCGAAGCTGACCATCTCGCGTCAGATCGCCTCAATCGTTCTTTCGGTGTGGCGCTCCCAGGAGGTTTACGATCCAAAGAAAATGAGTCCGAAAACTAAGTATGTCTCCGGGTTGAGAAACCGGCTGGTGAACAAGCCAAACAAAGCCGGCAAAACTTCCGGAGACAAGATGGTTACAGGGGAGTGCATCCATTGTTTTTCTGGTCCCGGCCATACCAGCCGGAGTCCCCCAGGATAGGCTATGCCCCCTTGGAGTGCCGAACGAAGCCATGGGCCATTGAGTCCCCGATAGAAGGATGGTTCCCGCATGAAAGCGGAGAACAGTACAGCTGCAAAGTTATCCGGGAAGTCAGCAAAAAGCTTGGGACCGAAAACCAAAACCGGGAAAATCAATCGGTTGTGAGATTATTTAAAACGGACGCTGTCTGCCAGACCAGAAGCACTCAGCATGCTGGTGAGGTATGTCTTGACAGCCTGCCCCATAGAGTACAATGGAGGAGGTCTGAGCAATGAATATTGAAGTCAAGAACCCACTGGCTGCTCATCGGAAATGGCTGATTCTGGGCCTGAAGGAGGATACAGGTGCGTTAGTAAAGCAACCGCAGACAAGGGTGAGAAAGAGAAACCTGAAATTCCACCTCTGTTGGAATAGATTTCCCCATCAAACACAACCACCCACCATTGTCTTTCCCCACTTTTCCTGCTAAAATACCCTAACCAAAATCCTTAACACCCCCCCAACAGCGGATGCTCCATGAAAAAGACGACCCTCATCATCGCCCTGCTCTTTGCCGTGTCCGGCATCAGCGCTCTGGTATACGAACTGGTCTGGATTCGCCTGCTGAGCCACCTTCTTGGCGGCACAACCCTGGCCATCAGCACCGTTCTGGCCGCCTTCATGGGCGGGCTGGCCCTGGGCAGTCATTATTTTGGCAAGCGGGTGGATCAGAGCGCCAACCCATTGCGTCTGTACTCCTTCCTTGAGTTGGGTGTGGCCGGGCTGGGCGCCTTGGTCCCGCTGATGGTCTTGATTCTGGAGCCCGCCTACATTAAAGCCGCCACCTCGCTGCCGGACGGCATGGTCGCCATTTTGCGCGTCGTTTTGACCTTTGTGCTTCTGCTGCCGCCCACCTTCCTGATGGGTGGCACCCTGCCGGTTTTGAGTCGATTCCTGGTGCGTCACAGCGAAAAACTGGGACGAAACCTGGGCATGCTCTACGCCGTCAACACCTTTGGCGCCGTCATCGGTATTGCCCTTTCCGGTTTTGTGCTCATCCCCGCCATGGGACTGACCGGCAGCACTGTTTTTGCCGTGGCCGGAAATCTGTTGGCCGGTTTGGTTGCCCTCGCTTTGGGACGTGGTCTCGTTCTATCCCATGAAGCATAAAAATCCCCCGCTCAATCAGATCCAACCGTCACCAAAGCCATCGCTCCCGAACTGTCTCCCGCATTCCTGGCCTGGATGTTTGCCCTGACCGGTTTTGCCGCCCTGGGTTTTGAACTCTACTGGACCCGGGCCCTGCATCATTTTCTGGGCAACTCCACCTACGCCTTCAGCGCCATGCTGACCACCTATCTGACAGGACTGGCCACCGGCAGTTGGGTGGGCGGACGCCTGGCCGATCGCGCCTCTTCACCGGCCCGCACCCTGGGTTATATCCAGGCCGCGCTGGCCCTGTCCGTGGCCGCCACCCTGCCGCTCATCTGGAACTGGCTGCCGGGATTGGATTCGGTCATCATCCATCCGCCGAACTGGAACACCTATTTGTTTCGGCGCTTTCTGCTTTCTTTTGCCGTGATGGCCCTGCCTACTTTCCTGTCCGGCATGACCTTTCCCCTCGTCAACCGCATCGGCATCCAGAGTTTGGATAAAATTGGCGGCAAGGTCGGTCATTTCTACTTTGCCAACACTGCCGGTTCCATAGTGGGAAGTCTCGCTGCCGGATTTGTAATATTACCCTTGTTGGGAACTCGCAATGCCCTGTTGGCGACATCTTTGCTGAGCGCGGTGGTGGGTCTCGCTATTCTGTTGAAAAACAGCCGACGTGGGACGCGGGATGTCTGGCCCGGCTTGGCGGCCGTGGTGCTGCTGATCGTTCTTTTTGTCCCGCTCTCGCGCCTGGCCAAACCACTATTGGGAGATACCCAGGACATCAACGACATCGTCCTGTTCGACCGTGAAGACCCAACCGCTCAAACCAGGGTCTTTCGCAAACCCAATGGCGAAATGCACATGGCCGTCGACGGGCATCACATTGGCGGCACCGAACCCGCAATCGCCCGCAAGGAAAAGATCCTCGCTCATCTGCCCATGGTTCTTTCACCCGGCGCCCAGCACACACTTTCGGTGGGCCTGGGCAGCGGCGTCACCCTCGGCACCCTGGCGCTCTACGATGAAATCCAAAAAATGACCTGCGTGGAAATCGTTCCCGGTGTCATTGAAGGCGCTCAGTTTTTCGCCGCCCACCACGGCAATGTGATGAAAGACCCACGTCTGGACCTGCATCTGGGCGACGGCATCCAGCACCTGTTGACCACCGGCGACACCTACGACATCATCAGCAGTGATTCCAAACTCAATCCCGAATACGCAGGCAACTCGGCCCTGCTCTCCCTCGACTATTACCAACTGTGCCGCAGTCGTCTTGCGGACCACGGCATCATGGTGCAATGGCTGGCCCAGCATTTTCCTGCTACCGAAACCGAAACAGTGATTCGCAGTTTCGGCATGGCTTTCGAGCACATGGAATTGTTCTGGATCGACCCCAACAGCATGATCCTGGTGGGATCGCCCCAACCAATAGTTTTTGATTTCGACCGTTTCGCCACCCTGATCACTGAATCCGATGTGGAACAAGATTTGAAGGCCCAAAATATGGCTGACCCATACATCATGGTCTCCCAGCGGGTGGCCGGCAAGGAAGCCCTGCAGGCCGCCTTGGCAGAAGGCCGGCCCAACACCTGGCAGCGTCCGACGTTGGAATTTACCGTGCTGCGGGAGGTCCGATCCAAACCCCTGGATCGACATGAAGACGACAATTTCCGTTTCCTGTCGCGTGTTTGGCAATCTGGCGGATTGGCCGTTAAGGGTTCTCACGATGAAGCCAAACTTCAGCGATTTATCGCTTCCACCCAGAAGTTCATGCTGGGTTATGGCTCCGGTGGCGGGACCAACTACGTGACCAACGGACGCGAAGCCCTTTTGCAGGGTGCCCGCGATAACCCCGATGATTTTCGCATAACCCGACTGCTGAAATTGATTGACGATGGCTTGTCGGAAGGTTCGGCATCCAATCAAAACCAAGACACCAAGACTCTTCTTCAAAAAGCCAGGGCCCAAATGGACACCGGAAAACCCGAGCAGGCCCTGGTCATTCTCGATCGGGCCCTGAAAGCGGATCCAGAAAACCCGGCCCTGAAATTTACCCGGGTGAAAGCCTTGCGCCATCTCGGACGCGAGGAAGAAGCTCTCGCCCTGTGCCTCGGTCATCTGGAAAACAGCCCCGACGATGCACCCTGGGTATCCCAGACCAGCATCATCTTGAGTCTATTGGGGCGTCCGGCAGAGAGCCTTCCCTATGCCCGTCATTGTCTAGAACTGGAACCTGAATCCGCCATCTATTTGAACAATCTGGCCACCACTCTGGGCCGACTCAAACAATTCGACGAGGCGGCCGAATCCTTTGCCCGGGTGCACGAACTCGATCCCCGCGTCAAGGGTTCCGGATATTTTGCGGCTGCCGCCTACAGCATGGCCGGCCAGACCGAACTGAGTGCTCGTTGGGTTGGGATCTGCCTGGAAAAAAACCTGGGTACTATGGAGGATTTTCGAACCAACAGCATGTTTGAGAATCTGCGCCAATCATCCCATTGGCGGGACGCCTGGAATCAATAGGGCAATCAGGATTACCCTGTCAGCATTTTTTGATCTCCTGCATCAGCAAAGGTAGGCTAGTGACGGTAATATCATTGCCAATCGGATATTGATCATCACCTGTATAGACAACATATTTTCGTGCAACCTTTAAATCATCGCATGCGATATGAAAGCCTTTTTTTACCTTTGGGGCACGGCTGTGTTTTATTTCTATGGCCCAGTATTCATTGATCTTGGTTTCAAGCAGCAAATCAATCTCGGCCCCGGCAGAGGTGCGGTAAAAGAATGAATGGATATGATCCGGCAAGATCCCAATAATGTTTTCAATCACAAATCCTTCCCAGCTTTTACCCAAAACAGGATGAGAGAGAAGCTGATCAGGACCGGGGATTTGAAGAAGCGAATGCAAGATCCCACTGTCGCGAATATAAATACGCGGAGATTTGACCAACCGTTTTTTGGTATTTCCGTACCAAGGTCTCAATTTTCGCACAAGTAGGAGATCCGACATCAAATCCACATAGCGGGAAACAGTCACGCTCCTAACATCTAATGAGCCAGCCAGCTTGGAGGCATTCAACGCCTCTCCTTGCACATGGGCGAGCATTGTACAAAACCGAATCAGTGTTGTTGCTGGAATCCTCGGCCCCAGTAGGGGAATATCTCTTTCCACATAGGTACGGATAAAATTTCTGCGCCACTCATCACTTTGAACATCATCGGCAACCTGGTAGCTTTCAGGAAAACCACCGCGAAACCATAATGTCCGAAGCAATTCCGGTGTCCGTGCACCAACCTCAAGAGGATTCAGCCCGGTCAGTTCAAGATAGCTAATTCGGCCTGCCAAACTTTCGGCGGTCTGGCGCAGTAGATCATGCGAGGCGGATCCCAGCATGATATAACGCCCCTTGCCTTTGCCTTCTCGCCGTGCCTTATCTATAAGACCGCGCATCGACATGAAAAGATCCGGATAGCGCTGCACTTCATCTAAAATTACCAGCTTATCAAAATGGGAACCTAAAAAAGCTACCGGGTCTTGCAATTTGGCAAAATCTTCTTGCCTTTCCAGATCCACATATATACAAGATTTGCCCCGGGCAATTTCGAGAGCCAAGGTGGTTTTACCCACTTGGCGCGGTCCCAGAATTGCTACAGCAGCATTCTGACGCAGGCCATCTTTAATTTTTTTTGTTAGTGCCCTTTCATACATGCCTGCAAATTTAACATGAAATATTGAATTTGCAAGGATGGTTTTCTCCTCTCCCGGATTTTCCACCGCAACCAACCCTCCCCGAATTCGTAGCTGTCCAGAATGAAATTTCCCGGTTATGATCCGGGGGAAATTGCACAATTCATACCCTGCCAAGGAGCTTCCGCCATGACGGTCAAACTGTCGCGTGCCATTGTGTTTTTGTCATTATTCATGGCCCTGGGCGCATTGGCCGCCGAACCGGCTGAAACCGGCTACCAAATGCCTCCCCAGGTGCTGGCCGACATCATCGACGCACCCCAGACTCCCTGGGTGGCCCTCAGTCCGAACAATGAGTGGATGATGTTCATCGAGCGACCGGGCCTGCCGTCCATCGAAGAAGTGGCCCAACCGGAATTGCGCCTGGCCGGCTTGCGCATCAACCCGCGCACCAATGGCCGCAGCCGGCAAACCAGCGGCAACGGCCTCCGTTTTCAAAGCATGGATGGCGACGAAGAACGTCAGGTCACCGGCATCCCCGAAGGAGCGCGACTGACGGGGTTCACCTGGAGTGAAGATGGCAAGCGGGTGGCTTTCGTGGTCACCATGGAAGACCGGATCAGCCTGTGGACGGCGGAATTGAAGTCGGCCAAGGCCACGCAGGTCACTCCCGACGACATGCGCCTGAACGGTGTCTACGGACGGCCTTACAGCTGGCTTGATACCGGCAAAGAATTTGTTGTTCGCGCCGTGCCCGAAAACCGGGGCGACGCTCCCGTCGAGCCGCTGGTTCCCAGTGGCCCGGTGATTCAGGAAAACATGGGGAAAAAGGCCCCCGCGCGCACTTATCAGGATCTTTTGAAAAACTCCTTTGACGAATCCCTGTACGAATATTACGCCACCAGCCAGGCTATCCGACTGGACCTGAAGGGAAACGCCAAAAAACTGGGCCAACCCGCATTGTTACGGCGTATTTCCCCAGCCCCGGACGGCAAATACATCCTCACCGAAACCGTTCAGCGGCCATACACCTACTCCCTGCCGGAAAACAAATTTCCCCGCCTGATCGAGATCATCGACCGCGACGGCGACCCTGTTTACGAAGTGGCCGACCTGCCCCTGCAGGATCAAATCCCCATCAGCTTCGGGTCCGTTGCCACCGGTCGGCGCAGTGTGGGCTGGCGGGCCGATGCCAAGGCGGAACTGGTCTGGGCCGAAGCCCTCGACGGTGGCGACGGCGGCATCGAAGCCGAAGAGCGCGATCGCGTCTTCACCTTGAAGGCACCCTTCAAGGGCGAGCCCGTGGAATTGATGACTTTGGCCCAGCGTTACGGTGGCGTCATCTGGGGCAACGACGACCTGGCTTTTGTTTCCAGTTGGTGGTGGAAAACCCGCAACGTCAAAGGGTGGCTGGTGCACCCCGGCGACCGCGACATCAAGCCTGAACTGGTGGAAGACCGCAGCTGGCAGGATCGCTACAACGACCCCGGCAGCCCGGTCATGCACCCCGGCCCTTATGGAACTCCGGTCATCCTCACCGCTGACGGCGGTAAAACAATCTTCCATTCCGGCGATGGCGCTTCTCCCGAAGGCGACCGGCCATTCCTGGACCGTGTCGACCTGGAGACCGGCGAAACCGAACGGCTCTTTCGCTCCGAAGCACCTTTTTACGAACGTTTCGTCGATATGGTGGACGCCAAAAAGCTGCGGCTGGTCACCCGCCGCGAATCGCAAACCGAACCGCCCAACTATTACCTGCGCGACCTTCAAAAAGAAACCCTGGAACAGCTGACCACCTTTCCGGATCCGGCTCCCCAACTGGCCGGTCTCAGCAAGGAACTGATCACCTATCAAAGGGCCGACGGCGTTGACCTCACCGGCACCCTGTACCTGCCCCCCGGATACGACAAGGAGCGAGATGGCCCTCTGCCAGTGCTCATGTGGGCCTACCCCACCGAATTTAAAAGCAAAAAGGACGCAGGCCAGGTCACCGACTCGCCCTACCGCTTCACTCGCGTGGGTTGGTACTCTCCCATGCTGTACCTGACTCTTGGTTACGCAGTCTTCGACGACCCAACCATGCCCATCATCGGCGAGGGTGACGTGGAGCCCAACGATACCTTCATCGAACAGCTGGTCATGAGCGCCCAGGCTGCCGTGGATGTGGTGGTCGCGCGAGGCGTCGGCGATCGCGACCGCATGGCCATCGGTGGGCACAGTTATGGTGCCTTCATGGCGGCCAACCTGCTGGCCCACAGTGATATTTTCCGGTTGGGATTGCCGCGCAGTGGCGCCTACAACCGTTCATTGACCCCGTTCGGCTTCCAGGCCGAAGAACGCACCATCTGGGAAGCTCCCGAGATCTACTTTGCCATGTCGCCCTTTATGCACGCCGATAAAATCAATGAGCCGATTCTTATCGTGCACGGTGAAGCCGACAACAACTCGGGGACTTATCCCATGCAGAGCGAGCGTCTTTACGGCGCGTTGAAAGGACTTGGAGCCACCGCGCGTTTGGTGATGTTGCCCCATGAGAGTCATGGTTATCGGGCCAGGGAGTCGATCATGCATTTGTTGTGGGAAACTTCGACTTGGCTGGATAGGTATTGTAAGAATGCTGAACCCCGGATATTGGAAGAGAAGGAGATTTCCGGATCTTAGGATTCCAGCATGATTGGCAGGGGGATTCGATTCAGGGCCTGAAACTGGAAGAATCCCCCAAAGGATTGTCACCCGCCACCAAATACCCAAAACCCGCTTTTCCCTTACGGAGACCCTTTTGAAAACTGGCCAAACCAATCACCGCCGCCCCCTGGCCAACACCTTGACCGCCACCGTGGTGATCCTGGTCCTCACCGGCATCGCGGCCATCAGCTGGATCACCATCAAGGAATTCAAGGTCCAGCAATCGGTCTACACCAAGATCCTCCAGCAAAAACTCACCGCCACGCGCAGCCAGTTCCGCATGTACCTGACTCCCTTTCCCAACTACCTGGCAACCCTGCAAGACTGGAACGAAGCCGGTCTCCTGGATCTGGAGGATCCTGCGGGCATGGAAAAGCTCATTGTCCCTCTTGTCGACCCCTCCGCCCAGGTCGCCTCGGTCTATCTTGTACCCGAAACCGGGCCTTACTACTGCCTTACCCGCACCGCAGATGGCTGGGATTCCCGTCTGGAAAATGCCGGCAAAAACCCCTGCCGTTCCCAATCATGGTATCAAGACAGCCTCGAGAGTCCCATCGACAAACCCATTCACTGGTCGGGTTATGTATTTCTGCCTGGGCTAGGAGAAACTGGTCTTGTGGCAGGAGCTCGGTCCCTGTCTTCCAGCGGCGACCTGATCATCGGCCTGGGCATGCGCGAAAACTATCTCGACCAATTCACGGCCACCGCTCCCATCACTGAAAACGGCATCCTCATCCGTCGTTATGAAGACGGTAATGTGGCCTGGCTCACGCCCCAACAGGGCAACCGGATGCAATTCAACTCCAGTGATGAGTTGCTCACTTCCGGATTGACCGAGCACCAGGTCATCGGCAGAGCCCTGATGGCCTGGGGCGCCCTGGGACAACCCTATACGGAACCATTCACGTTTCGCCATGATGGCCAGAACTGGTGGTGCTCGTTTTATCCCGCCATCGATGGCACCGATCCCGGCGAATTGGGCCTCATCGCACCGGCGTCGGATCTGGGCCGAAGACTGGAGACCGTGACCGGAAGAGTGACCTGGCTCTTTGCAGGAGTGCTCGGACTGACCATGCTGGCGGTGGTGGTTCAGGCCTTCTCCTACTCCCGCAAGTGGCGGCGATTCACTCGCCGCCGCCTGAAACATCCGTCCACCGACCAGGCGCTGAAAGCCCTCATCGTTGAAGGCGAATCCGACCATGTGGAGTTCAAGAGCACCATGCGCTGGAATTTGCGGGCGGACAAACCGGGAAAAGAGATCGAAAAAGCCTGGCTGAAATCCGTGGTCGCCTACCTCAACACTGGCGGCGGTTTCCTGATCATCGGCTTGGCTGATGATGGTGAAATCCTGGGTTTGGAAAATGACAAATTTCCCAACGACGACAAATTTCTGTTACACTTCGACAACCTTGTCAAGCAACACATCGGCCTGGAATTCGCCACCTATATCAAGGCTGAAATCCGCCATCTGGGTGAAAAACAAGTTCTGCTGGTGGCCTGTGACCGCTGCCCCGAACCGGTCTATCTGAAAATGGGAGAGAAGGAAGATTTCTACATCCGCATGGGCCCCAGCACCCGCCCGTTGCCCGGCAGCCGGGTAATCGATTATTTAAAGGAGCGGGAACAATGAGTGTCCCATCCAAACAGAAATCCTCCACCCTGATTTTTGGCAGGGCTGACCACTTTTTTGTGGACAACGCCGGCCGAATCAGAGAGCTCGAATCCCGAAGGGAACTGTTGGTCCTGGCCCCCGACCAGATTCTGCATCCGCAGGTTCCGCGGCATTATATCGTGCGCAAAGGCAAAGTACGCATCAGTCAATTTCTGGATGATGGTCGCGAGATCACTCGTGCCGTTCTGCAGGCCGGTTCGGTTTTTTTCACCCTGTGGACCAATGACGATGGCGACAAACCTGCCGCCGACTTATATAATCTGTCGAGAATCGTCGTCATGGCCACGGCTGAAACCGAGCTCTGGTCCTTTCCTGAAAAAGCTCTCGACAACTGCAAGATGTAACCCTATTGAGGAGTAACCATGCCCACCACCCCTGCCACAGGTCCCAAAGTCGTGCTCTGCATTCTTGATGGCGTGGGTTACAGAACAGGCCCCGGCAGCGAGGTGGGCAATGCCATCGTCACGGCCAAGCCTGCCTTTTACAACTCCCTGTTTGAGCGTTTCCCCTTCACCACCCTGGATGCAGGCGGCTTGCAGGTGGGTCTGCCCGAAGGACAGATGGGCAACAGCGAAGTGGGACACCTGACCATCGGCGCCGGACGCATCATCAATCAGGAACTGGTGCGCATCTCCCGCAGTTTGCAGAAATGCGACTTTCAATCCCGCCCCGCCTGGGCGGAGTTTGTCGATCGAGCCAAGGCAGGCAGTGGCCGGTTGCACTTGTTGGGCCTCGTTTCACCGGGTGGAGTGCACAGCCACACCAACCATCTCTATGGCATTGTGCGCGCCGCCCGTGATGCCGGCCTCGAGGAAATCTACATCCACGCATTTCTTGATGGCCGCGACACCGCCCCACGCAGTGGCCAAGGTTTTCTGGCTGACCTGGCCAAAGAATTGGACGATATCGGGGCCGGACAAATCGCCACCGTCTGCGGACGATACTGGGCCATGGACCGCGACAAACGCTGGGACCGCGTGTCCCGGGCCTGGGATATGCTGGTAAAAGGAAAAGGCGGCGCCACGGCCACTGATGTCCAGGGTGCCATTTCCAACTCCTACGAAAACGACATCACCGATGAATTTGTGGAACCCACCGTCATTCTCACCGGCGACGGCAGCCCCATAGCCACCATCGGTGAAAGCGACAGCATATTCTTCTGGAATTTCCGCGCCGATCGAGCCCGGGAACTGACCTGGGCCTTCCAGCAAGATGGTTTCGACGGCTTCGATGTGGCCGACCGTCCCCAAACCAACTACCTGACCATGACCCCATACGATGAGAATTTGGTTCTGCCCAGCGTCTTCCAGCCCGAAAGGCCCAAAAACTGTCTGGCTGAAATTTTTGCCCGGGAAGGCATCCGCAATTTGCGCACCGCCGAGACGGAAAAATACGCCCACGTAACTTATTTCTTCAACGGCGGCCGCGAAAAACCCTTCCCCAAGGAAGACCGCCAACTGGTAGCTTCCCCCAAGGTTGCCACCTACGACCTTCAGCCTGAAATGAGCGCTCCCGAAGTGGCGGAAATCGTCAACAAGGCTTGCAGCGGCCATCAATACGACGTGGTCATTGTCAACTTCGCCAACGGGGACATGGTGGGGCACACCGGCGATCTCGACGCCGCAGTCAAGGCCATTCAGACCCTCGACAAATTGCTCAGTGAAATCATGCCGCCGAGCCTGGAAAAAGGCACCGTTTGGCTTGTCACCGCCGACCATGGCAATTGCGATGAAATGATTGGACCCGATGGCGCCGTTTTGACCCAGCACAGCCTCAGCAAAGTTCCGTTTGTGGTGGCCGGCCATGGTTTCGAAGGCCGATCAGGCGCCCTTGCCGATGGCAATTTCGGACTCGCCGACATTGCACCCACGATTCTTTCCCTGTTGAAAATCCCAAAACCAATGGAAATGACCGGCAGGTCCATGATAAAAGAGACTTGAACTCCATAATCATTTGCCAATTATTAACATTATATCATTCCATTTTTCCCGAATTTGTGGTAGAATTATTCTTCACGAAACGAAAAATCGTCTAAAATTTGCGTAATCGCAGATAATGTATGTGTTTATCCAAAGGAGGTCGACAGCCCAGGAACCGCTATCGCCCGCTGGTGGCTGCTTAAGCCCTTGTAGCAGCAATTCCGGTTGTTCACCCTGGTCCTATTGGTTTTGGATTCTTTCACGGCAACAAGCTCACTTTCCACTCCGAGTCCATTCGCTTGACACCTGTTACTTTGAGTGAAACAAAAGAGCACGTTCACCCTATTTCGAAGGAGGCCGAAAGGATGAAAAAGCATCTTTTTGGCGTGGCACTTGTACTGTGCCTCGTAGCGGTCAGTGGCTCGGCCATGGCCCAGACCATTGATGACATTCAGTACTACAATCCCGAAACCGGTGCCCCTGAAAGCCCTTGGGTTGGTCAGACCGTCACCGTCGCCGGATCAATCTACGTGGTGAAGGGAACCTACAACGGCGGAACCCACTACCTGCAGGGTGCTACCGGTGGCATCAGCTTCTTCAACTCCACCATCAACGGCCTCGACTACGGAACCCTGGTTGAAGTCACCGGTAGTGTAGGGGCCTACGGCGGCGAAATCCAGATCTCCGGCCCCAGCGTGGCCGTAACCGGCTCCGGTCCCGAACCCATTCCCACGGAGTACACTCCCGAGGAAGTTCTCTACGATTATGAAATCGTGGGCAACTTCGTTTCGGTGATCGGTGAAATTGCCACTGTGGGAGGCAACAACTTCGAGCTGGTCGCCGGCGACAGCCTGCTGTTCTGCTACATCGACAGCGATACCCAAATCAACCTTGGCGACGTCCAGGTCGGCGACATCTACCAGGTCAAGAGCCCCTGTGTCGTTTACAATGGCCTGATCGAATTGAAACCCCGCAGGCAGGGTGACCTGGTGGAAAACCCCACCGGCGACACCGTTCCCGTGATCGACAACATCAACTGCGCCAACTGGGTGCCCTCTATTGCCGAACCCATCGTGGTTTCGGCCACCATCACGGATAACAACGCTGTGGCCACTGCCAGCGTTTTTTACCGCGACAGCGACGGCACAACCCCCGGTCCCTGGTCCATGGCGACCATGACCCCCACCGGTGGCGACATTTACACTGGAACCATCCCCGGCGGCCACAGCAGCAGCCAGGTGGACTTCTACGTTGAAGCTTCCGACGATGCCGCCCAGTTCGTCACCAACCCCGGCGATGCTCCTGTTGGTTTCTATTCCGTTGCCGTCGGCATCACCACCATCTACGAGATGCAGTATGCCCATCCTGACAGTGTCAATCAGGCCAACGCCTACGACGGTAGGTTCCTGAACATCCGCGGCATCATCACCGCCGGCACCAATCAGGTGGGAGCGCCCAGCAAGTTCATCGTTCAGGAAGCCGACAAAAACCCTGAGACCAACAGCTATGCCCGCGGTGGCGTCCTGGTCTACGAAGGGACCGCCTCTTACGCCTACTATCAGGGTGACCTGGTGGAAGTCGGCGGAATGGGTGACGAGTACAACAACCTGACCGAGATGATTCCCCACAACGCCGACGCCGTTAACCTGCTTGATTTCGGTCAGAATCTGCCCGAAGCCTCCAAGGTTGCCACCGTGGTGCTGGCTGACGACAGCATGCACGACATCGACGGCAATGGCCGTCGTGGTGAAGACTGGGAAAGCGTCTGGGTTCAGACATTCGCAGCCGTCGTGAAGGACACCATCGGCTATGGCGAGTACATCATCTCCGATTCTGGTGCCCGGTCCGACAGCCTGGTCGTCGACCCCCTGGTCGAGTTGACCTATGTGCCCACCCTGGGTGACATCATCAAGGTCAACAGCTACATGGACTACAACTTCGGCGCCTACAAAATCGTACCCACCAGCGACGAGAGCATCATCGTCACCGGCCTGACCGCCGTGGACGATAACCCGGTCATGCAAAAAGCCGGCGGCATCCGCTCCATCGCCCCGAACCCGTTCAACCCCTCCACCACGATCAAGTTTGCGGTTAACGTCGCCGACATCGTGCAGCTGAATGTGTACAACATCCGCGGGGAGAAAGTCCGGACCCTGGTCCAGGGCACCCTGCCGGTCAACGAGTACACCTTCGTCTTCGACGGGAAGAACGACAGCGGTCAGAACCTGTCCAGTGGCCAATACTTCGCTCGCCTGCGCATCGGCAAGGAAGTGGTCCAGGTCCGCAAAATGTCCCTGATCAAGTAATTCGCGTTTATCGGCGGGTTTCGGCCCGCCGGAACACGGAGAGCGCGAATGGAACCCGGGAGGCTTAGGCTTCCCGGGTTTTTTCATCAACTAGTTAATTTTCTCTTGGGCTGGTCTACCCCATCAGAAGGGCTGATCCAGCGCCTCGCAAATGAACTGCACCAGCGTTCCGCCTGTACGACAATAATCAGAAAATTCTTCCACAAAATCCGGACCGGTCACCTGCTTTTGGGACAATGGCGCCAGGGCGGTGAAATCCTTCAATTTCAGAACATCGATCAGTTCATGTTCGGCATCGTAACCGCGAGGTGGTCTTTTCAGGCTGTTGCCGGTGACGGTGAAAAATTTCTGAAACTCGGCACCACCCACAGCCTCTTTCCATCGACCCGGATCCGCGACAATTTTGTCCCTGATCAATTTCAATGTGGGGTTGTCGGGCCGCCACAAACCCACTCCGACAAAACAACTCCCCGGCTCAAGATGCAGATAGAAGCCGGGCGTGTAGGCATCCTTGCCCGCTTCATGACGGAAATGCAGACCGGTGTGGGTTTTGTAGGGGCTTTTATTTTTGGAAAACCGCACATCCCGGTAAATGCGAAAGAGGGAACCGCCATGGCCTTTGGGGTCGGCCCTGAAGTGGGGACTGATCCGGTGCAAATGCGCACCAAAATCCATGATGAAACAGAGGGCCGGTTCCTTCAGCTGGTTCTCGTAGCGTGGCTTGTTCTGCTTGAACCAATCGCGGTTGTTGTTGGCAGCCAGGTCTTTCATGAACTTGAAAATGGATGGCTTGAAGTGTGACTCGGGCAACAGGGTCCTCCAGGATTTGGTGTTCGTGCTCGTGGGCGTCCTGATCAGGATATACAAACCAGCCAGGGGAAGCTATCATCCTGTGCTCAAACCGAACTTTTTTAATGGAGGATCCCATGCGCCGGTTGTTTTCCATCATCCCATTGGTTGTGTTGCTACTGGTTGGCTGCAACCATAAAGAACCATTGCAGTCGGCTCCCAGTGGTCAAGCCGACGTTGCCGCCTCGGCGGTCAATGAGTTCGCTTTCCTTTTGTACCGGCAGCTTTCCCTCGAAAACGGCAACCTCTTCTTCAGCCCCGCCAGCATCTCCACCGCCCTGGCCATGACCTGGGCGGGGACCGATGGAACCACGGCCAAAGAGACTGCCAGCGTGCTTCATCTGGGACCAGACAGGGATCAGGTTTTGGCCGATTTTTCCCAAATGCTGGGCGGCCTCGCCGGCAGCGATTCAACCTTTACCCTGAACGTTGCCAACCGGCTTTGGGGTCAAAAAGAATTCCCTTTCAAAGCCGATTATTTGTCGGAAATCCAAAGCCGTTTCGGCGGGGGATTCGAAGCCTGCAATTTCATCTCATCCCCCGAAAAAGAGCGTCAAAAAATCAACACCTGGGTCGCCGATCGTACGGCCGACAAAATCCAGGATCTGCTGCCCGCCGGCTCCATCAATACCAACACCAGGCTGGTGCTCACCAACGCCGTCTATTTCCTCGGGCAATGGCAAAACCCATTCAAGGTGGATCGCACCCGGGATGAAATGTTTCATGCCGCAGACGGCTCCCAGGTGAAAATTCCCACCATGAAACTCAAAAAACGTCTGCCATTTTTTGCCAACGACAATTGGGCCATGGTGGCTCTGCCGTACCAAGGGGATGAACTGGAATTTCTGGTGGTAATGCCCAACGACAATAAGGGGCTGCCCAAAGTGACTGCCGCCTTAACCACATCCGGACTGCAGGCCGCCATCAATGCCATGACCCCCCGTGAAGTGGACGTCTGGTTGCCTAAACTGGACCTGGACCACACCATAAACCTTGACGCCACCCTTAAAAAGATGGGCTTGCGAGAGATTTTTGAAGAAGGCCGGGCGAATTTCTCACGCCTGACCGTAGAACCCGGCCTTTTCGTTTCTTCCGTGGTGCACAAAAGCTACCTGATGGTAGACGAACAGGGGACCGAGGCCGCTGCCGCCACCGGCATCGTTATTGGCATAACAAGCATGCCTTCTCCTCCTACGATGTTCATTGCCGACCATCCCTTTCTCTTCCTGATTCGTCAGAAGGATACCGGGGCAATCCTTTTTATGGGTCGATTTGAACAGCCCTGATAGTATATTGTCGGTCACAAACAATTCTATCAATTCGACCGGAGGATCCCATGGACAACCAATACAAACAGTCGGCAACCCCACCAGCCCAACGGCAGTTTCGCACGCGGCGAATTGTTTTCATTGCCTTGGTGGCTCTTTCCATCCTGGGTATCGGCGTGATGGATTTTTCAGAAAAGTTCGCTCTCTGGTACTGGCTCTGCATGGCTCCGATTTTTGCCGGCGCCAGCCTTACCTTGGCCTGGAAAACTGCCCATGAGCATGACGCCACCGCCGGTGGTCATATCAAACGGCAGCTCTTGCACTGGCTGGTTTTGGTGGTGGCCCTGTTGCTTGTTTTTTTGATGCAACGCTTCGGCCATTTGATGCCTGGATCCGCCGGGTTGGTTGCTCTCTTGCTTTTGGCTGTAACCTGCCTGTTGGCCGGGGTGCATTTTGAATGGCGCATGGCTGTGCTGGGCAGCATCCTGACCCTGACTTTTGTGGCGGGCGTGTTTGTGGAGAGTTTCTTTTGGATTCTGCTCGTTCCGGCGACCATCGGAGCGGTGTTGCTGGCCCGAGGGCATGGGTATGATAAGGTTTGAGATGGTTTTGGCCCGGATCAGAAGATTTTCCATGCCCGAGATTATTTTAGGGAACCTTGCCGAAGCCATCAACTCCTGTGGTGGAATCTCATGAATATTTTGGTTCGGCCTTGGGTAGAAATCCTCAACGCGTACTCTGGAGGGTGTTCATGAGGAACACAGGTTTCCTGAGCCGATGGTGTCTGAGAAATTTGATTGGTGGCAAAAACATGAAATTCAAGGAATGCAAAGGGGATTCACCCGCGATTCGACAGGGAATGATACGGGGTGCAGCGGCTGGTGTTATTCTCGGGGCCGCAACGGGTATCGCCATGGGAAACACTGCATTCGGTGTGGCAATTGGCCTGGCACTGGGGGCAGCACTGGGTATGTTGGTTGTGCAGTTCAAAAACGGATAATTGAACTTATGAGGTTCAAAGTTCCCGCCGGCGGGAACATTTGAGGCCCAATTCCTCCAAGTAGAAAACCACCCTTGCAAAATTCAAACAAATGTTTAATATATATGTTTAAATCCAAAGTTCCAATCACCTGTTTCACTAAAGCCCCCGCTTCCCCGAAAGGAAGCCCCCGTGTCAGAAGAGAAACATAAAACCAAAGATAGATTGCTCGACGCCGCCGAATCCCTGTTTGCCAGCAAGGGCTTCGACGACGTTTCCATCCGGGAGCTCGCCGCCGCAGCCGACGTCAACGTCGCTGCGGTGAATTATCACTTCCAGGGCAAGGAGAACCTGTTTCAGCAGGTCATAGTGCGACGATTCGTCGGCCAGCGGGACAATACGTTGCACGCTCTTGATGGCATCCTCAGCGATCCCGCCAACAAACCCGACATCGCCCAGGTGATCAAGACTCTCGTGGAGCAATACCTCAAGAGCACGCTCTCCAGTCCAGGCGGAGGCTCTTTCATGCTTCTGGTGGCCAGGGAGATGCAATCCCAGAAGCACCACGGCAGCAAGACCTTCTTCAAGGAGATGGTCATGCCGGTTTTTCGGGCCTACTCCATGGCCTTGATGGATGTTCGGCCTGGTCTGAAACAGGAACAAATCAACTGGATCATGGCCAGCATCGTCGGCCAAATCCATCATTTCATCATGCGTTGGCACAAAAAAAGTGGCTTCGATGCCCGAAGTGAAGAAATCCGGATGATGATTCGGATGTTCCCCGCCCTCGGGCTATCGATGGATGAATACATCGCCCAGGTGACCGATCACATCACCGCCTTCTCCACTGCCGCCATCGACTCTCTGTATCCGGAGGTTTCCCCATGACCCTGAGGCTGAGCGGTACCCCGTTGCTCCTGATGTTCCTGGCCGGTTGCGCCGTGGGCCCCGACTATGCCAGGCCGAACCTGGAAACCGAGGTGCCCGCTGACTGGACTCCACGACCCACAATGGCCGACGTCCTGCCGGACAGTTCCAGTGAGTCCGGGGCCCAGGATAACTGGCGCTGGTGGGAGTCATTCAATGATACCACCCTGAACAGCCTGGTGGAAAAGGCCCTGGTGCACAACAACGATCTGGCCGTCGCCGCCGGTCGTGTGCTCGAAGCCGAAGCCTTGCTCGGAGGTGCAAAATCCAACCAATGGCCAGCCCTGGAAGTTGGTGGCAACACCTCGCGCAACAAACTCTCCCGCAGCAATAATACCCCCTTTTTACCAAGCCACACCAATTCATTTTCCACCAACGCCACCCTGCGTTACGAAGCCGACCTGTGGGGGCGCCTGGCCCGGGGCAAAGAAGCGGCCCTGTCAACATTGCTGGCCAGCGAACAGGACCGGCGGGCCCTGGTTCAGAGCCTGATCGCCAATGTGGTGCGCACCTGGCTGGAAATTCGTGAGCTGCAAATGCAGGTCGAGTTGAGCGATGGCACGGTACTCAGTTTCACCGACAACCTGGTAGCGGTTCGCAACCGCTACCAGCGCGGATTGGTGACGGCGCTGGATGTGCATTTGGCCGGCCAGAATCTGGCCGCGGCCCAGGCGGTGGGGCCTGCCAATCGTCTGCGTCTTGGCCAGGCCCGGCGGCGTCTGGAAATATTGGTTGGCCGCTACCCGTCAGGATTGATCACCGCCAGCGACCTGGACAAGGCCGACGGCACCCTCAGCCTTGTGACCATGCCCGAACCCCTGTCTGTGGTGCCTGCGGGACTGCCTTCGGACTTGCTGGAGCGTCGGCCCGACCTGGCCGCCGCCGAGATGCGATTGCACTCCACCATGGCGAGGGTCGGCGAAGCCAAGGCCGCGCTCTATCCCCGCATCAGCCTGACTGCCAGCGCGGGCACCAGCAGCACCGAGTTGTCCAAACTCTTCACCGCCCCCACAAACGTCTGGTCCCTGGCCGGCAACCTATTCATGCCATTGATCAACCGTGGTGCCACCCAGGCCCAGATCAAGGCCGCCGAAGCCCGCGTCCTGCAATCGACCGCCCAGTACCGCAGTACCATCCTGCAGGCTTTCAGCGAAGTTGAGAACGCTCTGGACCAGGACCATTTCCAGATGGAACAGGAACAATATTTGATCGAATCGGTCGATCGGGCCAGCCGATCGGTGGATCTGGCCGAAGACCGATACATGCGCGGCCTGGACAACATCCTCGTCGCATTGGAATCCCAGCGCCGGCTGTACAACGCCGAGAGCCAACTTCTGACCACCCAACGACTTCGCCGCACTGCCCGGGTCAACTTGATCCTGGCCCTGGGTGGTCCCTGGGATGACCTCAAAACCGACTGGAATCAAGGAGCCGAGAAATAATGAATTCCTCCTTTGGCAAGGTTTTCCTGCCCATAATCCTGGTGCTGGTGGCCGTGCTGGCCACCGTCTTCATGTTCAAGATGAAACCCAAAGCCGAACGCCAAACACCGCGAGCTCCCCAGCCGGTCGTCACGGTGTTCACTATTTCCTCTGGTGATTCCGAAGTCAGGGTCCGGGGATTTGGTTCCGTCAAGGCCAAGCGTTCGGTGAACATTGTGCCCCAGGTCAGTGGTGAAGTGATGGAGAAATCCCCCATCTTTGAACCCGGTGGCTATTGCACTGAAGGTGAGCTCCTACTGAGGGTCGACGAAACCGATTATGCCCTGGCCGTGGCCAAAGCCAATGCCGACATGGCCCAAATGGAATTCAACCTGGCCCGGGCTGAAGAAGAAGCCCAGGTTGCACTCAGCGAGTGGGACAACATGCGCCGCTCCCCAGATGAACCCGAGCCCTCCAGCCTGGTCCTGCACGAACCCCAGCTCAAACTGGCCCAGGCCAACCTGGAAGCTGCCCGGGCCGCATTGCACCAGGCCGAAGTGAACCTCGGTCGTTGCACCATCAACGCTCCCTTCGATGGTCGAATCCTAGCCGCGGATGTGGACGCCGGACAATACCTGCGAGCCGGCAACGCCATCGGCACCATCTACGCCACCGATGTGGCCGAAGTCACTATTTCCGTGCCGGACGACGATTTGGCCTGGATCTCCATTGAAAACTCCGGGTGCCTCAACGCCCCCGAAACAGTTGTGGACGTCTACGCCGATTTTGCCGGTGCACGACATCATTGGGAAGGCCGCGCGGTCCGTCTGGGCGGCGCCGTGGACAGCCGCAGTCGCCTGGTCCCGGTGGTTGTCGAGATCACCAAACCCTATGAGATGGTGGGGCGGCGTCCACCTCTGGTCGAAGGCATGTTCGTGCAGGTGATATTCAGGGGAACGCCCTCCGCCGATGCCGTGGTCATCCCCCGCACTGCACTGCGTCCCGACAGCAAGGTTTGGGTGATCACATCTGAACGGACCGTGAACGTGCGAAAGGTCACCGTGGCGAGAGCCGGCGTGGACGAAGCGGTGATCAGCTCCGGCCTCCAAGCCGGTGAAACCGTTTGCACCAGCAATTTGCAATACGTCACCGAAGGGCTCCCGGTGCGCATCGAAGGGGAAAAACTCGCCGCCAAAGTGGAACAGGACGGTGAAGAATGAACGGCCTGATTCGCTGGTTCGCCGACAACCATGTGGCGGCCAACCTGTTGATGCTGGTCATCGCCGTGGCCGGGCTGGCCAGTGTGTTGTCCATCAAACAGGAAGTTTTCCCCGAACTGACCATGGACATCATCACCGTTCAGGTGCCCTACTTGGGCGCCACGCCGGCGGAAGTGGAAGAAGCGGTGTGTGTGCGGGTTGAAGAACAGATCCACGGCGTGGACGGCATCAAGAAAATCACCTCCACCGCCAGCGAGGGCATGGGCATGATCATGGTCGAACTGAACCGTGGCGTGGATGTTCGCAAGGCCCTAGACGATATCAAGGCGGAAGTCGATCGCATCGTCACCTTCCCCGAAGAAACCGAAAAACCCATCATCTCCCAGATGGAACGCAAAAACCAGGCTATCGACGTGGTTATATTCGGCGATGCCACCGAGGCCACCCTCAAAATCCTGGCCGAAAAAGTACGGGACGATTTGCTGGCCCTGCCGGACATCACCTACGCCACCATCGGGGGCACCCGGCCCTACGAAATCTCCATCGAGGTGAGCGAGGAGAATCTGCAGGCCTACGGATTGACCCTGTCACAAGTTACCCAGGCCGTAAAAACAGGTAGCCTGGACCTGCCCGGCGGCAGCGTCAAAACCGAGGTTGGCGAAATCCTGGTGCGCACCAAGGGACAGCTTTACACCGGCGAGGAATTCGGTCAAATCGTGGTGATCACCAGCCTGGACGGAGGCCAGGTCACCCTCGACCGCATCGCCACCATCAAGGACGGTTTCGAGGACCTGGAAACCGGCAGCTTTTTGGACAGTAAACGCGCAGCTATCGTCTCGGTTTTTCGTACGGGAGACCAAGGGGTGCTGACGGTCACCTCGAAGGCCAAAGAGTATGTTGAAAACATGAAGAGCCAGATGCCTCCCGGAGTTGAGCTGGCCACCTGGCACGACCGATCCACCATTTACCGCGGCCGCATGAATCTTTTGGGCAAAAACGGTATCTTCGGCCTGATACTCGTCTTTTTGACCCTGACCATTTCCCTGGAATTCCGACTCGCCCTTTGGGTGACAGTCGGTTTGGTTATTGCCTTCCTGGGAGCTTTCTGGGCTCTTCCGTTCTTTGGTGTCTCGCTGAACATGATCTCCATGTTCGCCTTCATCGTCTCACTGGGGTTGGTGGTGGACGATGCCATCGTGGTGGGCGAAAACGTCTACGCCCACCGTGAGATGGGATACGGCAGGTTGAAAGCCGCCAAGCTGGGAACCCTGGAAGTGGGCGGCCCGGTGACCTTTGCCGTACTCACCACCATCGTTGCCTTCCTGCCCCTGGCTTTTGTCGGAGGCGTCATGGGCAAATTCATGTTAAACATTCCCGTGGTAGTGATCGCCATCCTGGTGTTCAGCCTGGTGGAATCCCTGTTGATTTTGCCCGCTCACCTGAGCACGATCAAATTGGCCAAAAAAGATCCCAACCGTGAACCCCTCTTGTACGGTCGAATGAAAATCAAATTCGATACGCTGGTGCAAACCGTTTTGCACAGCATCTATCGCCCCACTCTCAAGTATGCCCTTTCCCACCGTGCCCTGGTCATTGCCGTTGGACTGTCTACCATGATTGTTACCCTGGGTTGGTTCGCCAGCGGTCACATCAAGTTTACCTTCATGCCCAAGGTCGACGCGGACAACCTCATCGCCGCCCTGACTTTGCCCCAGGGCAGCACCATGGACGATGCCCTGGAAGCTGTTGCGCAGTTGGAAGAATCATTGGAACAAACACTTGCCGAATTTTCTCAGGGCCGACCCGAAGGCGCCGATCCCATCGTCAAGCATGTATCGACGTCCATCGGCTCCCAGCCCCGAACCAACGAACGCAACCAGGTTTCCACATCCGGTGGTGCGCATTTGATAGAGGTAAATGCGGAGCTTCTGGTTGCCGAATTGCGAAACATCCCCAGTCCTGATATGGCCAAAAGATGGCGTGAACTCTGCGGTCCCATCACGGGCGCGGTGGCTCTCAGCTTTTCCGCCGACCTGTTCCACGGCGGCAAACCCGTCTACGTGCAGTTGTCCTCACCGAACACCGAGGGCCTGCTGGCTGCCGGGCGTCAACTCAAGGCGGAACTGGCCACCTACCCCGGAGTCCAGGACATCACCGATACCTTCCG
>JAJRZA010000062.1 GCA_024275485.1 Candidatus Krumholzibacteriota bacterium | reverse complement strand
TTCACATTGAATTGCGTAAAAATGAAATCGCCATCGACCCCAAGCCTTTGCGGCCATAAACCCGGGAGTATTCCATGGACCTGCGTAAAATCATCCGAGATGTGCCCGATTTCCCCAAACCTGGCATCCTTTTCAAGGACATCACACCGGTCATGGAGAACCCGGCAGCCTATCGTCAGGCTCTCGAAGAAATGACTGCCCTGCTCGATGGTGTCCCATACGACAAGCTGGCCGCCATCGAAAGCCGCGGTTTCATTTTTGGCGGTCCCATGGCCGTAGAGCAAGACAAAGCCATGGTGCTGTTTCGGAAAGTCGGCAAATTACCCGCCAAAACCAGGCAGGTGACCTACGATCTGGAATACGGTACTGCAACCCTGGAGGTGCACCTTGATGCACTCAAGCAAGGCGACCGCGTGATCATCGTCGACGACCTGCTGGCCACCGGCGGTACCGCCCGGGCTTCGGCCCAATTGGTTCGCGCCTCCGGCGCCGTGGTGGCTGGTTTTCTATTCATGGTGGAATTGGAATTCCTGGGAGGGGCTGAACTTTTGCAGGAGGCCGGACCGGTTTTTTCTCTTGTTAAGTATTCTTGAGAGGCCTAAGTTTCTGGCCCGGCTGAAACGAAACCGGGCTTCAGGTGCCCCCGTAGCTCAGTAGGATAGAGCATCAGATTCCTAATCTGGGGGTCGTGGGTTCGAATCCCGCCGGGGGTACCACCATCAATTCAACGGATTAATTCAATAGCCGCCATGGCGGGGTTTATTTTTGGATCTTGCTCAAACCCATTCCAGAACCAAAGATCGAAAAATTCCGAATGGGTTCGGCGTGAGTAGTTTTCCAAAAAATAGTCCAGAAATCTTTCGGGAAAGATGGCCTCGTGAGGCGCGTACCAGTTGGTTTTGCTGAATGGCTTCTGGTTGCGAGGAACCAGCCACACACCAACCCGACCGTCCTTGATGGCTTTGAATGTGCTTTCGGAAAGGTCCATGCCCGCCTTGCGGCAGTCCATCACCGCAATGGGATCGATCAGCAGGGGATTGTCCGCAAAAACCAACAGCGGCCGCAGGAAAGTACTGCGAAAGAATTCCTCTTCACCGCCACAGGCCATGCTGATTTTGAAGTCCTTGAAATCAGCCATGATGCTCTTCAGATCCTTGGCCACCGCATCGGTATTTCGGTTCTGCCATTTGACCAGCATGCTTGACCGATATGTGTGCACGCTGCCGGATATCATCAAAGTCACGAACATGACCGCCACCGCGGTCCGGCCCCAAAAAAGACGGCTGGAAATGAGGGAGGAGACCGTCCAATGGGAATGATCCAGCCCAGAAACCCGGTGGGCTGCAACAAAAACAAAGACTGGCACCAAGGGCAGCAGGTGCACCAATCCAGCTCCATGCTTTGAGGACAAGACAAGGCAACCCAGCAGGGCTCCCACCAGGCTCAGGGTCAGAAGCTTGTCCTTGAATATCCACCGTCCCTTGTGGCCATCCAGAATGGCCACCGCCAAAACAGGCATCAACAGTGCCAGGCCATAACGGGATGTGGAGGCAAGCGTTTCAACACCCAAACCGTGACCCATGGCGTTTTTCAGCCATAGCAGGTAATTGGTACCGGAAATTTGCGGATGAAGGAAAAAGGGAGCCACAACCACAAGAGCCCCAAAAAGCAGGCTCTTTACCAGCGACCGGACTCCCTGTTGGCGCAGGAAAATGACCAATACCGGCAAGAAGTAAAGCAGGGCATGAATCTTGAGATTGATGGCAAAACCCAGGGCACCTCCCAAAGCGAGCCAGGCCAACCAGCCACGGGATCGTTGCACCACCAGAAGCCCAAAGCTGACTGCAAAAACCAGAAAGGCATCCGGCCGCACTAGGTAAATACTGAAACCCTGATTCCAGAAATACAAGACAGCCAGCAGGACGGCCATGGTTGCCAGGGTATCAAGCCTGCGTTTGGCCACCGCACCATACAAAAAAACCAGACTCAGCCCGATGGCCAGCAGGGATGCCAGCTTGGTTGCCCCAAGACTGGCGCCGAAGAGTTGCAGAAAAAAACCGTTGGTCAGATAGACCGACGGCCCGTACAAAACACTGTAGCGAGTGGGGGAGTCTATGGGATGGTAGAGAGGTTCTCCATGGTTTACCAACCAGGATACCGACGAAATCATCGGCTCCACTTCCCCAGCATAACCCTGGATTTGGAAATACCACATCCCGATTCCGAGGAAAACGACCAATACCATGAGGGTGGGCAAATATATCATCCAGGGTCCGCAGGATCGGCACAGGCGACGAATTTTTTCGTCGAGGTTAAAGTATGGGCCTATCACTATCCACAGTATAAAAAGGCATGTGTACACAAGAATCACATGCCTGGACATAAAAATTCCGATATCTAGAAACTGCCGGACCATTGAGTGTACCTGAGTTGCAATACCTCCCACCAAAACACGAAGACCAATAATCAGGGGGCGAGATCCCTGACCATCAGCTAATACAGTATTTTGCCATAATTTTCAAAAATGTCAACAGAGGATTGGACAAATTCACATTAATCACAAAATTCTTAAGCCAAAATAGTCAAAAACAAGACCATAATGACAATTACCAAGCCGGAAGGTTTAGTCCAAATTGCTTAATACAACGAATTTGTTCTCCCACATACTGTAAAGGTATCCACTCAATCGTTCAGGCACGTCCGTCAAATCGTTCGGGAATTCTTTTTCAAAGCTGCAAACCATGTGTGCAACAGTGGATTGGCCGTCCATTTGACACCAAATCCAAGACCCACGCTGATCAAGAGTCAATCGGATGAATTTCTTTTTTTCACCCAGATAGGGTTGAATGAATCGACCGAACAGGGGATCGCTATACCGGGGAACCAGCAGGGTTACCTTTTGAGAGGTGGAATCCGTCGCATGCTGAACTTTTGCGGCAGGAATGAGCGCCATAAAATCGACACCGGCAAACTTCCGAGAATTACCATTGAAAAGGCGAGAAAACACGAAAAACTCCAAAATGAAGGGAAAAATGACTCGTGCAACAGCACATTAGCTTTTATGATGTGGATTGCCAAACGGAATTAAAGTTTTGAGGAGAATACGCCCATGGAAAATCAGGTCACTATCAGGGATCGTTGGCTGGGAGCTGTGTGCTACCTGTCGGTTTTTGTTTTCCTGCCAATTCTCAGCAGCGACAAAAGCCAATTCCTGGCTCGCCATTGCCGGCAAGGCTTTGCTCTCTTTTTCGCCGAGATGGTGGGGTTGATCCTGGTTTGGGTTATCACCAGCACCCTTGGCCAAATTCCTCTGCTTGGTTTCATCCTCGTGATCCTGATGTGGCTGGCCTTCTTCGTTTTATTCCTGCCTCTGACTGTGCTGGGTTTTGTACGCGCCATGTTTGGGGAAGAATGGCGCATTCCATACCTGGATGAACTCTCTGATCGTGTGCCAATTCACTGAATTATCAGACAATCCGCTGGGATGGGGATCAAAGCCCATTCATACTGCTTTTGCGCATAATGTATATTATGTTAAGTAGAGGATATAACTATAGGAAGCCCGGCACCTTTGGATGCCGGGTTCCCTCGTCATTTCACGCCTTTTGAAGCGGATCCCACTAAAGCCGAACTAACCAACAACTTTTTCCATGGTCTCACGGATCTTGTCTTCAGCGGCCTTGCCCACAATGGAATCCACCACTTCGCCGTTTTTGAAAAACAACAGTGCCGGAATGCTGCGGATGCCGTACCTACCTGCAGACTGGGGTTCAGTGCCGATGTCCATCTTTCCCACGACCATGCGGCCATCAAACTCGGCGGCCAATTTCTCCATGGTCGGGGTCATTGCTTTGCAGGGCCCACACCAAGTGGCCCAAAAATCTACAAGAACTGGTTTATCACTTTGCAGGACGTCGGCTTCGAAACCAGCATCTGTGAAATCTTTCAATCCTTCGGCCATTTCAACTACCTTTCCTTGAGTGATCTTGCCAAATATTCTCTATCGGCCTGCTACGGTTTTCTTTTTGCACAATTCCATAATGGTCTTTTCCATAATGATATTAGGACTCAATGGAGAACTCTTCAATTTGAAATCGCATTCCAGGGACGTTCTCATGGCTTTGCGGATACCAGCTGAGCCCAGCCCGCGGATCATGGGATCCAAAAAACGAAATCCCCAGGGACTCGACCCGGTTAAGGTGGCAATTTCCTTGTCCGACAAGCCCTGATCCCGGCATGAGGCCAGCAGGGCACCTTTTCGAATCCTCGAATGAATCAAGGGTGCTATTTCATAAGCAGTTTTGCCCCATTCCGCAAGGCGGTACCAGGTTTTAAGGACCACTGGGGATTTGCCTGGTTCCAAATCATTGGTGATGTCGAACCCCTGCAGTTCAGCTTGATCCATGATGATTCGGCTCAACTCCTCAGCACCTATTTTTCCCTCACCCTGGGCACTCAACAGGGCCAACTTGGATATTTCATTTTTCAATCCCAGAAGATCGTTGCCCACAAGATCACAAAGGATTTCCGCTTCATGGCGCCCCAATGGCAGGTTTTCACGTTCAGCAGCTTTAAGCACCCATTTAATCAGGGATTCACCTTTAGGTGGACTGAAATCAAAGAAAAAACCATTGGCTACACAGGCCTTCACCCATTTGGTCCGTTTGTCAGCCTTGGACGAAGACAAAATCAAAATCGTTTCCTTAACGGGCTTCGATATATAGTTCTCCATGGCTTGCTGGGCCTCTTGGGTGCCAAGACAAAGATCAGCATTTTTAACCCAAATGAGTTGGATATTGCCCAACATGGGCAAAGCAAGGGCTTGTTGAACAATTCTACCCACATCCACCTGATCGCCATGCATCTTGTGAAAATTGAAAATGCTAGCGGCCTCCCCTACAGCATCCTTGCGGATTTTCTCCACCACACCTTCAATGCGTAGCAAATCGTCACCCGCCAGCAGGTAGACAGCTCTGAAATTACGTGTCTTCAAGTCCTGATTCACAAGATCCTGGAAGTTGGGCACGCTATTACCGGTATTTTTTTGACGATAGCCCATTTTCACCAATCCTCAACAACCTGAGCCAGGATGTCCCGAACAATTTCTCCAACGGCTTCAGCACGGGCGGATTCTTCATCAGTTTCAGAATCATCCAAGACGTAGTTCCCGGTTCCGGTGAATCGCTTTTTCCTGAAAAGAGCTTCCCCAGTGGAACGAACTGTGAAATCCAGCACCACGGCGATCTGCACCTGGTATTCATTGACCGTCAGGTTTTCCCTGGCGAAAACTTCCTTAAGATAATACCGCATCACCTTACCCGATATGACGCTGTCGGCGTCGCCTTCATCAACCACCTGCAGGGTGTTGTCTAGTTGAATGGCCTTGATGATGATATCAGCCATATCTACGCCGAGATTGGGCTCTGGCGTCATGTTTTCAAGATATTCCACGTAAACCCGTTTGATATTTTCATCCACACGCCCGCTACTGGCGGAATAAACTCCGCAACCGGAAAGACCCAATGACAGCAGAACCGCCAACGACGCCGTTGAAACCAACCCTTTGACCATCAGGACTCCTTAATGCCGTATTGTTTGAGCCGGTACCGGAGCTTGTCCCTGTTCAGGCCCAAAAGCCTGGCGGCGAGGCTCTGATTCCCGTGTGAAGCATCGTAGGCTTTTTGAACCAGCGCGTTTTCCAATTCTCCCACCAGTTCTTCCAGGGCAATTCCTTCATCCGGCAGTGGGTTCACCAGGCATTCCTGAATCCTCAGGGGTAAATCGTGGGTGAAATTCTCCATTTTCAATTTTTTCAGATGTTCGGGTTTCAGAACCGGCCCATCTTCCAGCAGGACCGTACGCTCAATGATGTTCTTCAGTTCCCGAATATTACCTGGCCAATTATATTCTTCCAGGATTTGACGGGCCTTGGGGCTGATTTCATGAAAAACCTTGGACATTTGTTTGGAATAAATTTTCAGGAAATACTCGGTCAAAGGCATTATGTCCGGTTTTCTGGACCGCAAGGGCGGCACCATCAGGTCGACAACTTTCAGGCGATAATACAGATCTTCACGGAAAGCCCCCAGCCTTACCTGGCTCACCAAATTTCTGTTGGTGGCCGCGATGATGCGCACATCAACGATGATCTCCTCCATGCCTCCCACTCGCCGAAAAGACATCTTCTCAAGAACCCGTAAAAGTTTGACTTGAATATTAAGGGCCATCTCCCCGATTTCATCCAGAAAAATGGTTCCGCTGTGGGCCAGTTCCAACAAACCCATCTTCTGGTTCACCGCATCGGTGAAAGCACCTTTCTCATGGCCAAAGAGTTCACTTTCAAGCAGTGACTCGGGCAAAGCAGCACAATTAACCTCTAAAAAGGGGAATTCCTCCCTGGCGCTGGTTCTGTGAATAAGATGGGCGATGACGTCCTTTCCCACCCCGGATTCACCTTCGATAAGCACGGTGGTGGAAGGCCCGCCACTGATTTTTCGAACGACCTGATATATCTCCTGCATCGCCACGCTCTGACTGGGAATCACATCATTGATGCCATGAAAAAGATCACTTTGATTGGACTGCTGGAACCTTTGCCGGACATCGGCTGTCTCTTCCAAACCCTTGGCCACCACACGCAGCAGACGATCCAGTTCGATGGGTTTGCTCACGTAATCATAGGCGTCCAGTTTCATGGCCTGGACAGCAGTGTCTGTTTGGCTGTAGGCGGTGATCATAACCACGGGCAGATGAGGGTACAATTTTTTCAAGGAATCAAGGACCTGGATACCGCTCATATCCGGCAGCATCAGGTCCAGCAGCACAAGATCCGGAACAGAGCGGGAGAGCCAATCCAGGGAATCGGTGCCATCGCCAAAGGTCACGACGGAATAACCCTCGTCTTCGAGGGTGGCTTCAAGAAACAGGCGGATGGCCTGTTCATCGTCGATGACCATGACTACAGGTTTCATGGATTGGATTATGGTGCCCGGAGTTCAGGGAATCAAGGGCAGAAAAAAGCCCGGACCTCTCAAAGAGGTCCGGGCGAGGTTGGGCAGGCAGACGGACTACCGGGCTCCTTCCCCTTTCCACACCACACCGACGGTGTTGAAGAGGATTCTTCCATCCTGGGCGAACCCGGAATTGCGGATGTATTGGCGATCCAACTCGACCTTGCGGCGAACGGAATCGAGGCTGTCGTCGTAGCCATTAATGACCTGGGCCAAACCGGTGATACCGGGCAGAACCAGCAGGCGCTCATGATATTTAGGAATGTCCAACTCCAATTTCCGAACAAAGACCAGGCGCTCAGGGCGAGGACCAATCAGGCTCATCTCACCCACAAGAACGTTCAGAAACTGAGGCACTTCATCCAGACGGGTTTTGCGCAGGAATCGACCAACCCTGGTAACCCGAACATCATTCTTTGATGCCCATTGAGGGCCGGAAGCCTCAGCGTTGACGCCCATGGTGCGGAGTTTGTGAACTTTGAAAGGAGTTCCGGGAAGAAGAATGCCCCGCCGGTCGTTGTTGGAACGCTCGGACTCACGCCGACTTCGGCGCCTCCGGTTGATGCCAACACGCTCCTGGCTATAGAAGATCGGACCTGGAGAATCTAGTTTGATCACCAAGGCCAAAATGGGAAGGATCAAGCCAAAAACAGCCAATGCAGCCAGCGAAACAACCACATCGAAAACCCGTTTGAGGTCGAGATACAAGTCCCCAGGGAGTTCGACAGGCACTTGAAAATCGTTGGGGAGTTCTTTTTCCGAAGAAGGACCAGGTGATGGAACAGGGCCATCCACGGAGACAGCAGCCAAGCCAGAATGTTGACCTCCGCTCCCAGCGGATGCGAATTTCATACCCCCGAGGGTAGCCCTCTGCGCTAACTTGTTAAAGTAGAATCTATTAGTCATATTTTTCCCGCCACTACTCGGTGATTATCTGCCTGTGAAACAGGGCTAATGATAAGGCAAGACTCGTGCTCCTCAAATTCCCCCGAATTGGATGGAGCGATGTTCGAGACTTAATTGTACACTATTTCACAATTCAAGGCAAGGGGTTTTTTTGCTCTTTTATGTGTTAAAATCAAAAAAAAATCACAAGGTTTGGTTTGGGGTAACTAAAACCCTGATTTTGTATTGCCAAAATTAGTATTTAGAACCATAATAGACGCCTTGATCCAATGGTGGTCCCATCATCGGAATGGTTCCTGATAACGGTACTGCTTTTTGGGGTTTTGCTAGTAAAATGAACCTTCCAAGTAAATTCACCACCCGCTCATTCGCTGTTATTGGGTTTTCAGTAGCTCTATATGGGGCTTTGGCCCTATTTTTTGGTTGGGACAATATCAGTCAAGAGATCAAAAAATTTCCACCACTGTTTCTACTTCTACTTGGCGGACTTTCCTTGATCAACTACGGTTTGCGGTTTTGGCGCTGGGAAATTTACCTCAAAACCCTTGGTAGCCCCCTACCGCTGCGTCAGTCCATTTGTCTCTATTTTGCAACTTACATGATGGTCATCACTCCAGGTAAAATTGGCGAAGTCTTCAAGGCTGGCATCCTCAAGGAAAGATTTGGAATTCCCCTGTCCCATGGCATTCCCATCATCGTTGCGGAACGAATCTACGACTTCCTGGCGGTTCTAATCCTGGCCGTGGTTGGTATATTTTTCTGGCCCGGATCATTTACCGGCCTGACCACCGGCCTGTGGGCTGCCGCAGGAATTCCCATCCTGCTTTTTCTTTTCCAGAGGCCAGGGATCAGGCGATTTTTTCTTTCCAAAGCAGCCCGAAGTCCGCTGCTCGCCAAGCATCGTCCGGGTTTAGAAGAATCCCTTGATTCCATGGGGATCCTGCTGCGGCCCTCTCAGACTACTTTTTCCATCCTTCTAAGCACCGTTGCCTGGCTGTGCGAATGCCTTGGCCTTTGGCTGGTCTGTTCCGGATTGGGCTTTCCCATCCCTTTGGGTCAGGCTATTTTTATCTATGCGGCAGGCACATTGGTAGGTTCTCTTTCTTTCCTGCCGGGAGGCCTGGGCGGAACCGAAGCGACCATTATCTGGTTGTTGGGCAGTTTGCAAATGACAGGGGCTACCGCTGCTGCGGTGGCCCTGTTGGTTCGATTGTTCACTCTCTGGCTGGCAGTGGTCATCGGACTGGTTTTTTTCCTGGCAGCCCGAAAGGATTTGCTTCAAGACAAATAGTACTTCGTTTATTCGTTGACGACCCTATCATAAGCAAGCCAAATTGTCGCCACAGCGGCCATGGACACCAGGGTAAATGTAATGGCCTGCAGAATCCACGGTTCCTCATAGTAATCCACCCGGATGGTGTCTCCGGGGTAAACCAATGGGTTGCCAACTGGATTGCCTTCTTCCAAATACTTTCTGAGGTCCACCACACGTGCCTCGGGCAAATTTCCAACATGGTGGACCCAGTAAACCTCGGATATTTCCGAATCAGCGGTCGGAGCCCCCGCCAGCATCAGTACATCCAACATAGGGGTGGGCCCCTTGATATCAACCACGGTGGGAACCTCCACGGCACCGAAAACCTTGACACCGGTGGAGGTGGGTACCGCAGATACACCTGCAAGGAGGGCAGGAATCACCAGAGTGTCTCCAGACTGCAATGCCACATCCGGAGAATCTCCACCTTCAAAAAGCACCGAAAGATCCAGTTCCGAAACTTCGGTTTTGCTCCCGGCTTCCCTGATCAGGCGCACCTGCCTCAGATTGCTGATGTTGGTAGGCCCGCCTGCTGCACGCAAAAGGTCCATAAATGACGGGATCTTGACAAAAGAATACATCCCTGGCCGAACCACCTCGCCCATAAGGAAAAAGTCCACCCCATTGCCCCCACCGGACTGGAGAAAAACCTCCACCCGCTCAATGGATGGATCAAAAAGACGTATCCACTGGCGCAAAACAAGTTCAGCTTCGGTGCTCGTCAATCCACTGAGAAAAATGTCTCCAACCTCGGGGATGGACACCTTACCGCCTGCGTCCAGTGTCAGGGTTGCATTCATCGACGGCCGATCTGGAATACTGACTTGAATCACGTCACCAGGAGTCAAACGCCTTACATGGCCTTCGGGAAAAGGCTGGGCCACCCCCTGTAGCGGCATCAGCATCGAAATGACCAGCAGGAAGATCCCCACCAGCCGCTGCGTCTCTGGTTGATTTGAATGGGTCTTATTACGTTGCATGCGTCCCTCCCTGGAACTACTTGTTTTCAATATACCATTGAACAGTTCGCCGCAACCCCTCGTCCAAGTCGATTTTGCCCTGATAACCGAGATATTTTCGTGCGAGGCTTACATCTGCCTGCGAATGACGGACATCGCCGGGTCGATCGCTTTCGTGTTCCGGTTCAATATCACTGCCCACCAGATCACGTATTTTCAGGCACAAGTCCTTGACCGTGATGCGACCACCGAGAGCGATGTTGTAAGAGCGGCCCCCGGCATCGGTTTTCGCGTTGCAGGCGG
>JAJRZA010000061.1 GCA_024275485.1 Candidatus Krumholzibacteriota bacterium | reverse complement strand
GTCAGGGTGCGCCAGCAGTGGAAAAAGTCAGGATTTTCTGGACCGTGGTGTATCCGTGATACATGAGGTCCAGAAAATCCTGACTTTTTCCACTGCTGGTGTACCATGGCAGCAACTTAAGTGGTTTCGGTCAACGTGGTTATGCATAGTTGGGGTAAAGTGGGTTATTCCCGGTGGTTGGAACTGGGACGCCCCACATGATCGTAATCCGGTCCATCCAACCCTCGTTCAACTCGATCCACCAACTCGGATTGGTCAATGTTGCTGCGCCAGTACCCGCTGAGGCGCGCCATCTGGATGCCGCCATAGAAAAGTGCCAGCACCAGAACGGCAAAAACCACAGGCCGCACATGGTATTGCCGGATTCGCGGTGTGAGCATCCGCAGGGCATCCTCTTCCGGACAATTGGCGACACATTCAAGGCAACCGGTGCATTCCACGGAATTGATGGTGGTCTTCAAGTCCACCGCCAGAAAAGAGGGACACACGGCTGCGCACTTGCCGCAACTGGTGCAGTCGGCCACGCTGCGTTTGACTTTGGTCAGGGAAAACAGGGAAACCAGGCCGATCAAGGCTCCATAGGGGCACAGATATCGGCACCAGAAATATGGTAAAATGAATGAAAGGACCGTCAAAATTGAAATGGTCCACAAGGAGGTGACCGACAGGTTGGCGAAGAAATACAGCATCTTGATGTCCGCCACCTTGTTGTAGGGCGTCACCAGAAAATCACTGATATCCCTGGGAGTCATGGTGACGAAAATGGCGTAGCCAAAGAAAAGCAGGATCAAATATTTGAGGCTCATCAGAAGGTAGTCAAACCCGACCGGCAGCTTCAAACGACGACCAAAAACCCGGTGAGAAAGGCGTGCAAGCAACTCTGCAAAGGTGCCAACCGGGCAGAGCCACGAACAAAAGGCTTTCTTCAAAAGCAGCCCGGTCAGCAGGACCAAACAGAGCAATACAAGGCCTGCGGGATGCACCCTGGAAAACTCCCCACTTTCAAACCAGTGCCGCAGACTGATCAGGGCGCTGATTGGCAGGAAACCTTCTACGCCCGGTGGACGAGTGCCTGTGGTGATGCCGTTTTCCAATCCCTGGACCCAGGAAATAAACTGCCAGCCGATCAGCAGAATCGTCCCGATGCTCAGTATTTGCACTGCGGTGCGGGGACGAAAAGGGGGCCGGGGACGGGATTGAAAGACCAACCGTCGCCGTTTTGCGGCTGCCTGGTGTTCTTCAGTGGTGCGTTTGCGGAACATGGTGATCTCCGGCGGGAAGACCCGCATTTTGAAACCAGAACCCTAAAGTGTGTTGCAAAAATAACAGGCCCCAATTGGCCTCGCAAATTTTAATGTGGATAAAATTATCCGATTCGTCACCAAGGTGTCACCGGAGGGATCGCTTTGGCTCAATTTGCCTGAATCAAGGGTTCAACTTGCATCCTGGAGTAGCATTTCCCACTATTGGAACTTCACCAGTGGAATATTGGGATTCGAATTAAAGCCGGGAATATGGAAATGAAAGTCAGCCTGCTTTCCGAAGACGACAGGACCTGGGTCAAAGAGCGCACCGAATTGTTGTTCGGTGGAGAATTTGTCGTCTCCCGCGACGTAGTGCACGATCCCCACAAACTCCCCGGGTTTATCGTCACCCTGGGACCCGAACGTCTGGGCTTGGCCACTTACCACATAGTCGGTGACTTGTGCGAGTTGGTGACCATCGACAGTTTGAGCCAGTTCTCCGGGGTAGGTACCATGCTTTTGGAACAGGTGGAAAAGACGGCCCTGGAATTGGGCTGCACCAAGATTTGGGTTATCACACCCAACGACAACCTCGACGCCCATCGTTTTTTTCAGCGCCGCGGATTTTTCCTGACCAATGTGCGAATTGGTGGTATGACCAAGATACGGTTGCTCAAGCCGAGTATTCCCCGCATTGGCTATTACGGAATTCCGGTGCGGGATGAGTTCGAATTCGAAAAAACTCTTGAGCCCGCTTCCGAATAAAACCGGTGACTAGTCTTTCCGCCGGTTGGAAGAGTACGACCCCACCAGACGTGAGATCAACACAGCTATAAACAGGGTTCCGGTCACCGCTTCCAGTATAGCCAAGGACCTGGCTATGGAAGCCACGGGGAGAATATCGCCATACCCCAGAGTAGTCAGGGTCACAAAGCTGAAATAGCTGAGCTGACTGTACATGGACGCACCGTCAGTCACCCCATTGAAGACAAATGAATCGGGAATCAACACAGCCACGGGGATGTAGAGAAGCGACCATAATGTACCCAGCAAAACATAAGTGCACATGGCCAGGACAATAGTCTCTACCGTTATTTTCACAGCGTTGAAAATCTGTATCATCATCAGCCTTATCACATGGAGATACAGGGCGAGGATAAGAAGATAGGCTGCCCAGGTGATGTTGGTGTATGCATCACCCCGGACGATAATCAGGAGGATGCTGGCAGGGATGCCAAGGCTAAGGCCTATTATCAAATGAGCCCGGCAATCAGCCACCATGAAGAAAATGGCAAAGATCAGTGCCAGTTGCAGCAAAAGTGAAAGAAATGGAAAACTCTGATCTAGGGGCTGCAGTATGATTTGCAGAAAGAGAGCCATCAGAAGAGTCATCGCCCGGCTGCTTTTGGCGATGCGGGAAAGAATAAACCCTGAACCACGGCCGGCGTTCAAATGTCGATCCTTTTGCGAAACTGGCATGTGTTGTCCCCAAGAAAAATGGCCCGGTCCGGAATTCATCCGTGTGCCGGGCCACCTTAATCGAATCACTTGGCTAATACAACTCTTTGTGAAGTGGTTTGGTTGTCCGGGCCGACCAGTCGCACAAAGTAAACGCCGCTGGAGAGTGTTCGACCGCTGTCGCCCAGACCGTCCCAACTCAGGGTGCCCCGGGTTTCGGCCACCGGAGCATCGAGCAGGGTACGTACCCGGTTGCCGCGAACATCGAACACATCAACCAGAAGATGTCCTGGTTTGCTGATGGAGAAATCCAGGTTCACCAGGGGGTTGAATGGGTTGGGCCAGGCTTTCAGGCTGGAGGTCAGCGGCGAAGGAGTGCCGCCGCCGGGAACGGGGGAGGCCACCAGTCCCGACCCGAAGGCGATGCCGTCGATGTAGAATCCCTGTTCGGTCACACTGCTGTCCGAGCCATAGTTCAAACGGAATTGGAAGTCGGCATCGGCAAAGGCGCCGATGTCGAAAACCGTACCCTGCCAACGACCGGATTGGCCACTCCAGCCGGCGTCCCCTCCGAGTCCACCGAGGCTTGGGTCGGTGTAACCTTCCAGGGGCTGCAACAGCTCGAAGCCGCTTTCACCGGCGACTTCAAGATTCACACCATCGAAGCCGGCTTCCGTGGCGCTGAAGAAGTGGAAGCTGAGGAAGTAGTCACCACCGGTGACTCCGCTGAGGTTGAATACACGACTGGTGAGAATGTCGTTTTCGTCATCGCCGTAATCGCCATCCATGCCGATACCCCAACAGGCCCACGAGACAAAGGCCCCGCCTGTGACATTGACCGGCGGCGCGCCGTGGGTCCACAAGCCTGCTTCAGCACTGAATCCGCCGTCTCCAAAACCGAAATCTTCGGTGATGACGGGTAAAATGGGGGTGATATGGACGTCTTCGGTAAGGCCACTGGTGGCAATGACTTCCACCCTGGCCCCATAGCCGGAAACCCCATCGAACATCAAGGTGTAGTCGTACATGGCGGGCACGGACGAGACACTGAAAAAGCCGTTGGCATCGGATGTATCACCGAGGACCGGTTGATCCGTGGGGGTGACCAGAACTCCAGCCACGGCGCCGGAGGGACCATATACACGGCCGGTGATGTTGATGAGATCGAATGGGACCAGCGATACGTTCAAAACCACGGTTTGGCCGGCAATGATGGGCGGGCTGGTGATGGTTGAGTAGTGATAGTAGGAGCTGAATTCCAAAGTGACAATGCCCGCAGACAGTGGGAGACGCCACTGGCCGTTTTCATCGGTCATGGTGAAGGATCCGTTGCCATCAACCTGCACCAATGCCCCGGAAACCGGAAGAGCCGTATTCAGGTCGATGACGGTGCCGATGATTTCTCCGACGGTGGTATCGGCATGGGCAAAGGCGGCTTCAAGGTTTGGCCGAGTGCCGATAAGAGATCCGCTGGTCATGGGGGTTCCGGTTTCCCGCAGCAGATTCCGGGCCATGCGGGCGTCCAGGCCGAATCCTAAACTCGATCTTACCATTCCCTGCAGGCTGGCCACCGACCCGGTGACGATTGGAGAGGCGCTGCTGGTACCGCTGAAATCGGCGGTGTACAGCTCGGTTTCATCCCCTGATTGCAGGTCGCCGTAACCACAGGTAGTGACGGACCAACCCCAGCCGTTGAGGTCGACCCGCGTCCCGTTGTTGGAAAAATCCGCACTGAAAAGTCCACTACCGGCAGTGGCGCCGCACATGATGGCTCCGCTGTCGCGAACGGTGCGATCGAACAATCCCAGGTATTCGGGACCGTCGAGATTCTGGTAACCGTTGCCGGCCGCTTCACAAACAATGATTCCCTTGGCGGTGGCCAGACGAATGATGTCGAAGTTGTCGGGCCAGTACTCCATGGGCACGTAACCAAATTGACCACTGCCGTTGGCGTTGGGGCCGGGTGCGTGCAGTTCGATGAGAATCAAATCACCCGGTTGCAAATTGTCCACGGCGGAAGCCAGGGCGTTGGCCGTACTGGATCCACCAATGGATGAGGCTCCCACCGAACAATCGGGCGTGATCCCGGTCACTCCGAAGCCGTTGTCGTGGCCTCGCATCTCACCCATAACGGCGGTGCCGTGGTAACGCCAGCCCAGGTCGTTGATTTGCTGACCCAGTTCGATCACCGGATCAGGCAGATCTTCGTGGGCCCACAACCAGGCACCTTCAATGTCGATGATGGTTATGCCGGCCCCGAGGGCGCCGCTCTGGCTGCGCATGGGCAGGGCCCCAACGCCCAGAGGAGCTGCCGCCAGATAACCCTGCAGGTTTTCGAAATCGGGGGTGTTCACTTGAACGGGTGGTTGAACCCCGGGATCCACGGACTTGGGAGCATTTTCAGCAGCCCGGGAAACCTCGGGAACGGCACCGGTGAAGGCATCAAATCCAAGGGCGGCGGGAACGGCCACGGGTTCCAGGAATGCCACTTCCACCGAGGCATCCGCGTTCAGGGTGGCGACGACTTTGAGCAATTCCCATTGGGTCAGTCCTTTGGTCCTGAATTGGAAGTAGCGACTGAGAACACCTTCGGCGAGGCTCCTGGACAGCCCGGAAAAACGAGGCTCAACCACAGCATCGGGCAGCAGGAGTCCGACTGTGGCTGCCAAATATTGGGGCGCGTTGGCTTTATCGCCCAAGAGAGCACGGTTCATTTTCACCACCACCACACCGGTGGGCGCGGGGGTTTGCATCCGAGTCAAACCGGCAGCGTGGTGAAGATCGGCGGCGGCCTGGGCAAAATTGCCGGACACAACCAGCATCAAACCGGTCAAAAGAACAATTTTCAGGTGACGGGAGCACCCCGAAAAATTGGGAAACATGATTTTCCTCTTCATGATGGCGTGAAATTGGTGGCGGAAATGGAGCGACCACCTCATTATCATTATACCAAATTTTTACCCAAGTTGTCAGGAGGTTGAGTGAAATGTTGTGTGAATTGGTCACTGGGTTTGTTCCCAATAGAGCTGTTAAACAATCCCGAATCCTGTTGTTTGCCCTGGTTTTTTGGGCTCTGACCACGGTTGCCCAGGCACAAACACCCATGGGTAATCTTCACAACGGTCAAACTTCCGCAGCCTGCCGGGCCGGGATGCAGGTATACGAATCCGATCGTGGAAGGCAGTTGTTGGGTGAGGTCATTGAGGCCGATTTTCCCCGTCTCCTTCCTGACTGGGATGAAGAACCATCAGCATATGAACCAGCGGTTGAAGACGTGGCCACACTGGCTGAAGTGAAAGATGACATTGAGATCATCTGCGTGCTGGGAACCTGGTGTCACGACTCCCAACGTGAAGTGCCGCGGTTCTGGAAAATTCTTCGGGAAACAGACAACCCGCACCTGGAACTGACCATGTTTGCGGTGGGGCGCAGCACCGACGAGGCTGCCCGGGAAATCATGGACAACATCGGCTTCGATGTTTCATTACGAGAAACCTACCAGGTGGAGCTCGTTCCCACGTTCATATTCATGAGCGACGGTGTCGAATTGGGCCGTATAATCGAAAGTCCGCAAACCACCCTGGAGCAGGATGCCGCCCTTATCCTGGCAGGAAAAAAATCCGGAAAACCAGGTGTGAAACCTGCCTGGAACTAAATCGTATGATCCTGAATCTAGAATTGAAACCCAAGCCCTGATGGAGGCTCCAATGAACGCCCGCGAAAAGGTAAGTGCCCTGCGCAAACTGATGAAAAAACACAAGGTTGATGCGTATTATGTGCCAAGCGCCGATCCTCACATGAGCGAGTATCTGCCCGAGTGCTGGAAGCATCGCGCCTGGCTCAGTGGTTTCACCGGGTCGGCCGGCGAAGTCGTCATCGGCATGAAAAAGGCCGGGCTGTGGACTGATGGTCGCTACTTCTTGCAAGGCTCCATGGAGTTGAAAGGTTCCGGCATCGACCTGATGCGCATGGGCGAACCCGGCACACCGAGCAAGGTCCAGTGGGTGGCTTCCCAGTTGAAGAAGGGGCAGAGCCTGGGTGTGGATGCCAGTGTGATTTCCGTCACCGCAGCCCGCGAATTCGATGCCGGATTGGCCGGGTATGGTATCAAGGTGAAATATTTTACGCCCAACCTGGTGGGTGAGTTGTGGGACGGCCGTCCGGATCCCGTTCTGGCTCCCATGGTAAATCACCCGGTGACATTTTGTGGTGAAACGGTGAAGAGCAAGCTGACCAAGGTTCGTGCGGCCATGAAGGACACTGGCGCCACGGCCCACGTGATCGCCGGTCTGGATCAGGTTGCCTGGTTGCTGAATGTGCGCAGCAGGGACATCGCTTTTACGCCGGTGGTCACCGCCTATGTGGTGGTCACTTCACGAGCGGCCACCATTTATGTGGACCCGCGAAAGGTAAACAAGGGCATCACCAAAACACTCAAGGGCAAGGCGACCATCAAAGGCTACGATTCGATCTGGAATGATCTTGAAAAATTGGCGAAGGCCAAAAAAACCTGTGTCTGGATCGATGAATCCTGCACCAACCGTCGTGTGGTCGATACCTTGAAAGGGGCCGACTTCCACTTTGCGCCTTCGCCCATTACCGCCCTGAAGGCAGTGAAGAATGCGGTTCAGATCGAAGGCTTCGCCGAGGCCCATCGACGAGACGGCGTGGCCATGGTCAAGTTTCTCAAATGGCTGGAAAAAGCCGTACCAGCGGGTGGACAGACGGAAATAACCGCCTCGGACCGCCTGGCGGAATTCCGGGCCGAAGGAAAAGGTTTCCAGGATTTGAGTTTCAGCACCATCAGTGGTTACGCTGCCAACGGCGCAATTATTCACTACAGCGCCGTGGAAGAGAGTTGTGCCAAGCTGAAGCCGCAGGGGTTATACCTTATCGACAGTGGTGGTCAGTATCCCGAAGGCACCACCGACATCACCAGAACCGTTGCCCTGGGCCAACCGAATCGTCGGCAGATCGAATGCTTCACCAGAGTACTGATGGGCACCATCGATTGTACCATGATTCCTTTCCCGGCCGGTACTACCGGGCAGCGTCAGGAAATGTTCGCCCGACGCGCCCTGTGGGCCATCGGCGAAGACTATGCCCATGGCACCGGTCATGGTGTGGGGCAGTATCTTGGGGTTCATGAAGGGCCGCATAGTTTGAAGAACATTGTCACTCCGCCACTGGTGGAAGGAAATATTCTATCGGTGGAACCAGGGCATTACGAGGCGGGGAAATTTGGCATTCGCATCGAACACCTGGCCTTTGTTGTGCGGGATGAAAAGCACTGCACAGCGGACAAGACCTGGTACACCTTCCATCCGGTGACCCTAGCTCCAATTGATACCAGTCTGGTTGACAAAAAACTGATGACCGGGGATCAGATTGGGTGGCTGAACAGCTATCACAAGCGGGTTTTCAAAGAGTTGAGTCCGCGGTTGGACAAGGCGCATAAGAGTTGGTTGAAGAAGGCAACGAAGGCTATCTAGGGATACAGTTTTTAAAAAAACGGCGGCAGGCCAAGAGGTCTGCCGCCATCAAAATTCCCGCCGGCGGGAAATTGAACCATAATCATGACCTGCCAAGATCAAAGACGGAGAATCGCCAACAACGACCCGCTTGATACCAATAACCATAAAACAACCGCCTGAATCATTGGTTTCAAATCCAGAGTCCTGACCAATTCCCTGGTGAATCCAGCCCCCATAAAAAGCAAACTCAACACCAGCCCAATTTTTGCCAAGTGCACCAATGCCGGTGTTGTTTTGGCAGCCAAAGGCACAAAAGTCGTGATGCCAGAAGCCAAGACAAACAGAAAAATAAAATAGGGTATATTGATCCTGGCTCGCCCCTTTTGGCCCTGGCTTCGGCTCATGAAAACCGAAGCCCCAAGAACCAGGGGAATTATCCACAACGCCCGTACCAATTTGGTTGTGGTGGCTATTTTGAGAGCTTCTTCACCATAGAGAGACGCCGCGCCCACCACGGAGCTGGTATCATGGATCCCCAGCGCCGCCCAGAGACCAAATTGTTGCTGGCTCAAATTGAAAAAATGTCCCAGCCACGGGTAAACGTACAAGGCGATTCCATTGAGAATAAAAACAATGGAAATGGAGATGACTGTTTGCTCCTTCCCGGCTCCAATGGTGGGCGACATGGCTGCAATGGCGCTGCCACCGCAAATGGAGGTGCCGGTGGAGATCAACGTGGAGAGTTTGCCGTCCACACCCAACAATCGTCCCAGCAACAAACCCGCTGATAGGGCAAAAGCAATGGTGGATACCGTCAGCCAGATTCCGTCCTGGGTGTTGGCCCAGAGGGTTTGCAAATTCAACCCAAACCCCAAACCGACCACACTCATTTTGAGGATGGGGCCGGCCCACTTTTCGGTGAAGTTGCGGAATGGATTGCCGAGGGTGAGGGCGAATATCAAGCCGCCCAGGAGCCCGAGGCCCGCGTTCAGGTGTTGGGTGAAAGTCAGGCAGACCAGGGTGATCAAGATGGCCAGTTTGAAAATTTTTGAAGGGGGCATTGTCCGTCCTGAGGTAAATGAATCGGTTGGTGGTGAGATGCCCGCCGCCAGCCTTCCGGAAACAGTTTACACAGAACTGGTTTGGTGGCAAGGGGATTGCTTTGGTGTTTGGTCTCCTGGGAATGGCCAACTTGGGGATCTCAGCACTAATTGTTGTAATTTCGGGATATTCCATTAAATTTCCATGGCTCCCAATACGGCATTCAACTCACGTTTTTCATTTCCAACAGGACAAACCAATGAGCAAAAGTCTGGCCACCAATCTGGTCTCCCTTGCCCTGATCGCAGCGGGTTTCTACACGCCCGTGTATGCCGCCCAAATCAAATCCATGGGCTTTTTTGCCTTTTCCGGAGCGATCACCAACTGGTTGGCCATTTATATGCTCTTTGAACGAGTGCCGCTGCTCTACGGTTCAGGGGTCATCCCGTCCCGCTTTGCCGAATTCAAAATCGGCATCAAGGATCTGGTCATGGGGCAGTTCTTCTCCGAAGAAAACATCGCATCTTTTTTTGAATCCCATGGTGATGATGGTGGACCCGATTTGATAAAACTGGCTGAATCTTTCGATAAGGACCTGCTTTTCGGGAAGTTTGTGGAAGTTGTCCAGGAGTCATCATTCGGCAGCATGCTGGGTATGTTTGGTGGACTGGAAGCCTTGGAACCTTTGCGTGATCCCTTCACCGAAAAATTCGATGAAGCCTTCGTGGAAATTGCTGAATCGGAGAGCTTTCAGGCTGCCTTGGCCGGACAGATCAGTGGCTCAGCCATTGGGGATTCCATCCGGGGACACGTTGAGATCATTGTCGACAATAGACTGGCTGAACTGACCCCGGATCAGGTGAAGGAGATCATCCAGGAGATGATCCGCAAGCATCTGGGCTGGTTGGTAGTCTGGGGTGGCGTTTTTGGTGCGTTGATTGGGTTGGCCATGAGTTTTGTGGGCTGACGCTGGTCATCGAGTAAGATCCTCGGGTCGGTTCACATTGACCAGCGAGCGCAATTCGGGGTCCAGTCGACGCAGTCTGGATTCATTCCATTCACTCACCGAGACCTTGGCGTAAAATGCTGGAATTCTGCTTGGCCCATCCGCCAGTGCCTGTTCCACGGCTGGCAAACAGGACTTCGCATAAACCGCCAACAAGGGCTCAAAACCAAACTTCGTGCGCGGTACCACTACCTCGGCCGAGGCATCATCCAACAATCCAACCAATAGCGACGGTTGAAGATCCGGCATATCGCAAGCCACAACGAGAACCCGCGCGAAAGCTGCTTCGCTCAGGGCGGCATGGATTCCGGCCAGCGGACCGTGAGCTTCCACACGGTCGGTGACCACTCTCACACCTGTTGGCGCCAGATTTTCGGCCCATGGTAAACGATCCGGTCGCACCACCAACAAAACCTCTTCAACCAGCGGCGCAATGCGTTCGTGCACCCGCTCTACAAGGGTCTTGCCATCCCACAGAAGGTCGGCCTTGTCTCGGCCCATGCGGCGCGATTCGCCACCTATCAAAATCGCACCGGTCACCTTGCGGATGTCGCTCATTTCAGCCCCCCAGCTGCGACATCGGTACAATATCCGGGCCTTCGCCCTGGTCCAACTGATGTCCAGAGGGTTTGTCGTTCACCACACGGCGCAGGGCTTCGATCAATCCTTTTTCATCGCCGGGGCGCAACCAGGGTTTGAGGTCCAACCCGGAATCATGAAACAAACACCCACGAGCCAGGCCAGTGGAGGTGATGCGGATACGATTGCAGTCGTCACAAAATTTGCAGGAAACTGGTGAGATGACGCCCACGTTTCCCAAAGAGCCTGGTATCCGGAAGTTCCGGGCCGGGCCGGCCATGATCAAACCACCAGACCGCTCGATGGCCTCCAACGGCATCTGGCGATTCAATCGTTGCAACAACTCGGCAGTGGGTAGAGTGAGAGACTTCCCATGATCCTTGCCACGGGTCGGCATGTACTCTATGAAGCGAACCGAGATGGGCCGGGTTCTGACAAATTCCACAAAATCCGGGGCCTCGTGATCGTTCACCCCGCTCATGACCACCACATTGATTTTCGTGTGCAGTCCTGCTTCTATGGAAGCGTCGATGCCTTCGAGGCAGCGCTGCAAATCGCCACCGCGGGTGATCTCACGGTAGAGATCCTTATCCAGGGAATCGATGCTGATGTTGACACCACTGACCCCGGCTTGTTTCAGTGGTGACGCCAGTTTCCCCAGTCGCAGTCCGTTGGTCGTCAATACCAGCCGCTCAAGATCCGGCAGGTGACCCATTTCATCCAGCAGTTCCACGATGTCCGGCCGGACCAAAGGCTCGCCGCCGGTGACCCGGATTTTGCGGATTCCCAGCCCAACTGCCAGCCGGGCGATGGTCATGATTTCAGTGCGGGTAAGCAGTTCTCCGCGGTCAAAAACAGGCAATCCTTCGGCCGGCATGCAGTAACTGCAACGCAGATTGCAGCGGTCGGTCACCGAAAGGCGCAGGTAGTTGATATGTCGATGATGGGAATCCTGCATGGGTGTTCTCACGACCGCCACGCTCCTCTCTGGATGAAGTCGAGCACTGACGCCGGGTTGTTCAGATCAAGCACCGGCACGTCAACATCGACGGAACCATCGCTGGCTACCGCAACCAGGTTGGGATCGTAGGTTTCGTCGCGGCAAAGCAGGGGACGCCCCAACTCGTGACGGTGCACTTCAATGCGCGGCAGGTCACTGGTTTTCCAGCCTTCAACCAAAACCAGGTCGCAATGCCCAAAATGTCTTGTGATGAGCTCGTCCACCGGCGGTGCGGTCTTGTGCAAATGCACCAAAGCCAACTTGTCGGCGGCGACGATCATGGTGGAATCGGCTCCGGCGGTGGTGAAGCGATGACTGTCCTTGCCGGGTTTGTCGATCTCGAAGCGGTGGGCATCGTGTTTCAAAGCTCCCACGCAAAGGCCTTGTTCGGCAGCCAATCGTACCAGATTTTCAACGAGGGTTGTCTTGCCTGTGCCGGACCAGGCGACAAAGGCCATGGTGGTGGGTTTTTGCCTGGCACTCATGCCAACTCCCAGCCGAAATCCAACGCCGACACAACCGTACCCGGATCCAGGGTGAAGGCACCGCCGAAATGACCCTCAGGGGCATCCACCGGCATGCGAACCAATCCATGACAACGGGCAAAGTTTAAAAAATGAGATGATATCTGGGAGCCGGGGTCATGGGCAAACCATTGATGGCCCTTTTGTTGGAAACGAGCCCGGTTGAAATATGTTTTTTCCAGCCGGCCGCGCATGGCATCAGCCAGTTCCACCGGGAACCAGCGAGTCGCATATTCCGCTCGCCCAGCCGCTTTTTTCAAAGCTGGCACCAGATACAAGAACGCATTGGTCAGACAGGCGGATGGGTAGCCGGGCATGCCAAATATCAGGGTGCCTTTGCCGCTGCGGGCCACATGCAATGGCCGCCCGGGTTTGATGGCGGTTCCGCCAACCAGCAACTCATAACCTTCGCCTCGCATGATGGCGCCAAGGTGATCATACCGACCTTTGGAGACGCCGCCGCTGGTGACGATCAGGTCGCATTCATCGTCCAGTCCGGCCAGCAGATCACGAGTGGCAGTTTCGTAGTCTTGCACAGCGTGGGTCGCCACGATGGGAACTCCGAGCCCCGTGCACAAAGCTTCAATGATGTAGCGATTGGTATTAAAAACCTGGCCAGGGGCGGGACCGTCTTCAATCTCACGAACCTCATCACCGCTGACGAGCAGGGCCACCCTTGGAGGGCGATGGACCGGCACGGCTGCCAACCCGGCACAAAACAGGGCCGGGTGGACGGCCGCCGTGATGGGTGTCCCGGCGGTGGCGAAAATTTCTTCGACGTGGGCTTCGTCACCGGCAGGATTGACCAACGCACCTGGCTTCAAACCCTCATGGACCGTAACCTGGTCACCCTCCAGCCGGCAAACTTCCAGCATGACGATGCAATCGGCACCATCGGGCATCACTGCCCCGGTCATGATGGCAGCAGCTTCACCTGGGGCCAGCGGGCGTTCAGGCAAAACCCCGGCCCTTACTTCCTGAACCACGGTGAACAGGGGGCCATGGTCCGACTGGACGGCGTACCCATCGACGGCGCTGCGAGGTAAATCGGGCATATCCCTGGGCACACGAACATCGGCACCGAGCACCAGACCGAGGGTCTGGTGAACATCCACAGAAGATACTGGGGATGCCGTGACGGCCCCCAGGATCACCTTGAGTGCGTGTTCGTAGGGATGGATTTGACGACTATCTGACATTCACAGCTCGCTGTTGAGGTTGATGTTGGCCGGACGATGTAAATGTAACAGGATTTAGCGTTCTGTCAGCCAGTCCTGGAAAAAAGACATTCTCAAAACCATCTCCAAACCATCCTTGCGAAGAACCCCCGGTTGGTGCGATTATGGTTTTCCCAAAATCAACCCTGGAGTCGTATGTGACCGGCCTGCACAAAAAATCCGCTATTATGGGCAGCTTTCTGGTTTGGCTGTTGTTCTACTCCGGTGCTGGGCACACGGAAAATGTTGAACAGGTGCGAGTAGCAGTGGCCTCCAACTTTGCAGCCTGCCTGCAGGACCTTGGCCCGATCTTCTTGGAAACTACCGGACACGAAGTGGTTCCCATCGTTGGCTCCACCGGCCGCCATTATGCCCAGATATCCGCCGGTGCACCATTCGATGTTTTCCTTTCAGCCGACCGTCTTCATGCCCAACTCCTGGTGGACAATGGTTGGGCTGAAGCGAATCCAACATTTGTCTATGCCCAGGGTCAACTGGTGCTTTGGTTGTCGGAACCGACCGACCGGGATCTTCGGGGAATTCTGAAAGACCCAAAATTGGCTCCAGTGGCCATGGCCAATCCCCGACTGGCTCCCTATGGTGAAGCAGCTCGGCAAACGCTGGAAAATCTAAAATTTCCTGCCGATCTTGACGGCCGAGTCATCATGGGAACCAACGTGGGACAAACCTGGCAATTTGCCGCCACCGGCAACGCGAAAGCGGCTCTGGTGGCCCTTTCCCAAGTGAAAGATTTTCCTGAAGGCCAAGTTATCATTATCCCAATAAATATGTACCAACCCATAGAACAACAAGCCGTTTTGCTGGCTCATGCCGCATCGTTCCCACCAGCCCGGGAGTTCCTCCATTTTCTGGCCGGAGAACAAGCCCAAAAATTGATCCGGGCCCACGGCTATATCACAGGAAACATGGCGCCATGATGCTTCATCCCGGCGATTTGCAAGCACTTATCCTGACCCTGCGTCTGGCTGCCATCAGCACACTCGTATTGTTGGTTCTGGGCACACCGGTGGCCTGGTGGCTGGCTACAACCCGCCGCCGGTGGCGTCCTGTTGTTGACGCAGTCGTCGCCCTCCCTTTGGTGCTTCCGCCCACGGTGCTGGGTTTTTATTTGCTGGTTGTCCTGGGACCCAACGGCCCCATTGGCCGGGTATTCGCCGCTCTGGGCAGCGGACCCATCGTCTTCACCTTCACCGGCCTTGTGGTGGGCAGTGTGATTTATTCCCTGCCCTTTGTGGTGCAACCCATTCGCGACGCCTTCATGTCCATCGGACCGGAACCTCTCGAAGCAGCGGCCACTCTCGGAGCCGGTCCCTGGGATCGATTCCGCACCATAGCCGTCCCTATTGCCAGGCGCGGATTCCTGACGGCAACATCCCTCGGCTTCGCCCATACTTTGGGAGAGTTCGGTGTGGTGCTGATGCTTGGCGGCAACATTCCCGGTCAAACGCGGGTCGTCTCCATCGCCATTTTCGATCATGTGGAAGCCCTCGACTACAGCCGCGCCCACACTCTTGCTGCAGTCCTGCTGGCCCTGTCTTTCGTCCTACTTCTGGTCGTGCAAATCCTCAACCGCCAAAGAACCAGGACGGTGCGATGAGCTGGCAAATCAAGTCCCGACTGTCCCGCTCCAAGGGTTTTCAACTGGATGTTGAGCTGAGCCTGCCGGACACCGGTTGCACCGTGGTTTTCGGCCCCTCCGGTTGTGGCAAAACCACCTTGTTGCGTTCGGTGGCCGGATTAGAAAACAAAGCCCGGGGACGAATAATTCTGGGTGGCACAACCCTTCAGGATGACGACAAGGGAATTCATTTGCCCGCGCACCATAGAAACCTGGGAGTGGTCTTTCAAACAGGTGCTCTGTTTCCGCATCTTGATGTGGATGGAAATCTCTCTTTTGCACAGCGTCATGGCTCCGGCAACAGCCAAACCCGCGACGAGCTCATCAAGTTGTTCGATCTAGGGGATCTGCTGCAGCGGCGTACCGGCGAATTGTCCGGTGGCGAAGGCCAGCGAGTTGCTTTCGCCCGGGCACTGCTGACCAATCCGGACGCTCTGCTGCTGGATGAACCCCTGGCAGCCCTCGACCACACAGCCCGCGCCAGAATCTATCCCTATCTCGAACGACTCCAGCAAACCTCTGCCAGACCAAGCCTGTATGTCACTCATAACCTGGAAGAAGCAGCCCGCCTCGGTGACCACCTGATTTTTTTGAAAGACGGCAAGGTCCAGGCCGCCGGTCCGTTGGCCACGGTGTTGAACGATCCGACTGCGGGTTTGACCACCGGCCGTGAAGCCTGCTCCGTTCTACATGCCAAAGTGGAATCCGGTCAGGATGAAGATGGTCTGACCCGTCTGAAAGTGGCCGGCTTCGACTTGTGGGCACCGATGGAAACATCCGCAGTGGGTGATACTGCACGCATCCTGATCAAAGCCAGGGATGTGAGCCTGGTCCTTGAGCCTGCACGGGGGACGTCAATCCTGAACGTTTTGCCCATGGCCGTGGATGATCTATGGGAAGATGGCCGGGCCAGAATGGTGGTGCGTTTGAAAGCGGGGCAGGAAACCCTGCTGGCAGCAGTGACTCGCCGATCGTCCACTGCCTTGGAACTGGCCCCTGGACGAAAAGTCTACGCCCAGGTCAAAAGTTTGGCATTGCTGTAATTTAGTGCAGCTAAAAAATGCAGTTATAAAACGGAAATATCCGAAATGGCGGACACCGGATCGCCTGGACGAATGGTCCCACCCTGGATCACTTTGCAGAAAATACCTTCCCGCGGCATGACGCAATCGCCGGTGGCTTCCCTGATGGCACAACCCTGATGGCACTCCTTGCCGATCTGAGTCACTTCGAGAATCGTCTGGCCCAGGTGCAGCTTGGTGCCAATAGGCAAAGTTTTAAGTTCCAGCCCGGAGGTGACCACGTTTTCGGCGAAGGCGCCATCGGGGAGCTCCGGCAGGATGGATTTGATTTTGGCTATGGAATCGGTGGACAGAAGCGATACCTGCCGATGCCAGTCGCCCGCGTGGGCATCGCCAACGATGCCGTGATTCACGCGCAGTTCCGCCTGATCCACTGGAGTTTTGACAACACCTTTTTCGCCGCTGGTGCAGATGGCTTCGATTTTGGCGGTCATTCTGGGCTCCTTGGTGGTCGATAGTGCGGGTCTTGTAGATGGTAGATCAGATGCCAGGCGTTTCAATTAGGGTAACTAATCAGGAGGCTTTCCGATAGTCAATTTGCTCGTTGCAATAGATGCCGCCCAGGTATTTGCAGAAGATATCCTAATCGAGTTGGCAAATTCTGGAGAAACCCAGAAACCTATGCTATACTCTTGCTGAACAAGACTCCAATCGACTCATTAACTTATAGTGCACCCAGGAGGACTCCAATGCAAAAATATAGCCTGACCCATCGTCTAATGGCCATCCTCTTCCTGTTCGCCACCTTTGCCGCCTTTACCCCCGCCGCCGCCCAAAGCATCTACTCCGAATACGACGCGGGCACCATAAGCTTCGACTATCTCCAATGGCCCTTCGGCGGTCTGGAAGGCAGCTTCCTGTCCGACGGTCCTATTTGGAACGACGACCTCAGCTTTCCCGAAGGCCAGACCTCCGGCAGCGCCGGCGGCATCAGCGGGGCAGTGGGCGATACCACACAGGCCATTGCCATCGGCCTCATCGACAATTCCAACGGCACCCAGGATGTGGCGGTGATTTTTGTGACCTTTCCCGAAGGTCCAGCCATTGGCAGTTACACCGTGGACACCGAGACCATGACCGCAGGTTTCCTCTGGATTGATCAGGTGTCCAACCTGACCATACCGGCCGAAGGCGATGACTATCAGCTGTGGTTCGACAACCTTCAAGCCAACCACAAATTCGGCAGCACCAGCGGCACCATCCAGGTTACCGCGGTGAGCGAAGATGGTTTTACCGGCACCCTCGACGGCATGATGGGCGACCCTGACAACTTCACCATTGTGACCATTTCCAATGGTGTCTTTGATGTTGTTGATGTTCCACTGTCAGCCGTTCCCCAAGCCCAGGCTCCTGCCCGGTTGGCCGCCGCCCCCAATCCTTTCAACCCCCAAACCACGGTCAAACTTTCACTGGATCAATCCGGCGCGGTATCGGTGAACATCTTCGATCTGGCCGGGCGCCGGATTGCGGTTCTGCACCACGGCCTGCTGGACCAGGGCGATCATCAGTGGGTGTGGAACGGAATGAATGATGTGGGCATCAAGCAAAGTGGCGGCGTTTATTTCTGTCGCGCCCAAGGCAATGGCTGGCAGACGGCCAACAAGTTGGTTCTGGTTCCTTAATCGCACAATCAACCCTCAAGAATGTCCCTTGAGTGGATTAACAAAGCGCCCGCCAAACCATGGTGGGCGCTTTGAATTTTCGGAGGACGGCCTCCCTATTCAGGTAAAACAGCCGTCTTGTCATCCACCAAATGCAACGTCTGGGTAGGATAGGCAATGCCCATGCCCAATTCTTCAACCAGCTCCATAACCCTCAGATTTACATCCTGCCGCACCGACAAATGTTGGGTCCAATCCGTAGTCACGGTGAAGCAATAGATGAACAAATCCAAACTCGAATCATTGAACGTGGTGAATTTCACCAACATGAATTCCTGGTCGATGTCGGAATTATTTTTGAGGTAGTCCTCGATGTGTTGCACCAGTGTCTTCACCTGCTGCACCGTCGATTCGTAAGTCACTCCCAGGGTGAATTTGATGCGCCGTTTGGGCATCAGGGAATGGTTTTCCACCGTGGCGTTGGCCAAGGCCTGATTGGGAATGGAGACGACGGTCTTGGCAAAGGTCCGAATTCGCGTGCTGCGCAGGCCGATTTCTTCAACCACGCCGTCACCGCCCGGGAACGTGATCCAATCCCCAACGTTGAAGGGTCGATCAATGAGAATCATCAGCGACCCGAAAAGGTTGGCCAGGGTGTCCTTCGAAGCCATGGCCACGGCCAAACCACCTATACCCAAACCGGCAATCAGGCCACTGACGGAATAACCAAGGTTCTGGGCCGTGAGAATGAAAGCCAGGATGAACAGGAACATTTTGGTGGCTTTGCGCAACAGTGGAACCAGCTGGTCGTCCAGTTTGCTGGCGGTGCGACTGGACAGCTCGCCAAAGAAGATGGCGATGGCGTCGAGTATTTTGAACCCCGTCCAGGTCAAAACAAAAATCGTTATGATGCGGAATGCAACATCGGATTTACTTAACCAGGTGGGATGAATGGCCAACAGGATTCGCACGGCCAGGAAAATTCCCACCATCGGCAGGATCAAGCCAAAGGGTGAAAAAACAGCGGCCACCGCCATGTCGTCGGCTTCGGTTTCAGTCTTTTCGGCTGCGTGCTTCAGGCGTGTGGCCACCACGGCGTTGAAGATGGCACGCAGGACAAACCCACCGACCAAAAAACCGAATGCCAACAGGAGTTTACCCAAGGTCCAGGGGCCCAGGGTTTGCTGGGTGAATTGACTCCAATTACTCATTTTCCACTCCCTTTTGTCTCCTCAACCTGATGGCTGCGGGCCCCTTTTTCCTTGATGACGAGGGTGCTGCCGGCTGTCAATTGTTCAACGCTCTGACCTGTGCAGGCGCTCAGCAGATTGATGAATAATTCTTGCAAGCCCCCTACTTCATGGGCCGGATGCTCCGGTCCGAGAAGGCCCAGTGTCCAGTCGATGAAGTCTACTTTTCGGGCCAAAACCAGATCCACCGAAACTGCCATTTGGCTGGGGTCGAAGGAAAAGACCATGGTCTCATCATTAAGATCAGCCCCGCGGATCAGATGTTTTCGCGCCCGCTCAAAGCGTCCCATGCCCACATCGGCCAGGGCTGCATAAAGGGCGGCGTTTCCAGTAGTGCCCCAATGCCGGAAATCCGGGCCCATTTCGCAAAGGACCAACGCATCACTGGGATTGGTGAACAGGGCATTGACCCAATCCACCCTGACTTCTTGGCCCAGGATTAGACGCGGTCCGATGGTGCCACCGATGCTCTCATGCATGGGTGTTCCAGCAACCCAACGCTCTCCCAGACGGTCTGCCATTTCCATTTGCTGACTGGTAGTTGGTATTTGCAAGAAAGTGACAGCTCGCTGGTTGTCGTCGGTGCGCTCCAGGGGAAGCTGCGGCAACATTCGTGAGATTTGCCAGGAAAGGCTCGTGGCTCGCACCACTGGGTCGGCAGGCAAGCCGGATTCATCCCGCTGATTCAGTCTTGTATCCATGCTGAAAAATCCCCACGCGGCTGCCAGGAGAGTCAAACCCACCAGCAACAAAGGCGATGCTTTCCATCGGGAGGGTATCAGGGAAGCCAGGGCCACAGCTCCTGCGCAAATACCCAGATAGCCCAGATACGGATGCATCTGGTGTTCAAGGGGCAAAGCGGGCAGGATGCTGCCCAGTACCGCCACCAGGGTCAGCAAGGGCAACAGCCGGCCTTGTTTGTAATTTGAAACACCCCAAACTGACCAAAGAACAAAGAGCATGGCTCAGGCAGCGGCCTGGGGCCACAGCAGGGTGTCGGCCAACAGTGGGCCGGGAGAGAGCATCCACCAACCCATGGTGCCGAGATTGTTGGCCACATGGGTGAGGCCGCCGAGAGCGTAGGGGTAG
>JAJRZA010000060.1 GCA_024275485.1 Candidatus Krumholzibacteriota bacterium | reverse complement strand
GTCAGTTGGACAAATTGTGGCAAACGGTGCAGAATGTGGCCAATCCTGGTCGTATGGCGGGAAAAGTGCAGGGAGGAGGCCACTTCAACGCCATAGCGTTTGCTCTCGGGACTCAGAAATGGGCTGCATCGCAAAATCCTCTTGACAGCAAGGGCTTCAAAATATGTAATTTGCCCTGAAGTTGCCATAGTTTTGGCAACCAACAGGTTGGCCGGGATCAGCCCGACCTTCAACCGGCACCCGTTCAGCTTTTTCTGCATTGTTAAAAATGGCTGGCAAAAAGCGGAACACCAACGAAAACCGGGATTTTTCATGAGCCTGATGTGCCCGTTTGTGGCTGTTGCCAGCAATGTGCAAGGTCACTTTGCGACAGTCTTCATATTCGTGATCATCGGAATCGTTTTTGCGGGCCTGGCTCTGGGTGTCGCGATGCTCTTGCGCCCCAGCAATCCCAGCCCGGCCAAGATGACCTCCTATGAATGCGGGGAGTTGCCTTCCGGTTCCAGCTGGGTCCGTTTTAATGTGAGATTTTATCTGGTGTCCCTCTTTTTCCTCATTTTCGACGTGGAAGTCATCTTCCTGTATCCCTGGGCCGTGGTTTTCAAGAGTCTTTTTCCGGTGCCGGGCATGGGAGCCCTGGTTTTCTGGGAAATGGTAATTTTCCTGGCCATCCTGACAGTGGGATTGGTCTATGTCTGGGTCAAGGGTGACCTGAACTGGGTCAAGGGACTCATGGACCGCACTCCTTCAGAAAAGACCGACACTCAGCCCGCCTCCGGCACTGCTTCGGAGCAGGAGGTTCCCGCCCCATGAGCAGGGATAGCACCACTCCCCCCGAAGGATACGATGTCCAGCGGGAGAATATGCTCGACTTCAAGGTTCCCGAGCAGTTCCACACCATCAACCAGCAGGATGACAAGAACTTCATCCTGACGACCGTGGACGAAGTTTTCAACTGGGCCAAACTGTCCAGCATCTGGCCGGTCACCTTTGGTCTGGCCTGTTGCGCCATCGAAATGATGGCCACCAGCGCAACCCGTTACGATATCGATCGTTTCGGCGCCGGTGCTTTTCGGGCCACGCCCCGCCAGGCCGACCTGATGATTGTTTCGGGCACCGTGACCGGCAAAATGGCCACCCGCCTGAAACTGATCTACGACAAGATGCCCGAACCGAAATGGGTCATAGCCATGGGCAGCTGCGCCATTGGTGGCGGTCCCTACTTCAAGTACGGCTACCACGTCGTCAAGGGTGTCGATTTGATCGTGCCGGTGGATGTTTATGTGCCCGGCTGTCCGCCGCGACCTGAAGTATTGCTTGAGGGCCTGATGCGTCTGCAGGATAAAATCCGCGGCCGTGAAGGTAAATTCAAGGTCCCCAAGTGGGTCAGTGATTACGCCAAAAAAATTCCCTACCGGAAGTAACGGGAGTCATGGAACAGAAAGCCATTTACGAATTGCTGGTTGAATACTTTGGCCAAGATGCCTTGGGGTTCAGCGACGAGGGCGCCGAGGCCCACGCCGATATTTCACCGGAAAAAATTGCGGACGCGGCCCTCTTCCTGCGGGACGATGAACGCCTGCAATTCAACCAGCTAATGTGCCTGTCGGGAATTGACTGGGACGGTTATGACGACAGCGGCAAAGGTAAATCCGTGGTCATCCTGGGTTATAAAGATACGGGTGAGCCCGAGACCAGCGACCGCGTTGGTGAAGGCGACTTTGGTGTGGCCTATAACCTTTACAGTCACAACCTGCGACACAAATTTACCCTGCGGGTGCGGGTTCCGCGCCATGTTGCCGCAGTGCCAACCGTTAGCGGCGTCTGGTCCACCGCCAATTGGCACGAAAGAGAAGCCTGGGACATGTTGGGCATTCGCTTTGAAGGCCATCCGGATCTGCGACGCATGCTCCTGGAAGAAGATTGGGAAGGTCATCCCCTTCGCAAGGATTACCAGATGCCCAACCAGTGGAAGAACGTTCCATTATTCGGCAAGGACTTGATTACACAAGGCTCTCCAGCGGCAAACACCCCGGCTCCCACCGGCGACGACAATCCGGCGGAGGGATAAAATGGCCACCGAGGAAAAGAAAATGAATCACGGTTGGGCTGATCAGGACCACAGCCGGGAAATCAAGAGTGAGCTGCTTGAGCTCAACATGGGGCCCCAGCACCCGGCGACCCACGGGGTCTTGCGGCTGTTGCTGGAAACCGACGGTGAAATCGTCTACAAGGTGACGCCGGTGCTGGGTTATCTGCATCGCTGCGCCGAGAAGATCGCCGAAGGCATCAACTACAAGCAGTGGGTGGTTTACACCGACCGCTTCGATTACCTGGCTCCCATGTGTTGCAACCACGCTTATGTAACAGCCATGGAGAAGGTGGGGCAAATTGAAGTGCCCGACCGCGCCGAACACATTCGCTGCATCGTAGCCGAACTGTCCCGTGTCGCCAGCCATCTTATTGCCCTGGCTACCTTTGGCTTGGATATGGGCGCCTGGTCACCCCTGCTTTACTGCTTCCGCGAACGAGAAGTCATTCTGGACCTGTTGGAGCGCATCGCCGGTGGCCGCATGCTCTACAACTACATGATTCCCGGTGGTGTGCGATACGACATGCCCAAAGACAACTGGGAATCCGATGTCATCGATTTCATCACCATGCTGGAGAACAAGAAGCTGGACGATTACAACAATCTGCTCAGCTACAACAAGATCTTCATTGGACGTCTGTCCAATGTGGGGGTCCTGAGCAAGCAGGATTGTTTCGACTACGGTTGCACCGGACCGGTGCTGCGTGGCTCGGGCGTGAAATTCGATTGCCGCAAGGATGACCCCTACGGCGCCTACCACAAATTCGATTTCGACATCCCGGTGGGACTGGGCGAAATGGGCCAGGTCGGCGACTGTTGGGATCGATACATGGTGCGGGTGCGGGAAATTTCCGAAAGCTGCAAGATCATTCGCCAGGCCATTGAAACCATGCCGGATGGTTCCTATCAGACCTTGCCGTTGAAGAAAATCGTCAAGGCTCCGGCCGGGGCGGCTTTCAGCCGGACCGAGAGCTCCAAGGGTGAACTCGGTCACTACATCATTGCCGACGGCGGGCAACGCCCGTTTCGGAACAAAGTAAGATCTCCGTCTTTCTGCAACCTGCAGATTATTGAAAAGGCGGGCGAGGGCATGATGGTTTCCGACCTCGTGGCCTTCGTCGGATCGTTGGACATCGTTCTCGGGGAGATTGACCGCTAATGGAAATCCTCACCGACTTTTTGCGAAGTTTGCCTGGTGGGTCGGGAATGTCCGACCAAACGGCCTTTATCAGCGCCTCGGCAATCATGGCAACAATCATGTTCATAGTGATGGCCTTATGCGCCATTATTTTTACGTGGATGGAACGCAAGGTGGCCGGGTTCATTCAGAACCGTTACGGTCCCATGCGCACCGGACGCTGGCATGGTTGGGCCCAGGCCGTGGCCGACATGCTGAAAATTTTGGGCAAGGAAGATATTATTCCGGCCGAGGCCGACAAGGGCCTGTTCATGTTCGGGCCGATTCTGGTGCTGTTGGGTTCGTTGTTGGCCTGGGCAGCCATTCCCTGGGCCCCTGGCTTTGTGGCAGCCGATTTCGACCTGGGCCTGTTTTACATATTCGCCGTCAGCAGCCTGGTTATCATGGGATTGCTGATGAGTGGCTGGGCCTCCAACAACAAGTGGGCTCTTTATGGCGCCGCCCGTGGCGCCGCCCAGATGATCAGCTACGAAGTCCCCTTGGCCCTGTCCTGCATTCCCGTGGTGATGTATGTGGGTTCACTGAACACCATGGATATTGTTGTTGCCCAACAGGGTGGTTTCTGGAACTGGTTCTTCCTGCGCAACCCTTTCCTGTTCGTGGCCTTCATCATGTACTTCATCGCCTCCATTGCCGAGACGAACCGTGGCCCCTTCGACATGCCGGAGACCGAATCCGAGCTGGTTGCGGGATACCATACCGAATACACGGGAATGCGCTTCGCGTTCTTCTTTCTTTCAGAGTACGCCAACCTTTTCCTGGTCAGCCTGATTGCCTCCATGGTCTTTCTGGGTGGCTGGCACGCACCGTTTCCCGGTATGCCCCATATACCGGCGCTGACCTTCATCATCAAGGGTGTCCTGATGGTGTTTCTGAATATGTGGGTGCGCTGGACCCTGCCGCGTGTGCGTGTTGACCAGTTGATGCACCTGTGCTGGAAAGTAATGATTCCCATCACCCTGATCTGTGTGGTCGGGGCCGGAATCTGGATGATGGTGAGCGGACAGGCTGCGGCCTGATAAAAATGTTCTGAGGGCTCAATGCCCAGGGAGTTCCGATGGTTCAGTATTTCACAAATATCTATGAGGCGGTCAGTTCGACCTTTGTGGGTATGGGAATCACGATCAAGCACATCTGGACAAAGCCGGTGACTCTGCAGTATCCGGACGAGCGCCAGGTTCTGCCCGATCGTTACCGCGGTTTCGTGCACAACGATACGGCCAAGTGCGACGCGTGTAATATTTGCGCCAAGGCTTGTCCCGTCGATTGCATTTATATCGAAACAGAAGGCAAGGGCAAAGAACGTTACATGACACGCTACGCCATCGACTTCAACAAGTGCATCTGGTGTTCCCTTTGCACCGAGAACTGCCACACCTACTCCATCACCATGAGCCACGACTACGACCACAGCGTTTACCTGCGTGATTCCCTGGTCTACGAGTTCATGGATCCAGCTTCACCGATTCCCTGCAATCGGACTACTCGGGTTGAACAGGGATTCTGGGTGGAACCCAAAGCGGAAAAGCCCGCCAAGCCTACGGTGGAAAAATCTGCCGAGCCTGCAGCGGAAAAATCTATTGAACCCGCGGCTGAAGAGCCTGCGCAAGACCATGGTACAGCCGACGACGAAGGGGAAACCAAGTGACTGGTGACCTGATTTTCTATGTGCTGGCGGCACTGACCATTATTCCCGCCTTCTGGGTGGTGTTGAGCAATAACCTGGTTCATGCCGGATTCTCGTTGCTGTTCACCCTGCTGGGGATCGCTGGTCTTTTCGCCTTGATGGGGGCCGATTTCATCGCCATGACCCAATTGATGGTCTACGTCGGCGGCGTTCTCGTCCTGATCCTGTTTACGGTGATGATGACGCGGGTGCCCAAGGGCAATCGTCCAGTGCGCGGTTTGGACCGCTATGTGCCGGCCGGCATTTTCAGTTTGGCCACCATGGGTCTGCTGTACAAGGTCATCACCGGAACCAACTGGAACACCATTGGCATGGGCCCTGCCGAGCCTACCACCGCCGAGATGGGTGTGAACTTCATGACCAACTACATCTTCCCCTTCGAGTATGTCTCGTTGGTGCTGTTGTCGGCCATGATCGGTGCGGCCCTGCTGATTCGCGAACCTTCTGCCGGTGATGATTCTGATCCAGAGGAAAAGGAGGTGCAGTCATGACCGTCGGCCTGGTTCATTTCCTGACTGTCAGCGCCATCCTTTTTTCCCTGGGCCTTTTTGCGGTGATGAAACGCCGCAACGCCATTGGGATCCTGATGGGTGTGGAGCTCATGCTCAACGCTTCCAATATTAATTTCGTGGCCTTTTCCCGTTTCGTCGAGCACAGCATCAACGGCCAGATCATGGCCGCCTTTGTGATCGTGCTGGCGGCGGCGGAAGCGGCCGTGGCGCTGGCCATCGTTCTGGCGATGTTCCGTAACTTTGGCACGGCCAATGCGGACACCGTTAACAATCTGAAGAGATAAGGGGAACGAATCGTGATGAGCGATACCGCCATCCTTTATAGCGCGCTGGCAATCCTGCTTTTGCCGTTGGCCTCCTTTGTGCTGACTTTCTTCTTCGGGAAAAAGTTGCCACGCCAGGGAGATTTCATCGGTGTGAGTTTCATGGGCGCCTCGTGGCTCCTGGCTCTGCGCATTTTTATCACCTTCTGGAAGATCGGAGATCCGTCGTATCGGGTGGAGTACTCCTTCACCTGGATCGACCTGGGCGTGTTCCATCTTGACACCGGTATTTTGGTGGACGGCATGACCAGTGTGATGCTGATGGTGGTGACAACCGTCAGTTTCCTGGTGCATCTTTATTCCACCGGCTACATGAAAGGCGACCGGCGCTACGAGCGATTCTTTGCCTTCCTGGGCTTCTTCACTTTTTCCATGATGGGCATAGTCCTTTCGAACAACCTGTTCTTCCTGTACGTGTTCTGGGAGCTGGTGGGTTTGGCCAGCTACCTGCTGATCGGGTTCTTCTTCCACAAGCACTCCGCTGCCAATGCCAACAAGAAAGCTTTCTTGACCAACCGGGTTGGCGACTGGGGTTTCTGGCTGGGAATTCTGGCCTTCTTCACCGCCACCGGTACGCTGAACTACTTCGAACTCTTTGCCCATGTTGACGCCGGAACCATCAAGGGGGTGGCTCTGTCCTGGGCCGGTGTTGGTCTGTTCATGGGCTGCATGGGAAAATCGGCACAGATGCCCCTGCACATCTGGTTGCCCGACGCCATGGAAGGCCCCACTCCGGTGTCGGCCCTGATTCACGCCGCGACCATGGTTGCCGCCGGTGTGTACATGGTGGCTCGCCTGGCTCCCCTTTTCGGTATTACAGCGATGATGGTGATCATGTATGTGGG
>JAJRZA010000059.1 GCA_024275485.1 Candidatus Krumholzibacteriota bacterium | reverse complement strand
TGGCTAATAAGCACCAGGGAAACTTCCAGGCCCTCAATGTTGCGCGAGAGAACAACCTCACCCAGGCTTTTGGTATTGTCCGGAACAATCTTCACCGCTGTGGTGGAAACTCCGTGATTGTCTTTTTCAGTAACGATTTTCACGTTTTCATCGGGATAAACCTTGCAAGCCAAACCACCATTCAGGCCATCCTGTTTCTGGTAATCATTCACCTTCAAGCCAAGAGAGAGGTCCTGACGGAAAGCATTGACCGCACTTTCGGTCAGTATGCGGGCACCGAACATGGCTTCGGTCTCACTTTTGACCACCAGCAAGGTGCGCTCATCGGGACGCGGCAGTTCCGGCGAAGCATTGCTGTAGTAGGATGGCATGGCCGGTTGGGCATAAAACTCCGTTGCCGTGGGTATCCATTCGCTCCGACGATCCGTATTGTCTTCTGCAAAGACGGTGATCAGTCCGCCACTGAGGTGCAAAACCATGAAGAAGGCGCCACCAGCCACATAAACAGGAATCAGGGCACCCAGACCGGGCTTTTCTTCAGGAGAGGCTTTGCGCACCAGGTTGAAGAAGTAGCCACCGACAGGCAACATTCCCACCAGGAATCCAAAAGTGATGGGCCCAATGGTGTTGTTGACTATTGGAATAAGGGTACCCAGGAAATATCCGGCAATACCAAAACCAGCCGCCGGGGCCAGGATGATCATGGTCATCTGCCTGAGCCCAAAATCACCTTCAGATTTTATGGGCGTACGATCAGCGGCGGCAAGCCCCTTCCAACTGAAAAGCAGCACCGCAACACCAATCAACATTCCCACGCCTGCGGCGGTAAAGGCCGTGTTGAAGCTGTACAGGTTGCGCAGGGGTGCGGCCAGAAGAGCACTGATGGTGGCACCGATGTTGATACCCATGTAGAAAATATTGAAACCCGCATCCCGCCTTGGATCATCTGCCTCATACAGATTACCAACCATGGCGGAAATGTTTGGCTTGAAGAAACCGTTGCCAAAGCAGATAAGCGCCAGGCCCGCATAAAAAGTGGGCAGGCTGCGCATACCCAGGGCAAAATAGCCCGCGGCCATGAGAAGGCCACCAATGAGCACCGACCGGCGGTAGCCCAGGAGGCGGTCTGCAATCATGCCACCAACAAATGGGGTGAAATAAACCATGGCCATATAGGTGCCATAAATTTCCGCCGCTTTTCCCCGGGAAAAGGCCAGGCCCCCGCGTTCTGTATCGATGATGTACAAAAAGAGAATGCCGAGCATCAGGTAAAATCCCAAACGCTCCCACATCTCGGTGAAAGAGAGAGAATAGAGGCCACTTGGGTGGCCTTTCTGCGCGCGGGCAGTAGACATTTTCGCCTCCAGGGATCAGGCTTGGGCGTAAAAAGACGGGGCTCTCACTCTGGCGAGAACCCCGCCGATAAAATTCGACTGGGCCATCTTAACCCATGAACAGGGTTAAAACCATGGTTTTTTGCCAATAATATTTAGTTATTCCACCCCATGCATCATCTTGTTGAGGGGTTTTGACAGCAATACCAGGAAAATACCGATGCCCACGGTCACCCAACCCATTTTTCCGTAAATGCCTACGTACTGGGCCAAGCCTTCGGCAGGAGTCAGATCCACGGCTGCTTCGCCATTGCTGCCGGTGAACTTGGCCAAAAACGCCGCCAGGTACATGCTGAAGGCAAAACTCAGGAACCAGGCCCCCATGGCACTACCGGTCATGTGTTTGGGTGCCAGTTTGGTCACCATGGACAAACCAATTGGCGACAGGAACAGCTCACCCGTTGTGTGCAGCAGGTACATCAATCCCAGCACGAACAACGGCACCATGGCAGCTTCCCCCGCAAGGGAAGCTCCTACCAGCAACAGAAGGTACCCAATACCCAGCTGGATAATACCCATGCCAAATTTCATGGGAATGTTTGGGTTTTTGCCAATGGCCGTAAGCCGCACCCACATCACCGAAAAAATACTGCCGAAGAGGATGATGAACAGCGGGTTGAAGAACTGGGTCTGGGATGCGGGCATCTCATAAATATCAAACACATTGCGATCCACGTTGCGGTCGGCAAAGAGAGTCAGTGAGCTGCCCGCCTGTTCGAAACAGGCCCAGAACACGACGTTAAAAGTCATCAAAATCATCAGGACGATGATGCGATCGCGTTGCTTGCGATCGCCCTTGAAACCTTCACGCAAGAGGTTGAAGCAGACGAAGATCAACAGGCCGATCAGGATATAAAACAGGAGATCCTGCCCCAGAAACCTGATATCCTGGCCGTATTTGATGAGGGCAAACAAGAGCGGGATTGCCAGGAGGCTGCCCACGTATACGGGAATCTCCCATTTTCGCAACATCTCGGGGTCAGGTGCTTCGCCGTGGCCCTCCAGTTTGTCTTGGCCCAACAGGAAAATAGCCACCCCGGCCAACATGCCGACACCGGCCAGGCCAAATCCCGAACGGAAACCAAAGGTCTCGCCGATGGGCGCGATGGCCACGGTGGCCAACAGCGCACCAATGTTGATGCCCATGTAAAAAATGGTGAAACCACTGTCGCGCAAGGGGTCGCCGTCTTTGTAGAGCTTGCCCACAATGGTGGAGATGTTGGCTTTAAAAAACCCGTTGCCGATGATGATGGCGCTCATCCCCAGGAAGAGCCAGAATTCCGTTCCCCCGAGGATAAGAAACTCACCCACGGCCATAACGATGCCACCAAAAACCACTGCCCGACGATAGCCCAGCACTGTGTCGGCCAGCTTACCACCCCAAACGGGAGCCGCGTAAACCAGGGCAGTGTAAGCACCATAGATGCCGATGGCCCTGGTATCGCCCTGCATAAGGGCTTTGGTGAGATAAAGAATAAGCAGTCCACGCATGCCGTAGTAACAAAGACGCTCGAACATTTCGGCGCCGAACAGCACGGATAGACCTTTGGGATGTCCCTGGGTCATTTTGGCCTCCTGGATGGGGGATTGGAGATGTAAAGACGGTCACCGCATGGGCGGAAAGCAAAGGGGTGAGTGGGGTTTCCCGTTGCATGGATTTTAGGGGGTGAGTAAGGGTGTGTCAAGAGAGGGTAGACGTGGGTAGGATTTCCTGAATCCAAACAAGTTGAAATTACTTGGAATGAAAACCAAAATTCCAGCGGCCCGGAAAGCCGGCGATGTGCAATTCACGGCTGATATTTCCCGAAAAAACCGCTGTCAAAGCGCATTGCGAGCCGGCAACATCACATTTGCCAACAACAGTCCCGCCACCAGCGACACTCCCACCAACAAAGCCGTAAAAACGCTCCCCACTCCACTCATCACGTCATTCTCCATCATCAACGACATACCTTCATAGCCAATGCTACCGGGTACCAAGAGAATAATCGACGGCACCAGCAAAGTTACAGCCGGTCGCCTCTTCCATCGGGCAAACAGGTTGCTGATCATGCCGGCCAGAAAAGCCCCCACCACGGCGCCCAAACCAACACCCAACAATGAAACCCCCAACCGTGCGCCCCAAAACGCCACCATGGCCCCAACCAGGATCCATGGAGATTCCTGGATTCTGGCCCGGAACAAAATTGACAGCGCAAAGGGTGTCAAAAACAGGGCTGCCCAAAGTGTCCATTCCGGGAGCATCACTGCATCCACCACAACCGGGCTTCCCGGCCAAAGCCCCGCCAGCTTGGTGCCGATGCCCACTCCCAGACCGATCTTCAGAAAGGTCATCATGGCCCCACTCAAACGGGCGGTCCCGCTGACCAAATGGCCGGTGGCCAGCTCGTTCAGAGCCAGGGTCAGGGTCAAACCGGGCAACAGAATGATCAGGCTGGCGAGTATTGGTCCGTCCGGGGCCAACGGCTGCCACCAGATCGTGCTACTCAGGGCAATAAATGTCACCAGCATGGCGACCAGAAATTCAAAGATTCGCCCCACCGAAACAAAACTCGAGGCGGCCCAGGCAACCAGACCGGTGACCAATCCAAGACCGGTGGCCAGGATCATCTCGACCCAACCACCGGAGAAAAAACGTGCCGCAGTGCCACTGGCAACCGCAAAGGCAATGGTGGTGAGCACGGGGCCATATCGTTGTGGAGCCTGGTCGATTTCCGAGAGACGCTGGTCGGCTTCCTGTACCTCAATATCACCGCGGTAAAGGGCCTCCACCACTTCGTCCAGTTCCACCAACTTGTCCAGTTGCAACGATCCGGGCTGGACACGGCTCAACGCAGTATGTTGATCACCAGGATCGCCAAAGGATGATATCAGGGAAGTGGGACCGGAAAAGAACTCGGCGCGAATACCCAAACGGCCAGCGGCATTTTCCAGCGCATCTTCCAGACGATGAGCGGGGATGCCGTAACTGTGCAGGGCCTTGCCCAGGTCGATAAGAAACCTGATGCGGGGATCGACAACCGAGTTCACAGTGGAAACTCCTGGAAAAAGATGAAGAATCAGACCTCAACCGGAGCGCTGCTGGTGGCTCGCACCAGGGTCTTTTCCAGGTTGGTGGTCAGATCGAGACGTACCTTTTCCAAAAGATCGTTTGAGTAACCCAGTTGTGTCAAACATTCACCGACTTTCGGATATTCAGAACCGGATTCATCCTTCAATTCGAACTCCAAATATTCGGCCATAATATTTCCGGCGGCCACGCCCCTTGTCAGCTCCGAATCGAGGTCGTCAAAATGCGACATATGGTGACTGGCAATAGGATCGACCAGGCACTGGGGGAAACCCCAATTCTGGGCCAAAAGAGCTCCGGCCTGGCAATGGTCAAAACCAAGTTCCGCTTGCTCGACCCGGCAGATATCGAACAGGGGCCCTTCCATCTCCAGAACAATGCCATTCTGATTGAGCCAGGGATCGATCACCAGCATGCCGATGTCGTGAATCAATCCCGCAGTAAAAGCTTCGCTGCAGAGTTGTGGGTTCCCGGACTGGCGAACGGCTTCCGAGGCCGCCGCCCCCGCAATCAGGCTGTGATTCCAGAACTCATTGCGGGTCAATCCGTAACCGGTCAATTCCCGACGCAACACCGGAGCCATGCCCGTGGCAAAACTGAGGGCCGTCACACAGCGATTGCCCAGCAAGATCAGAGCATCGCGAACGCTGGTGATATCCCTGCGCACTCCGTAAAAAGCAGAGTTGCCCAGTTTCAAAACGTTGGCGGTCATGGCCGGATCGCGTTCAATAATTTTTTTGACATCTTCGGCACAGTCGGTGGGCTCGTCCAGCAAATAGAGCAATTTCACCACTGTACCAGGCAGCGTGGCGAGTTTCCCCGTGGAAGCTACCAGATCTTCAAGGTCGGGTTGTGCCAAAACTCCCTCCAGGGGTTCGGTTTGCGGACTCAGGATGTTGAAAATTGGGCGTTAATCAGCCGCCTAGAAGGTATCGGCCCGGATCATCAAAATTTTAATGATAATTTTCAAAATAAATCTGAAAACCCAAAAATTTCTTCCAAATAAAGCCCGATTGACCCGATTTTTGCTATTCTGCTAAATGGAAATCTACAACACCTTTGAACAGGAGATTGCCGTGAAACGGTTTATTCCCACATTCAGACCATTGTTCATCCTTTTCATGTTGATGCTGATGGCCCACGCGAGTACTGTCACCGGTGAAATCCTGACCATCGACGAAGATTTCTCGAGCACTGCCCGCCGCGATAGCCTGATGACCTCCGCCGTTTGGGACACAACTTCCCAGAATGTGCACCTCCACTCCCAGATTCTCTTTTCCAGGGGGAGCCTGAACACAACCAGCGCCTACATGTCCGTACTCGGTCCCACTCATCTCTTTTTGGCCGACGGCACAGCAGGTTTGCGCAGCATCGACATCAATGATCCGGACAATCCCATTAGCACCGACGTCATAGCCTGTGACAGCACTGCCAAAGGGCTGGCCCTCTCGGGAGATCATGCCTTTGTGGCCGTCGGCAGCGCCGGCATGCAGGTCATCGATGTTTCGAACCCCGCCAATTTGGTGGACCATGGCTCCTTCGACAACAATGACGAGCTGCGTTTCGTCAATGCGGTTGCGGTTTTCGAAACTGCGGTCTACCTGGCCGAATCCGATTCCGGAGTGGCCGTTTTCGACATCAACAATCCCACCCTGCCAGTATTTGTGCGACACATGGACACCGGTTCCTGGGCCCGCGATGTTTTTGTTTCAGGCGACTTGCTCTATGTCGCCGATGACGGGTTCAAGATCTTCGACCTCTCCAATTCCTTGAATCCCACTTTGGTTTCAGAAACTCCCATCACCGGCACTGCTCTGCGAATCAGCGTCTCCGCCGGCAGGGCCTTTATCTCCTGCGGTGCCAGCGGTATGTTTATTTTTGACGTCAGCGACCCCGCCAACCCCCTGGAAATTGGCGCCATCGATGCCTGGGGCAGCTGCCAGTACGCTACGGCAACCGCCAGCGGAGACACCGTGTTTGTTGCCGCCGCAGATGAAGGTTTGTATGTCCTGGATGCCACCGACCCGGCCAACATCGAAGTCCTCGGCAGTCGTGATACAATCCTGGTGGCCCTTCACGTTATGCATCACGACAACCTGATCTATCTGGCCAACCTATCCGATGGTTTGAAGATTTATGAAATCGATGCCAACGGTTTTGATCTCCTGAAAAACCGGGCCCAGTCCAAAAACCTGAATGATTCAGACGATCCGGTCTCACGCGTATTTCTGACTGCGGCCGTCACTGATTCAGTGAGTTTTGAAGTCACCGCAGACGGGGGCGACAGCTGGCATTCGGTGCAGACCGATGGCCAATGGTTTGAATTTCCCGACGCCGGCAGCGATGTGCGCTGGCGGGCTTTTCTGGTGGAGACCGATTCCAGTCCGATGGACGGTCCTGCCTGCTTCAGCCTTTCCTTGTCCATGGAACGTTTGGCCAGTTTTGGAGCCATCACCGCTGTCAGCGACGTGCCCAACGATTCGGGCTTGCAGGTTCGCCTGAGCTGGCTGGCCAGCCGACATGATGCCCAAGGCGCGGAACACCAGATCACCGAGTATTCCATCTACCGCCGCTTCGACGGCACGGCTCAAACTTCCGGCAAATCAGGGCAGCCCGGCGCACCTTATCCTCCGGGACAGTGGGATTTTGTGACCACCATTCCTGCCGACATGGAAAACCAGTACTCCGCCGTGGTATCGACCCTCGCCGACTCCAACAGCACCGGCATCAACTGGACGGCATTTTTTGTCAGGACACGCACTTCCGTTCAGGGAGAATTTTTCGATTCACCTCCGGACAGCGGCTTTTCGGTTAACAATATGCAACCGAATCCTCCCACGGGCTGGATGGTGGATTATTCACCACCCCAGGGAACACAATTGAGCTGGGACCCGTCCGGGAATGAACAATTCGCCCATTTCCGCATTTACAGATCCGCCCAACCAGACACTCCCATCCAACCGGCAACTCTTTTCGCGGTCACTACGGAGACCAACTACTATGACGAGACGACAACCCATTGGTATTACCAGCTGACCCTGGTAACCATCGACGGGAATGAAAGTCTGCCTGCCAGTGCTAATCTATCTGCCGTCGGCGACTCTCCCTCCATGTTCCAGATGCAACCCAATGTGCCAAATCCCTTCAATCCGTCCACGAATATTTACTTTGTGACTGGAACGGGCGAAGAACCGGTGCATCTGGATATTTTTGATGCCCGAGGCCGCAAAATTCGCTCCTTCTTGGGTGTTTCCCTGTCCACGGGTCAGCACCAGGTGCGCTGGGATGGACGTGACAATACCGGCCGGAATTGTGCTTCAGGGGTTTATCATGCCCGTCTGCGCCAGGGTCCGCGCCAACAGGTCATGAAGATGACCCTGATTCGCTAGAATCCCGTCGTCACGTCCCATAATTTGGCACGCATACTGCTATTGCTAACCTTATGAAACCAGGTTCCATCATCAGCCTAGTGATTTTTGGTCTGGCGGGCTTCTGCACCGTGCTTTGCCTCCTGCTGTCCTGGCAATTCTGGACCAGCGGTCAGCAAACCGGGTTGAAGCTGCAGGAAAGCCTGGAACCAACTCTTCAGCAGGGTTTGGCTCGCCAAGCCACCGGATTGGCTATTTTTTGGGCCCGTGAATACATCATCGACGGCCAGCAGGCGAATCTGGATCAGGCTCGGCTACACGCCCAGAGAGCAGACAGCCTGCAATCAGGTTCCCAAGCCCGGGAAAATTGGCTCCAGGCACTGGATGAATCAGTTTTGGCCTTTTCAGCCCACCAATCCCTGGCCGACAGCCTGAGTGATCTTTCGGCAATTTTTCTGGGACAATCCCGCCTCTTTCTGGCAACCGAAATCCGCAGGCAGACCCAGGAAAACGACATACCGAATCTGCCCGCAGCAATACGCCAACAGCGCAACAATAGAATCACCACAGTCAGCCAGGTTGTGATGGACTGGAACCGGATTCAACCTCCGCGTGGTGTTTCATCAGCCACCCCAACCACGTCTTCGCTCCTGCGCCAGTTGCGCTCCCTGGATGAGATCCCTGAAACGCCGGAAACAGGAAAACTGGCTTCGGTGACGGCACCATTGCTGGAACTGGGAAAATTGATGCGGAGATGGTCAATTTCCACAAGGCAGTTTGAGGTCAGCAACAGCAAGTTGGCTTCCGCCGGCAGCGTCTGGTTGGCGCAGTCGCAGAAAATGCTTAACGAAAACCTATACCAGACTCGTGACCTGGGAAAATCGTGGATGCAGAAATCACGCACCGTGGCCATCCTGGCCCTGTTTGGAGCAGGTGCGATTATCCTGCTGTCGGGAGCAAGCATCATCAGCGCGCATCGAATTTTTGGCACGCCTCTGAAGGAAGTGGCCCATGGTATGGATCGTGACCTGCAGGCTCTGGTACCGGTGAGCCAGCGACTGGCCATGGCCGGAAAGATTCTGGGCCAGGACGGTGAGGCCCTGGACAAGGGTTTGAAAAATCTTTCCAGCTTGATGGGTGAGTTGAACGAGTCGTTGCTGCGCCAGGATCAGGATTCCGACAAATCAGCCCAGGCCATGGCCGGCATTGGGCAGGATGCTGCCGCTGCCGCCGTCAATCTGGGTGATTTGAATCGCAGCATGGCCAGGTTAATGGATACCACCAAACAAACCGAAATCATCGTGCGCAACATCAACGCCATCGCCACCCAGACCAATTTGTTGGCTCTGAACGCGGCGGTTGAAGCAGCCCGGGCAGGCGATGCCGGTGCCGGATTTGCAGTGGTTGCCGAAGAAGTCCGAAACCTGGCCACCCGTTGCGCCGAGGCTGCCGCCGAGACCAATCAACTCATTGATGAGAGTCGATCCCGCACCGAAGCGGGGGTTGATTCGGCTGGCAAAGCAGCCGAAATATTGGCCAGAATCGACGAAGTGGCTGCCGAAGCCGGTGGCCAATCCAGGAATTTGGCGGAAGCTGCCGGCAGGAACAGTCAACTCTCTCGTCAAATTTGTCTGTCAGTGGACTCAGCCTTGCAAACGGCCCTGAAAACCCTTGGTGCAGCAAAAGCGGCCGCCGCCAGCGCCACCCCGCTGATGACCAACCTGGCGGACTTGAAACAATGGAGCCGCAAGTTGGCAGGACTGGAGTTTCGGGGACCGGGATTTCACAAGAGCCGAAAAAAACCATTTTGATGCTGATTCTCAAAGGAATCGACATATTTGAGCTAAACATTGTCCTTTTGGTGACGATAAAATTCCAGATTGGAGAAAACTTCCCAGCGGGTAAAACCGGAGTTTAAGCATGACGAATACCAACATACTGGGAGATCAGGACCAAGCCATGGCCGAGATTGAAGTTATGCCCAGCGCTGGCGATATCCTCGGGATTCCGGAATACGAATTGCGTGTTTCATCGGACCGAGTCTGTGTTGAATTGGATTGTCCCGACCCCCACTCCGATATTGACAGCTATATTGCACGCATAGTTACCGACTTCAAGCTTCTGGAAATCCCCGAATACCCCGATGCGGAAATCCTGAAAAACATTCTGACCACATCCTGCCAGCCTGGAGAGCATTTGCGCGATCATGTCATCATGATGGGACAAAAGGCCATCCACCCCATTGATGGCAGACTCGAGTGGATGGAGGATTATTTTGCCGAAGGTTGGGCTGTGGATGAAGAAAGCGGCAACATCGATTTTTGGTCCAAACTTGAGCGGCTATCGGTCAAAGAGAATGAATTGCTGGTGCGATTACACCCGCCCATCGACGGCAAGGCAGGCTTGAATGTCTTCGGAAACGAGATTCCGGTCACCAAGCCGAACAAGGTAAAACTCCGCGCGGGCAAAAATGTGCGCACGGTGCAAGAAGACGATTTCACGGTATATCACGCCACTTGCAATGGGCGCGTGCGTCTGGCCGACGGCACTGTCGCCGTGGATGATGTATATGTGATCAAAGGCAATGTCAGCCTTGAAACCGGCAACATCATTCACACTGGCGCGGTAATGATACAGGGCGATGTGGGCACCGGGGCCACCATTGAAGCCGATGGCGACATCATGGTCAAAGGCATGCTCGAACCCTGCCACATCAAATGCGGAGGCAGCCTCACCGTGATCGGCGGCATTGTCGGGGGTGAAGACTTCAACATCGAACTGGCGGGCGATCTTATGGCCAAGTATATCAGCGAGGCCAATATCGAAGTCCAGGGCAACGTCGTGGTGGGAAATGAAATCGCCCACAGTCGGATTTCCAGCCTGGGACAGGTCAAGGTCTCCAAGGGGCGCATCGCCGGGGGTACAACCTTGGCAAAATTGGGCATCCGGGTGGGCGAAGCCGGTTCCAGTGGAGCCTCGGATACGGAATTGATTGCCGGGGTTGACTATTCCCTTGAAAAGAAGATCCGCTGGCAGGATGACAAGATCCTCAAACTTGAAGAAGCGCAGGACAGGATTCTAAAGGCCGTGAAGATGAGTGAGCGCAACAAGGATCTGACCGAGAAGGAAATCGCAACCCTCAATGGACTGAAGAAGAAGGTCACCAACATCGCCCTGGCCATTGCCGATGCCCAAATGCTCATTCAGAAACTCAAAGTGGACGCGATTAATTCCTGTGTTGCGGAAATATTCATCTTGAAGGAACTGTGGTCTGGAACAAAAATCAGGTTGGGTAACGAAAGATCGATTGTTCGCACTTCAATCCTCAAGCCACGGATTGTCCAGTTGCGGCGCAAGAAAATCAAAATCCTGCCCCTCGGTGATGGCAATATGCCTGACGAATAATACCTGCCGCCAAACTCCTGGGTTGAAAAATACGCCCCTCTCCTCCATTTTCCGGGAAACCTGTCCCATCCGGAGGAATCATGAACAGCGCACACATCACTCGCATAGCAACGGAATTGAACATTGGATCGCGCCAGGTCACTTCCTGCGCCTTTCTTTTGGACGAAGGTGCCAGCATCCCCTTTATCAGCCGTTATCGCAAGGAAGCCACCGGGAGTTTGGATGAAGTGGCGGTCACCGCCATTCGCGATCGCCTCGAACAATTGCAGGTACTGGACAAGCGGCGCGAAGCCATGGTCAAAAGTTTGCTGGAACGCGAACTGCTGACCCCGGAACTGAAAAGAGCGATTGAGAATGCTGACAATCTTACCGCATTGGAAGATATTTATCTGCCTTACCGCCCCAAACGACGCACCAAGGCTTCCATGGCCAGGGAGGCCGGGCTTGAGCCGCTGGCGGTATGGTTGTTGGAGGGCGCAGCCACGCCCAACGGTGAAGCCGTGGACGAAGATCCGATGCAGCAGGCTCTTGCCTTCGTGAATGAAGATAAGAAAGTGCTATCGGCCGAGGAGGCCCTCACCGGTGCCCGCCACATTTTGGCCGAGATCATCAACGAAGATAATAAAGCCCGGGCCTCGGTGCGTGAACTCTTCGTCAACGCCGGCATGATTCGCAGCAAGGTGATCTCCGGCAAGGAGGAAGAAGGCGCCAAGTTCCGCGATTATTTTGATTGGGACGAGCCTGTCGGAAAGGTAGCCGGCCATCGGGTGCTGGCCATGCGTCGCGGTGAAAAAGAGAAGATCCTCAGCATGCGTGTCAGCCCTCCCGAAGAGGCGGCCCATCAACTCTTGGAAAACCTGTTCATTGGCAACCGAACCCGGGCAGCTGAACAGATGCGTCTGGCGGTAGTCGATGGTTATCGTCGTCTGCTGGGCATGGCCATGGAGACTGAAATTCGTCTGGAGTTGAAGAATGCCGCCGACGTGGAAGCCATCGGGGTGTTTGCCGAAAACCTGCGCGAGTTGCTGCTGGCCGCGCCATTGGGTCGCAAGCGCACCCTGGCGTTGGACCCGGGCTTCCGCTCCGGTTGCAAACTGGTAGTGCTGAACGAGCAGGGCGACCTGATGCACAACGATACCATCTACCCCCACTCCGGTGGCCGCGGTGCCGAAGAAGCCCGCTCCAAGGTCGAGCACCTGCTCGTCAAATACAAAATCGAAGCAGTGGCCATCGGCAACGGCACCGCCAGCCGGGAAACCGAAAACTTCGTGCGCGCCCTGAAATTTCCCCAGAACGTGATGGTGGTGATGGTGAACGAATCCGGTGCCAGCATTTACTCGGCCAGCCAGGTGGCCCGGGACGAGTTCCCAGATTTTGACCTGACTGTTCGAGGGGCGGTGAGCATTGGGCGCCGGCTAATGGACCCCTTGGCCGAGTTGGTGAAAATCGATGCCAAGAGCATCGGTGTCGGCCAGTACCAACACGACGTGGGTCAGCGGGCCCTGAAGCGGGGCCTCGACGATACGGTGATGAGCTGCGTGAATGCCGTGGGTGTGGATCTGAATACGGCCAGCAAGGAATTGCTGACTTATGTTTCAGGATTGGGTCCGCAACTGGCCGGCAACATTGTAGAATACCGCAGGAGAAATGGCGCCTTCACCAGTCGCGCCCAATTGAAAAAAGTACCGCGCCTGGGGCCCAAGGCCTACGAACAGGCGGCAGGTTTTTTGCGGGTCCACGGTGGGCGCAACCCTCTGGATGCCAGTGCCGTTCATCCGGAAAGTTACAGCCTGGTCAAGACCATGGCTGCGGATGCCGGTTGCGCAGTGGCCGAGTTGATTGGCAATCAGAGTGCTACAGCGGGTATTCGGTTGCAGGACTACATCACCGACGAGGTGGGTCTGCCCACGTTGCAGGATATTGTTGAAGAGCTGATCAAACCCGGTCGTGATCCTCGCCAACAGTTTGAAATATTCAGCTTTGCCGAAGGTGTGCAGAAAATGGACGACCTGAGCGAGGGTATGAACCTGCCTGGCATCGTCACCAATGTAACCAACTTTGGTGCCTTCATCGATATAGGCGTGCACCAGGATGGCTTGGCTCATATCAGCCAACTGGCCGATCGTTTTGTGCGCGATCCCAATGAAGTCGTGAAGGTGGGTCAGAAGGTTATGGCCCGAGTATTGGAAGTTGATATGAAGCGGAAGCGGATCTCGCTGTCCTTGAAAAGCGGATGAATTTTCGCGAAACTCCCGCCAACAGGAACTCCAGATCCAAACAACATTCATGGGCGCGGTCAGCGGCCTCGCCGTTTTAATTTTTCCAAGCTGGTCACCAGGATCACCAGAAAGATCAGGATGGCCACTGTGTTGAGCAAACCACCGTAGCGCCGCATCATAAAAGTGGCGCTCATATCCCCATGCATGCGCATCAGCAGGGAGGCATGCAGCAGAATCAAAGGCAGGTAGAAAACCGGGCGCCATTTCACCATCATGCCGGTCAGCGCAGGCACAATGATGGGCGCGTGACCGAAAATCATGGTCATCACAAATCCCACGAAGAGAGAGTGCCAAACACCATCGTAGGCAAATCCGGCCACCTCACCGGGAAAGCCCATGTTCAACCCGCCGCTCATGAAGAGCCAGACATAACCCGAGAGCAGGGAAATGGCTGTGAAACGAGTCACACCAGGGGCCTTGATGGTCTTGCGGGCGATGTCGCGCCAAAACAACCACCCTGACATCACCATCAGGCCGACACCCCACAAACGACTGCCCAATACCGGCACGGCGAACCCGATCAAAACCCCGGCAATCAACAGCAAAAGTGCGGCAAAGAACAGTGCACGGTCCCCGGCTTTGGGTGCCAGCAAGCGGTTCAGCTCCAATCTTTCGCCGGTGATGGTCAAAACCAGATAGGCGGCCCACAGGGGCACCACCTGGTACACCGGTTTGCCAAGGCCCAACATCAGGTTTCCCACGACAAAAAAGATGGCGCCCAGGCCCATCACCCAGTTGAACAGTGTGGGCTGGCGCTTGATGATTACCCCGAAAACCGCTGCGTAAAAAATGCCGCCGAGGGAAAAAAGTATGCCGCCAAATCGGTAGGCACCAGGCAAATCACCCGCCGCCAAATGTGCCAACATGATCACCGTGCCCAGGCCAGTCAGGACCGGCCCCATCCAGGCCCAGCGCTGGCCGATGGCCGAGGCGCGTTCCACCGCGATTACCGTGCCCAGGAATCCGCCCACCATCAACGGGCCGTGCAACATGGCCAGTTCCATGCCCACGGGCAGGGCGAAAGGGACACGCCCCAATCCGGCCCACAGGGCCAGCAACAAGGATGCCGCTCCCAATAATATAAAGGGAACCGGGTTGATTTTATTAATTTCTTGATTCACTGCAAAATTCCTTCGTGGGTCTTTTATCCCAGTATGTTGCGGGCTGCTTCACTCATCAAATCAGGTGTCCAGGCCGGTTCAAAAACGACCTTTACTTCAACTTCGGATTTTCCTTCCAGGGCCTCGTAAACCGCATTGTCGACCAGCTGGGACAGAAAATTGTGCATGGGACAGGCCGCCGAAGTCATGGTCATGGTTACGAGAACGCCGGAATCGGTGATATCAACACCGTAGATCAATCCCAGATCGAAAATATTCACCCCAAGTTCCGGATCCATCACGGTTTTCAAGGCTTCTTCGATGCGGGCTTTGGTATCCATGTTCAATCCTTTACCTGGGCTTTGTAACCCAGAGCATCCACTGCGGTGGCCATGGCCTGGGCATCCAAGCTACTGCCCTGGATCACGGCACGACCATCGTTCAATAATACCTCCACATGGATGACTCCTGGAATTTCCCTGAGGATGCGCTCCACACTGCCTGAGCAGTGGCTGCAGGTCATACCAACGATTTCCAATTCCACTTTTTTTTCAGGGTTATTCACGTCACAAACTCCTTCTTCATCGCAGCCACATCCGCTGCTGCGACGGCGCGCTAGCCACCAGGCGCGGGTCATCACCAGTACCAAAACGACCCCACTGAGCTGGTCAAACCAACCCGGTTGGCCGTGATGATGAATTGGCGGGGCCAATGCAGGCAACGCCGTCTCGGCCAAAGTCATCATCCCGTCCAGGAGAAATCCGCCGCCAAAAGCACTGACCGCCACGGTGAAAAGATAGATGGCCATGGTTTTGCGACCCAACACCCGGCTGATGGTGGTGATGGTCGCGGCATTGGTGGCCGGGCCGGCAATCAGGAAAGCCAGGACTGCCCCCGGCGAGGCGCCAAGAATAATAAACCCCACTGCCAAAGGCACGCTGGCGGTGGCGCACACATAGAGGGGGATGCCGACAATCATCATCAAGGCGATGGACAGGGCGCCCTGCCCCAGGTACGGCGCCAACAGGTCGGCAGGAATCACTGCGGCCAGAAATCCGGCGATGATCACCCCAACCAAGAGGGCCTTTCCGATGTCGCCCGGTAAAGTAACAAGGCCGTACTCGAGGGCCGCCTTCAACCGGGGCACGAGCCCTTTCACTCGATGGTCGACAGAATTGGATTTCAATTCCGTGGGAATATCTTCGTCGGCGGCCTGCACCAACACACCGCCGAGAATACCAGTGAGCAAGGCCATCATCGGGCGAAAGACAGCAAACAGGGGACCGAGCATGGTGTAGGTGATCATGATCGAATCCACGCCCGTTTGTGGCGTAGACAAAAGGAAGGCCGTGGTGGCGGCTTTGCTCGCGCCGTGGCTGCGCAATGAGGCCGCCACCGGAATCACACCACAGGAACAAAGTGGCAACGGCACACCGAACAGCGAGGCGCGCCACACCGGCCCGAGGCCCTTGCCTCCGAGGTTGTGCTCCAACCATTGGGGGTCAATAAAAACCGACAGCAGTCCAGCCACCAGGAAACCCAGCAGCAGCCAAGCCGACATCTGGGCGGTTACGTTCCAGATGGCATAACAAATATCGACAAGGGTGTGGATGCTGAAATCAGCCATCTTTGAGAATCTTCTTTCGCACAGGACAGCAGCGCATACGGGTCCCGTTTTCCAGGGACAGGCTGATTTCCTCGGCCGTCAATACGGCTGGAAAGTAGGTGCCACTGATTTTTGCCCCACGAATATTGACTCCTTCGAGAATGGCTGTTCGAAAATCGACTCCCCTCAGGTCGGCGTTGCGCATATAGCTGTCCGTGAAATCGAGACCATCGGCGTCAAGCCCACGCATGTCGAGGCCACGCAAATTCACGCAAACCAGATTGCAGGTTTTGCCAGCCTCTTTCATCTGATTGAAAGCCTTGGTATCGTCCATGCGCAAATGCTGATACATGGGGTCCTGGGTGATTTGGGGTGTTTCGGAGGTGGCCATGGATTAGATCCTTCCTGGCTCTGAGCGTTGATTGCCACAAGGTATAGCCGAGTGCCAATTCAGGCGAGGGTTATTGAATGATAAAATCAGAATTCTTCCAATTCTTCAAATGCAAATCCAGCATCAGTTTCCGCCTGTCGTGCTGCCTGTCGTCCCGCTTCGGGATCAACTTTGGCCAACAACCAGCCACCGAGGGCGAAGAAGACGATCAGGGAGAGGATTCCCAAGCGACTGGTGCCCGTCAATTGACCCACCAAACCGAACACCAGCGGCCCCACCACCCCGGCCAACTTGCCGCTGGTGGAATAGAAACCGAAAAATTCAGCGGTGCGATGCCGGGGCACCATGCTGGCAAAGAGTGATCGGCTAAGGGCCTGGGCCCCACCCTGCACCATTCCCACCAATCCGGCCAGCATGTAGAAATGGGTGGCGTTGGCCAGAAAAAAGCCCCCTATGCTGATCATCCCGTAAATCACCAGGGCCAGAAGAATGGCGCGGCGAACTCCGATCCTTCCGGCCAAGCGTCCGAAGAGCAGGGCGAAGGGAATACCTACCAACTGGGTGAGCACAAGAGCGCCCATCAGGTGGGTCATGCCGATGCCGATCTCCGCACCGTAGATGGTGGCCATCTTGACGATGGTGCCGATGCCGTCGTTGTAGATCCAGTAGGCGGCCAAGAAGAGGACCAGCTGGGGGTAGCGACGGATCTTGCGGAAGGTTTGCGCCAAGTGGGACAATGTGGTGCGAATGGTTGGGCAGTTGACGGAATCGGATTTCTGACCAGCCAATCTTGGTTCCGGCACATTGCGGAATAATGGCAGGGAGAATGCGCCCCACCACAGAGCCACTGTTACAAAGGAGGCCCGCACTGCAAAAGCGGTGCTCGGCAGGCCGAACCAGTCGGGTTTCGTTATCATCAACAGGTTGATGATCAAGAGCAGTCCGCCCCCGGCGTAGCCAAGTGCGTAGGCTCGGGTGGAGAGCCGGTCCATCTTCTTGCCCGAGGCCAGTTGGGGCAGCAGGGATTCGTAGAAGATGAATGATCCGGAGAAGCCGAAATTGGCCAGCACATAGAGTACGGCAGCAGAACGCCAGGTGTCTTGGCCAAGGGTGGACATTAAAGCGGTGGCGAGTATGCCTGAAGCCGCAAAGCAGGCCAGAAAACGTTTGCGGGTTCCGCCGAGATCGGCAATGACACCCAGGACAGGAGCACTGAGGGCAATGACGAGCAAGGTTCCCGCGGTTATGTAACCCCAGTAGGCGGTGGCGTCGGTTGGGGAGATGCCGTCAGCCTGGGCCAAGCTGCTGAAAAAGGGTGGGAAAAGGGCGGCCATCACCGTGGTGGCGAAAGCACTGTTGGCCCAGTCGTACAGGCACCAGGAATTTTGGGGGGTTGAAAGGTTGGCGAATTTTGGGCTGTTCAATTTTTTCCTTTTTTTGGATACGAGGGTCAGGAGCGTATCCGGAAATCCAGAAGAGGATCTGGCCGACCATTTTTCCAGAAATAGACGTTACCATATCAACCAACCCAAAACTATGGATGATCTCCCATTTGGATAATTTTCCGGATTGTCACAACCTGCTTATGATTACTATTTTTGAGGTGTCAGTGTTCCGGTATTGTTTCATTCAAGATAAAGGGATCACCTTATTCAACATCTTTTGAAACAAATGGAGCCAAATCTTAAACTTTTACTCTTCATGTAATACCCAACTTTGGATTTATCTAAAAATAAACAATTGTCTTACATTCACTTAGATTGGAGACCATTTTCTGGACCAATACCTGCCATTACCCGGGAAACGACAGCCAGAAGATACAACAGCCCATTTCATGTACCTCACAGTTGTCACCAAAAAGATTCCAATTCAAAGGAGAGATTCATGATTCGCAAACCTATCGTTCTGATCACCAGCATTCTCTTGGTTCTTGGATTGACCGCTTGCCATGAAGAAAACATTCCCTCTGCATCCATGCCCGAACATGAATTGTTCACCCAGGAGGAATTGGATTCCTTTGGATTGGATAATCTTACGGGGCCGCAAACGTCTTCCGCCAGACAGCCAGCCGTTGCTCATCCGGATCCATCCTCCAGTTCGGCCCCCCTTCACGCCGCTTGTAAAAATTGAACCATGTGGACCCGACGACATCCGATCGGGTTTCAAAAAAACAGTGGGCATCTTCGAGCAACTTAAGTGGTTTCGGTCAACGTGGTTTTGCATAGTTGGGGTTAATTGTCACCGAAGTTGTAGCCGCCCAGTTCGATAAAATCGAGAGATATCAAAGCTGGTATGAAGCGAGAGGAGCGTTGCCCCCGTTATTCATACAGGGTAATGGGGCACGCAACTCCAGCCTCAACCGAAAATGAAGGGATACCTACCAGTAATAATGAACACCAAGCTGCGGAACAACCTTGATATCCCCACTATCCCCAAGATGAACAAAATCCAACTCCCCCTGCACAGCCCAACGAATCCCCACCAGATACTCCACCCCTACGCCTCCGCCAACGTTCCAATCCTCACTTTTGGACCAGATATCTTCACTACCCGAATTATCAGCCAGTTCGCGGTGATAAAAATATCCCATGCCCGCTCCCACGTACAACCGTAGCTTGTCATCCTGACGCAGAATGTAGTTGAGTTCAAAACCGAGATTGTGCTTTTGGTCATCCGAAACATGCCAGATGCCGCCGCCGACCTGGGCGTACAGCCACCAACGCAAGGGAAAGCGGAAGGACACACCATGACCGGCCAGCTTGCCATAGTGCAGGCCGATGGCACTTTTCATGGTGTCCTGTTGGTTATTCCAGTCCTTGCGGCTGCCGGTTTGGGCCCAGAGCAGTTCGGGCAGAAGAATGATCATGAAAAGACTCAGGGCGGCAATTTTCCAGGGGTGGGCGTTTCGGGTCATGCAGCGCATCGGTCCATCTTTCGTTCCGTGAAAAGAAGAACGGCATCCTGTCGTTCCAGCGAATCCATTTCCCGGTTATTCTACCGGGAAAACAGTCGGAAAACCAGCTTCTTCCCTGGTTTTTCGATAAGGTAATACGCAGCAATGGATATCAGCACCAACAGCACGATGAAAACAGGAAACTGTTGATTTGGCGTTGAGCCAACCTTTCTGGCGATGTGATTCTGAAAAACGGTGAATGCCGGCTTCTGCAAAATGTACAGGGCATAGCTCGCATTTCCCAACAGCACAAATGGCTTCAAAGACAGGAATCGGGTGATGATGTTGTCGGAATAGGCCACACTCATCACAAAGAGAATGAACAGCAAGGAATAGAAACTGGCATCAAAAGCCAGTGGTACTTCGGACCATTGATCAATCCGGGCCTGAAAATGCAAAGACGCCGATGTGGCCAGCAACGCCACGATGAACAAGACAAACCGCCCCATCCCCCTTTTATGAAACCGCTCCTGGTTGCACACAAAGATGTGTCCGCCGGCCACTCCAAACACAAAGCTGCAAAAATGGGACAGCGGGAAATAGTACAGCAAATCGTGGGCCACCGATGGGAAACCACGGTAGAAAAAGGGGCCCATCAAATTCGATAAAACCGCCTGGGTTGCCAGATAGAAAACCACCGACAGGGCAGCCAATCTTTTTCCGGAAATGCCGCTTTTCCGGATCATGAAAAACAGCAGGGGGAAGCTCAGATAGAAGAAGCCCTCCACCGACAGGGACCAGGCCGGGTCATTGAGGGACAAGGGATAGGGAGGGAACCAGGATTGCATCAGGGTCAGGCTCAGGAAAAATGCTTTCAGGTTGTTGAAGCCGTATCCACGACAAAAAATCTGGCCGTAAAAAAGTGTGCAGGCCCAGATCAGGGCCACCAGATAGACGGGAAAAATTCTGGCGATTCTCGCTATGTAATAATCTTTTGTCGACAGTTGGCCTTTTTTTGAGCTGGCAATCATCATCACAAAACCGGAAAGAGCAAAAAAGAAGGTGACCATTTCCGGGCCCAGGGTCAGAAACGGGGCCATGAAATGAGGAATCTTGAGGGCTTGGCCAAAATGGAAAAAGACCACGGTAAGGGCGGCCATGAATCGGAAAAAAGTAAGGGCTTCTATTCTCATTCGGGAGCTCTTTCAATGATTTTTGGAAACTTCAACGGTGTTTCGCTGGATTCTTATTCTCCTCAAAGTATGAGAAGCAGCGGTTGATTGGCAAATCAAAAAAAACCCGGCGGGATTCCCTTCCCGCCGGGTTTCTTGGCATTCCGTTGCCTATTGCTCGCTCCTTCGAGTGAGACCGACGGATGATTTCTGAAATCTTTCCGAAATCACCGCCGCTGTATGTCAGGAGCAGCCGGTGGTGGCGCCACAATTGTGGCACTTGTAGCAAGATCCGCTACGCACCGTCACCGACCCGCACTCGGGACAGGGGGGGCTGTCGGATTGCTGCTGGAAAACGGTCTTTTCCGCCTCCATGGTGATGCGGGCCGTACCACCGGAAGCGGCCGCCATGGTCTTGACGCCATTGACGAGTTGCTCTTCGGCTTCCTTCAAAACTGCAGCTTCCTTGGCATCGGCGGCCCCATCGGCCACGGTGCCATCGGCATCGCCGAGGTGATCGCCGAACTTGAGATCCATCCAACGGAAGATATAATCCATCACCGATTTGGCAATGGGGATCTCCCGGTTGCTGGTAAAGCCCGAAGGTTCAAACCGGGCATGGCTGAATTTGTTGACCAGCACCTGCAAAGGCACGCCGTACTGCAGCATGATAGAGACACTGGTGGCAAAGCTGTCCATAAGGCCACTGACCACCGAACCTTCCTTGGCCATGGAGATGAACATCTCGCCGGGTTTGCCGTTGGGATACATGCCCACGGTGATATAGCCCTCGTGCCCACTGATGCTGAACTTGTGGGTCAGGGCCTTGCGCTCGTCCGGCAGACGGACCCGAGCCGGCTTGGGAGGACAGAGCAGTCCCGGCTCTTTGATCATTTCGGTCTTTTTGCCAGTACTCAACGGTTGCAGACGTTTGGAGTTGTCGCGGTAGATGGCCACTGCCTTGAGGCCCATCTTCCAGGCTTCGAGGTAGGTCTCGGAGATGTCTTCGACGGTGGCCTCTTCGGGCAGGTTCACCGTTTTGCTGATGGCACCACTGAGGAAAGGTTGCACCGCTGACATCATGCGCAAGTGGCCCATGTAGTGGATGGAACGCTCCCCATTGGCGGGACGGAATGCGCAGTCGAAGACCGGCAGGTGCTCATCCTTCAGTTCGGGAGCACCTTCGATGGTCTCATTCTTGTCGATGTATTCAACAATGGCTTCAACTTCCTCATCGCTGTAACCCAGTTTTTCCAGGGCATGCGGCACGGTGTTGTTGATGATTGTCATCTGGCCGCCGTCGACGGTCTTCTTGTTTTTGACCAAAGCCAGGTCCGGTTCCACACCAGTGGTGTCGCAATCCATCAGGAAACCGATGGTCCCGGTGGGTGCCAACACGGTAACCTGGGCATTGCGATAACCATAATCGTGACCCAGGGCGTAGGCTTCGCGCCATACGTTTTCCGCTTCGTCCAACAGGTCCTCGGGGACTCGGTTGGCGTTGATTTTCCCCACCGCCGCCCGGTGCTTTCGGATAACGTTGAGCATGGGTTCACGGTTGCGGTCGTAATCGTCGAAGGCACCTATCTGACTGGCCATTTCGGCACTGGTCAGGTAAGCCTGGCCACACATCAGGGCGGTGATGGCTGCTGCGTAATCGCGTCCCTGATCGCTGTCGTAGGGAAGGCCACGGTCCATGAGCAGGGCACCCAAATTGGCGTAGCCCAACCCCAGGGGACGGTAAACATGACTGTTATCTTCGATTTCCTCTCGTGGATAACTGCTATTGCCCACAATGATTTCCATGGCCAGGGTCATGACCCGGCTGGCGTAACGGAATTTTTCCGTATCGAACTCACCGTCGGGATGGCGGAATTTCATCAGGTTCAGGGACGACAGGTTGCAGGCCGAGTTGTCCAGAAACATGTATTCACTGCAGGGGTTCGAGGCTGTGATGGGTGCCGTATTGGAACAGGTGTGCCAATCATTGATGGTGGTGTCGAATTGCATCCCCGGGTCGCCGCACAAGTGGGTGCCTTCGGCAATTTTCCGCATCAGGTCACGGGCCCGGTATGTGTCCATGGGACGTCCATCGGTCACTGCGTGGGTGGTCCATTCGTCGTCGGTCTCCACCGCCCGCATGAAAGCGTTGCTCACCCGCACTGAGTTGTTGCTGTTCTGGAAGAAGATCGAGTTGTAGGCCTCGCCGTTGAAGCTTCCGTCGTATCCCTGATCCATCAGGGCCCAGGCCTTCTTCTCTTCCTTGACCTTGCACTCGATGAATTCCTCGATATCCGGATGGTCGACGTTTAAAATGACCATCTTGGCCGCACGGCGGGTTTTACCGCCACTCTTGATGACACCGGCGAAGGCATCGAATCCGCGCATGAAAGACACCGGGCCGCTGGCGATGCCACCTGCGGAGAGGCTCTCCCTACTCGAACGAAGGGTGGAAAGGTTGCTGCCGGTGCCGCTGCCGAATTTGAACAGCATGCCTTCGGTTTTGGCCAGGTCCAGGATGCTGGCCATGCTGTCTTTCACCTTGTTGATGAAACAGGCCGAGCACTGGGGTTTCTTTTCCACACCCACATTGAACCACACCGGCGAGTTGAAGGCGGCGTATTGGTTGACCAGCAAGTGGGTCAGTTCGGCGCGGAAGATTTCGGCATCTTCGGGGGTGCAGAATGTGGAATCCTTGATGCCCCAGTAGCTGATGGTATCGGCAACCCGGCTGATCAGTTGTTTTACGCTGTGTTCACGGTCGGCGGTACCCTCTCCACCACGAAAATATTTGGAGACCACAACATTGGTGGCCATCTGGGACCAACTTCCGGGAACTTCCACGTCGTTCTGGCAGAAGAGTATTTCACCCTTTTCACTGGTGATGCGGGCTGAACGCATTTCCCACTTGATTTCGTCGTAGGGGTGAACTCCCTCTTTGGTATAGCACCGTTCCATGGCCAAGCCTTTGCCCTTGGGCCGGGCATTTTTATGAACATGGTGGCGAACCATGGCATTGTCGGCTTCCTCACGGGCAGCTCTGGCTCCATCTTCGGTCAGGCCCTTGAGGTCCACTTCAGCTTGGCCGAGTTCTCCCAGACTGGCCGCTGGAGCTTTGGTTGAGTTCTGGAACAGGACGCCTTCGTTGGCAGCCATGGTTTTTTTCAATTCTCTTGATTCTGACATTTTCGGCTCTCTCTCATTTCAGATCCTTCTGAAAGTACAACTCCATTTGTCCTATATTTATTTCGCTTTGCTGCGATTCTACTAGTTGAAATCAATCGGTTTACCCGGTACGAGGCGACTGCAAATTCGCCGATTTCTGTTGCAAATCTGGCCAAAAAGTTCCCTAAATTTTTCTGGAAAATTGAGGAAATCTGCGTTTTGACTTGATTTTCGCTGAGGAGTATACCCCAATATATAGGGCTATCTGCTCTCTGAAACCACAGCACCTTGTGGGTGAGACGGACAATAAATCCAGATATGGTTTTGGATCAAAGAAATTTCTGTGATTTTTTCAAGGGCCGCTGGTTCAACTTTTGAAACCCCTAAAAACAGCTTTCAAATCCCCAATGGACCCGATTCGATAGAAAAAAAATTTACAGGATTTTCATGGTCGATTTCACCCGCCAACTTTCCCGGCGGAAATGGTAGGAGTTCAGAATCAGTAAGGATTTCCGTATCTTATGGGTTAATAGGTGATTAGGGCGCAAGGGATACATTTTCCCGATGAGTGTGGTTTTTCCTAAGCAGGCTCTATTCAAATCGGGTTCTTTGCAATTGATTCACCAACCCATTTTTCAGGATCCGGCCACGATATCTCCATCCACAATGGCCTGCACGATACCCCGAATATGATCCCGTCCCGTTCTAAAAGCCTGGCGCACCTTCTCTGCCTCGCCTTTGACGCTCATGGGGTCGGTCATGGGCCGCCGAATGTGGCGGGCAGGATCGGCCAGCAAGGGCAGAAAACGACCAGCCTCTTCGCTGAGGGTGACCACCAGATCAAAGCTGTCCAGATCATGGCTGTCGATGGTTTTGGTCTCCTGGCCGCCCATGTCCAGACCGACTTCCTCCATGGTGAATCGTGTTTTTTCCGTGATGCGGTAGGTCAACAACCCTCCGCTGGAAACACTCCACTCTGCCGGAAAAAGATGCCTGGCCCAAGTTTCAGCCATTTGACTACGGCAGCTGTTGGCCGTGCATACAAAAAGAACCTTCAAAGGGTTTCCCCAATCAGGTTGACCATGCTTTCCAAATCACCGGGCAGCTGGGCCATCAACTCTCGCAAAACCTTTTCTTCGCATCCGAGGCCACTCGCCGAGTCCCAAAAATCATCTTCACTGATGGCACCTGTGCCTCCACTCCAGCCCAAGTGACAAGTCACCAGGTTGGCGGTCGAGACAGCCCGAACAAGATTTTCGTCACCGGAATCTGATGGTGTCCGGTGATGATTCTCAATGGCGCTGACCAGGTATGAAGGGAAATTCCACACCTCTGCCAAACGTGCCCCGGCTTCGGCATGGTTGAAGCCCAGGATGTTGGTTTCGGCTTCCAGCAAACTCTCAAAACTGCATTCGGGCGGCAGTTCTTCCAGCTCTGCTTTCAAGGGACGATTGAGCAGCAACTTGCCGATGTCGTGCACCAAACCAGCCGTGAAAGCGCGCTCCCGTGTTTCCTTGCACCCGCTCTGGGAGGCCAGACGAGTCGCCGTCAGGGCCGTGCCCAGTGCGTGATGCCACAAGTCGTTTCGACCCAGACGATAGGCAGCCAACGGCCCCCGCATAACGTCACCCATGCTGGTGGCAAAAGCCAGATTCACGATGGTTTGGTTACCCAGCAATACCAATGCTTCCCGGGCCGAGCCAACCTGGCGTCGCAAACCATAAAAAGCACTGTTGGCCAGTTTAAGAAGGTTGGCGGTTAGCGAAGGATCTTTTTCGATCACTTCCAGCACCCGGGATGCCTCCACGGTTTCGTCGTCCAACAACTTCATCAGTTGCATGGTGGTGGACGGCAGCGAGCTCAACTCATTGGTGGTAGCGATCAGTTCCCCTAAAGATTTCCCCATATTTATTCTCCCTTTATAATTGTCACCAAAAGATCTCCCTGGGCTACAACCTGCCCGTCTTCCACATGAACAGTTTCAATGACGCCATCCATGGGGGCTGCAATTTCCGTTTCCATTTTCATGGACTCCATGATGACCAGGGATTGCCCCTCCTTGACCTTCCCACCCGGCCCAACCAGCACCCGCACCACCTTGCCCGGCATGGCGGCCACCAGATTGGGACCACCACAGGTTTCTTCATCCGCATCATCTTGATCGGGATCGGGTAAACGAAAGGTATGTACCCGACCATCGCAAAATACCAGCCGCTCATCCCCACGCACGGCAACCCAGAGGCGGCGGCGTCCCTGATGGGTGTCGACCAGCCAGCAACCATTGGAGTCCTGCTCGGCTTCCAGGGGGATCTCCTGGCCTTCGATGGACAACAACCAGCGCCCATCCTGATGGCTCACCTTAATCGCCGTATCTTGGTCATCGGTACTAAAATTCAAAAGCAAAGGAAAATCCTTTCGGGTTTCAACCTAAACCGTTCAAACGAAAGCGCCCCAGACTTGACCAGGGGGTGCCGATGGTTTCTTTTCCCGCTCCTGCTGATCCATTTTCAACACCCAGGAGACCCCTGTCCAGACGGTCATGCTCGGCCACTGCGGCCACTGCCAACGCAAGGTCGTCGCCCGCATCCAGATTGCTCTGCCAATCGGGAAGTTCCTCCTCCAGAAACCCCGTGTGCACATCCCCATCGGCAAAACGGCCTTTCTGCAGAATGGCAATGAGGTACTCCACATTGGTCGTCACACCCAGCACCACGTATTGCTTGAGGGCGCCAATGGCCCGGTCGATGGCGTTGCTGCGGCTGCCGGCGTGCACGCTCAGTTTGGCAATCATGGGATCATAGTGCATGGTCACTTCGTCACCCTGACGAATTCCGCTGTCGATGCGAATACCCGGGCCCGAGGGTTCATTCAGCAACAAAATCTCGCCCAGGGAAGGCATGAAATCGTTCTGGGGATCTTCGGCGTAAATGCGGCATTCGATGGCGTGTCCCAAGGACTGTAAATCCTCCTGGGTCCAAGGCAAGGGACGGCCCTCGGCTACCTGGATTTGGGTGCGCACCAAGTCGGTGCCGGTGGTCAACTCTGTTACCGGATGCTCAACCTGCAGACGGGTATTCATCTCCAGGAAAAAGAAATGACCACCCTGATCCAGCAAAAATTCCACCGTACCGGCACCTTCATAACCAACAGCCTTGGCCGCAGCCACGGCGGCTTGCCCCATTTTATCCCTCAGTTCGGGATTGAGGGCCGGCGAGGGCGTTTCTTCGATGATTTTTTGATGACGACGCTGAATTGAGCACTCCCGCTCAAACAGATGAACAACATTACCCTGGCTGTCGCCGAAAATCTGGAATTCCACATGTCGGGGTTGCTGAATGAAACGCTCCAGGTAAACGGTGCCATTGCCAAAGGCACCAAAAGCCTCGCGGCAGGCTCCGCTGCAGGCATCCAGGACCTGGTCGGCAGACTCCACCATTCGCATCCCTTTGCCACCACCACCGAAAGCGGCTTTGACAATCAGCGGATATCCTACCGATTCAGCATTTGCTAGAACCTCATCGGAGGGGAAGTTGCCGTCGGAGTCGGGGTCTGGCAACAGGGCTCCAGGCACCACTGGCACCCCGGTTTTCTCCATGATCGCCCTGGCAGCTGTTTTCTCACCCATTTGTTCAATGACTTCAGGACTGGGACCGATGAAGATCAAGCCGGCTTCGCGGCAGGCCCGGGAAAAGTCGGCATTTTCAGCCAAGAATCCGTAACCGGGGTGAATGGCGTCGCAGTCAGTAGCTTTGGCGGCTTCCAGAATACGGTCCGGGCGCAGGTAGCTATCCCTTGGTTCGGCAGGGCCGATGACCACCGAGACGTCAGCCATTTGGGTGTGAAGAGCATGTTGATCCACCTCGGAGCAGACAGCCACGGTGCCGATGTTCATTTCCCGGCAGGCGCGAATCACCCGCACGGCGATTTCACCGCGGTTGGCCACCAAAACCCGGCCGATGGGCTGATGGGATCTTGGGCTGGTCATTCGTTTCCTTCCTTGTTGTTTCCGGATGGACCAGGAACTCCAGCCCAGGGATCATCCTCCACCCATGGGGCCATTTCCTTGGCAAAAAACGAGGCCAAAGCCGCCTGTGCCTCAGGTTTGGTCCGGGCTTCGGCAATCATCCGGGCGCACAGTTCGCCACTGCGGATGTAGCCCAGGCTTTGGGTTCCTTCCAGTAGACTTTTGCATAACGAGAGGGCACCCGCACCCCCTTTCAACAGTGAGTCCACAGTTGCATTCAAGACATCATCCAAGCCACCGGGTCCCTCGCCACCAGAGGCCAACCGATCCACAAGCCCCAAACCAAGAGCTTCCTCGGCTTCGATGGTGTCGCCGGTCAAGAAATAAGTACGAGCGGCGGCCTGCCCGATGCGATCCATCACCAAAGGAGAGATCACACCCGGCACAATGCCCAGGCGCACTTCGGTAAAGGCGAATTTGGCCTTGGGTCCAGCCACCACGATATCGCAGGCGGCCACCAGGCCGACCCCACCACCAAAAGCCGGCCCCTGCACCCTGACCACCACGGGCACAGGACAATTTCGCACCGCACGAAACATGCCACCCATATCCATGGCCGCAGCCACATTCACCTGATAATCAGCTTCGCCCAGGGTTTTCATTTCACCCAGATGAGCTCCGGCGCAAAATACATCTCCCACGGTCTGCAAAACAATTGCGTGGGGACGGTACCGACCATCGAGGCCAATGGCCGGATTCGATCCAACATCGGTCGGCAGCTGATCGCGGAATGCGATGCCTTCGAAGATTTGGCGCAGTTCATCGATGGTCGCTTTGTCTAAAGCGTTCTTTATTCTAGGGTTGTCGATGGTCACCACGAGCACGCGACCCACGGCGTCCTGTCTGATGGGCATTTTGGACCTTTCTAATCCCCGACGGGAAGTTGGATTAATATTCCGGATCTTATTTCATCACCCCATCTACATGCGGAAAACGCCATACTTGATGGGCGGAATAGGAGCGTTCAAACTCATGGCCAAACTCAGTCCCAGAATATCCCGGGTCTGCACCGGATCGATCACACCGTCATCCCACAGGCGGGCGCTGCTGTAGTAGGCGTGTCCTTCTTTTTCATATTTTTCAAGGATGGGATCGACGATGGCCTCTTCCTGCTCGGTGGTCAACTCCTGGCCACCGCGGGCCATCTGGTCTTTTTTGACCGTCAGCAAAACGCCGGCAGCCTGTTCGCCTCCCATGACCGAAATCTTGGCCTGGGGCCACATCATCAGCAACCTTGGCTGATAGGCGCGGCCGCACATGCCGTAATTGCCGGCCCCATAACTGCCACCAACAATGATGGTGAATTTTGGTACGGTGCTGTTGCTCACCGCGTTGACCATCTTGGCCCCGTCCTTGGCGATGCCGCCGTGCTCATACACCTTGCCGATCATGAAACCGGTGATGTTTTGCAGGAAAATCAACGGAATCTTGCGAGCATTGCACAGCTCTATGAAGTGGGTAGCTTTCAACGCCTCGGCGCTGAACAGGATTCCGTTGTTGGCGATGATGCCCACGCTATAACCGTGAATGCGCGCGAAACCGCACACCAGGGTGGTGCCATAGCGGGGTTTGACTTCGTGCATGCGGCTGCCGTCAACAATGCGGGCGATGACCTCTCTCATTTCAAAAGGAAACTTGGGGTCGTGGCTCACCAATCCGTACAGTTCTTCAGGATCGTAATGGGGAGGTTCGGGCATGCTGCAGGGAATGGTCGCTGTACGCACCGGTCCCAGGTTTTCCACGATGTCGCGCACCAAGCGCAGGGCGTGGGCATCGTCGTTGGCCAGATGATCGGCCACGCCGCTGATGCGCGTATGCACATCCGCGCCTCCGAGTTCTTCGGCCGTCACTTCTTCACCGGTGGCGGCTTTCACCAGGGGCGGGCCCCCCAGGAAAATGGTGCCCTGATCCTTGACGATGACGACCTCATCGCTCATGGCCGGCACATAGGCACCACCGGCGGTACAACTGCCCATCACGGCGCTGATCTGCGGGATGTCCATGGCGCTCATGGTAGCCTGGTTGTAGAAAATGCGTCCAAAGTGATCCCGGTCCGGGAAGACATCGGCCTGCAAAGGCAGGAAGGCCCCCCCGGAATCCACCAGATAAATGCACGGCAGACGGTTTTCCTTGGCAATCTCCTGGGCCCGTAAATGCTTTTTGACCGTGAGTGGGAAATAGGAACCACCCTTGACGGTGGCGTCGTTGGCCACAATCATCACTTGCCGGCCGTGGATTTGGCCGATGCCCGTAACCACCCCTGCAGCGGGCACCTCGGTATCGTAAATCTCGTGGGCGGCCAGAGTGGACAGCTCCAGAAAGGGAACGCCGGGATCGAGCAAGCCTTCGATACGGTCGCGCACCATCAGCTTGTCCTGGCTGGTGTGCCGTTCGCGGGCCCTGGCACTGCCACCTTCACGAACCTTGGCCAACAGGTCGGTAAGGTCTTTGAGACGCCGACGGTTTTGGCGGTCGTTCTCCTTGAAGGACTCGCTGTTGGTTTGGATGCTGCTTTTGATCCGTTTCATCGGTTCTCCTGTTTTTTCTGGCCGGTTTCAACTGTTAAAAGAAATACTTGACGTTGAACGTGGTAAAGGCTCCGTCAATGGTTTCATCACCATCATCCGACGGGATGAAAAGAACTCCGGTTTCCAGCCCGATGACAAAATCCTGTTTGGCCGTATACCAAAAACCGAGGACAGTGCCACTTATGCCGGTTGAAACCACATCGTTGGGGAATCCGTGAAAGTAGCCCAAGGTGATGCCAAGAGGCAAACCGTAACGACCATTGAAATTAACTTCACCAAGCAATCCCACACGGTTCTTCCCAAGTAGGATTTCTGATGAATCGAATTTTTCCTGCACTCCAAAACTACCGTTGGCCCGCATGCCAAAGGTCGGGCTGAAAGCATAGGCCCAAAGCAAATCGGCTTGCAGGGACCAGGTTTTTCCAGACGTTAAAAATGGCGCGGTATCCAGACTCCCACCTTCGATAATGTGATTGGCGAAATCTCTGGGAGTAAATATAGTGGCGGTGGAATACTGCCAGTTGATACCGCCGGTGAGTTGAGACTTCTGTCCACGATGAATCATCCGCCGGCCCCAGACCAAAATATCGCTGTTGACCGTGGCGCCGTCATTGATGAACGACATGGCATTGGTACCACTGCGAATCAGGGCCGAACCACCAACCCCCACCGCCCATTTCTCCCCCAGATTTTGCTGGAAATTCATGCCAAGGGTGGCGTAAAAAACACTCCCTTCCAAAGTCAGCAACAGGTCGCCATTCAAATCATAGAAGTTCCGTGAGAGGCTGACAGCCGTGGCACCACCCAGTTCAGTGCCGAAACGTGTCCCCACAAAAGGATCAAGAATAAACTGGGAAGGCATGAATTGGTGACCATTAAGAGTGCGCTCGGCTCCTGATGACAAGTCCTGCTCCGCCAGGGAGATCAACGAACAAAGCATCATCAAGCTGGCGAAGAGCCCGGTTATAAGTAATTTTCTATTCAAATCCATATTATCAATCCTTTTTGGTTGAAGTTTTTTTAATCCTGAAACAGATGGCCCCAAATGTCAAAGGTAAGTGTAAGGAAGTCTCCGCCACGGGAAATTTGCATTGCCATTCCAACCTCAAGAGCTTTGACTGGGTGCATGAACAACAATGCCCCTCCCACCATTCGCCTGCAGGGCGGCCTATTGGCAACTCCCCAAGGATTGCTGGAAGCCGATCTGGATTTCTCCGGTCAACAAATCATTCGGGTTACTCCCCGGGATTCTTGCCAAATCCCTGAACCAGATCATGTCCTTGACGCAACCAATCGCTGGATACTTCCCGGCGCTGTGGACGCCCACACCCACTTTGGCATGCCTCTATCAGATGGCCTCAATAGCCTCGGCTGGCGCGAGTCCAGTGAAGCGGCCCTGCTCGGTGGCACCACTACCATCATCGACTTTGCCAACCCTAGCATGGGACAACCTTTGCCCGTGGCGGTGGCCCGCTGGCAGGAAGCAGCCGAACATCGCTGCTTGTGTGACTACGGATTGCACGTGACTGTGGTCGATACAAGTGAAGAGCGATTGGCCGAGATCCCCCTGTTGGTGGCTGCAGGCTTGCCTACGTTCAAAGGTTTTTTGGCCTACAAGGGTCGCCTCATGCTGGAGGCGGAACGTCTGCGACTGCTCATGGCAGCAGTTCAGGAGGCCGGAGCCATGCTCCTGGTGCACGCCGAAGATGGTGAAATGAACGCCGAAGCCGAAGGTGTTTTGCGCGACACCGGCCGCATCGGACCACGCTGGCACCCCCTGGCGCATCCGGAACGGAGTGAAGAAAAGGCAGTTGCCGAGGCGGCGGCCATGGCCCTGGAAACGGATTGTCCCCTGCTTCTGGTGCATTTGAGCCTGGCTGCATCTCTGGACCGTCTGCAGGATGCGCGCACCCGGCGGGACCATCAGGGAAAATCGACTTTGCTTTTGGGTGAACTTTGCTTGCACCATTTGTTGGCCGATGAAGGAATCTACGAAGCAGGGCACAGGGCGGCCCTGGCTGCCATCTGCTCCCCTCCCCTGAGGAGCGCCGGAAACCACAAGCCCCTTGGTTTGGGCCTGGCCAAAGGTCATCTCGATTTGCTTTCCACCGACCATTGTGAATTCGACCTCAAGACAAAATCTGCGGCGGCCGCCGGCGGGTTTCATTGTGTGCCCAACGGTTGCTCAGGTGTTGGCGAACGTCTGGTTCTCAGCCATACCCACCTGGTTGCCAGGGGAATAATGACTCCCCAGCGCTGGATCCAGGTCATCAGTGAAGCTCCCGCCCGCATCATGGGTCTGGGCTTTCGCAAAGGTCGGCTTGCTGCAGGCTATGATGCTGATCTGGTTATTTTCGACCCTGAGCCTGAATACCGTTGGGAGCCTTTGGCCCAAAGCGACCGCGCCGGCTCACTGTGGACCGGCATACCAGCCAAGGGCAAAGTGCAGGATGTTTGGTTGCGGGGGCAACAAGTTGTGCAAAATGGACGTCTGGTGCAGGAACAGCCGGGCGGAATCTTCCTGCCCCGCCGGTTGAATTTGAATTCGTCAAACGAAAATGAAAGGTAAACAATGGCTCCCGAAATCGACTCCAGGCTGGCCGGACGTTACGATCGAATCACAAAACAACTGGCCGACCTTTTTATTGAGAATGAAGACCCCATCGCCCGCATGGCCACCATCTGTGCCCTGCTGCAACACAAAATGCCTTCATTTTTCTGGACAGGTTTTTATCGCCTGGAAAATGGGCGATTGGTGGTTGGACCCTACCAGGGTCCGTTGGCCTGCGCTGTTTTGCCGGGGCCGGAAGGCGTTTGCTGGGCGGCCGTGCAAAAAAAGGAGACCCTCATCGTTGCCGACGTGCACGCTTTTGATGGACACGTGGCCTGCGACGAGCGCAGCAAAAGCGAGATAGTGGTGCCCGTCAGGGAATCTACCGGCAACATCATCGCGGTTCTGGATGTGGACTCGGATCAGTTGGACTCTTTTACCAATACCGACCGTCTGGGATTGGAAAAAATCGTCGAACTTATTTATTCCTAGTAAGCCAACACAATGAGAATAGCAGGGGCTTGTCAAAAAGCGAATAATCATTTATCATTAAATAAAGTGAAATCAAAAAGAAATCCTGTTTTCATCCTACCCGATTCCTACCATCGGACCATTCTGCTCCGTGGTTTCACCAAGGGAGATTGACCCGTGCTAATTCATTCCATTCGTTTGTTGATCCTCACGCTCCTGAGCCTTGTGGTGTCTTCCGCTTCATCTGCGGCGGTGTTTGACCGCCTCGTGCCTGATACCCGGCAGACCCTCAACACCCAGACCAAGGCACCAACTGGACGCATCATTGTCAAATTCACCGATGAGTCCCAGCTTTTGGTGACTAAATCGGGTTTGGCAGGCGGCGATGCCATGACCTTGCAGCGGGTTCAGAACCTGGTGGACAAATATTCGAAACGAAGCGGATTGCAGCGACACTTCCAAGCATCCATGGAGCAGATCGACGCCGACCGGCTGGCTGGCCAACGACGGGCCCACCACGTCCTGCCGAACCTAAACCGTTATGGTGTGATCGACCTGAGTGACCAGGCCGAAGATCAAGATGAACTGATGCTTGTGCTGAAAGCAATGCTGGCGGACCCGGCAGTTGAGACTGCTTTCCTGGAACCAAAAGCAGTGCCTGCAGCCCTGGGTTTTGATGCTTTCAGCGGCACCTATACTGTTCCCGTGATCCCTGCTGGAGTCCTGGAACAAGACTTGGATTTTTCGTCTCCCGTCTATGGTACGCTATCCGGGACTCCTGATTTTTCCGGAACCCAGGGTTACCTTGGCGAGGCCCCCGAGGGTGTCAACGCCCTGGCGGTTAACGATGTGGCCGGTGCCCACGGCAATGGTTTGAAGATCATCGATATCGAGGGTGCCTGGGTGTGGGAGCACGAAGATCTCCCGGACCCATTCTTCAATCCAGGTCTCATGCATCCGGATCAGAGCTGGCGGGATCACGGCACCGCCGTTCTGGGTGAAATCCGCGGCACCGACAACGGCTTTGGTGTGCGCGGCATCGCCCCCGAGGTCGCCATCGGCGGTGTCAGCATTCGTTCGTTCAGTGTTGCTTCGGCCATCGACCAGGCATGGCGTGCCCTTGACCCCGGTGACGTCATCGTCATCGAGTTGCACGCTCCCGGACCCAACGCCAACGGCCAAGGACAATTTGGTTATGTCCCCATGGAGTACTGGCAGGACAACTTCGACGCCATTTTGCTGGCCACCGCCAACGGTCGAATAGTATGCGAAGCTGCCGGCAACGGCTCCCAAAATCTGGACGATGACGTTTACGGCTTGACCTTTGACCGGGATTTCCGCGACTCCGGCGCCATCATGTGCGGTGCCGCCAACCGTCTGGCTGTGCCGGAATGGTTCACCAACTACGGTAGTCGGTTGGATTTGAATGGTTGGGGATCTTCCGTCACAACCCTGGGCTATGGAGATCTTCAGGGTTCTCCCAATTTTCCTGAAGTCGAATTCTACACCAGCCATTTTTCGGGCACCTCCAGCGCCACTCCCATTGTGACCGGCGCGGTTCTGGCTCTGCAGGGCATCGTCAAGGCTGGATCCAACACCACTTTGGACCCCATCCTCATGCGGGAAATTCTGAGTCAGACCGGAAGCCCCGCCAGCGGTATCAAACACATCGGCCCGAGACCGGACATTCTGGCTGCCTGGACCGAAACCCAGGTTGGGTTTGGGACCGTTTCCGGTACGGTGACCGATGCCATCAGCGGACTGCCCCTGGGCGGAGTCGTGGTTCATCCGGTGGATGCCAACTACGAAGTCCTCACCGACGAAAACGGAACTTTCAGCCTCGGTTTCCCCGCTGGACAGGTAAGCCTTGATTTCTCTTCCTTCTTCCACAGCATTCAAACGCTCACCCTGGAAATCATTGCCGGTCAAGACAACCCCTTGAATGTGGCCCTGGTTCCCCTGCCGACGGTGGACATTTTCGGACACGTCAGCAGTCAAAACGGTGGTGACCTGACTGGCGTGCGAGCCTCAGTCCTGGATGCTCCCTTGATCCCCAGTGCTATCTCCACCGAAGGTGACTTCACCATCACGGGTGCCCCCGACGGTCGTGATTTCCGTATTTTGATCGATGGTGCCCCCATGCACGGCGCCGACCTGGTGCATGTCTCTCCGGTGGTCGGCAGCCTGGGCGATCAATACCTTCAGATTCAATTGGCCGAGGTGGAACATCCGTTCGAATTGTGGTGGGAAGGCTACCAAGACCCTTCCGGAACCTGGACCTGGGGTACCCCGGTCGGCGGACCGGCAGCCGGGTTCAGCGGTGAAAAATGCTGGGGTGTGGGCATGGATGGCAACGGCTATCCTGACAACAACTTCAGCTACCTCAACTCGATCCAGTACAACCTGTACGGGGAACAGCAGGCCCTGCTCTCCTTCCACTATTTTTCAGAGACCGAAGCGGGCATTGACGGGGTCAAATTACAGATCCAGGTGAGCAACACCTGGGTTGATATGGTACCGGAAACCGATTACGACTATGATCACCTAACTTCCCTCAATGGTGCACCTGCCTGGTCCGGCAACAGCGATGGCTGGCGCGGTGCCGTCTTCGATCTGATGCCCTACATCGACGATTTCATCAATCTGCGGTTTTTCTTCGCCTCGGACTTGAGCATCAGTGAGGGCGGTTTCTACATCGACGACATCACCTTCTACCTCGGAAACAACCTCTCCCCGGTGGAATTACTGCCCGGCGTTGCCGCCTTTGCTCCCCGGGTGACAGCTGTCCCCAACCCTTTCAATCCCCAGACCGAAATCGCCTGGGAAATTTCCCAACCCGGGGCCCTGAACATCGAGGTGTTCGACGCCCGTGGTCGACGGGTCCGTGTTTTGCACGACGGGACCGTGACGGCCACCCGTGGAAGCCAGCTGTTTGATGGACGTGATGACCACGGAGCCCGTCTGGCCAGTGGCATGTATTTGGTGCAGGTGCGCGATGGCAGAGGCTTGCAACAGACCACCCGGATCAGTTTGGTGAAGTAGACGCCACCGTCATGATACGGTGGCCTGCAGCACTACAAATTTCCGGTTCGAAGCAACCACGGCGCAATTGCCGAACAGACGCTTCAACTTGACGTGATAGCCCAGGTGCCGGTTGCTGACTATAAGCAACCGGCCACCGGGCTTCAGAATTCGCCGTGATTGGTGGAACATCCCCCAGGCGATCTGATCGCCCACGGCCTGGGCCTGATGGAATGGCGGATTGCACACCACCAGATCAAAACTCGCTGCCGGCAGCCCCTGCAATCCACCTTCGACCTGAAAACGAATCCGGGTTTCATCCAGCCCGGCTGCCCGAGCATTTTTTCGGGCACAAGCCACTGCCTGATAGCTTTCATCCAGGCCCACAATCTTTGCCCGAACACACTGTCGGGCCAGGACCAAACCCAGAACCCCATTACCGCTGCCGAGATCCACCACTTCCATTGGAACATCGGTACGGGGCAGATGGGGCAACAGGAATCGAGTGCCCAGATCAAGATGATCCCTGGAAAAAACATTGGGACCGTTGTTCAGCAGCAGGTCGTCCCCATCGAGGGTGTAAGCGGCGTCCGGCAAATTCGTGGACTGGCTGGAGATGCCTGCACCGTCAGCAGGAAAGGCGGTGAAGGCCAGGCGCGATTTCCGCCATCCCTGGCCGGTTCTGGTGGGGCCCAGAATGGATTCGAGCAACTCATAGGCCCTGGCCGGGCTGTGTTTGATCATGCCGCCGGTGACGATGCGCGCCTCAGGAGCCAGCAAGGGGCGCAGGCGCAACAGGGTGTCTTCCCAAAAGGCCAAACTCTTGGGAAGTTTCAACAAAACCAGATCAAACGGACCCTCGGGGACGCCGTCAGCTGCAACAAAAGGCACGCTTTGCGCAGCCAGGCCATTGGCTTCAAGGTTGTGGGCCAAACCCAGCCGGGCCAAAAACGAATCGGACCAGACCTGGGGTCGCAGCTCATTGAGGGCCACCGCCAAAGCACCAAAAGCGTCGTTGAAAATCAACACCCTGCTGCCGGCTGCACAGGGTTCATCATCCAGAAATTTGAGAAGATGCTCATCGGCTGCATCCCAGGCCCGAAGGGGCTCTTTTTCCCGCAGGGGGAAACGACGCAGGCTGAGTTCACGCTCCTTGTATTTCAGTTTTTCCATCATTCCGGGGGCAACGGGAACCACCGCAGACGCTCCAGATCGGCATCCAGGGTTTGTTCCTTCGGAATAGTAGTTTCTCCGCTCTCATCCGGGGCTTTCATCTCTTCAATGATGCTGCGGGCCCTATCCAAGTACTCGGCAAGAGCACTCTCCGGTTCGGTGATGTGGGAACTGGGATACTGCATCCGGCCTGATTCGTAGGAGATATCCCCCAGTTGCAGCACCCGACCAGGCCGGGATTCGCGATGCCGCCAGATTCCGGTGTCGGATTCAAATTTATAGTGGGGCAACAAGCGCCATCCTTCGCGGGCCAACAGGTCGATGGCCTTGAGGATGTACTGAAAAACCTCTTCGGAAATGAAGTAATTGAAATTAACCCGCACCCAACCGGGCTTGATGCCTTCGCCACCGGCATTGATGGCCTCGTGGAAACGCAAGCTGCGCGCCAGGTCGATTCCCAACAGCCGATGGCCGTACGGACCGGCGCAAGAGCACCCGCCGCGGGCCTGAATGCCAAACAAATCGTTCAGCAGAGCCACCACGAAGTTGTGATGCAGAACCTGGTCTTCCCCGTACCTGACCACAAACGATACAATGGAAAGGCGCTGGGCCTTGGGGTTGCCCAATACCTGGATATTGGGGTTGGAAGACCAGGCCCCGGTGGCACGATCCACAAAACCGTGCTCCAGTTTTTCAATGCAGTCGGCCCCCACGGCCTGCTTCAGGTGAAAAACCAACCCTGCCCGAATGGCTTCGATGATGGCCGGCGTTCCGCCCTCTTCCCGGTGCTCTGGATCCGACAGATAGGTGTGCTCACTGGGGCTGACATAGGACACCGTACCGCCCCCAGGCACCGATGGCACCAGGTTGGTCAGCAATTTGCGTTTGACAACCAACACACCCGGTGTACCGGGCCCCCCAATGAACTTGTGGGGGGAAATGAAGATGGCATCCTTGTAGGTCAGGGGACTCAGGCCGGGGTTTTTGCCGGGATTCATTTCAATTTTCACATAGGGAGCGGCAGCGGCAAAATCCCAGAATGCCAGGGCACCATGGCTGTGCAGCAACCGGGAGATGCCGTTGGTATCGCTGACAATGCCGGTGACATTGCTGGCGGCAGAAAAACTGCCGATTATCAGCGGCCGGGTACCATAGTTGACCAGCTCACGCTGCAGATGCTCCTGATCGATTTGACCATCCGCATTTTCCGGAATCGTCACCACATCGGCAATGCTCTCGCGCCAGGGCAACTCGTTGGAGTGATGCTCGTAGGGACCGATGAACACCACCGGCCGCTTTTCCGGCGGGATGCACCCCGACAAGTCATAATCCCGGTCAAGGTTGCCGGGAATGCGCAGATTCAAAATCTCAATCAATTTGTTGATGGCACCGGTTGCGCCGCTGCCCCCGCAAAGCACCACATCGTCATGGCTGCCGCCACAGGCCTCGAGAATGATGCGGCGGGCATCTTCACGAAAACGGGTAGTCTGCAAACCGGTGTTGGATGTTTCAGTATGGGTATTGGCGTAAAGAGGCAAAACCTCTTCACGGATGAAATCTTCAATAAAGGCCAGGGAGCGTCCGCTGGCGGTGTAATCGGCGTAGGTCATGCGCCGCATTCCATAAGGGCCATTCAGGACCCTATCGTCCCCAATGATTGAATCGCGGATTTTATCAATCAAATGCTGCACATGTTCTTCCACACCGGCTCCTGCCGAGGTTGAGGGGAGTTTTTCATCTCCCCAATACTAACCTCCCGCGTGCATTTGGGAAACCCTCAACGAGCAACGACAAATTCTCCCCTGAAATCTTCAAATAAAATGCCCTGGGCCTGAACAGCAAAAACGGATCAGATGGCTTGGCCCCAAGCGCCATCGAGGTTATTGTGGAAGAACGTTTGTTAGGCACTCTAGACCCAAGGAAAAAATATTGTCTCGATCTCCCTTGTTGTTGGCCACCACCTGGCTGATGGCCTGCCTGAGTGTTTTGATCGCCGGATTGGCGGTGCGCCTGGCGCCCATCGAAAAAGCCTTTTCCTGGCCCTCCGTCGAAATCTGGCCGGCCGCCGCCAACTGGACCGGGCCGGTTGCCTTGGGTTTAGCCGCGGCCTCGGTTTTGTTGCTGTCGGTGCTGACGGGAGCAGCCAGAGAAGGCAACCGGGCCCGACCCTTTGCTGAACTGATAATATTTTTCCCGGTGATTTTTGCCTTTATCTGGTTTCTCTTGCCACCAGGACCACTGGGCATCAGGGAATGGATCATCGGGGCAGTCCTGGTTTTGGCCGCCATTTGGTTGGCTCGCCACTGTCCCGGGCCCATCCCGGGACCTGCCTGGTCGGCAGGCCCTGGTTCCAAAATCATTGATGCAACCCTGGTCTTGTTTCCCTTGGTACTCGGCCTGATCCTGGACAACTCCCCCGATATCAAAGCCAGTGGTTTTTCCCTTTTGCTATATCCCCTTTATGCCTTCATTCAACTGCTGGTTTTCCTTTATATTCCGGTGACCCGCCTGCGGGTCCTGGGTGTTTCCAATGCCAACAGCACCATCCTCGCCGCCTTGGTTTTTGCCCTGGTGCACTGGCCCAATCCTCTGGTGATGCTGGTCACCCTGGCCGGTATGCTGATCTGGGCCCACCAGTTCCAGAACGGGCGTCCCCTCTGGCAACTGGCCATCATCATGGGATTGACCGCCACCTCCTTCAGTCAATTTTTGCCCGACGACTTGACTCGACACGTGCGGGTTGGTCCCGGTTATATCCGCTCGGAAGCGGTCATGCATTTGGCTGGACGTGCGGTGGAACCGGGACAGACGGAGCCCGCCACCTACATCCGTCAAATTTATCCGGACACTATTGGACGCGAAGCCACCAACCTTGAGTTGAAACGATGGTTGGAACTCCTGTCTGAAGCCAGGCGCAGCACCTGGGCCAATATCTTCCTGGTCAGTTTGGAACACCGCCAACGTATGGCCGATTCCGGCAACCCGCTTCCACCACCACCGGAAACCCACTGGACGGATTGGCCGCCGGAATGGAAAAACCGGGTCCTCAATTTTGCCGGTGATGAGTATTGGCTGGGCAGCGGGAGTAATCTTGAAGGATATGTCCGGTCCCTGTATCGGGATATCCTCGGTCGGGAGGCATCGGCCCCAGGACTGGCCAAGTGGGTAACAAATCTCTCCATCGGGCAACGAAAACGTTTTGCTGAAGTGCTATTGGACCTTCGTCTGCAAAACGGTCAGCAAGTTTTTATCGGAATGAGTGTGGAAGAATTTCGATTATCCAACTGATGGTCAGAAGACACGGCGGGACAGGAAGGTCCAGCCGCCGGCATCAACCACCACGTCCGCAATGGTCTCGGTGTGCAGGGCATGACCCTGCCGGTCCAGGACCTCCACTTTCAAATCATAGGTCCCGGCAGGCAAACTCAACCTGGCCAGGTGTACGTTTTCAGGAATAGTCAACCAACTTCGTGTATCGGCGCTTTCAGTGGTGGCCCCAAAGAGGTTGGCCAAGGCTCCGGCCAAATCACTCTGCTTCTTGATTTCACGGCTGGCAATATATTTGGTCAGGCCTCGAGCGATGGTCTTGAAAAAGATGGTCGGCTTTTCCGAGTCGAAGGTGATGCGGGCTTCCCGACTGAGATTGGCCACCTGATGAGTGACAGCGTGGCCTCCGCTGAAACCCACGCTGACCCTGGCACCACCGATATTTCCCACAGGGTCCTGCAATTCGGGCGCAGCCACCGAAACCCAGTATTCGATTTTCCGTCCCCTGACCAAGGCCTGCATGTTGCCCATGCCTGCGTACATCTCCCAGGCCCAATAGTCGGAATCGGAATAGGTTTCACCTTCAAAAATGGGGAAATCGAAGCGTATCTGGGTCTTGTAGGCTACAAACCCGGCTTCCAGGAAGAAGGCAATTTCACCATGACCGGCCTGCCAGCCCTTGTTGCGCACGGCGGACTCGTAGTCCTTGGGAGTTTTCTGGGCCCCATCAAGGCCGTCGTCTCCATCTTTTGTAAAGACATTGGGACAGTCTTTCTTCAACTGAATCAATTCCGAGTAAAAACCCAATCGAGCGGCCAGACGCTCCAGATCCTGCCCCAGACTGGGCGGGACCTCCACATCCAGAATGCTGTGGTTCTGCTGGTAGGCCACCGCCGCGTTGCGATAGGCCGTGAAGGCGTCGTTCACTTCGCCATCGGAATCGTAAAGCATGCCGGAGTAATAAAGCAGGAAGGCGTTGTTGCGCACCTGCTGTAATATATCTCCATCTTCCTTCCGGATTCCCTCCAGGCTGGCATCCACATATTTTGACATCTGAAGGCTGGCTCGGCGGGCTTCCACCTGGGCTTCGTCCGGCCTGCCCAGATAGATATAATTGAGCGCTTTGTAATACGGGACCATGGCCATTTCAAAAGGACGCGCCCGGTAGCTGATGGCGTTGTCGTTGGAGAGAAGGGACAGGGCGCCCTCGCTGATGCTCTTGGTATAAAGGTCTTCGGCCAATCGTTCCGCCGAACTGAATTCCATGTTACTTTCGGAATACCGCCCGGCGAAATGCAGTATCAAACCACGCTCCAGGAAATACAGCAGGCGATCCTTGCTGCCACTTTCGGCCTCCACCGTGGCGAGGGCTGCATCATACTGCCCCTGCACCAGTTGAGGGCGCAGGTTGGCAAATTTGGCACTGTAGGTGGTGCAGCCACCCAACAACAGGCCGAAAGCGAGCAACATTATTGCTCCCAACCGACCTGCCGTTGGGATATTCGGATTAAAATAAGCCGACAAAGCCATCAACCTTTGTACTTTGAACGACCCACAAATTTCTTGATTTTCTCGAAACCGGCCCAGACCTTGGTATTGTCTTCCAGATCCACCAGGTAGCAATCGACTTGGTAATATTTAACCTGATCACCGCCCTCCTGGTCCACGATCATGTTGATTTCACCCATGAGCATATAGTCGGCGCCTTTTTCAAGGCCCCATTGCTTCATGGTTGCCTCACTGGAAAATTCCTGTTGGTCCGCACGTTCGTTACGGATCTGGTCGCGTTCTTCGGACGATGCAACTACTTTGACCCGGCCACCGTTGATGAAGGATCGCTCCAGATCGGCGATGAATGTCTTCACGGTGATGTGTTCCGGGGATTTATTACGGATATTTCCGATGATGATATAAGGTTTTTTACCCTTTTCAGCCCGAAAATCCTCCACCCAGGAACTACCGGTTATCTGGGTTTCCAAAGCTGCCGAGACGTGCTGACTGTCTATATCGTTCCACTCTCCGGACAAGTCGATCTCTTCCTCGACAGCAACGCGGGTAACCTGTTTGCCACCACAACCGGCCAAGGCAAACAAGGCCACAGCAGCAAACATCAGCAACAGAAAACGATAATTTCGCATCGTCATGGTATCCTCCGTTTTTTCCAAAAGGTTTTATCTGGGGTTAATGAATTGCACTCGAAAAAATCCATCGTCAGCTTTCATGGATAATAAACAAGGTAATCTGCCTATTATTGTTCAGCGTCCCGGCAGACCCTCCAAACCCGCTCGGCAGTGGCCGGCAACTGAAATAGACTCACTCCCACTGCATCACAGATAGCATTCAGAATGGCCGGCGCCGGGCCGTCAATGGGAACTTCCCCGGCAGCTTTGGCACCATGCGGACCACTGGGTTCGTCGGTTTCCACCAGGATGGTCTCCATCTCCGGCATGTCCAGGGTGCAGGCTATTTTGTAGTCCAGAAAGTTTGGATTCAAGACTTTTCCCCGTCGATCGAGCAATACCTCCTCAAAAAGAGCGTATCCGATTCCCTGAGCCACGGCTCCCTCAATTTGCCCCTGCACCAGGCGGGGATGAATGACAGTACCGCAATCCACGGTGGAAACAAACTTTCTCAAGTACACCCGGCCCGTCTCCTGGTCCACCTCCACATCGGCAAACTGGGCGGCAAAAGGTGGTGGTGAATCATTGCTCATGTGGCTCTCGGTGGCCATGGGTTGGATCATGGCCTTGTAAAAGGCAAACATGGCCACTTCCTGCATGGTCATGCTCTGCCCACCGGGGGCGCTGGCTTTTCCATGAGCAAAAACGATGGCGCCTGGATCGCACTCCCAGGGGCCGGCCAAAACATCGGCCAACTGCTCCCTCACCTTTGCAGCGGCTTTGATCACCGCACCACCGGATATGTAGGTGGTGCTGCTGGCGTAGGCGCCCACATCAAAAGGCGTCAGATCCGTATCCGAACTGAGAACCTGGACCTGTTCACAGGCAATGCCCAATTCCTCGGCACACATCTGGGCCAACACCGTATCGGAGCCCTGGCCAATATCGGTGGCTCCCACGAAAAGATTGACACTGCCATCGTCATTCAGCTTGACGGTTGCTGCGCCCCAATCCACACCGGCAATACCGGAACCCTGCATGGCCAAGGCCATACCCAGGCCGCGTTTGAGATGCGGCTGGCTGGCTGGCCGGGGTTTGTTCCAGCCGATGGCATCGCAACCCAGCCGGATGCCTTCCTCAAGACCGGTGCTGTTGACCACCCGCACCAGGCCCTCTTTGCCTTCGCCCAACTTGGCGCTCAAGGGGTCGGTATCACCCAGTTTGATATGATTCATCTTGCGCAGTTCCAGCCGATCCATGCCCAGCGCCTTGGCCACTTCGTCCATGTGCCGTTCAAGGGCAAAACACCCCTGGGGCGCACCATATCCCCGGAAGGCTCCACTGATGGGGTTGTTCGTATAAACGCACTCCACCTGGAAATGAATGTTGGCCGCCGGATACATGGGCAAAACCTTCTGCCCGGTGTTGCCCTGAACGGTCAAGGCGTGGCTGCCGTAGGCGCCGGTGTCGGCCAGCACGCGCATGCGGTTGGCCACCATGGTGCCGTCATTCATAACCCCCGTGGTCATGGTGATGCGTTGGGGGTGACGATAACGCGCGGCAATGAGTTCTTCTTCGCGGGTGAATTCCAGCCGAACGGGCCGTTTGGTCCGCAAGGCAAGAATGCTCACCAAGTCCTCCACCACCAATTCCTGCTTGTCACCAAAACCACCGCCCACTCGAGGTTTGATCACCCGGATTTTCGCTTCCGGCATTTCCAGGATGCGGGCCAGCATGCGGCGCAAATGAAAAGGGACCTGGGTGCTGGTGCGCACGACGAGGCGTTGATCTTCGTCCACCCAGGCCATGGAGATGTGCGGTTCGATGTGGCTGGCCTGCACCCTGGGCAGAGTATAAACTCGTTGGACCACATGGTCGCAGGTCTTAAGGGCCGCATCCACGTCGCCAACCTGCTTGTCGATGCTGGCGGCCAGGTTGGATTTTCCCGCCTGGCTGATGCCCCGGGGATCGGGGGTTTCATGAATTAGTACGTCGGTGCGGGTCAGGGCCTCATCCATGTCGGTGATGGCGGGTAACTCTTCGTATTGAACTTCGATCAATTCCAAAGCCCGTTGGGCAACAACCAGCGACTCGGCGACTACAACGGCCACCCGATCGCCGATGAAACGAGCTTTTTCCGGCATAACCACCGTGTCGTAGGGCGACGGCTCGGGATAACTTTGGCCCGCCCGGGTATGCAGGATGGCTTTGACGTCCTGATGCCAAATCACATCCACCACACCATCAAATTCCAAGGCCTTGGAAACATCCACGGAAAGAATCCGGGCGTGTGCGTGCGGTGAGCGCAAAACCTTGGCGTAAAGCATGCCGTCCGGGCGAAAATCATCGGTGTATACCGCTTCCCCACGCGCCAGCTTGAAAGCATCGACCTTGGTTACATTTTTCCCTACCACTGATTTTTCTGGCTGTGTCATCGTTCACCCTCCAGGGTCTTGGCGACCTCCAGAGCAGCTTCAAGTTGCTTCACATAACCAGTGCAACGACAAAGATTTCCGGTCAGGGCATGGCGCAGGGAGTCTTCGTCCAGGTTTTGACTTTCATGGGTGAACTGGGCGTACAGACTGATCAACATTCCAGGCGAGCAATAGCCACACTGAACAGACCCCGAGTCCACCAGGGCGGATTGCAGTTTTACCATCAGGGGATCATCCAGAAGACCTTCCAGAGTGGTGATCATCTGGCCCTGAATACGGCCGGCCGCCACCACGCATGAATTGACCGGTAGGCCATTCAGCAAGACGGTACAGGAACCGCAATCTCCGGTTTCGCAACCCAGTTTTACGGAGAACTGGGCGCTGTCCCGCAAAACGGTCAGGAGATTGGCGCCAGGTTCAATATCCCGGCTCACCATCCTGCCGTTCAATTCAAATTCGATGTTCAAGCTACTCCTCCATGGTCCCCATCGGTGGGATCGGTCTCGGTGCAGGATTCAATTCCATGACCGGCCAATACCCGGCAGATGAGCCGTTTGGTAAGAACCCGAACCATATCCGTGCGGTACTCGGCCGAAGCCCGATGATCGTCGATGGGATCGCACTCGCCGGCTGCAATCACCGATACGATTTCCACCAGGTCCGGGGTGATCTCTTCCAGTTTGATACCCGCCAGTTGTTCTTCGGCCAAATGACAGCGCATGGGCACCGGTGCCACCGACCCGAGGGCGATACGCACATTGGCCAGGGCACCATCTTCCACAGCCATGGAAACAGCCACCTGCACCAGGGCAATGTCTTCGGCGGAACGGGTCAGTTTGTATGTCTCACAAACCCAGCCGGCCACATCGTTGGGCAGGGCCAACCCGGCCAGCAGGCGTTTGTCCAACACCGTCTTGCGCGGGCCAAGAAAAAATTCATTCAAGGGGACGATTTCCTGGCACTCTTCATCCACGATAAAACAAACCGCATCGAGGGCCATCAACACCGGAGCCATATCCGCCGAAGGCAAGGCATTGCAAATGTTCCCGCCGATGGTGGCAGTGGTTCGAATCGGCCGGTTGCCGCATTGCCCGGCAACTTTGCATACCTCACCACCGGCAAATTTTTGCAGCAGGTCACTGTTGAAACAGTCTTGCAGAGGTGTGGCAGCCCCAATCAGGATATCACCCTGGTCGGTGCCGGCTATTCCGCCAAGGCCCGCCTGGTTGATATCCACCACAAAATCGCAATCGGGGTGATATAGATACATATCGGTACCACCGGCTATGTACCGGCCCTTTCCCGGGCCGGCTTTCAGCATAGCCACGGCCTCTCCCGCAGTGGTGGCTATCCGGTATTCTTTAAGGTCCCGCATCGGATTCCCCTTTCAAATCTGACATCCTCAAGGAGACGAATTATACTTTATCAAAATGAATACGGAAAGCACGACTCGCACCTGTTTTTTAGAAGCGGAGTTCAAAAGTGAGTGATCAAGCCAAACTCTTCCTGTTGGAAAATGCCCAAACCCTCGTCACCATGAACGATAACCGTGATGTCCTAGCAGACGGCTGGGTGGCATCCCGCGATGGGATGATTGTCGCGGTGGGCTCCGGTGCAGTGCCTGAAAATATCGACGGCCACGAGCTCAAGGAATTTGACCGGCTCGACGCCGACGGCTGCGTGGTGCTTCCGGGCCTGATCAATACCCATCATCACCTGTTCCAGACCCGCACCAGGGCGTATGGCCCTGTGGCGGACCGGGAGTTGTTCCAGTGGCTGACTACCCTGTACCCGGTGTGGGCCGAACTCACCGACGAGCAATTCTACCAGGGAGCTTTCGTGGGTTTCAAGGAGTTGATGCGCAGCGGTTGCACCACCACAACGGATCACCACTATCTTTTCCCCAAAGATGCTTCGGACAACCTGATCGACATGACTATTCTGGCCGCCCGGGACGCCGGCATCCGCTTCCATCCCACCCGCGGCAGCATGAGCCGTTCGGTAAAAGACGGCGGTCTTCCACCAGATTCAGTGGTCCAGGACGAAGACACCATCATGGCCGACTGTGAACGTGTGATCGGCAAGTTCCATGACCCCAGTCCCGGAGCCATGGTGCGCATCGCCCTGGCTCCCTGTTCGCCATTTTCCGTCAGTCCCCAGCTTATGAAAGACACCGCCGCCCTGGCCCGCAAACACGGCTTGCGCCTGCACACCCACCTGAGTGAAACCCAGGATGAAGACTCATACTGCCAGCAAACCTATTCCCGGCGCCCGGTAGACTTTCTGGAATCCGTGGACTGGCTCCGCGACGATGTCTGGCTGGCCCACGGCATCTGGTTTGACGACGACGAAGTGCAACGCCTTGGCAACGCAGGCGTCGCTGTGGCCCACTGCCCCACTTCGAACATGCGATTGGGATCCGGAGTTTGTCGGGTCAGGGATCTGCGCCGGGCCGGTTGCCCGGTGGGCCTGGGCGTGGATGGGTCAGCCAGCAACGACAGCAGCAACATGCTGGCCGAATTGCGGCAGGCCCTGTTGCTTCACCGGGTGATCCACGGCGCGGCCGGCATGACAATCAATGAAATCCTGGAGATGGCCACCGTCGGTGGTGCCGGGTGCCTAGGGCGCGAGGACCTTGGCAGTCTGGCCGTGGGCAAGGCCTGCGACCTGGCCGTGTTTGATTTGCAAGCCATCGGCTATGACGGAGCCCACGACCCGGTGGCAGCCTTGTTATTGTGTCACCCGGAGCCGGCCAGGGAAGTGGTGGTGGCCGGAAGGGTCATTAGCCAGAGTGATTAAATCGGGCCCGGTGGTGGTTCCAACTCCTACATCATGTCCTTCAAGCGGCTCAGGCTGGAGGAACTTCCCATGACCAGCATGATGTCTTCACTGCTGAATACGTATTTGGCATCGGGAACCTTGCCACTTATTTGCGAACCCTCCGGATCCTGCTGCTTGACGAGCAACAATGTCACTCCATAACGATTTCGCAGATCCAACTCGGCACAGCTGCAGCCGATGAACATGGCCGGCACCGGGACCTCGGCCAAGCTCAACCCCGTTACGCCGGGCATGGGCGAAAAGTGGCTGGTATTCTCCAGAGAAGTGGCCATGCTGGTGGCCATCTCGCGTTTGAACATCTCGCTGTTGTACTGTTGAATAACATCCTTGGCCAGGATCATTCCCACCAGGCGTCCATTGTCCACCACCGGGACTTCGTATTGGTAACGATCCAATTGGCGTATGACGTGATCCAGGCTATCATCCGGATGCACCATCGGGAAACCTTCGGTGTGCATGATATCGAAGGCGATGACGGCCTTGTCAACATCTCCTGAAAAGCCCAAAAAGGGTCGCAAGTCATCAAAGTTAACGATACCCAGAAGCTGGTCCCGGTGGTCGACCACAAAAATGGACTGGTGCCGGTTGCCCATGAACAGAGACAAAATTTCGACTAGGGTCGCCTTGGCGTTCACCTTGCATTCAGGCTGGCTCATAACCGTGTTGACCTGCAGGTGCTCCAGAACATTGAGGGAGCGTCCCTTGAAAATGTCCAGGCCGCGGCGTAACAATTTCATGGTGTAGATCGAAGCATTGTTGAGCCTGGCTGCCAACATGGTGGCGATCACACAACTGATCATCAGCGGTAGGATGATTTTGTAGTCGTTGGTCAACTCGAATATGATCATGAACGCCGTCAGGGGTGCGTGGGTGGTTGCTGCCACCACCGCCCCTGCCCCAACCAGGGCATAGGCCCCGGGGGTAGCGGTACCAACCGGCCAAATATTATGGACAACCGTGCCCAGGGCGCCCCCGGTCATGGCACCAATCATGAGCGATGGGGCGAAGATGCCGCCTGACCCGCCCGAGCCGATGGTGATGGCCACAGCCAGCATCTTGATCACGGCCAAGAGGAGAAAGGTCTGCAATAGCAGGTCCTCGTGGAAAGCCATTTCGATGGCTTCGTAACCTACACCCATGATTTCGGGAAAGCGCAGGGCCAACAGGCCAATCATGACCCCACCGAGAACGGTTTGCACTACACCCGGGATTCGCTTCAGGGGGCCATCAAACAAATCTTCGCTGAAATACAGAACCTTGACGAACAAAAGAGCCATCAGGCCTGACACCAGGCCAAGGATTCCATAGACAACCAGCTCCCAGGAACTGGCAAGGGAATAGGTGGGAATCACGAAAGCGGGAATATCGCCGAAGAAGTGATGGCTGACCACGGTGGCGGCCACCGACGAGATAACGATGGGTGTCAACTGGGAAGGGGCAAAATCGGCCAGGATGACCTCGGCGGCAAACAGGACTCCCGCGATGGGTGCGTTGAAGGTGGCGGCAATGCCGGCGGCTGCGCCACATCCCACCAGTGTGCGCAACCTGCGTTCCCCCAGGTTCATCAGTTGCCCAATGGCCGAGCCCAAGGCCGAGCCGATCTGGACGATGGGGCCTTCCCGACCAACCGAACCACCAGTCCCGATGCAAATCCCGGACGCCACCATCTTGGCCAGCACAACCCTCGCTCTAATCCGGCCACCCCGCAGGATGATCGCTTCCATCACCTCGGGCACACCGTGGCCTTTGGCTTCCCGGGCAAAAAAGTGGGTAATCAGGCCCACCAGAAGGCCACCAACAGCCGGGACCAGAATCAGCATCCACGGCGGTTGGGCGCGCAAACCATCCAGACTTAAGGCCGGCATTTGCCAGGCCTGGACTTGTACGAAATGGATAAAATTACGAAAGCCAACCGCGCAGAGGCCACCAAGAAGACCAACCAGGACCGCCAATAACACCATAACCGTGTGGTAGGACTGAAGAAAGCGGAAGCGTAACTGACGAATATTAAGGTACTTGTTGATTGTCATCAGGGGAACCTAGATTCAAAAGCGAAGGCCCAGCCTTCAGGAAGAAAAAAAAATCAGGGCAGCCACTGTCTAGCGGCGCGGGAACCATAATATAATCCGAACCCCGTGCCAACCATACTCAGCATAAAAGCTGTCATGAATCCTATTTTTGCCCCCAGCCACCAACCTACGGCGCTCCCTAGTCCGGCACCAATCATTCCCAGCAAACGTTTCATTTCTGTCCCTCCTTGGGGATGGATTCCTCTCTGCATCCCACATGGAATCGTCAGAAATCGCAAGATACTTTAGCTACCAATGGAAAGTTTGTTGCTGGTTATTCCAGCCAGAGTGTTTTAAGCTTGGTGTCGCCAAACGGATTTTCCAGTTGTATCCAGAAAGGCAAGTACAGGTAAATGTCCACCAATCCCGAACCAAAACCCAAAAGGGGATTTCAGGAGGCCAAGCACAAGGCTCCCGATTTCGACGAATCACCCCTGACTCGCAGTGAATACATTACAGCCCTGGCCCACTTTTATCGGGCTGAAATGTACCGATCCATGGTCTGGCGGACTCGCCTTGATACTACTACCAACTGGGCCATCATCTCCACTTTGGCCATCCTGACTTCAAGTTTGAATAACCCGTCCTACGCAACGGAGGCACTCTTGCTCGGGATGTTCGTCAACGTGGTATTCGTACTTATCGAAGCCCGGCGATTCCGGTTTTTCTACGTTTGGCGGGCTAGAGTTCGGATGATGGAAGAAAATTTTTATGGTGGCATTCTGCGTCGTGATCAATCCAGTACCGATAGGGAATGGGGAAGTCAGGTGGCTGATGACCTGCTCTGCCCACGCTTTCATCTGACCAGGATCCAAGCTTTCAGGGCGCGTTTGATGAGGAATTTCAGGTTTATTTTTGCCCTTTTCCTGATCGCCTGGATCGGACACCGCCTGGCACCCGGCGCGCCTGATAAATTCCTGTCGGGGCTCCAGGCTTTCCCGGTGTGGTTGCCTGACATATTGGTAGGAATACTGTATTTGGCGTTGATTGGGATTGCGGTCTTCACTCCCAAGGCCCCGCCGCCTGAAGAGGCTTATTGGCCACATCCTGAGCATCCTGGAGAGGATATCTCCAGCTTGGATGTTTGATTGACGGGCGGGCTGATCATCACCGCCCGGGAGCAGAAGGCCAGACCTTGATGTTGACGTCCCGTTGTGGGAAAGGAATCTCTATGGCGGCTTCACCAAGGGCTTTGTAGATCCGGGTGTTAAGAGAGTCTATGGCCTTCCCCCTGAAAGCTGGGTGGCGCACCCAAACCAGAACCTGAAAATCCAGGCTCGACTCACCCATGGCCGCAAACCGCACCACTGTTTTCTGGCCCGGATCCAGGTAGGGCATATCTTCAGTGCATTTCACCAGAAGCTCACGAACCTGCTCCACATCGCTGCCATAGGCTATTCCCACCATCACCCTGACCCGCATCCTGGTGGACGGCCCACTCGTCTCGTTGATGATCATGCTGTTGCCGATCACCCCGTTGGGCACCGTCACTTCCACGTTGTCCGTGGTCAGTAGGCGCGTGGAACGCATGCCGATGTCCGTCACCACCCCTCGGGTTTGGCCGTCGATGTAAATGTATTGCCCCACCTTGTACGGCGCGTCCACCAAAATGAATATACCCGAAATAAAGTTGGCCAGGGTATCCTTTGCTGCAAAACCCACTGCAATTCCCATCACCCCGGCGCTGGCCAGCCAACTGGTCAGGTTGACGTTCCAGGCCGACATTACGATGTAGGTCTGCAAGGCGAACAAGGCCACTTTGAAGATGAACTTGTACAGGGGTAGTGTCGAGTGTTGGATCCAGGTGTGTTTGTCTGCAACTTTACTCAGGTGATGGAAAAGGATGGTGCTGATATCCAACAGGGCCTTGCCGACATAGAGCACCAAAAGAGTGATATAAAGTGAGTCGATGAATTGATCCACCTGCCCATCGTGCGCCCAATCCCGCACCAGCAAATGAGCCGCCTGTAAAATCAAAACCCGAATCAAAGTGACATTGAGACGGGCAACAATCTTGTCGTCGATCTTGGAGTTGGTCCGGTTTGCCAATCGATTCATTATCGGTACCAGCACCAGGCGCAGGACGATACCAAGAAGTACGGCCCCTCCAATAATAGTGCCGGTGCGCCACCAGGGATTGGCCAAGGCCTCTTCGAACTGGGTCAGATATTGCTCAAGCATGGAGACGGATCAACTTTCCTCTGGGATGGCAGGGCGAACCTTAAGGACTTTTTCTTTTCGGATCTGTACTGTTCCGGGTTTTGATCCCCTCGGCTTGGTCACGTATCGGGCCCGGGTGCAGCTGACGGCCACTTGTTTCGACTCACGTTTTTTACTGTGCCAGGCGGCCACCGCGGCGGCATCCTTGATGGTGCCTTTGTCCGGTTCTTCACCGGCCGGTACCTGCAAAACGACATGGCTGCCGGAAAGACCCTTGACATGAAACCAGTAGTCGTTGGCTTTGGCCAATTTGATGGAGAGGTGATCGTTGTCCAGGTCGGTCTTGCCGGCCAGAACAATCCACCCACCAGGCAATTCATAGCGCCAGAGACGAGGTTCGAAGCGGTTGTATTTGTCCGAGCGGGACATGAGATCCCTTGCAGTCGGGGTTGCTGGTTTGAATGATGGTCCAGAATAGCGGAACGGGGTTTGGTAAGCAAGGTGTTGTCGACTTTGCCTGGAAATATCCCCCAACAGAAACCTCAAGAAATTTTCCCAACACTACCAAAACATGTTACCATTGGAACAACCCCCACCCCCGGAGACACCCATGAATAGCTGCCTGAAAGCCCTATCAGCCGCCCTTCCTTTCGTTTTTCTGACCTCTGCCTTTTTTGCTTCCGGCGCCCAGGCCGAATATGTTACGCCCGGCTTTGGATTCAACTACAGCATGGACCAACTGGTGGCCCAATCCGGCGGAGCTGTGACCGGCTCGGAAGACTCTTACCAGGTCAATGACTCCGTGGTCATTTCCCAGGGTGACCGGCTGGACATCGCTCCTGGCATGACGCTGATGTTCATGGACACATCCGGCAACATCGGCCTGGAAATCAACGGCGGCCTGCGTGCACTCGGCACTGAAGGCAACCCCATCCTGTTGACCGGCAGCACCACCACCCCCGGCTCCTGGCGAGGATTGGATTTCACGAACACCACCGTCAACTCGGAATTCCATCTCACACATGTGGAGATCGCCTACGCCGACATCGCCGTGGATGTCTTCGGTGGCGACGTCCTTTTGGAGAATTGCGACATCCACCATTGCCTGGACAAAGCCGTGGATATTTCTTCCGCCAACGGTGTTATCACCAATTGCCATTTGCACCACAACCAACAACGCACCGTCACCATGACGCTGACCTCCTCGCCCACTTTCGAGAACTGCGTCCTGGACCATAACAACCTGGAAAACTCATCGCCCTATCCTTACTTCAACGTCGGCCTGCAGGGAGTGAATTCACCCACAATTCGCGGTTGCCTCATCGACGGCAGCGGCATCGAAATGAGCGGCGGCATGGCTTTCTGGTCCAGTAGCAATGCCCTGGTGGAAAACAACACCATCACTGGCTGCGGTTATGGAATCCTTTGTTACAGCACCGGAGCCAACCCCCTGATCTACAACAACCGGATCACTGACAACAACATCCATCCCGACACCCTCAATTGGGGTTTTGGGGTGGCCTGCAACGGCAATAACGCGCCCATTTTGGCCGGCAATCATATCCAAGGTCACGGGTACGGCGTGGCGGCCATCAACGGTGGTCATCCCAACCTGGGAGATCTGGTCAACGACTTCCCCGGAGACGACGGTCTGAATATTTTTCACGACAATGGCCTCGGTGACGACATCTTCGCCTTCTACAACAATACACCCCTGGCCCAGATGGCTCAGAACAACATTTGGGGATCGGCCGGAACCCTGGAAGAGGCCGAGAACAATATTTTCCATCAACTGGATGATCCAACCCTGGGACTGGTGACCTTCGACCCACTGGGAACTGCTGCCTTGGCCCCAGTCGATCAGGTTCCTCCTGTTTTGACCGATGTCATAGCCTACCCCAACCCTTTCAATCCCCAAGTTGAGATTAAAATGAATCTGGGGCGTGAGAGTCATGTCTCGGCTGTTGTGCTGGATATTGCCGGGCGATTGGTACAGGAGCTTCAAACCGGAATGATGAGTGCCGGGCCGCAAGTTCTTGTCTGGGACGGCAACGATCGGCGAGGGAAAGCCTCGGCCAGCGGAGTATATTTCTACCGGTTGGTTGTGGAGAAGGAAAGCCGTCTGGGGAAGTTGGTATTGGTGCGCTGAAATGAGATTTTTTTGATTTGCCGGGTTGTTTCCCACTCCCGAATTGGAATAATTCCAAAAAATTCTCACTCCTTGCTGCTAATCTTCAACTCAAACACTACAGCCAACCGCAACTCAATCCTGGCGCTCAAGAAAATAGACGCCAATTGATCCATCGAAATTTCAGATACCGTGATAGCGACGATTTTATTCCCGCCATCAACCACCGCCCTACTCAACAGACATTCCAGCCCACCATCCAGCATCGAAAATTCATTGGCGGGAATGGTCATCATCAAACACCGCACAACAACAGGAGCAGAATCAGTCAAATTATCGGTTTTGGGAAAAGGGAGATGTCGGTGGATATGTTCCACCCTGAACTGAAATGGGAAAATATAAATTCCAGGAAAAGCGATATCCGGAGCGCCCAGATATGCGTCCATTTTCGTGTGTGAAGCGACATCGCTTCGCAACGATTCAAGAGCATCCGCAATGGAATTTCTCATACCACTACCTACCTCAAATTCAATAAGCCCCCTTAACTGCAACCATCAACCGGCGCATGGCCCTGCCCCGATGACTGATGGCATTCTTCTCGTCACTGGGCATCTCGGCCAAAGTCCTAATCTCCCCTTCGGCCCGAAAAATTGGATCATATCCAAACCCCAACGACCCCACAGGCAACATACAAATATCCCCCACAACCCGCCCCACCGTTGAAACCTCATACCAGAACGGCCCGTTGACGTCCCTGCCCGGAGCTTCGGCAGACAACCCGCTGGGTGCCACCACAGTCAGCGGCTCCGATACTTCATCTACCCCGTCCACAGCCCAGATCCTACTGTCCGGCAAACGCACCCCCTGCTCCAGCAACCTTTCATCCAGTTTTTCCCCAGGTTTCAAAGCATCTTCACAACCCAGAAACAAACCATCAGCCACCGATCGCAATCGGGCGCGATCATGCCCCCACCCCATCAAGTCCAGCTCCATATTCCGACGATACTGATCCCAGACAGAGCGCCGATCCGCAAATCCATTCCAATATTCCCACTCCTTATCGGCATCCTTCACTCCAATGGACCGGGCCCAGGGATTCCTCAACCATCGCCCTACCGCCGGCCGCGTCACCGCATAGTCTTCGCGCGCGGGACGAGGATCGACCCAAACACAAGCCGTGGAAAAACGGGCCTGACGATACTCTTCGGGCACATCCGCCATTAGCTCCAGAATCAAATCAACGTTGCTGCCGTAAGTCGCGGCAGAACCAGAAAACCGCGCCGCAAAAATATCCGGAAAACCATTCAGCTCACGGACTTCCAAAGAAGTATCGTCGGCCACCGAAACTTCGCCCGTATAGGCCGCCGTCACAATGGCCTTGCGACGGGCGTTGCCCACAATGGTGGTACCGTCTTCAATCACATCCGGCAGGCCGGGAAAATCATCCGATGAAAGCACATCGAAATCCAACCCGGCGAAAAGCTGTTGCAGTTCGAGTACCTTGTCCTTGTTTCGGCTGGCCAGCACCAGCTTGCGTCGGTTCGCACCCATTTAAACCCCCAGAACCTTGCGTTGCAGTTGGTTGATCTTGGCGATGGCGGCGCCACCGAGGTCCAGCATCTTGTCCAGTTGCTCCCGCGTGAAAGGACGCTGCTCGGCGGTGCCCTGTATCTCAATCAACCCGCCGCCTTCGCCCATGACCAGGTTCAGGTCCGTATCTGCGTTGCTGTCTTCGGGATAATCCAGGTCCATCAGAACCTCGCCCTGTACCACGCCCATGCTGATGGCACCCACCATCGACCGCATGGGATGACGTTTCAAACGCAACCGACTCAACGCATCAAACAACGCCACCGAAGCGCCGTTGATGGAAGCACAACGAGTGCCACCATCGGCGCGAATCACATCGCAATCTATGGTGATGGTCAAATCGCCCAAAGCATACATATCAGTCACGGCCCGCAGGCTGCGGCCAATCAACCGCTGAATCTCCATGGTGCGGCCACTCTGCCCGTTGCCGGTAGCCTCACGACGCATACGATCACCAGTGCTGCGCGGCAACATACCGTATTCGGCGGTCACCCATCCCTGGCCCGAGCCCTTCAACCACCGCGGCGTGCCGTTGGCAATGGACGCAGTGCATACCACGTGCGTGTTGCCCATGACAATCAGGCACGAGCCTTCGGCGTGGGGCAGGTAATCCCTGGTTATGGTGGTGGGACGAAGCTGTTGGAACCCTCGGTCTTCTGCGCGTTCAATCACGGCAAATCTCCCTCATGTTGGTCTCCGGCGGCCTCCATCTCATCAAGGCCGACGATGGTGATATCAGCAATGGGCCGGCCCAGAAAACGCTTACCGACATCGGCAAATTTCCAGGGCAGGTCACTTAGAAAAAACGACATTTTTCCGACACGGGATACTTCCGATTCGGAAGCTCCATCGCGGCGCAACAACTCATCAGACCGCAACATCACGACCGCAGCTTCGGCAAGCATTTCAGCGGAATCCACGAGCACCGTTTCCGGCCCCATGAACTCACCAATATCATCTTTCAACAGTGGGTAGTGAGTGCATCCCAGAATCAAGGTATCAACCCCGGCGTCTTTCAACGGTTGCAGGTATTGCTTCACCGCCAGATGCATCAAGGTCTGCCCCATTTTATCTTCTTCAACCAGGGGCACAAGGAGCGGACACTCCAGTGCCAGAACCTGGTCCTGGTTCAAGCCCCCGGCCAGCAAACCTTCCTGGTATCGCCCCGAGCGAATAGTACCCGAAGTACCAATTACACCCACAACACCCCCGCCGGTAGCCTCCAGGGCGGCCGCCACACCCGGTTCGATCACGCCCAGCACCGGCACCGGCAATGTTTCCCGCAAATAATCCAGTGCAAAAGCACTGGCCGTGTTGCAGGCAACCACCACCATTTTGACGCCCTTGCTCACCAACAACCCGGCATCCTGCCGGGCAAATGAGCGCACGGTTGTCTCGCCCTTGGTGCCATAGGGAACCCGGGCGGTGTCCCCGAAATAAATCATGTCTTCGCAGGGCAGACGACGGTGCAGACTGCGCAGAACAGTCAGGCCGCCGAGGCCGGAATCAAAAACTCCGATGGGTTGGAATCGCTTGCCGCCGCTCAAATCAAAGCCACCTTCGCGGATCAAAATTATTTTCCATGTTCAGGTGACCAGCCAGGGTTTCCACCTGGGCACCATCGATCAGAATGACGCAACTGCGGGTCCCCGGAAAATTCAGGGCCACCGTGCGCAGGATGCTGGTTAAGGTGGCGGTTTCGGCTGTGCTGCCTCCCGGATGACCGGTCACCAGTTCCTGACTGAAGTCCAGCACCACCGACTCGTCTTCGGGGTTGAAAAATGCTGCATTGGCCACAGTGCCTTCGGGAATCGGGCTCACCGAGCCGCTGATATTAGGTCCCAGGCATAGCTGACGCATCAAATTCAAGAGGTCTTCGCCGGCACGATCGCGGCTGGTAATCTGCCGCTCTTCGGTGACATAGCCGGTGGCATCCCATTCAGGAAAAACCAGCACCACCGAACGGTCTCCCATGCGGGTTTCAGGCTGGTTTTCGGCGGTGACGAAAGTTTCAAAGCCACCGATCTCATCCACTGGGACCATGGGTTGCAAATACCAGACGCCACCCACCCCCAGAATAACCAGAATTATGGCCCACACCAGCAAAGGCCAGCGGAACCCTCGCCCGGATTTCTTTTTGGGCCGTCGAGTGGAAGGCCGACGGCGATCGCCAAAAGGACGTTCAGGTGATTGGTTGTGCTCACTCATCATCGCCCTCCTTTTCCACTGCATCGGCGAAATCAGGCACGGTGGCAGCCATCTGTCGGCTGTACTCCACAATGGCCTTGCCCAAAGCCCTGGCCATTCGACGCTGATAGGACGAGTCTCCCAAACGTCTTTCTTCTTCCGGATGGGTCAAAAAGCCCATTTCCACCAGAACCGCCGGCATATACGCTCCCACCAAAACCCGGAAACCGGCCTGGCGCACTCCCCGGTTTTCCAGGGTCAAATCTTCACAGACCTCTTTTTGCAGCACCTCGGCAAGTTGGCTGCTGCTGCTGATGAAACGATTCTGGACCAGCTCCCAGACGATGAATTCCACGTCCCCCGGTTCCTGGCCGGCACTGTTTTCAGCGGCTTCCACACTCTTGGCCCAATCGCTTTCCGCGGGCGACAGAAAGAAGGTTTCGATACCCTGGGCGCCATCGTTGAACCAGCTGTTACAATGCAGGGATATGAAAAGATCTCCTTGGTTTCCGTTGGCGATTTCAGCCCGGTCGGCCAGCTCCATGTACTGGTCGCGCTCACGGGTAAGGACCACTTCCAGGTCGCTCTACCGACGCAGATACCGTTGCAGTTCCTTGGCCACTCCCAGGTTCACGTTCTTTTCCAGAATACCTTGACCGCCAACCGCGCCGACATCGTGTCCTCCGTGTCCGGGATCTATCACCACGGTGCGCACCCGGATGGTGTTGGTCATGTCCACGAGGCCCTGCTCAATATTCACCCGGGCACGCCCGTGCGGCACCGGCGAAGGCATGGCCGACACCTGTTCTTCTTCCAGAACCAGCACGATTTCGGCACCACCGTCGGCAGTGTAGGTCCGAAAATGGCCCACCAGGTCATCCACACGAATATTCACGATGGCGTAATCGCTGTGTTGATAGCTGCGAGCTCCCAGAACCAATCCCCGGCGACCTTGTCTTGCCACCCGCGCCGTATTGACCTCCGCACCATAGATTTTCATTTCGATGACGCCCGGCTCGGGACTGCTGGCCCGATATCCCAGGGGCGAACTGCACTGGATGTGCACCGCGGTGCTGCGGCCGAGGCGCTCCACCGTCAAGCCGGTCACGTTGTATTCCGCACTGCCCAGATCCAGACGACGCGCCACCGGATCCCAGGATACCCGCTCCTGGATCTGCGGTCCGATCACTGTTTCGAGCAGCGTCATGGGCAGCCACAAATCACCCGCATGGTCCAGCACCGGCACAGGCAACAGGGCCTCCCCTTCATCGGTGACCACCAGGCGGTTATTTCCGGTCAAAACAAAATTCCTGGAACCGATTTTGATGGTCAATCGACGCAAACCGCCTTGCCAAAATCGCCCTGCCTTCAGCACCGTAGCGACGGTGGCCGAGCGCAGGTACATTTCCTTGCTGTCCGCCAAAAGCAAGCGACCTTCAATCATCCGGGTTTCACCCGTGGCCTGATGACGCACCGTCAGGGACAAATCGCCAGCACTTCTGTCCACCCGCATATAAGCCAGTGGATCGAGATATTGATCGCCCTCCAGGGTGGTCGGGGGCTCGTCTTGGGCCCAGCCCACTGCGGCGGTGACCAACATCACCACCAAGAGGGCCGAACCCCATCCAGCTACGGATTGTAATCCTTTAAACATGGCGGATTTTGCAGACATCCCTGTGCTCACTTCATGGTTTCAGTCGCGACGACCCAGTTCCCGGTCCATGCGACGTTTGACATCCTGCTTGGCTTTACTGTCGCGTTTGTCGTGTATTTTCTTACCGCGTCCCAGCCCTACCTCCACTTTCACCAGCCCCTGTTTGAAATAAATCTTCAACGGCACCAGGGTCAGCCCCTGTTCTTCCAGCTTGGGCCTGATCTTGCGCAGCTCCCGTTTGTTCAGCAGCAGCTTGCGCGGACGAAAGGGTTCGTGATTTTCCCGGTTTCCCATTTCATAGGGGCCAATGTGCATTTTAAGAAGGAAACCCTCGCCCTTGCGAATTTCACCGTAGGAATCACCCAGGCTGCAGCGACCGTTACGCAAAGCCTTGACCTCGGTTCCCAACAATACGATTCCGGCCTCCCATGTGTCGAGGATCTCGAACTCATGGAAGGCTTTGCGGTTCTTGGCAATGATCTTGATCCCGGCAGGTTCACCCTTGCGCGCCATGTCCACTCCGATGCGGTGTTATCAATGTATCCAGACGTCAGAATATACCTTCCCGGACCGTTCCTGCAAATGAAGCATTTACCCGAAAAAATCCTGGCCACAGGTTGACACCACCGAATCCATGGATTAGATTGACCGCCCGTCAGCGAAATCCGCTTTTCCCTGACGCTATATTAGAGATCGGGTGCCCAGGTGGCGGAATTGGTAGACGCGCTACGTTCAGGTCGTAGTGGGGGTAACCTCGTGGGAGTTCGAGTCTCCCTCTGGGTACCATGCTCTCTAAACCATATTTTTTGAACCACTCACTGCTTTGGCGGTCGGGTGGTTTTTTTGTATCCCGAAATTTGTCCCTCCGTCGGCACGTTTTCTGCAATTCCCTCCCCCAAGAACCAACGGTTACAACTTCAGTTCCCGGTTCAGATGCCGAATATTGAGTTGAAACCAACGTTTGGTCCCAATTTTTGCCTTGACCGTAACAAACCGGAAAGCGGAGGCCTTCATGCGCTGGATCGATATCATCCTTCCTGCACCAAAAACCAGCCAGGAATTTGACATCCTCATGGAAGAGGCCACCTACCTGACAGGAACTTTGCACGAACTTCAGAAACGCCATGGCCTGGACAGCCCCCAGGTTATCGATCAAATGTCCGATGTGGGACGACGCCTGTTCCGGGCAATCAGTGAACACGACAACCAGGCCTTTTCTCCCACCGACAATCAATTGGGCGACAACACTCCTGAAATCGGCGTGGAAAACCACGATCAACTCACCGGCTATCACATCGTCACCGAAGGAGGATGGGCCTCCCTGCCCTGGGTTTGGCTGCACAACGGATTGGAATTCCTCCTGGAAAAACACCCCATTTGCACCGCCACCACTTCATCCGGCTTTCCTGGAATTGCCGAACAACGACCCTGGATGTCCCGCTGTCTGCGCGCCGGTTTTCTGGTGGGCGACGAGGGTAAGAGCGGCCTGGACAACACCATTGATCAACTGCGCCCTGAAGACCTGGCACAACCGGAAATCCTATTTATTCCCGGCCATTCCGAAGAACCGATCCGCCGCCTCATTTTTCGTGAAGCCGAAGCCATCGAAGGCGCCCTGTCAGGTGGCCGACTGGGCCAAAGCCTTGCCAATCTCGATTTTCCCAAAGAGGCCGTCACCCCGGCTCAGCTCAAGGAACATGGCATAAATTACCAGGCCATCCACTTTGCCGGCCCCACAAGTGAACCCGCCATGATGGCAGACACCCACGGCGAGTACTGGATGAACCAGCTCATCGATGAAGTCAACGTACCGGCAGACCTGGAACTGGAAGGAGCCATGGGCGTGGAAGCCGAAGTTCTGGGTGTGGATCCCATCACTTCCCTGCTGGACTCCGTGAGTGACAAATACGATCGCGAAGGTCTGAGTGAGAGCCGGGTCGGCAGCAACATCTCCAAAATCGCCCGGTTCGGTGAAAGCTCCTCGTCCTGCTCCGGGCAGTCAGAACAATCTTTAGTCCCCTGGTTGCTGGATGACGGGCCCGTGGAGCCGGAAAGCCTCGGTGCGGGTGGCGGAGTGCCCCCGTTGGTCTTTTCCAACAGTTACCTGGCCCTGCCCGAGCTGGGAATGCGCTTCACCAAGGCGGGCGCCAGCACCTTCGTCGGGCCGGTGGCTCCCCTGTTCAGCCGGCCTGCCCGCATCTTCACCGGCTACCTATACAACAGCCTGGCCGATGGTTGGAGCACCGGCGGCGCTCTTTGGAATGCCTCACGAAAAGTACGCCAGGAGTTGGGGTCCGATCATCCGGCGTGGTTGAGTTACGGCATCCGCGGTTATGGCACCCTGGCCTTGCAATATCTCTAGAGCAACGGCACCAATTGACCTGCGACCTTGGCCGATCCCACCATCATCGCCGGTGATTCCAAGCGGTAGGGCCGGTTCCGGAAATCCACGGCCACCCCACCTGCTTCCTGAATCAGCAACAGGCCCGCGGCAATATCCCACAAATGAATTCTGTCTGGGAAACTGGCCAGCAACAGGTCATAAAACCCAGCAGCCACCCAGGCCATTTCCAAAGCCACGGCCCCACACCGGCGCACCTTCATGGGCGCACCCAGCAGAGTGTGTAATAGCTGCGGATCGCCCATTATCAAACCATCTTTTTTCAGATGCAGGCTGATGATGGAATCCTTGAGATCCCGCTGTGCACCAACCCGAATGGGTTCACCGTTGAGACGAGCGCCTTGCCCCGCCATGGCGGAAAACGTATCACCGGTGGCGGGCTGATGAATACAGGCCCCCAACACATTATGGCCCGACATCACCGCCAGGCTGGTGCAGTAGTCCGGCAAACCGAGGGCGTAGTTGAGAGTTCCGTCAATGGGATCGATCTGCCAGATGCACCGCCCCTGCTGGTCGGTCCCCTTGTCCGGTCCACCGAACTCCTCGCCGACAATCAGATCATCAGGAAAAGCCTCGCCGATGCGTCCGCGCAAAAGGGTTTCGATTTGACGATCAGCCTCGGTGACGGCTTCATTGGCATACTTGAAAGCCAGGTCACCGGTTTGACGATGATAGTGCCGGGCGATCCCGGCTGCTTCATGGCACCAGCGGATCATCAGCGTTTCCAGATCCGCATCGCCACCCCGGGCAGGACTCCCCCATTGCCGCCATTGATCCATCAGCCGCTGCAGCCCCGCTCCGACATTGTCGACAATGGCATCAATCTCTGCAGGCGTGGCCTGGTCCTGGTGGATGCCCACCATGGCCACGCAAACATTTCCCGTCAGCCTGGTCCAGTTGCCGGCGCACAGTTCAGCCAACGGTCCTTCCTTGTGGTTGCCCACCACCGACAATTGCACCAGATCCTCGCTGGCGGTGGCCACCGCTCCCACATGGGCCATACCGCCGGTGACCCGCAAAAAACAATCCATCCCCTGGGTGCCGACCTGCAAGGTCACCTCGGTGCGACCTTCCCCCACGGTGATCATCCCTGAAAACCCTCCGGAAAGGGAATCAGCCTGCCCCATATGGCCATGCCTACTGGGTTTTTCGGTATCCATGCAACCCTCCCGAAAGGTGGAACGTCTGATTAATACCACTGCCGTAACAGATGGTCATGAATATACAATACGCCAACTGGGTAGAGCGGTCAGTCTGTTACAGTTAATTGATGCCCCGTTGTCCCTGTGAGAGTATACTTTTTTCCAGGGTTGCGGAACTTTTTCCGGGAATGCCACATATGAACGGCCACCCCACGACTGAAATTCGGTCCGCGCCGCTTTGCGGTTGCGCGCTGTTGCCATCGGAGCACCATGCCGTCTGAACGGCTTAGCCCCAATCCCCTGTCGGGTTTTCTCCGGCTGCTCTTGTCTCGCCAAATGCATCTCAGCATTGGCGCTTTTGTCGTGGCTGTTGCCATTTTTTGTGCTTTTGACGCCACCCGCGCCCGTCCAAGCGACGGCACCATCTGGCTGCTCGGCCGCCCCACCCTCGAAGTTCTCGACACCATACCCCGCTCCTCCGGTGCCCCAACACCCCTGCGCACCGGTGACCAGATCGAAGGCATCGCCAACCGAATCGTCGATTCCCCCCAGTCGGCGGCCAATGCCTTGCGGCAGCAACGTCCGGGCGAAACCATCCCCTACCTCATCAAACGTGGCGATAACCACCTGCAGGTGGAAGTGCCCCTGACCAGCACCCGGGTCAACATGCAGGACTACCTGGTCAACCTGATGCTGGCCCTGGTATACTTGGGAATTGGGTTCTGGGTTTATCTGGGTAGCGACAACGAACGGCCGGCCGCCTTGTTCTTCATGCTGTGCCTCTCGTTCACCCTGTATTTTGTGACCAATCTGAATCAGGTCAGTTATTACCTCGGCGCCATCATCACCCAGAACATCGGGGCCTTTGCGCGCTTCATGCTGCCGGCGGTGTTCCTGCATTTCTTTCTGATTTTCCCCACTCGCAAGATGATGCTCACCAGGCATCCGTTCCTGACTCCCCTGCTTTACGTCATGCCCATGATGTTCTACCTGCGTTTCACATTGGACCAGTTCATCGGTGCCCGGGGGGCGCATATCCACCCCACCATCTGGATGGTCCTGGGGCTGTATTATGTCTTTGGCCTGGTGGCTCTGCTGCATGGTTATTTCAGCTATCGCGATCCCATTATGCGGCAGCGGGTGCGCATCCTGACTTTCGGCACTCTGGCGGCAGTGATTCCTTTCCTGGTTTTCAAAATCGGCATGGAAGAGCTGACCTTCCAGCCCGCCCTGGCCCGGCTCGGCGTGGTTCCCCTGGCGGCCATCCCAATCTCCTTTGGTTATTGCGTGGCTCGGTACCAGGTTTTGCAAATCGATCTGCTGCTGAAAAAGAGTCTTACTTATGCCCTGCTGACCGCCCTGGTCTGGGTTGGTTACCTTGGTGGTGTCTGGTGGCTGGGCGGCAAGGTGCTGGCTCTTTTTCCCTATGCCAGCCCGCTGGTGGCAGTGGGTGTCGCGCTGGCCGTGGCGGCGGCCATATGGCCCCTCAGACAGCGCCAGCAATCCCGTCTCGATTCCAGTTTTTATCATGCCCGGGACAACATGACCGCCCTCATCGAAGGTTTCAGCCGTGACATCCCGCGTATCATCAAGCGTGACGAGTTGTTGACCAAAATCGGGGGACGCCTTTGCGATGTCCTGCAATTGCCTGGCATGGTGGTTTATCTCGCCAGCCAGGACAAAACGGTTTTTGAATACGGTCTCGTCGGAATCATCAAAGGTGTTCAGGCCAGGGACAACCGCCCCATGGACCAGACTGACCAGGAAAATCTAAGGATGGTGCCACTGCCGGTGAAGTATCCCGAAGAGCTGCTACTGTCCGCCCTCGGACCCGGCATGGCCCACACCGGCGAACCGTTATTTGTGGATGCCACCGAGACCCAGCCCCTGGAAGGTCGCCAGGCGATCACCCGTGAACAGGCCGAGCTGAAAGCCAGGCATCTGGAACAGGTTCTACTGGCTGCCCACGGCCTGCAGTTGTTGATTCCCCTGATCACCCAGGAGCGTATGATCGGCTTGGTGGGACTTCCCCAACGCCCCGGTGGGGAAGAATACCAGGTGCACGAAATTCAGTTGCTGACCATTGTGGCCGGTCAGATTGCCCTGCAAGTGGAAAACACCCGTCTCTACGAAGAAGAAGTGAACAAACAAAAGCTGGAAGAAGAGATGGCCATGGCCCGCAAAATCCAGGCGCGCCTGCTGCCTACAACCATCCCCCGCTTTGAGGGAATCCAGATCGAAGCGGTCAACATCTCCAGCAAACTGGTCTCCGGCGACTACTACGACATCATCGAACGTAGCGACGGAAAACTGGCCCTGATCATCGCCGATGTCAGCGGCAAGGGCATGCCGGCAAGTATTCTGGCGTCCAACCTGCAGGCCGCCTTGCGGGCCCATTGCGACACCTGCGAATCACCGGCTCTGGTGCTGGAGAAAATCAACTTGCAGATTCATGCCAGCACCGATCCCGCCCATTTCGCCACCCTCTTTCTGGCAATTTTCGATCCAGCTGATTACTCCCTGCTTTGCAGTTCCGGCGGGCACAATCCACCGATTATCATGCGAGCAGACGGTCGGATGGAATTGCTCGAAGCCGGAGGTCTACCCCTGGGGGCTTTCGACTTTGGCACCTACAACGAAGAAATAATCCATCTCGAGCCCGGCGACCTGGTGTTTTTCTACACCGACGGAGTGACCGAGACCAAGGGGCCCGATGGAGACGAAGACTACGGAGAGGATCGCTTGAATGACCTGCTACGCGATCATCGGGGAAAAAACGTGGATGACATCTTCAGTGAACTCCAGAACCAGTTGCTCTCGTTCAGCGGCACCCCTGAAGCGGATGACGATATCACCATGATTGGACTGAAAATTACCGAATACAGCCTGGAACGTGCTGCTGAAGCCCGATTATAATAAATGTAACCCCAGATGGGGTTTGCTCGTAGGTATCAATTGAAACCAGCGATTCGAGGTGTGGCATCCCTTGAATCGGCGTTTTTTCTATCGGAAGGACTCGACCTTGAAGTGGATGTTCATCGGATTATTTCTGGCTGCCCTGTTGATAGGGACCGGCTTTATATTCACCGACAGAGGGGCCTTGGAGAAAATCTCCAACAATGATGAGGCCATGAAGCTGACTCAACTGGGCAGCAATCAGGTCCAGGCATTCAAGTTCACCGAGGGCATCAAAAACCTTGAGGCCGCCCTGGAACTCGATTCTTCCCTGGCCGAAGCAGCCATCCCCCTGGCCATGGCCTATGCCCGCAAGGGATGGAGTGACAAGTACAAACCCGCCCTGGCTCGTGCCGACAGCCTCACTGCCCGGATTGATGACGACAACCGTCGGATGTTAGCCCAGATGCGCCTTGGCCTGCGCCACAGCAGCCGCTTTTCGGGAATGATCGATTCCCTCATGACCCGTCTGAAGAAGGAACAACCCAACAACATTCATGTGATGACCGCGGTGGCCGAACGATACGGTGCCAAAATGGAGTTCGACAAGGAATACCAGGCCTGGCACAGTATCCTCGATAAAAACCCCAATTTCGCCGAAGCTTATAATCGTCTGGGCTATATTGAACTGAACCGGGGCAACTACCTGCAAGCCATCGAGCACATGAAGAAGTACGCCTTCCTCGCCCCGAATCTTGCCAACCCCCACGACAGCCTTGGTGATGTGCTCACCGTCATGGGCGATTACGAAGAAGCTGCCCGGGAATACCGCACATCCGTTGCCGTGCAACCCGAATTCTACACCTCATACATCAACCTGGGAAAAACCTACCTGTATCGCGGGATGATCAAATCCGGTCTGGAGATCATGGACCAGGTGCACGAGATGGTGGCCGGCACCACCCTGGGCCGCAAAGTCGACCAGGAGTTGCTGACGACTTATCTCGCCATGGACATGTTGCCCGAAGTCGGCCAAATGACGCAAACCTTTTTGGAGCGTTACCCGGATGATGAAATGGCGGAATATTTCCAGGCCATTCGCCTGGCACATCTGGGCCAATGGCGAAAGAGCCAGGCCCTACGCGATTCCTGTTTCACTTACTGGCGTAGCCAGGACTTTTACCGCAACAATCAAACCGCCCGCCACAACATCGATCTGGCGGAAAAGAGATTTGAAGCCTATGTCGCCGATCTGGCCGACCAGCCTTCGACCCGGGTTCGCAAGTGGAACATCCTGGTCGATGGGATGATCGGCGCCCTCCCGCTTCACCATCAATTCCATGCCCGCGTCAAACTTGCCTGCGCTTATCTGGACAATGGGGAACCCGAGAAATCCCGGGAGCAGCTGCGACCCATTCTGGAGGTCAACAACCGATTGGTTCCTGCCCTGGTGCTGGCCGTCAAAACCGATCTGGCCCTGCGGGACGCAAAACAGGCGCGCCTGGCCCTGGAGCAGTTGAAGTGGAGCATCCAGCAATCGGATGAGGATTATGTGGGACGCTCGCAGGCGGCCCGGTTGGAGGAGCTGGTCATTGAACTGGAAGGAAGCTCCTAGGAGTACTCCTAGACTTCGTTGAAGAAATACGGTTTCAGGCACTGAATAATGCGCTCGTAGGTTTCCGGGTACAAACCCCAAATCGCGGCCGCCACTGAGCTGAGCAAACTGTTCCCGTCCTGGGGCGTGAAACAGAATCCCGAAATTCCCCTACCATCTTCGCTGACGTGCAGACTTTCCACCGGAATAACCGACTGGTTCAGAATGCGTCCGCAGAAGCCATGATCCCGCCCAAAAGAAAAGATGCTGTTGGCCGTGGTCTTGTAGGTGATGGCCAGTCGGTCGTTATCCACCACGCGGCCCACCAACTCTGCGTAGGTGACGGGTTTTTCCACCTTGAGGTGATACTGGATGATGTGCATCAGCTGGGTGTTCATCTTCATGGCCGAGCTGAAAATATTCAGGTCGTGACCCAGGGTACCGAAGAGGTGCCAGGCATCGCGGGCATGGTGGGTGCCGAAGCGCTCGTCCTTGTGGACGCCCACCTGGGGACTGGGCATGAAGTTGCTGTCCTGGCTGATATCATTGCTCCGGCGCAGACAAACGAAGCGACCCTCCACAAGGTTTTTCGGTCCCTCCCGGTCAATGCCGAAGGTGTTCAACAAAACCGACAGGTTGTGCGTATTGCAACTGACAACCTGGAGGTATTTGTCTTCACTGGGAACCAGGACCTCGTCGTTTATGCCCCGGGCGTATTGCTTACCGAATCCAAATTCACTGCCCTGGGCAATGAACAGGTCGGTGTTGTCTTCAAAACGGGAGTAGAGTTTTTCCTTCATGGAATTGCCCGAAGGTGTGCAGTCGATGACCACCCGGCAGGCTTCCATGGCCTCGTCGGTGGTGTAGTCCACCCGCAGGCCCATTTTTTCGAATTGATCCACCCGATCCGGATCCGTCACCAGACGGGCACCGCGTTTCAACAGGTTTTGAACCTTTGAGCGATCCGTCAGCAGAGGAGTGCGTTTGTGGAACAAAACCTCGTCGATGCCCAGCTGGGCCCTGAAGTGGCAAAGCAGTCCGATCAGGGGTTCCCCGATGGTACCGGTTCCGATAACCATCACGTTCTTGGCACCGAGCATTTTGTTCTCCTTGGTTTCAGGGGCTTCTATTCAGAGAGTGCCCATCGTTCGTGGGGCAGCACTTCAAGGTGTCGTCCAAAAAATTTGTCCGCCGGATAATTCAGAAAATTACTCACGCGGCTAGTGTAAATACAAGCAAATTCCGTGGTTTGGCGACCAAAGCGGCTGGAGGCCCGTCCTTCGCGAAACAAACTGTCCCAATAGGGATTGTAGGCTTCCTTCAGGATTTTCTGCAAACGGGCCCGATTACCCAGCGCCTCGCCGATGGCCGCCCGGAGTGTTGTCAACTCATCCGGATCCGGGGTTTCAGCGGACTCCAACTGGTCGCGTCGCACAACCAGGGTATCCAACTCCTCTTCCACCTGGGCCAGTTCCCGCCACTGGTGACGCAAAGGGCGCAGGTTCTGCACCTCCTGCTCCACCTCGGGAACAATCATGGCCGTACGCCAGCCGACACTCTTCTTGCTGCGCAGGATATCACCATAAGTGTGGTCGCCAAAATAAAGGATTTCGTCTCCACCGACACCCAACTGCTTTTCCAGGAAGAAACAATCGCCACCTACAAAGGTCCGTCCGTTGCGGTTGGGCAGCAGCGGCAGGGAATCCCGCTGGAGAGGGTGGCCGACTTTCCCGGGGAGAAAAAAGCCGGGCTTGCGGGAAAAACAAATGATCAGATCGAAGAGATCTTCCCAGGAGCCGTCCTCTCCGCCTACCAGGAAATTCATCACCGCGGCAGTGTAGTCAGCTTCGCTGTTGGTCAGCAGAAAGAGTTTATTGCCGGCCTTGCGAAATTTGCGCAGGATGGGCACCAAGTCCGGGTCGGGAATAAAAAACCGACCGAGATCGGCAATGATTCTGGCTTTCAAGGTTCCATCGGCATGCATGGTGTCCACTGTTTTGCGGATCTCGTTGTAGATCTGCTCCGGAGTGCGATCCTGACAAGCAGCACCGGTTTCCTTCAACTCCATGAGGCCGGAAAAGATGCAGCCTTCAGGCATGTCGAAGAGAGTATCAAAGATGCGGAATCGGTCGTTGCCCAGCCGAACATCGCCACGTGAATAGACTTCACGCAACTCCTCCTTTTCCAGGAAACGGAAACCGCGGCGGGCCCGGGTGACATGGTTGTAGGCATCCAGCTTCAGCAGGTTGCCTTCCTGTTTGTCCACGATCAGACCGCGAATCACCGCGTCCGGATCCCAGCGCACGGTGCGAATCACCGGGTCGTAACCGTGAACGGTGATCAGTCTTTCCAGCGCTAGATCGAAACACAGATGGTTGAAATTTTTTGTATTGTAGACCGCCAGGGTATGGTCCATGTCAAAGCCGATGGCCCCGATGGATTCCATGCGCAGGTTGCGGTTGGTGAATATGCGTCGGCCGGGAGAAGTTTCCCGGGGGGCTGGTTCAAAATATTCGCCAGGGGTTTCAGGACTGAGGGACATAAAAAAATCTCCGGTCTTTCAGAAACGGATCAACCGACCGGAGTCAATGGGCGCGATCTTTCGTGGGCTTGATGTTCAGCTTGTTTCAAGGTCGGGTGCTCAGGGAATTGAGTCGTCACCCTACGCCACCAACTGGCGGCGTTGTCCTGGAATTCCATTTCCTTCATCAAGTCGCACCCGCGCAACCAGCCCCGGTGGTTCCATTCGTTCTCGGTTATTGTCCGCAAATAAAGTTTCAGGGCACGCTTGTTGTCTCCCGCAAAGCGAGAGCATTCGGCCATGCCCAACCAGGCAAAAGAATAGTCGGGATCCAGGCTGAGCGCCTGCTCAAAATAACCAACCGCTTCACTGACGTGCCCACCGAGAAGAGCCAACTCTCCCAGATAGCGCAAGGGATAAAGGTCCAGAACCCGCCGGTCGATGGCAAACCCATCGGGATCAGGGGCCCTGCCCAGCAACTCCTTCAGTTTGAAGATTATCAAGGATTCCTGTTTCCGGGATTCATCAGGGTTCATTTCATCGCAATTCAATGCCAAATATCTGATTTCCGCCACCGCTGTTTGCAAAATCACCCGCGGATCGTTGGGAAAATGCTCTCCCACCAGGTGGATGAGTTTGCGGGCTTCGTCTACCCTTTCCAGGGCCAACAGCCCGGACGAGGATTTGATTCCCAGATCGGGCAACCAGCGTTGGGTTCTCAAATGCTGTGGGTCCCTGCTTTCGAGGCGCAGCCAGGCCGTGTGCAAATGCCCCAGAGCCGTGGTCAATCCCGCGGTGGGCAAGACCTCGTCATCAAGAGTTTGAATGCCCGCACATCCCATCTTGTATGGGAAGTAGGGTTCAATGGGGAACTCGGCCATGGCCTTGTGCAGGATGCGCTGGTTGCGCTGACGCTTGCGGACCAGGTTGGTCTGGTGGCCACCTTCGTGAACCACCGTCAGATCGGTGTCCTTGACTTGCAGGCCCTTTTTTTCGGCCCACCAGTTGAGACTATCACTGATCTGTTCAAAGATGGGATAACGGTAGCGAATCTCCGGATCATTGCGGAATAAACGGATCATGGTGGGGTTGCGGCTGGCCTCCTCCCCCACAGGACTGGCCATGCGCAGGCAGTAACCGGCTGCGGTGGGATCGTGCAGAAGCCCCTGGAACTCCACAGGCCGAACCGGCTGGAGAAACTCGTCGGCATCCAGAACCAGGATCCAATCGCTGAGGGCCTCGGTCAGGCAAGCGTTGCGTGCCAGGGAAAAATCGTCTTCCCAGGTCACGTCCAGAACCCGGGCTCCATAACCTTCGGCGATGATTCGGGTATTGTCTTTTGATCCCGTGTCAACCACGATCACTTCGTCCACCAGCGCCAATACGGATTTGATAGTCATCCCGATGGACGCTTCCTCATCCCTGGCAATCAGACACAGGCTCACTGTCATGCGATTCATATACTGCTGTATTTCCTTGTGTTGCGACTTCGATTCCATTCGAAGTTCCCTTTGATTATCGGCCTTCAGTCCCTGTTGTTTACCCAAATTTAGCGGTTAAAACGGGTTTTGTTTTGGCGGGCCCATCGCAGGGTTGCCAAACGAGGCTTTCGGCCCCAATATGGAGGAGAAATGCAGCGGCCACCCTAAACGAAAAAGTCACCAGACAACATGGCTCCTGACGGAAATGAAACACCCAAATCATTGAAACGCCCCAACTTGCTTGGTGGCCTGTCTGCAGATCGTCTGCCATCATTTGCCCTTTTGGACAATATTCGCAGTGTCTGGAATGTGGGGTCCATGTTCCGCACGGCCGATGCCGTTGGCCTGGGAGGGTTGTTCCTGACCGGCATGACGGCCACTCCCCCGCGCAAAGACATTGAAAAGACCGCCCTAGGCGCCACCCTCACCGTTCCCTGGGATTACTGGCAGGATTCCATCGAGGCTGCCCGCCGGATCAGGGATCAGGGCATCGCCCTGGTGGCCCTGGAACAAACCGACCGATCTGTTGACTGGCAGGAATTCCAGTTCCCCTTCCCGCACTGTTTTGTTGTGGGGCACGAGGTATCCGGAGTGCGTTCGGATATTCTGGATCTGGTCGACCACGCGGTGGAAATCCCCATGGCCGGCACCAAACAAAGTCTCAACGTGGCCGTAAGTTTTGGGATTCTGGCCTATGAAGTGCGCCGCCGCTGGCTGGGGCGGAACAAATGAAATTTCGCTCTCCCTGGCAATGGACTGTCTTCCGTGCATCGGTCGCCTTGCTGCGCAGGCTGCTGCGACCATTCGGGAATCTGGAAAACCGTCTCGTGGAGAATTTGACCCGGAGTCAGAACCACCGGGTCGTCCAGCACCTGCAAAACTCCCCTGCGGAAAAAATGCTGTTGATCATGCCCCGCTGTGTCAAAAAATCCGACTGCAAGGCTGATGTGCAAAATGGTTTGGAAGAATGCCTGCAGTGCCGACAGTGCGCCCTCGGGGATGTGGCCCTGCTTTGCGATCGATTCGGCCTCACCGCTTTGGTGGCTTTTCGCAGTCACATCGCTTTCGAAATGGCCAGGACCAGAAATCCGGATTTGATCATCGCCACCGCCTGCCACGATCGATTGATCAAAGCCTTGCGCACGGTGCCGGATTATCCCGCCCTGTTGGCCCCTCTGCCACCCATGGAGAAATTATGCCTGGACGCCGGGGTGGATTTGCTTTGGCTGGAAGAACAGCTGGCGCTGGTTTGTGGCCGGCAACCTGATCCTTCCCAACAACCGGCCCAAGTCAAGACCTGCGACCCGCCAAAGGCCCGGATGGCCGAAGGCCCGTGAGTTTTTCCCGACAAATCAAAGACGCCTGGCGTCTGACCCGGCCCGACCAGTGGTCCATCCTCACTTTCCAGTTTATGGTTACGGTGATGCTGACGGCGCCGGCCGCCCGCGGTGGCGGCTGCTGGTTCAATCCGGCTTCGGTCACGCTGCTGGCCACCGCCTGGTTGGTCTGGGTGGTCTTTCTCAATGGTGGAACCCTGGCCTTCAACAGCGCCTACGACAAGGACACCGGACCGGTGGCCTATCTTCCGGATCCGCCTCAACCACCCTCCTGGCTGGCTGCAGCCGCCTTCCTGTTCATGGTGTTCGGCGCCGTCTTGGCCTGGTTCGTGGTAGGAAAGGCCTTTGCAGCGGTGGTTGGATTCAGCATCCTGCTTTCAGTCATGTATTCCCATCCCCTGGTCAGACTGAAGGCCAAACCCGGTCTCGATCTGTTGGTGAACATGCTGGGTTACGGAGGGGGCACCACCCTGGCTGGTCTGCTGGCTGGTCAGGCGGCCTATTTTGGCGCCGGCAGCAACGCCTGCACCGCCGGAGGTTGGCGATTTGTCCCCTGGCCCGGCCTGCAGGGTACCATCAGCCAACAAATCCTGACTGCTTTCCAGGGTGGGGTAGGTTGGTTTGTGCTGGGGTTTGCCCTGCTCTTCGGCTCCATGTATCCCCTGACCCAAATCTATCAGATTGACGAGGATCGGCGTCGATCAGACCACACGTTGTGCACGGCTTTGGGAGTGAAGCCGTCCCTGTGGTTGTCGGTCGTCCTGGCCGGTTTTGCCGGAGCAGCCATGGCTTTGGGGTTGTGGCAGCGGGGAACGGGTTGGGCCTATATCCTACCGGCTGCAGGTTTGGTCGCCTGGCTGGGGCACCTGCTGACCTGGCTAGCCCAGGAACCGGATCTGGACTGCGCCGCTCAGGAAAAAAAAATGTACCGGGCGCTTACCCTTTGGGCCGTGATCGACGCCTGCCTCATCGCCGCCTGGTACCTTTAAATAGTCAGTTGTGCCCCCGAAAATGTTCCTGGCCCCAGATCTGCCAGTCCTTGAGTATGAAATACTCAAAAACAATACCCAAGGGCTGGCAACCACCACACTGCCCATCTCCCAAGTGCATTCATCACAAACCCTTATCCGAGGGCT
>JAJRZA010000058.1 GCA_024275485.1 Candidatus Krumholzibacteriota bacterium | reverse complement strand
TGAGTTACCGGAACGTTGGTCGGAATACTACGATGGCAAGGTCAAGACCCGGGCATTGGAGAGGAACTGTGAACATGAGTTGAGTTACGCACGGTAGGGGGTTAATGGATGGTTGGGGAACCGGCCAACGATGGAAGGGAGAAACAATTTCGGGGGCACAACTTGTTCTTTAGTGCCATTCTTATCTGGTTTGACTTTAAAAATATGCTTGTTATTGTCTTCGGGACCCAAGAATATCTAGTGAAATGGGCCTGCGGGGTATCGGGGTAATGTGAAACACTTTCAAATTGATTCCACCAGAACTACCGGGCCAAAGTAATTCTAATTTCGGGGAGAAAAAGAGATGACATTCCTTGGACAAACCGGTGTTGCTGAATCCGCAACCCAATCCGTGGCCGATGCCACCAACTTCATGGGTACCATGGGCGACTTTCTGAAAGAACATGGCCCCAAGTACGCTTTGGAGATTATCATAGCCATCGTGATCCTGTTGGTTGGCCGCATGGCTGCCTCGTCGCTGCGCAAAGGTCTGGAAAAGGTCATGGTTAACCGTGGTGTAGACGCCGGCCTGACTGGTTTTATCGGAAGCCTGGTCTACTTTTCGATCATGGCCTTTACGGTCATCGCGGTAATTGGCCGGTTTGGTGTGCAGACGGCCAGCTTTGTTGCCATTTTGGGTGCTGCCGGCTTCGCCATTGGCATGGCCCTGCAGGGCACCCTGGCCAATTTTGCCAGTGGTGTGATGTTGCTGTTGTTCCGTCCTTTCACAACAGGCGACTTTATCGATGCCGGCGGTGTCGTTGGCACCGTGAAGGACATCCAGATTTTCAGCACAACCATTGCCACCGGTGACAATATTCGGGTCACGGTGCCCAACGGCCAGTTGTATGGTGGGGTCATTAAGAACTTCAATGGCTATGAAAACCGTCGGGTGGACATGGTCATGGGCATTGGTTACGGTTCGGACATCAACAAGGCCATGGAAATTATCCGCGATCTGTTGACCAAGGATGAACGCGTACTGAAGGATCTTGGCCTCACCATTGCGGTGGGAGAGTTGGCCGACAGCAGTGTGAACATCAAGGTTCGCCCCTGGGTGAAAGCCTCCGACTATTGGGGCCTTCACGGCGATTTTTACAAAAACTGCAAAGAAGCTTTTGATGCCGCCGGCATTGATATTCCGTTCCCGCAAACTGTTGTTCACTTGAACAAAGTGGAAGACTAAACAAAGGATACCATGGATATGAATAGTTTGAAGTGGTGGGGTGGAAGCGCCCTGATCATGATCCTGATGGTCAGCCTGGTTGTACCGGCTTTGGCTCAGGACGAGGTCGATAAGAAGATCGGCATCTGGCAGAATGATGTCAGCGTGAGCCTGAATATGCTGCAAAGTTCATACAGTCAGAACTGGAATGGCGGCGAAAAAGGCAGCCTCAACTGGACGGGCAACCTCGACGCAAAATTCGAGAAGCAGTTCACCGAACTGACCAACTGGCGCAATATCCTGAAGCTGGCCTATGGTCAGTCCCACAAACAGGACCGGGACGGCAACAACCAGCTCTTCTGGGAAAAGCCGGACAAGACCGATGACATCATCGACTTTGAATCACTGTTCCGATGGACCCCCGCAAGCGGTTGGGATCCCTATGTGGCCTTCACTTTCAAGTCGTTGTTTGAAGATCTGACTGATGAATACGATCGCTCCATCACTTTCAATCCCATTTCCTTAAAGGAAAGCGCTGGTATTTCGCGTCCCTGGATCAACACCGAGGATCGTCAGCTGATGAGTCGGCTCGGTATTGCTCTCATTCAAAACAACCGCACGTTCTTTCTGGATCCAACCGGGGTGGGAACCGAGACCAGTAGTGAAAACTCCAATGAATTGGCAGTCGAGTTGATCACCGAGTATAAAGTGGGTGCCCTGGATGGACGTGTGGATTGGGAGTCCAAGCTGACTCTTACCCTGCCGTTCATCTATTCCGGCAAGAGTACTTTTGAGGACGACATGGACAGGGGCTTGCTGGTGGCACCCTTGCCCGAAGATATCGCCGAATATTCAACTAACCTGGACATGGACTGGGAAAATACTTTCACCGCCAACATCACTTCGGTGATCGCGGTGAAATTGTTTGTTCGCTGGGTGTACGACAAGTACGACAACACCGTGGCCCCTGCTGTGGATGATACCGGAAAACTGCTCAACGAATCGGATGTGCGCAACGCCATCCGCAAAGCTGGGCAGTTCAAGCAGACCATGGCTTTGGGATTGACTTATAAATTCATGTAAGTCGCCATACGTATCGGTTTATTGCCGAAAAAAAGGGGCCATGCTTTCTCGCGGAGGCATGGCCCTTTTCGTACTGAATCAACTCTCCTTCAACAACCCCGACACAGCCTTGAAGTCACTGGTGCCCGCCTTGCGCAAAAGTTCGAACATCAGCATCTGTACACCCATGGTCTGCACACCCATTTCTGACATGCGCTGCAGCCCGATTTGCCGATTGACCGCAGACAAGGAACTGACTGCGTCCACGGCAACGGCCACCTGCTTGCCCTCCCGCAAAAGATCGGCTGCCGTCTGGTAGACGCAAACATGGGTCTCGATCCCACACAGGATGATTTGATCGCGTCCGGTGTCGGCCAAGGCCTTGCGGAAGCCCTCATTGCCCTGGCAGCTGAAGTGAATTTTCTCCAGGGGTTGGAGGGGTTTGAACAGATTTCGCAGCTCGGTGACGGTGACACCCAGGCCGCGGGAGTAGTGTTCGGTGACCAGAACAGGCATTTCCATCGCCTGGGAAAATTTGATGATCCGCGATGTGGCGGCCAAAATACCCTCGACATTGTAAATCAAATCCCTGAAGCGTTCCTGAATATCGATAACCACCAGAGCGGTGCGATCTGGCGTCAAACGGTCGGGCACATTGTATTTTGCGGACATTTTATTCCTCATTCTCAAGGGTGAATTCCCAGGCACAGAACCATGTGTCGGGATGGGCATCCGGCGGGCAGGATAGGCAACGGGTTTGCAGGCGTGGATCTATGGTGCGGGCAAATGTTTCGTATTCCACGATCCCCACACTCTTGCAGGGAAATTCGGGCAGGCCATGGCGGGTGCGGGCACATTGGACCCGACATTTCTTCATGCGAAAGATGCAACGGGTATCAGATTGTTCCACCAATTCCTGCTCGTTCAGGTGGGCGTAGAGTCGGTGTTGCAGGCAGCGCACCAGAGCATCGATGCCTCCACCGGGTTCGATACCCAATCTCTTCATGATGCGTTTGGCTTCGATGGGACTGAATCGCTCCCAGGCGGTGGTATCGTGGGCAATGGCATTTTCCATGCCGTCTTCTTTTTCAATGGCCTGAAACCACAAGCCGTCATGAGCCAGCCAGAGTTTGGCCGCGTCCTGAATCCAGCCCAGGAGCTCATCCTTGCTCATCTCTTCGAAAGGGTATTTCAAATCCATTGCTGCGACCTTTCAATCATTGACGTTTGGGTGGTTCGTAATGCCCGGAAGGATCGACGGTTTCGGCGAAGGGGCTGTCCCAACCCAGGGCAAAAAATTTCTCCAGTGGCTGGGCGGCCCCTTCGCCGTCAAAGAACAGGCTGATGTTGCGGGAAGAATAAAAATAATCCCGTGACCAGTTGGACGTGCCCACCCAGGCGGCGCGTTGGTCCACAGTGAGAAACTTTGCGTGTTCCACCCGAGCAAAGGGAATGAACCCGGCGCTGTGACTGGGGATGTTGGAAAACTTGACTTCGATGCTGCGCACCGCGGCCAGACTTTGGATCCAGTGCAGTTTGTAGTGAACCTTGGCCCAATTCGCCAGCAGGATTTCCACCTTTACTTGTCGGGCGGCGGCCCTGCGCAGGGCGGTGTCCAGATCGGCGAAGTAGCGTCCTTCACGGTCCGAAACATTGTACGACAGAAGTTGCAGGTGGACCGTCTCGGTGGCTGAATCGATCAGTTCAACCAGCAGCGGCAGATCCCAGGGGACACCCGCAGGCAGACCGGGCGCAGGGCTGGCTGCCAACACGGCTTCCACCTGGCTTCCGTCCTGGGTTTCAAGTCGGGCGTGGGGAAGGTTTCCGAAGGGTATGAATTCAGGTTCGCTGGCCGGGGAAATTTCACGGGTTTTAGTATGACTTTCAGGATGCCCTTCAGCCAAGGCCCAATCAAGATCGAAAATGCGTTTCAGATCATCGGCAAGTTTTGGGTGAGTGATCAGGGCACCCAATTCGCGGATTTGACCCAAAGCTCGCCAATCCCAGTTTTGGGAACCGACAAAGAGGGTCTTGTCATCCACCAAAAAATATTTGGCGTGAAGGACGCCGCCCCATTGGCTGCCCACGTCGATGGTGCGGCTTTCTATGCCTTCGATATCGTCAAACCACTCCAGCAATTCCGGGTAGGTTTTCTGGAATTTGGAGTCGCCCAGGATGCGGACCTGCACGCCATTTTCAGCCGACCGGGCGATGGTTTCGGTGGTCAAGATCAGGTGATCGACGACACCTTCTGGAGCCTGGGAATCCTTACCGTCACCGATGCGACTGAAATAAAAGCTGGCCACGTCGATGCTCTTTTGAGCCTTGCCCAATTCCAGGGGCCACTCCATGGCTGCTTCGGGGAAATCCGGCAGGTTAAGATCGGTTTCTTCAGGATAGCTTTCCAGGAATTTCAGGGTTCCAACCAGGGGCTCGGTAGCGTCTCCTGGGTCCTGGGCTGCGGTTGAAGAACAACCAACAGCTGCCAGCAAAAGGAACATGGTGAGCCAGTGGGATTTTTTATTGTTGATCATACAGTTTCCTTTTCCTTTTTATGGTTGAGCGGTGCGAACCATTCGCAACCCTACCATATCCAAAACTCGCTCCGGTTCCAGTTTTTGCCGTGAAGCGCTGTGGCTGCGAGCGGGGAGGTTGTTGAAAGCACCACCGCGGAAAACCCGGTAGGTGGCGGGTGGACCACCCAGGGGATCAACCTGGTTATCGTCGGTGAAATAGGCGTACCAATCCCAGCAAAATTCGTTGATGTTGCCCGTCATGTCGTAAAGACCCCAGCCGTTGGGAGCAAAACTTCCGACGGGAATGGTCTGGGCCCGGTTCATACCGGATTCATAACCGGGTTGCGGACGCAATCCGTTGATGTTGGCGTCATCCGATGAAAGGCAATCGCTGTTGGTTAAGATGGTCCTGGTGCCCGCACGGCAGGCGTACTCCCATTCGGCCTCGGTGGGTAGGCGATACCCCGGAGCGTCCAGGTCAAGGGTGATGGAGTTGCCCTGGATTCCATAAGCAGGTTGCAGCCCGGCTTTGCGCGACACCACATTGCAGAGCATGACGGCATCCCGCCAGCTGATCATCTCCACCGGACAATCGGGGCACACGTTGTTGTTGCTGGGGTTGTAGCCCATGATCTCCTGATAGAAGGCCTGGGTCACCTCGTAACGTCCCATGAAGAAGTCGCGGGTCAAGGTGACCTGGTGAAGCTCCTCGTCCTCACGACTGAGGGCTTCGGTCCCGGGGCTGCCCATCATGAAGACGCCGGCCCGGATGCGGACCAGGTCGTACTCGGGAATCTGGGCCTCGGCCGAACTTGTGGCCAGGTTCAGCAGAAGGGAAATAGCCGGGACCCACCAACGGGTTGATCTAGCTGTTGGAAACATCCCCAAGTGCACCCTTCATCATTGATCCCAATTCCTCCATACGGGTGCCGAAATCCTCAGCAAAGCTGATCACACCCTTGGTGATGGAATCAGTGTCAATACCAGCGCTCTGACAAACTTCATCCAGCGAACCACCGGGACGCCACCGATCGTCCCAATCGCTGCTCATGGCATAACGATCCGCCAATGGATTGAAGTTCCAGTCACTCATGGTTCTGCGCGCAGTGTTGGTGATATATGTACTGTTCAGCTTATCGCCAGGCGTCAAAACGGTGTTGCGGTATTTCTCATCCTGCAACGCAAACAACTGCGGACTAGGCACAGCCACAATCTTGATATTCATCCCAGCCTCGTCGATGGCAGGCAAGGCGTTGATCAGGTTGTAGGTGCTCATGGTACCCTGAACCATGATGACACCTTGTTTGGGCAGCCCATCTTTATAGTCCCGCAGAATGTAGGCGCCCTTGGCCGCCTCAAAATGGGAGCCCAGACCCAACTCCTGACGATCGGGAATGGTAACCCCGGGACGCGTCAGGTGGATAGCGATGATGGCCTTGTCGGTTTTCATGGCCGCGGCCAGCATCACCGGAACTTCATTGTGTTCCCAGGGATGGATGTTGATGACCGAGCCGTCGGGGAACAACTGCGTGTTGGCGGGGCTGAAGATGCCAAAGTGGGTGCGACTGTCTTCTGCGGTTTCGGGACCGCTGTGACCGGCCACCCAGATGGTTTTGCCCAGTTTCAGTTCGCAGTCCTGTTCCAGCTGGCTGTACAAACGCATGGCGCCGTATTTCAGGTAACTGAAGGAGGCATAGGTGCTGCTTGCGGTGTAGAAACCGTTGAATTCCTCTTCCGGATTGGCGGACATATTAACCGAGGCGGCCCCGACCATGATGCCCGCGTTGGCAAATTCGGTGATGCCCTGCGGCAGAATCACGCCGTCGGTGTTGGTTTCACGGTCGTACCAGCCACCGTTTTTCATGTCGCCGAAGTCGGCGCCAAAGCCGGCGATGTTGGTTGAACCGGCCAAATCGGCCGAGCAAACCATGAACAGGGGGCGGCCGAAATTCTTGATGCAATAGCTGTTGATGTAGCTGCCCCATTTGGCAAATCCTGCCCGGTTGGGAGACTTGGTCCCGGGCGCCGCCCACATCTCTTCTGGATAGCCGTCCACGTCGAAGAGGGAGCTGTCGTTCAAAGGGTTTTTGGTTTCGGGGAGCAGGAAGCTGTCGATGTTTTCGGGCACGCTGTCACCCAGTTCAACCAGGCGGTTGGCCAGGTATTCCACCAGGTCGTCGTTGCCGCGCAGAACATCGAGGGCAACGTTCAGGTTGTCGGCGAACTGTTGACGCATTTCAGTGGCATCGGTTGGAGCGGCTTTGCCGGTGCCGACCCAGGTGACACCGTATTTCTCGGTGAAGTCGGCCCGACACTGCCAGAACAGGTCGTTGTTGCGGCCGTGGGGTGAGCCATGGCTGGCATAGCCCGTAACGTGGTAACCCCGGCCCTTGACTGTTTTGCCGAACATCATGCCCGGGCTGAGGGGAGTGTTGTCGCCGTGGGTCATTTCCAGCAGGGCGCTGGTGACATCATCCCATTTACTGCCGTCTTTGGCTTCGTGGATATCCCAGCCATAGCTGGCGAACCAGTCGCGCGGACTGCCGTGAACGATGCTGCTATAGCTGTGCGGGTCTATTCCGAAGTCGTTCCAGTCGAGGATCATGTGCAGGTTGTCCAGGCCCAGGCCGTAGGCGGAGTTCTTGGTCTCGTGCCAGCAGCCGGCGGTGTGGCCGCCTTCACCTTCGATGCCGAAAACCTTCACCTCACCCAGGCCCGCGCGCTTCAGGGCGATGGCTTCGCCTGCGCAAACGGGAGCGCCGTGGCCGCTGGGGCCGGTATTGAACTTGCAGAAGAGATTTTTTTCGGCCATTTCGGCGTGCCCGGGCAAGCCACCCACGTTGCGGAAGTCGAGCAGATCGTTCCAGGTCAGGGTGCGGTCCGCGCCACCGGCAATGAGGTATTTGTCGTCTCCGGTTTTTTCGTGCATCAGGCGCATGGCCTCGTTGAAAGTACTCAGGATGGAGTAAACCAACGGAACAGTGTGACCGGCCACCAGCACGAATCGATCGGCGAATCGTTTTTCAGGATGCCGGATATCCCAGCGCATGGCACCACTGAGCAGCAGGCTGATCATGTAATGGGCTTTGGAACGGCTACCGCCGGGGTGCCCGCTTTGCCGATAATTGAGCATCAGATCGATCTGCTGATCGATGATATCCTTGAGAATTTCCCAGTTGGCGAAGTTGGCCTTCTGGGCTTCGAAAAGGCTCCTGGAATCGGACACGGGCAGCTCCTCTCAAACATGAACCGAAGGGCGGAAAAACTTCCTGACTCCGGACAAACGCGAATGACGATCAAAAAATGGTAGATAAATGGAGTGGTTTCAAGAGAGAATAATGCCGGAAATCAGACTTGAGCACGATGGTGCGGGTAAATGTGTTTTAAAAATCAACCAGGAGGATTGTTTTGAGTGAAATGAATGGCGATAGTCAATTTCAAGGTCAGTATGATATGAGCGGACCCAGCGGCAATCACGGCATGGGGATGGGATTTGCCAGAACTCTTGGTGACATGAAATTTGTCGGAGTGACTGCCATGATATATGGTGTCATCACCTGCCTGTCCCTGGCCGGTGCGATTATGGGGATTCCCATCGTCATCGCCTCGAATCGCTTCCTGGAGGCAGTAAAAATTCTGAAAGAGTACCGTCTGACCGGGCGCCAGGAGGATATGGCTACGGCTTTTCATGAATTCGGACGCTGTTTCCGACTTCTGAAAATCGTGGTTTTAATCACCATCGGCATGTACATTTTGGTTTTTGTTTTGATGTTCCTCTTTGGCGGAATCGCACTTTTGGCCGGGTTGGCAGAGGGTTAGGTAAAATCGCTAGTCCAAAGCCCGTCCCAAGTGAAAGACCTGCAGGACGGCGGCGGCGGCCCGGGCGTCCTGCATGGCGCGGTGGGCGGTGAAGCGGTCGCCGAGTTCCATTTTTTTCAGGATGGAAGAGAGATTCATGCCACTGGTGCGATGCCCGTTGGTGGCCAGCCAAATGGTGGCCACGGCGCGCAGGTCAAAAGCACCGCCGGCGATATGGCTGCGATAATCCAGATTGTACTGGCGGCATTCCTTGCGCAGCAGGGGTATGTCATAGTAGGCGCCAAAGGCGGCGATAATGGCCTTGTTGCGCGGTCCGTACCACTCCAGGAACCGGCCTCCGACCTGCTTGAAGGTATCTTTTTCGGCCACCATTTCCGGTGTGATGTTGGTTATCTCGCTGATGAACGGCACGATGGGAAACTGCTCCGGGCGCACCAATTCGTTGAAGGTATCGACCACCTCGAGGCTGCGACGGTCCAGCCTGACTGCACCAATCTCGATGATGCTGCTGCGCTCCACGGAGTTGTTCCCCTGATCTTCGGTGGGACAGGTTGCCTCGAGATCGATCACCACGATGTCGGTTGTGTAGCGCATGGTCTTCCAGTCGTTGGCGTCAGGAGCCAATTGGGTAGTGCAATTTTTCCTAGTCAGTGTAATCTAACACCCCAAGCGGTGATTTGTCACATTGATACATCGGTGCCCAACGGCCCAGGTCAGGATAATCTTGCCGGAACTGTTGACATTTGAAAACTATTCTCCCGCAATTAACGCCGTAGTTGTGGTGGTCTCCATTTTGGTTGTGGGATTTGGGGCCAGTGGCATGGTGGAGGGGGCTGCCCGCATCGCCAAGCGATTTGGCGTTTCCGAGCTGATCATCGGCTTGACGGTGGTGGCCTTCGGCACTTCGGCACCGGAATTTGCCGTGACCCTGTATTCGGCATTTGAAGGCAAGGGCGACATCTCGGTGGGTAACATCGTGGGGTCGAATATTTTCAACCTGGGATTTATTTTGGGAGGTTGCGCCCTGGTGCGGGCCATACCAACCACGCGCAAGATGCTGCAACGCGATGGTGCCGTTTTGGGTGGGTCGACACTGCTTATTCTTGCCCTGGTGGGGGTGGATCTGCGCCTCGATCGTCACGATGGAATTCTGCTTGTTATTCTGTTGGTGGTTTACCTGGCTTATCTTTTCCGCAATCGATACGATTCCCAAACCATTGCCTCTGAATCCGGCGCCGGTGGCGACGCTGCAGTGAACAAAACCCTCGTTCACGATGTTATTTTCCTGGTTGTCGGCATGTTAGGCATTGTTGTCGGGGCTTTCATCATGGTCGAATCGGCCACAGCCCTGGCTCGCAGCATGGGCATCAGCGACTGGGTTATTGCCGTGACCATTGTGGCGGCCGGCACCTCGGCCCCTGAGTTCGCCACCAGTCTTGCCGGAGTATTGAAGGGTCGATACGAGATCAGCGCGGGGAATTTGATCGGCAGCGATATTTTCAATTTGCTGGGGGTGCTTGGAGTGGCGGGTATCCTGCAACCCCTTGAAATTCAGCACGAGGCGCGCATGTCGTTGTATGCACTATGCGTTATGGTTTTTCTGGTTTTGTATTTCATCAAGACCGGGTGGAAGATTTCGCGCATCGAAGGCGGTATTCTGGTGCTTATAGCCTTGTTGCGGTGGGTGGTTGATTTTAGCCAGCAGGTCCCACCCCGGTAGGGTAGTGAGGACGGTTGAATTTCTTCATTGTTTGTAAAACGGAAAATTATTAGATCATAAGATTTCGACCTGTACCATCCTGACTAAACAAAAGGATAGGTCGGCATCAAAAGCCAGGTTGATGGTTTGCCCCACGTAGACGGCGGCCAGTATGGTCAGCATCATCATTCCGACTAGAAAAGCGGCAAACAGAATTCGGAAATGCTGATGGTGTTTTTGTGCCCATCAACCTATTGACTTGTTAGGCAATCGTTCCTTTAATGGAAATATAATTTCAGTACCCCAATCAAACGAGTTGCCGTGTCCAGCTACTACGATTCCAAACACCTCAAAAAGTTTGCCGACATCGCCGAAGGCAATCAGCCCATGGCCGACAAGTTTTTTGAATACTACGACTCTGTTTTTCAGGATGGCGCCCTTTCCAAACGGGAAAAATCGTTGATTGCCCTGGCGGTGGCCCACACCGTGCAGTGTCCCTATTGCATTGATGCCTACACCTCGGGTGCGCAACAACACGGGGCGGATCTTGATCAGATGACTGAAGCAGTGCATGTGGCTTGTGCCATTCGCGGGGGAGCGTCCCTGGTGCACGGATTGCAAATGCTGGAGCATGTCAAAAAAACCGGAATGTGATCTCCTGCAATCACCTGCAATCACCTGCAGAATTAATTTCATGAAAGGTCGGTGCCTGTATTGCGCGCGGAAATTTTTCCCAACAACGATGGCTTAAACCTGGTTGAAGGACCCAAAAAAATACTCAGTCTGGTGCGGCGTGGGGTGCCCCTGGCAAACCCGGCCATGCAACTGCAGGTCTTGAACGAAATCCCCCTGTTGGAGCCGGATGGCAGTCGTTCGCAATTCGCAGCCACCCTTGCCCAACACGGTTGCCGGGAATTGCGTCCCGTCGACCTGGAGATTTTTCAGATGAATCTGGGCAAGCTTTGCAACATGAGCTGCCGCCATTGCCACGTGGACGCCGGTCCGGACAGGCGAAAGGAAGTTATGGACCGCGAGACCATCGATGCCTGCCTGCTCGCCCTGGACAAAACTGGCGCCCACACGGTTGATTTGACTGGTGGTTCACCGGAGATGAATCCCCATTTCGCCTACCTGGTGGACGAATTGGTGGCCCGGGGAAAACACATTCTGGACCGCTGCAATTTGACCATCTTGCTGGCATCCGGGTACACCCACTTGCCCTGGTGGCTGGCAGAGCGGGGTGTGGAAATTGTATGCTCATTGCCGCACTACCGCATGCGAAACACCGATGCCCAGCGCGGTGCCGGGACCTTTGAAAAATCAATCAGCGCTTTGCGGCGTCTGAATGAGACGGGTTACGGTCAGGGCGATGCCCACAAGAAATTGACCCTGGTTTCCAATCCCACCGGATCTTTCTTGGCGGGCGACCAGTGCTCCATGGAACGCGAGTGGCGGCATGAGTTGGAGCGTTTGCACAACGTCCGGTTCGACTCCCTGATCACCTTGAACAACATGCCCATTGCCCGTTACCTGGAGTGGCTCCAGGATTCGGACAACTTGCAGGACTACGCAGAAACCCTGTTGTCGGCCTTCAATCCGGGCACCATCGACGGGCTCATGTGTCGCAACACCGTTTCCATTGGTTGGGAAGGCGGCGTATACGACTGTGATTTCAATCAGATGCTGGCCCTTGGCAGCCAGGGCACTGCCAACATCCGGGAATTTGATCCCAAAAATTTCGCCGACCGGCGCATTGTAACCACCCGTCATTGTTACGGTTGTACCGCCGGGGCAGGCAGCTCCTGTGGTGGCGCCCTGTCGGAATAAAAGGGCGGAGATAACGTGTTTCGCGGACACACGGTTGCGGTCATCATTCCAGCACTGGATGAGGAAGATACCATTGCAGGAGTGATCCGGCAGGTGGATCGGGACCTGGTGGATTGGGTCGTCGTCGGCGACAATGGTTCACGCGATGGCACCGCCAAGGTCGCAATCCAAGCCGGCGCCCTGGTAGTCAGGGAAGACCGTCGGGGGTATGGGAGTGCCTGTCTAAAGGCTATCACTGCGGTGCCCGAGGTGGAAATCCTGGTTTTCCTGGATGCCGATGGTGGTGACGATCCCACAGAAATTCCCCTCCTCCTTGAGGCTTTGTTCAGCGGTGATACCGATGTTGTAATTGGCAGCCGGGTTGGTGAAAAGGCGGAGCCAGGATCGCTGACATTTCTCCAAAAATTCGGCAACCAATTGACCTGCACCCTGGTGCGATGGCTGTGGGGTGTGCGGTACACCGATCTGGGGCCCTTCCGGACTCTGCGTCGCTCAACCTTCGACCAACTGGGCATGCAGGATCCGGACTACGGCTGGACCATTGAAATGCAAGTCAAGGCGGCTCAGACGGGGCTTTCCGTGCTGGAAGTTCCTGTTACGTATCGGAACAGGCTGGCCGGCCAAAGCAAGGTCAGCGGCACGATTCTCGGCTCGTGGCGGGCAGGAAAACGCATTCTTGGTTATGTGTTCGAGGCTAAGGCCAAGGAGTTGTTTTCCAGGAAAAAGATGGGGTAGATTTTTGCAAGGAATGGATTCGGCATGTCGGGCACCTTGATTCTCTTTACGCGTTTTCCGGAACCCGGGCGGACCAAAACCAGGTTGGAGCCAAGCCTCGGTCCTAAGGGTGCCGCCGAATTGCATCGGTTGCTTGTGGAGCATGCCTTGGTTACTGCCGCTGCCGCTATCAAGGGACAGGATGTTGCTTTGGAGATTCATCACACAGGTGGGGAGTCGGACATGCGTGGTTGGTTGGGAGGCAATCTTGATTACCGCCCACAGGCTGCCGGCGATCTGGGGGCTCGCATGTTGGCGTCCTTGGAAAAGGTATCGTCCCCGGCGGTGCTGATGGGGACAGATTGTCCTGATTTGTCTGCTGATACCATCGGCCAAGCCTTCGATGTTCTGGAGAGTAAGGAAGTTGTGCTGGGTCCCGCTGCCGATGGCGGGTATTATCTCATTGGAATGCAGCAACCGCAGGGCGAAGTCTTTCGTGAAATTCCCTGGGGTACCGATCGAGTTCTGGCCCTGACTCGTGATCGGCTGCTGGAAGCAAATATTTCCTGGAATGAACTCGAAACCCTAAATGATGTTGATCGCCCGAAAGACCTGGAACGGCTTCCCGGGCATCTGATGCCAAGCAGGAACAAGAGGTAGATCATGGCCGCCCTGGATCCCCAGTATGCCAATGGTGTGGAAAGTTTCCCAACCCTGGACAAGCATCTGCAAAGTAATATCAAGGGGTTGCACATCGTCGGGGCGGCCAATGGCTCGCCTCTTCTGAAAACCTGTATCAACGAGGGCGTCCAGGTGGTGCGGTCCATTGCCCGGTTGATGCCTCCTGCCACGGAGCAGGACAAGGATCTGGTTGATCTGGTCATCATCGGTGCCGGGCCGGCCGGCCTGAGCGCAGCCCTGGAAGCCCAGAAACGGGGTATTGGATTCACTCTGCTGGAGCAGGGGCGTCCCCTCAATACCATCCAGAATTTTCCAGCGGCCAAGCATGTGTACGCCGAACCCGTTACCTTGCGAACATTGGGTGAATTGGATCTGCAAGACGCCACCAAGGAGGAGTTGCTGGACCAATGGCAGCCCCTGGCTGAGAGGGTTCCAATTACTCGGGATGTCAGTGTCACCGAGGTGAAACTGCAGGATGGCGTTTTCAACGTTGAAGCTGATGATGGAAGGATATTCAGGGGACGTCGGGTTATCATTGCCACCGGCCGCATGGGCAATCCCCGCCGTCTGGACGTACCCGGCGAAGATGATGGGTGCGTCTTCAACGCCCTGTTGAATCCCGGGAAATACAGGGAAATGGATTTGGTTGTGGTTGGCGGTGGAAACTCGGCTGCTGAAGCGGCCACAAGTTTGGCGCCCACCAATCGGGTGACCATCGTACACCGGGATGATGCATTTCCGAGGGTCTCCCAGGCCAATCGCCGGTTGTTGGGTGAGGCAGAAGAACAACATGGTCTGAAGGTGATGCTGAACGCCCGACCCGTAGCTTTTCATGCCGATTCGGTGGATGTTGAAAGCGAGGGCGAAAAAATCTCCATACCAGCCAATGCCAGTTTTGTGCTCATAGGTTCCGACCCGCCGACGGCTTTTCTCAAACGCATGGGCGTGGTTTTCGATGGTCAGTGGGATTGGCGCCTGCTGCCGAAACTGCTCTGGGTTTTTTCCCTGATCTATACCATTTACGGTACCAAATTCGGGCTCTGGCCCTTTGGAACCTTATACCATCATCTCAACGATATCGGTGCCCGCCCCGATATGCTGTACGGCGTTGCCTACACGGTCCTGGTAACCGGTTTTGGCGCGAAGGCCATGAACAAATACAAGGGTGATTCCATGCAGACCAGACGGTTTGCCACCCTCATTGCCAGCCAATGGCTGATCTATTTCCTGCTGCCCTGGGCACTTTTTTACGCGGGATATTCAGAATGGTGGCGCACCTGGACCGTGAGTCTGCCTTTCCCCCTGGGGTATTACGGTCTGTGGCAGCCGGCCGGTGAACTGTTCAGCGGCACCGCTTTACCCTGGGCCATCGCAGCCATCGTTACGTTCATGTTGGTGATGCCTCTTTCCGGCATCTATCACGGCAAACGATTCTGTTCCTGGATTTGTCCCTGCGGTGGTTTGGCTGATACGGTGGGCGATCAGTGGCGGCACAAGTCGCCCAGGGGGGGTGGTGTCCGGCGTTGGGAAAGCCTGCAGACGGTGATCCTGGTGGCTACGGTTTTGGTGAGTGTTTTTCTGATCAGCGGTTACCGTAGTTTTCTGGATCCTGGGCAAGTCAAAAACACCTACAAAATTATTGTGGATATCAGCCTTGCTTCCATTGTAGCCATCACTTTGTATCCTTTTGCCGGCAGTCGTTTCTGGTGCCGGTTTGCCTGTCCGCTGGCCAAGTGGCTGGAGCTTTGGTCCCGCTGGACCGGTGGCAAACTGGCCATCGTTCCCAACGACGAATGTATTTCCTGCGGCGAGTGCACCAAGTACTGCCAGATGGGCATCGACGTGCGGGCTTTCGCCCAGCGCGAACAAGCACTATCCAACAGCACCACCTCGTGTGTATTTTGCGGGATCTGCGTGACGGTGTGCCCAGTGGATGTGTTGGAAGTGAAACGACGGTAATTATCGTATCAAGCCAAGGATATTGAATCGATCATGATCATGGATCAATTTGTGCACCTGGTGCTCGGTCTATACATCGCGGCTTCCGTGGGGCTGCTTGTTTACGGTCTGAATGCCTATATCATGGTGTTTTTGATGGTTCCCAGGCGCAAACGGCAAGCGGTGAAGGATCAGGAGATTCTGGCGCAGCACGCCCTGACCGAATCATCGGTGCCCCATGTCACCACTCAACTGCCCATTTACAACGAAAAAAATGTGGTGGCTCGCCTGTTGCGGGCAGTGTGTGCTTTTGACTATCGCCGGGACCGTCATGAAATTCAGGTGCTGGATGATTCTACCGACGAGACCTCGTTCCTGGTAGCCGAATTGGTAAACGAACTCCAGGTTCTCGGGCACGACATTCATCATATTCGACGTGAGCATCGGCAAGGCTTCAAGGCCGGCGCCCTGGCCGAAGGATTGAAGGTGGCCAAAGGCGAATTTGTTGCCATTTTCGATGCTGATTTTGTTCCACCACCGGACTTTCTGCAGCAAACCGTACCTTTCCTTCTGGCCGATACCCGATGCTGTTTTGTGCAGACCCGTTGGGGCCACCGAAACCGGAATTTTGCATTGCTGACTGAGCTGCAAAGCATCGGCATCGACGGGCACTTCGTGATTGAGCAGTCGGCCCGGGCCTGGCACGGCCTCTTTTTCAATTTCAACGGTACGGCGGGGATTTGGCGTACGGCCGCCATTTCCGACGCAGGTGGTTGGAAAGCCGATACCCTCACCGAAGATCTGGACCTCAGCTACCGGGCCCTGCTGCGCGGCTGGCGTCCGCGCTACCTGATGAATTATGTCACTCCCGCTGAAGTTCCAACGGATATCAACGCACTGAAGTCCCAGCAAAGACGCTGGGCCACGGGCTCCATCCAGTGCGCCATGAAAATGCTGCCCAGGGTTTTGGTGCGATCTGATTTGGGGATTTTCAAAAGGATCCAGGCGGCACTGCATCTGACTCATTACCTGATTCATCCTTTGATCCTGATTCTGACCCTGTTGATTTTGCCGTTGATCTTGCTGCGGGGTGTGGCTTTCGCCGATATCCTGACCCTGCCCCTGGTGGTGGTGATGCTGGCGGCACTTTTTGGCCCGAGCACTCTCTATGTCCTTTCCCAGGCCGTAACCGGGGGAAGGTGGGTGCGCACTATCATGTTGATGCCGTTGCTGGTGGGCATCGGCATTGGGTTGGCGGTCAACAACAGCCTGGCCGTTGCCAGGGCCCTGCTGGGCCTCAAAGGCGGCGAATTCGTGAGAACACCCAAGCTGGGCAGCCAGGCCGAAGACAAAACCGGAAAGATTGGGCAGGCCTCGTCCATCGGCAACGGTGGCTATCGCCAACCCTTGAATTGGATGGTCCTATTTGAACTCTTCATGGGTGTGTGGGCCCTGGGGGCTTTCACCTCATTCGTGATCAAGGTGGGCACCGGCGGCGGTTTCATGCTGCTGGTGCAGGCCTGGGGGTTTTCTGCGGTGGGCATTCTTTCCATCATGCATGATCGTCGCCACCATGGACCGGCACCTTCCCAGAATACCTCATGATCTTGCGCAGGACGCTTCTGGTTTCTACGGCCCTGGTTATGCTGGCAGGCACCGCTGCCCTGGGTCGAGACGTCGGGGATTTCTCCCAGTGGACCTGGCTGGCCATGACCTTGTCCGTGGCAGGTGGGGTCCTGGTTTTGGCGACCGCCTGGCTGTGGCACGAACAAACCGTGCCTCGCAGCTTGCTCTTCATGGTCGCCCTGCTCGCCATATTCATGCGATTGTTGATCATGCCCGCCACCCGCGAGTTGAGCGATGATGCCGCCCGCTACCACTGGGATGGCAAGGCCAATGCCCACGGTGTGAATCCTTTCATGCATTCCCCCAACGATCCCCTGGTGGCCCGCCTGTGGACCGATCCCGTGGATGACCGCATCAACCATCCCTGGAACATCACCTGTTACCCACCAGTGGCCCAGGGCATTTTTACGGTGGGATACAAACTCAGCCCGGGAAATTTGCAGGGCCTGCAATGGCTCAGTCTGCTGGCCGAAATTCTGACCTGGATTGTTCTGGCCAGGGAGCTGAAAAGACGCCACCAATCGGTCAACTGGTTGTTGCTGATGGTCTGGTCGCCGCTGCTGGTTTGTCAGGGATATTTGCCAGGTCACCTGGACATGTTCACCCTGCCCTTTGTGGCTTTGCTGATCAGTGCCGTGTTGGCTGGGAAGGGTGGCCGCTCGGGTCTTTGGCTAGCCATGGCCTGCCTGGTCAAACCTTTGCCGCTTATGTTTCTACCCGCCATTGCCTTGGAGCTTGGTTGGCGTCGGACCGTTCGTCTTTTGGCAGTGTTTATCTTGGTGTCAGTTGTGTCCTACATCCCGTTCCGGCAGGCAGGCTGGCTGCTGTTCAGCTCTACCTGGCTGATGGCCACGGACTGGTCTTTCAACGGCAGCGTGGGGGCCATTTTTGAGAGCATATTTCCCATGGGCAGGGCTCATCTGCTCTCCGGAATCCTGACGGGTTTGGGGATCCTGCTAGTGGCTTGGCGGGGGCGTGATTTTTTAGCCAGGGTCCTGGCGGCCCAGATGGTATTCATCATCTTCACGCCGACCTTGTTTCCCTGGTATTTGATCAGCGCGATGCCCTTGCTTGTGCTGCGTCCCCAACCGGCCCTGCTCGCGTTGGTGGTGCTGGTTCCCCTGGCCGACCTGGTGGTCATCAACCATCAACTGCAGGACCTATGGTCCGAAACGACCTGGGTGCGCTGGGTGCAGTACCTGCCCTTTTACGGGATCGTGCTTTGGGCAGGAATCAGCAACCGCATCCGGCATCGTCGTCATTTGATCCCAAACGATTGAAGGCCTCGGTGCCGCAGCCGGTGAAAAGCCCATAATGCGTGCTGAAATCTCCATGCACGGTGAAGAACGGAGCCAGGCGGGATTCCGTAAGCACCTTTACGGTATTGCCGCACACTCGTTCTGGTCGGCCCCTGTCAAAGACGTGTTCCTTGTCCAGGGTGTAACGGTCTTTTCCTTCGGGGTGTCCACCATTGTAAATGGCCACCTGTCCGAAATCCTCGCAGGTCTCTTCCATGCCTTCGATTTTCCACAACCGGTAAGTGCGGGACGTGAAAACAGCGTTGTTGACCAGCGCCTCCACCTCGGGTTCAAGGTCAATGACCCTGCTGGAAACCAGGCGGGGGTCGGGGAAACCCACGTTACGGGCCATACGCTCAAAATCGCCATCGTACAAGGCCCCACCAAGACATTCGCCGTGCAGCATGGGATGGATTTTGACATCATCGGGCAAACGACGGTCCACGTACACATCCGAGAAATAAAACTCCCCGCCCTGGCGCAGTAGACGGTGGACCTTGGCCAGAACCGGCTCCTTGTCCTCAAGCAGATTGATCACGCAATTGGAAGTCACCATGTCCAGGGAGTCGGCTTCGAAGTGCTGGTCCATGTTTTCAATGACATCCTGCACGAATTTTACATTGGATCGGTCATAACCGAATTTTTCGGCCATGTGTTGTTGATGACGCCGAGCCACATCAATCTGCTCGGTCGTCATGTCCAACCCGAAGACGAACCCTTCGGGCCCCACCAGTTTTGACATGACGTAGGAATCCCGGCCGGTGCCGCAACCCAGATCCAGCACCCGCAAACCGTGAAGATCTGGAGGAAAAGCGGTGCCGCAGCCATAATACTTGGTCAAAACCTCGGCGTGGATTTCCACCAGAACTTCTTTCACATAAGCCGGGATGGACTCGGTGGTGCAGCAGGCCGTGGTCCTCAAATCGCTGGTGGCGGTCAATTCCTTGCCGTAGTACTCACGAGCGTTTTCTTTGGCGTCGAAGGTTCTTCCCTTGGATTCGGACATGGTTTCTCCTGTGGGTGGTTTGAATTGAGTCTGATTTTATAATAGGAGGATTCAGGGAAATTGCCTCCCAATTAATTGGATGGGACCTCTCGACGATGGCGCACTCCCGAATTTGTTGGTGCCATATGCCGATTGGGTAATTTTGACGTTGCCATCCTCAAACCATTTCCTACAATCTGCACAAGAAGATCAATCGAGTAAGGATGTTCAAATTGCCAACCGGAATACCAAATTCTGATTTGCCCGCGGGCGACGACTCCCCAGCCAGGACCACTGCTTTGATTGGGATTTTTGTCCTGGCAGTGACCGTGCTCCGCGCGCCTCTGTGGATGCTGCCGGGTCCGGGAAGGGACGAAGCGGCCTACCACTATTGGGCGCATCATCCGGAACCGTCCTATTCGCCTATGGTGCAGATGGCCATACGCCTGGCCGAGGGTTTTGGCGGGCACACCCTGTGGGCTTTGCGGTCACCGGTAATCATTCTGGGTTTTTTGGTTTTGTATCTCAACGATCGACGTTTGGCAGGGGCCGGAACCTCATCATCATTGCGTTGGCTGGCGGCCATGGTTCTTGCCTTCAGCCCCTGGCAAGGATTTGCGGGGTCGATTTTGCATCCTGATAATTTTCTGCTGGCCTCTCTTCTGGCCTTGGTTTTGGCCTCACAGCACAACCGTCTTTGGTTGGTTGTTTTGGCCGCCATTGCTGCGGTGATGTCCAAGCCGACAGGCGTTTTGATTTTGCCGGTGGCCTGGTGGTTGTTTGGATTCATGACCACTATCGACCGAAGGCAGCTGTGGGCTGCAAGAATGGTCCTGGTTCTGACGGCTCTGGTGGTGGCTTTCACCATGAAACCCGAGATGCTCGCCGGCATGGCTGAATTTGGCCTGATGGCACCGACGGTGCCCTGGTTTGGCAAGGGTATGGCTGCTGCGGGGGCGGCTCTCTTTTTGGGTGGTTTCCTGCTGGTAGGATGGTCCATTTTCGGATTCCGGCAACGCTGGCACGATTTTCGTACCGGCCCGGATGATCAGCGCAGGCGCGAAGCCAGGGCCAGTTTGGCCGCCGCGGGAATCTTGTTGGCCGTTTTTATTGCCGCCGCCTTGCTGCGCGGGCAATTTAAGGGCAACTGGGTGCTGCCGGCTTTGTTGTTGCTCTGGCCAACCCGATTGCCGAGGCTGAAAACATCATCTTCGGTCAAGGCTTTTGCCACCATAGGTCTGGCCCTGACTATCATGACCGGTTTCGGCCAAACGGCCATTCTGATGCGGCCGGATTTGCTGATTAACCTGGAAAAAAAGGTTGCCACCCGTAATAAATCCCTGGGCTGGCTCACTTACTCCACCCAGGCCGGAGTTCGCGAAACGTCTGTTTCCACAAGCAAGACCTGGACCGATCACCTGCATGAATACGACGATGTGACCGCCTTTGCCCAGGAGGTGAAAGCCAGTTGGTCCGCAACCCAGGGGGACACGGCTCCCATGGATTGGATTGTGGCCGGCGACTACGGTTTTGCCTGTCAATTGCACTGGTATCTGGGCGATCCCTCTGGGCGGGTGGCCATTTTCGGCGATGGAATTTTTCATCGCACCTGGTCTGATTTTCTGCGGGCTGCACCGTCGTCTCCGTTGCTTGCGTTGTCCCTTCCTGCCGGGCCCGATTTGTCCGGTGGTGATTTCAAAATTCTGACTTTCCTGCCTACAGTGAAACACCCGATTACAGGTGGCTTTCTGGAGGCAGCGGCCGTGGTTTGGCAAACTGATGCCAACAAGGAGCAATAAAATGAATACCTGCCGCAATCTTACTTTGGTGTTGGCTCTTTCAGGCCTGGTTCTTTCAGCCGGTGCCGCTTATGCAACTACTGCCACCGCCACTGCAGCTGTAACGGTCACCGCTGGTGAAACCACCGGACTGGATGCTGATTTCAACCGTCTCCTGGGTAACTATGTGCACAACCACCTGGTGGATTACGAGGCATGGTTCGCCAACCAGGACGATGCCAAGGCGATGGGCCGGTATGTGGAGCAGCTGTCGGCCCTGGATCCTGCCGATTGGCCCCGGGATGCAGCTTTGGCCTACTGGATCAACCTCTACAACGCCGTCACCTTGCGTCTCATCCTGGACAACTATCCCCTCGACAGCATCAAGGATATCGGTGGTTTTATGAAAAAATCACCCTGGAAGCGGGAGCTGGTCACAGTGGCCGGCCGCAAGCTCACTTTGAACAACATTGAAAACGACATCATCAGGCCGGATTTTGGTGATGCTCGCATCCACTTTGCCCTCAATTGCGCTTCTATCGGTTGCCCTCCCTTGAGCGATGAAACCTTTGCCGCCGAACGCCTGTCCGAGCAACTTGATGCCGCTTGCCGGGTGGCCCTGAATCGTGATCAGTGGGTGCGGGTGGACGGCGAAAAATTGAAGCTGACGAAGATTTTTGATTGGTATGGTGATGATTTTGAGAAGGGTGGGGGATCGGTGCTGCAGTTTATCCGCCGATATCGGACCGAAGCGATGCCCCAAGGGGATGTGGAAATCGATTTCATGTCCTATGACTGGTCCCTGAACATCGTTTCCAAATGAGGTTGGTCGACCCCCTGTACCTGGCATTTATTGCATCGTTCCCAAATAAGTTTTTGAAAAATACAAACTCCCACTTCTCGAAGAATATTCGTCACATTTTGTCGGGATTTGATTTCCGGCGTTCAGCCTCCACAAAAACCTTTTTCACCAGGGGCCAATTCAGCTTGATACGCTGATCAAGTTTTGCGATGGCTTCTTCAATTTCATCCGCAGTGCAGTCGTTCCGGAAATCCAAACTCAGGTTCACCAATACGTATTGCGGCCCCATATGCAGGGTCAGGACTTCGTTCACGTATTCCACCTGGTTCACTTCGGCTGCCAATTCGCGCACACTGGCGACGACTTCGGGCACCGCGCTTTCACCAATGAGCAGGTCCTTGGTTTCAACCGCCAGGAGCCAGGCGGTCAGGGCCAGGATCAGGCCAATGACCACCGAGGCGGCTCCATCGAGCCACAACCACCCTGTTTGCTGACCCACCCAGATGCCCAGAAATGCCACCAGAATACCGGCCATGGCTGCAGAATCTTCAAACAGAACCACAAAAGCCGATGGGTCTTTGCTGCGCCGCACTTCCTGATAGAAAGAACGTCGTCCCTTTAATCGGCTGACTTCCTTCAGGGCCAGGTACCAGGCTGCACCTTCGAATATCATCGACAAGCCCAGAACAATGTAGGTCAGGTTTACATTTTCAATGGGCTTGGGGTGCTGAAGGCGGTGGATGCCTTCGTAGAGAGAGGCTCCGGCGCCCACCGCGAAAATCAGGATGGCCACCACGAAGGACCAGAAGTAGACTTCCTTGCCATAACCGAATGGATGGGCCTCGTCCGCCGGCTTGGCTGCTTTTTTCAACCCCAGGAGCAACAACCCCTGGTTGCCGGTATCGACAATGGAGTGGATGCCTTCGGAGAGCATGGCGCTGCTGCCGGTCACGCTGGCGGCGAACAATTTGGTGATGGAAATCAAGGTATTTCCCGCCATGGCGGCATAAATCACTTTTTTGGAACCGGCAAGGGACACGGGTTGCTCCTCGGTGGTACGAATTCAAAAAATGGCCAACAGGATAGTCCGCCATGCTGGGATGTTAGTCAACCAGCCCGATGCAATTTAGCCGTGAGTTGATTTTTGTCGCAACAAATCAAGGTAAGCCCCTTCCACAAGATCTTCCGTTCCGATGCCCAGATCCTGCATCAATCGTCTGGCTTCGGTTTCACCCGCATTCGGATCTTCCCCTTGTTTCAACACTACCTCCAACTCCATGAACCAACCCAGATCTTCCACATCATCCAGATGTATCCGGGTTCGTCCACACCACAGCAGCGTGCGTTTTTTGCTGACCACACCAATCACTGGGAGCGAGTTTTCCAAAACTTCGGCCAAACCCGCCGGATCATCAGTGGAGCTGATGGCATAGTCCGAAATCTTGGGCCCAGGTTGATCGGGACGGTGGTAACGAATCAATTCGCCGGTGCCGTCACCAAAATCGCGCAGCTTCAAACGACCCTTGGGAACTTGGAAAAAAGTATCTTTCTGAATGATCAGTTCCTGGGGTTTGTCGGCCAGGGTCACGGCAAACACCAGGAACGATTCGGGATTTTTCACTCGCGCCTTGATTTCAATATTGTGCGGCATTTTTATTATTTCTTTCGGGAATAAAATGGACCTATTTCGATTTTAACCTACAATACCAGAAAGTAGCCTGGCAGGAAACCCACAGGAAAGGTAATCCCCTTGTCCCTGATTATCCGATGGAGCATAGTCTTTTATTTTTTTCAGAGTTCTATTCCAGCCCTGGCACAGGATGCATCCCTGGGCAGTTTCCCAGGAGATCTCCTGGACGATGTTTCTGCCCTGCCCTCCAGTGAAAATGCCTGGTGGCTGCTTGGCGGCATTGCGGCGACTCTCTTGGTCCATGAAATTGAAGACCCTGAGGGAGCCATGCGGGGGCTGGATGGAGACCTTATTGATCCAATAGTTGATTTCGGCAATATCTGGGGGGATATACGGGTCCAGGCCCCACTGGCCTTGGGTAGCTGGGCAGTGGGAAGCTGGCGCGATGACAGCGAGATGGCGGGTCTCGGATATGATTTGAGCCGCTCCCTCCTCTTAACCTACGGGACGGTCAGCCTGACCAAATTAGCTGTGCAGCGAACTCGGCCCAATGGGGAAGATTATTCCTTTCCATCCGGCCACACCGCTTCCGCATTCTCCACCGCGGGCGTATTGAGCCGACGTTATGGTGGTTGGGTCGGCGGCATCGGCATCGGCTTGGGTGTTTTGACTGGATTGGGCAGGTTGGAAGATAACAAACATTTCGCTTCGGATGTGGTTGCGGGGGCAACCATTGGCTGGATCATTGGTCGCACGGTGGCCCGAGAAGGCTCAGGCGACCAATCCGCCTGGCAATTGGTGCCTTCGGGCAATGGCCTAGTTTTGGTTGCACAGTTTTAACTGTTGAAAATTTTAGTCCATACATGAAACCCCCCGGCTCTGCCGGGGGACCCGCAAAGTTTGACAATTCCGGGATGCAATGAAAAACTCCCTTTCGTGAACCGCTTGAGGATCGACCGAAAGGGAGTAACTGTGGGTGTTCCTTACCGCCCCTTCCTTTTCCACCCCCAATAAACAGGCACCCCCAACAAGGTTAGCCCAATTCCGGCCAAAGACGCCCCGGGACTCTCCATCAAGCTACTAACCAAAATTCCTGCGGAAGCCCCGATAAACACCAGCGGTACCCAAGGATACCCCAAGACCCGGTAAGGCCGCGGCAAATCAGGCTGCTTCCTTCGCAATACGATCACTGCCCCAGCGGCCGCAATCCAGAACATGATCGAAACAAACATTACAAAGGTAAAGAGCTGTGTGAACGTTCCCGTCACTGCCAACAAACTTGCCCATATGGCCTGCAATACGATGGCCCGATCCGGCGTATTGTTCCTAGGATGCACCCGCGCCGCAGACTTGAAAAACAGCCCGTCCCTGGCCATGGCCCAATATATCCGCGGCCCCGTCAAAATCGATCCATTCAGCGATCCCAAGATGGAGATAATAATGGCCACGCCCAGCACCGGGCCAGCCGCTCCGCCAAACAGCGCATCCACCGCCAGTTCGGCCACCCGCACTTGGCCGGCCATCTCGCCAATGGACAAGGCCCGGAAGTAAACCAGATTCACCAGCAGGTAGAGCACCGTCACCAGCAAGGTTCCCAGTACCAGGGCCCGCGGCAAATTGCGCGACGGGTTCCGAATCTCACCCGCCGCGAAATTAACGTTGTTCCAGCCGTCGAAGGCCCACGACACTGCCACCAAGGCCACCCCAAACCCCATGGCCAGTTGTCGAAAATCCATGCCCGCCGGTTGCCACTGCGGGGCAAAGCCCTGCCCTTTGCCAAGAGTCAGACCCAGGACCACCAGGGCGGCCAGCACGCATATCTTGATCACCGTCAAAGTATTCTGGACGAGTTTGCCCTCACGCACGCCCAGCCAATTCACCCACGACAGAATAACGATGGAGGCCACGGCCATCAGTTGCCCCGCAGATACGCGCCACCACAATTCGGTCTCGCCGGGCAGCAGGTCTATTTCCCACAACATCCGCGACGTGGACACCGCAGGCCACAGACCGCCCAGATATTCGGCGAAGGCCGCCGCCAAGGCCGCGATGCCGCCGGACATGTAAACCAGAAACAGAATCCAGCCGCAGAGAAAGCCCCACAACGGGCCATAGGCTTCCTTCAAATAAACATAATGACCGCCGGCCCGGGGCATGGCGGCGCCCAATTCGGCGAAGGTCAGGGCGCCGGCCAGGGTGAGCAGGCCGCCACCCAACCAGGCCAGTAGAATCCAGCCCGGGGAGGGCAGATAGACCGCCATCAGCCCGGTGCTGGTGAAAATTCCCGAGCCGATGACGATACCGCACAGGATCATGGATGCATCGAAGAGACCCAGTTGACGGATGAGTCCGGTGGAGGTATCGGGGATAGGCGATTTTTGACTCACACACCCTCCGCGCATTGGTCGATGGCCTGTCGAAGAGCGACAATGTGGGAGGATGTGGTTCCGCAGCACCCGCCGATCACGCGCACCCCGGCAGCCAACAGGGCGGGTGCCGCGGCGGCCATGTCCGTTGGGGATTCGGGGTAGTGGACGTCGGTTCCCTTGAGCACCGGCAGGCCGGCGTTAGGCTGAATGAGGATGGGGCAGTCGCCGGCTGCAGCGAATTCCTGGGCGATCTCCAACATGCCTGCGGTGCCCTGACCGCAATTGCTGCCGATCACGTTGGCTCCGGCGTGGGACAATTCGGCCGCGGCGGTGGGCACGTCGTTGCCCATGATGGTGAACCAACCGCGGGGCGTGGGCTCGAAGGTGAGCGAGACCATGACCACACCATGGGGCAGGGCTGCGCGCGCCGCCGTCACCGCCAGCACGGCCTCGGCCAGGTCGATCATGGTTTCGACGCAGAGCAGGTCCACGCCGCCTGCGACCAGGGCCTCTGCTTGCAGGGCAAAACCAGCAGCCACTTGGGCGGGATCCAGGTCGCCATAGGGTTGCAACAGCCCGCCGCAGGGGCCCATGGAGCCGCTGACAAGGGCACGTCCGTCGGCACCTTTGCGGGCGGCTGCGACGGCGGCCTGATTGATGGACACGGCCTGATCGGCCAGGCCATGGGCCTCCAGTTTCAGGGGAGAGGCACCGAAAGAGTTGGTGTGCACAATGTCGGAGCCTGCGGCGGCGTAGGCTGCGGCCACCGAGGCCACATCGTCGGTGCGCACCAGATTCCAGGCCTCGGGGGCTTCACCGCCCTTCAGACCCAACGCCTGCAGGCGCGTGCCCATGGCACCATCCAGGAGGACCACCTCGCCCTGGGTCAGGCGGTCCATCAGCGGGCGGTTCATGATTCCTCCTGCAGGCCCGGCTCACCGGCAAAGAGGGCGCGGATGCGATCCACCGCGCTTACACCGTCGAAAGCGTAGGCATCGGCGCCGATTTCCCGGGCGTAGTCTTCGGTCACCGGGGCGCCGCCCACTACTGTGCGCACATCACCGGCCCGATCATTTTCCTTCAACAACGCGATCACCTGTCCCATGACCGGCATGGTGGTGGTCAACAGGGCGGACATGCCGACCACCTTGGCGTCGTGCTCGCAAGCGGCCTCAAGAAACGCGTCCGGCGACACATTGGTGCCCAGGTCGATGACCTCGAAGCCCGCCCCTTCAAGCATGATGCCCACCAGGTTCTTGCCGATGTCGTGCTGGTCACCACTGACAGTGCCCAGGATGGCTTTCCCGAGTGTGGGCACCGCATCGCGTATCAGTAGAGGCTTCAACAGATCCATGCCTGCGTGCATGGCCCGGGCGGCCAGCAGAACGTGGGGCAGGAAGATCAGGCGGGAGCGGAATTTCTCGCCCACAACGTCCATGCCGGCGATGAGGCCGTCCTGCAAGATGTCGCCGGGCGCCAGATCCTGGGCGATGGCTTCGGCCGTCAGCTCGGCTACCTGCGGGGCGTGTCCCTGCTCCAACTCGGCGGCGATGAGTTGCAAAAGCTCCATCTCAGGTCTCCTTGTGGCCAGGGTGCAAAACGTGGTCAATGCGGTCCCGGCACTGGTGATCGGCACACTCGGCGCAGAAGTCGAAGTCGGGTGTAAATTCATGAATGACGGGCGGGCCGGCCACCATTACTCCGGACACCGATTTGAGCGGATCCATCAGACAGCTTTCGCCAAGGGTGATGCCGATTTCACCTGGATTCAGCTTGGCGAAGAGTTTGATTTGCGCGCTCACGTGCCAACCGCAATATCCCGGACTGTAGCGTAGCACACCTTGGTTTGAAGTGCAGCGGCCGGCGAAACGTTTTTGCATCCAGGCGGCGCCGCTGTCCGCGGCCAGGGAGGCGGCGGCGTCCAGGGCGGCGGCCAGAGGATAGTTGTGGTCGTCGAACAGTTGATCGATCTGCTGGCTGACGGCAGACCCTACCGTCACGGCAAACAAGGCCAGTGCCTCGGCCTGGGGATGGATCTCAGCCAAAGGGGATCGTGGGGCGTTTTCGCCTTGGCCGGGGTAGATGGCAGCGAAAGTGGCGAGGTCGATATCTTCCAGGAGTCCTCGGGGTGCCGTGAGAGAGGTCAGCAATCGGCAAGCTTCGCGGGCGATATCTGCGATGGTTTCCGGTTCCGTTCCTGCCGGCACGCCTTGTTGCACCAAAACGGTAGGGGACTCCGGCAGGATCTCGGCCAGTGGAATATCCAGAACTTCCCTCATATTACCCGATCCGGCAAAACGTCAAGGCCATGCTCGGCTGCGGCGTCGGTCATGCGCTCAATCAGGTTGTTTTCAGCTTCTGCAGACAGTCCTGGCGGTTGCCAGGAGACCACCAATGCGTCGGCTCTGGTCTTGGCTTTCTGGGCAACGGTGAGGGCACCATCTTCTTGCCAACGCGAGAGGTTGGACCGTTCGATGACAGGGTCTGGAAAATAATGTTCCTCCGCCAGATGCTGCATGGAGTGATCGCTGATCAGAAGGTGACCCTCATTAAGCAGTTCCTCAACCCTTGGCCGCACAGGAAAATCGTCCCGTGGCGCAATACCCCGTCCCAGTCTGCGGGCCAGTTCCACTATCTCATGATCCACCACCAGCTTTTCCACACTGTGGCAGTTCTCGAAATCCAGCATACCCGGGCCCGAGACATTGTTGATTCCCGACAACACGGCCACCACCGCGCCCATGCCTGTTTCCAGACCGGCCTGAGCGTCCAGGGCCTTGGCGTCGCTCAGGGCGATGTAGGCCTGGGTGGGCAAGCCCAATCGCTTGCCAACCTCGTTCAGTCCGGCGTCCAGCAGCCAGGTCTCGGCCGCCCCCATGGGAGTCGTTTCGTAACGGATGTCGAAAGGTGCAGGCGATCCGCCGTAAAGCACTTTTGCGCCGGGATCTGCCAGTTGGGCCAGCACCACCCCGCTGAGGGTTTCGGCCGCGTGTTGGGCCAGGGTACCGGCCACAGTAACGGGCGACGTGAACCCGGCCAAAGGCATGGTGGGAATCTCCACCGGAATACCGGCCACGGCGCAGTCCAACAAATGCTGACAGGTGACTTCGCTCCAACTGAGGGGCGTGGTCGGGGCGCAGGAAAACAGGGCCAATGGTTTGTCGCGCAGGGCGGTCTCGGAGCCGCGCACGGCCAGCAGAAGGTCCTTCATGACGGTAAAGCCGGCCAGGGAAAAGGCGCCCGTGATGACGGGTTTTGAGCAATGGAGCAGGGAAAGAAACAAGCGGTAACTGTCCTGTATTTCGCCAGGTATGTCGGTTGGGATAAAGGCTGAGCTTTGGGCGTCAATACCAGCCAACTGGGCGACGACCTTGGTGTAGCGAACATAGTCAGGGGTCAGGGGCCGGCGCATTTTTTGCGTAGCCGGATCCAGGAAGTTGATGGCCGACGAGCCGGGGGTGAAATGAACGCGGTCGCCCCCCAGATCGTGGGTTTGTTGGCCGTGGCCGTTGAATAGGGCGAAAGACGATGGGGCGGTGGCCAGGGCCTTGTCAATGAGGTCGGAGGTGAAACGGACGCGGCCGTCGGGCTGAGAGGTCTCGGCGCCGTGGTCGGCCAGCAGGCTGACCGCCTGCTGGTTGTGGATTTCCATGCCCAGGGTGCCGAGCAGGTCTCGCGCTTCGTCGATGATTTGGTCGGCGAGTTCGTTGGTAAGGAAACGCAAAGAAGGGCGCATGGTGAGTGCCTTCGGTTTCATTGGTCTGGGTCGGGGCGCGGAACCCTTGGATTATATACGGCAATGGCAGGCCTGTCTCCAGTGAAGAAGGCCTTGTCCAATTGACCGCCTGTACCTGCTGACATAAAATGAAAAAATCATACTGGCGCAGCCACAGCCCCATCCGTCTGGCCCCACCGGCAGTTTCCCATTGCTCCAGGAAGCGCAGTTCCCATGGTGATGCTCCGTCACCACTTTTGAGGAGGATTCATGAAAATCATCGTTCTGGGTGCCGGGCTGGTTGGCGCCCCCATGGCCATGGACTTGGCGACTGATTCAGGCTTTGAAGTCACCGTCGCGGATGTGGACCAGGGGGCCCTCGACAGTCTGGCTGCCAAAGCTCCCATCACACCTTTGAAACGCGACCTGTCCGATCCCGAACAGGTGCAGAACCTGGTCGGTGATTACGATTTTGTGGTCGACGCGGTGCCGGGCTTCATGGGCTTCCGCACCCTGAAGGCCATCTTGAAGGCGGGGCGTAACGTCATCGATATAGCGTTTTTTCCGGAAGATCCTTTCCTGCTGGACGACCTCGCCAAACAGCAGGGCGTTACTGCCATCATGGACTGCGGCGTTTTTCCCGGAATGGGCAGTGCCCTGGTTGGCAGGGCGGCTCGGCGGCTGGACCAGGTTAACAATGTGCTCACCTATGTGGGCGGGCTGCCTGAAAAGCGGGTGCAGCCCTGGGAGTACAAGGCCGTCTTTTCACCCATCGATGTGATCGAAGAGTACATCCGGCCCGCCCGCTACATCGAAAACGGTGAGCTCGTGATCATGCCTGCCCTGTCGGATCCCGAACTGCTGGAGTTCCCCGAAGTGGGCACCCTTGAGGCCTTCAACACCGACGGTCTGCGCACCCTGATGCAAACAATCAAGGCCTCCAACATGAAGGAAAAAACCCTGCGCTTCCCCGGCCACATCGCCAAGATGGCTGCCTTGCGAGACAGCGGTTTCTTCAGTGAGGAACCAGTGGAAGTGAACGGCCAAATGGTACGTCCACTGGACCTGACGGTCAAACTCGTGTTCCCCATGTGGCACCTGGCGCCCGGTGAAGGGGAGTTCACCATCATGCAAATCCAGATCGATGGCCTGAAGGACGGTCAGCCTATCCACTACCGATACGACCTGCTGGACCGCTTCGACCCCACAACCGGCACAACCAGCATGGCCCGCACCACCGGTTATACAGCAACCATGGCCCTTCGAATGGTTGTCGACGGCCTTTATGACCATAAAGGAATTTCCCCACCGGAGTACATGGGCCGGGTGCCGGGCTGCGTGCCTTTCTTGCTGGAAGGCCTCGCAACCCGCGGTATCAAATACGTGGAGACCATCAGCTAGGTGTGTGCGATGGGGGAAATGCTCGAATTGGTGACCCGCAAATATCCTTTGCGAGTCGGCACGAACAAATGCATTGAATGCGACTTGGGTTTGAAAATGACTATTGATTGTCGGGCTTCAATGGGATAGGATGTGGTCATCATTCGGACCAATGGGGGGAGGCTATGCGGTTGGAATTACTCAAGATTGAAGTATCAAGCTCAAGAAGTCGATCCACTCTTTTGAATGGGGGAAATCATGAAAAAAGTTAGTCTCACACTTGTAATGTTGTTGGTTCTTGTCTCAACCATTGACGCGGTTGCCACAGAACGCGACCCTTTTACTGGCCAGCCACGGGTACCGACCACCATCGTACCATTGATTGATCGGGACGATGCGAACGTACTCTGGGATCTGACCCATGGTGTGGAGGGCAATTATTCTCCTTCAGGCCGATTTAGCAACATAACAAGTATCCTGGCAAATGCGGGATTCATCATCACAACCACCGACGCTGGTGTGGACAACATCGACTTGAGTACTTTTGATGTGGTGGTCATATGTCTGGGATCTGCTTGGGAATCTGCATACACCTATGATGAAGTGGCGGCCCTTCTCGATTTCGAAGGTGCTGGTGGCGGGATTCTGGTCATGAGTGACAACGATGGTTGCCCAAATGAAAACCTGGATCTGTTGTTGTCGTCCTTTGGGGTGAGCACTGGTCTAAGCACGGTCCAACCGCTGGACCTTTTTCTTGCCGACTTCATCTCTCATCCTATTTTCAACGGTATCGAGTCCCTGTATTTAAGGGCTGCTGGTGAATTGGGCATCATATCGCCCGCCATTGAAGCTGGATGGGCTGGTGCCGGCGAGCCGTTGATTGGCCTGGTTGAAGATTGCCGTCTTGTGGTGGTGGGAGATATCAACTTCGTGGACAACACTTACATGCAAGAAGACAATGAGCTTTTCTTTCTCAACATTATTGGCTGTCTCGCGGAACCAGGGTCCGTGGCTACTGAAAAAACCACTCTGGAAGGGCTGAAGGCCCTGTATCGTGATGCGACCAGGTAAGGCCGTGTCATTTGGGAAGGAGGTCGGCGGACCCCCTGAAATTATGTTAGTCATCCAGCGGGTGCAAACCCCGCCCGGTCAAAGCCTAGCCCGGCAGGCCGGTAGTGAGC
>JAJRZA010000057.1 GCA_024275485.1 Candidatus Krumholzibacteriota bacterium | reverse complement strand
GCAAGGGCTATGACGAGGCCTGTAGTGCCATTGTCGATATCTCCGAAGCCCATGCCCTATTGGGAACCAAGGAACAATTTAACCTTGAATTGAAAAAATTCATGGCTCCTCATCTGAGGCGCAAGGCACTGGTTCAACGTTGGGAAAAAGCTGGGATCTTGGAGGGCAAGAGATGAAGCCACGCAAGGTCAGTGTGACTGAAAAACCAGAAGCGTTAGACCAGCTTATTAAGGAAATCACCATCGATGCCCATGGTGATGACGAGCATCTCTGGGCTTTTCGGCAGGCATTCAAGGACAATGTCCCGCTACCGGCCGACGGCTTCGTTTTCGATGAGCCAGTTTCTGTGGTCCGGATTGATTATGATGGCAACGAACGCCGGGGCATGACTGCAAGATGCCGCCGTGAAGACGGGGCCGAATATGTTGTCGCAATTCCAGATGTCGTATTTCCACAAGCTTCAGTAGGTGAGCGGTACATTGCAGCCTACCGCAGGTGGCTAAACCTCGACCCTTATCCTGCCGAAGAGAGCGTTCCTCAAAAACGTAAACGCCAACACAAGGCTACTACCGAGGACCTCGACCTGAGCAAACCGGTCGACCTGGTTGTGCTCACGGTCATGAAGCGGGCCGCCAGATGCCGCTTGCCAGGAAGTGACAGGACTCTCACGCTCCGGGCAACTCGTCTTTGGGACTTGGTACCTGGCCAGATCGTCACGGTTACGCCGCAAAAGCAGTGGCGCTATGGTGGTCATCCATATCTCGCTGGAGAGATCCTGTCTTCTCGGCTCGATGTGGAACTTCTCGATCTTGTACCCCTTGAGCTCCAGGATTGGGGCATGTGGGATCCCCAAGATGAATATTGGGGAGAAGCTGACGAACCCATCGAGGAATGGGCCCAGCCAATAATTGCAGCCGGGACTCGCCCCATGTTCGAAATGGAGCAGGTGTTGCCCGGTACGGATCCAGACGATTCTTTTGATGATCCCATCACCCGGTCCAACGATCTCAAGGAAGCTGGTGAGAGGGAAGAGGCTCAGGAGATTTTGATGGATCTGTGCCAGGCGGATCTGCGCTGTCTCGATGCCCATTCGCATCTGGGCAATTTCATCTTTGAACACCGACCGCAAGATGCCATTCGGCATTATGAGACAGGTTTGCGTATTGGTGAATTATCCTTGGGAAACGATTTTTCCGGCGTGCTGCCGTGGGGGCTAATCGACAACCGTCCGTTTCTGCGCTGCATGCATGGCTATGGCTTGTGTCTGTGGTGCCTTGAGCGTTTTGAAGAGGCGGAGCGGATCTTTGATCGAATGCTCTGGTTGAATCCAACGGATAACCAGGGCGTGCGGTTTCTCATTGATGAGGTCAAGGCTGGAATAGTCTGGGAGGACCGGGAATCCGAATAGGAATCAAAGGAGGCTCAACATGAACAACGGCAAGCGAAAACAAATCGATCCGCTCGAAAACGCTATTGAAGCGTCCCTGTCTCCCGGGAGCTTCATCTCATATAATTCCGCTTGGTCCTTCGTGGACGATGTTCAGGGTGTTGCCGACGACATAGGGAAAATTATCAAAAAAGAACCGGACCGAGCCGCAAGTCTTTATGAGACCTTCATTGCTGCCTGTCACGAGAAAGCAGATGAGATTGACGATTCAGGTGGCAATTTCGGCATGTTGGTCGAGGACTTGTTTCAGGGCTGGGTCAAAGCCCGTCAAGGTGCAAAACATGACCCCGATGAGACCGCTAAAATGCTTCTCGCCTGGATGGAGGACGATCCCTACGGATTTTGTTTTGACCTTGATCGTGAGGTTGGCAAAGTGCTTGATAAAAAGGGATTGGAGGCATTTATTCACCTGGTTCGCTCCAAGCTTGAACCCTCCATGATCAAAGACAAAAAGAAAAGCTCTCCCAGCTACCCAAGCCGAAGGTGGGGCGGGGTACTGAAAACCCTGCTAGTGAGCCAACGCAATGTCGACGCCTACATCGCCCTTTGCCAACAAACCGAACTCCAGACCAAAGACTGCCTGGCCATTGCCAAATTGTTCCGAACGCGGAGGCGGTCCGAAGATGCTCTTTCCTGGGTTGAAAGAGGCCTGGTAATTGCACAAACGGAAAGTCGGCAATCCTATAATGAACATGAACTGCTTCAAATGAGGCGTGAACTGCAGGCCAAGCTCGGTCGATCAGAAGATGCCCTCAATTCAGCCTGGTCGGAGTATGAAGCCTATCCCTCCACATTCACTTACAATGAGTTGATGCGCTACGTGCCGGCCACAGGGAAAATGACTTGGCACCAAAAAGCCATGGAGGAATCGGAGAAGGGTGATCTGGCCTCTCAAATTGAACTCTGGGTCGAAGAAAAAGAGAATAACCGGCTCGTATCACGTCTGGACAGGGCAACCGATGAGGAACTTGAAGATCTTAGCCATTACTTGGCTGCACCATTGGCGCGAAAGCTGGAAAGCTCCCATCCTGGAGTTTCAGCCAGGGTATACCGTGCGCTTTGCATGCGGATCGTAAACGCCGGCAAGAGTAAATATTACAAAGCGGCACTCGACCATATCGAGCACGCCGGAAAATGCTACACCAAAGCCGGGTTAGATGCCGATTGGTGGGCGGTGGTTGCCGATGTGCGTAAAAGGCACTTCCGCAAGAAGGGTTTTATGGCCGGATTCGAGGATATCGTTTCCGGTGAAGCCAAGCATGTCGAGCCGCCCTTTCTGGATCGTGCAAAGGCGAGGTGGCCAAGACAACCGAAAAGTAGGTGAGGGGGCCGGCTGGGTCTCCTGGTCAACGCGAATACCATACGAAAGCTGGATTATTGGGGTGTTAGGTTCGAGACTATTCCACCCCAACCAACCCATCCGCAAATTCATAGGAAATGATTTGGCTGTCACTGGTTTCCTGGTACCCCTGCTCCAGATGGGATAGTTGGCTGATTTCCCTGGCAGTTTTACTTTCAAAGAACTTGGCTACAGATGAAAGAATATGAATTTCATTGTTAGTGAAGAGGGAATAATCCGGAGTACCAGATGAAACAAGAACCTCCCAGGAATATATCCCGCTGGATTGTTCCACAACGGTGAGACTTTTGTCGATATCTGTCTGATAGGCGATAAAAACATCATAGTTGTCCGGGCAGGGCCCGAAAGGCAGATGCGCGTACCTGGTACCGGATATGGACACCGTGTTGTACTTGAAGGAAAGGAAGTCCGAATACCAAAGAAGTTTGTTCAGCTTGGTTTTTGGGGTTCCCGAATCACGGCAAAAATGTAATACCATGGCAAAGAACTTCTTGGCGTCAAAACGCCGGTAGCCACTGTTGATGTCAGCCTGGTAGTCGGTTAAAAACCGTCTAAAGAAGCCTCGGTAGGCGGATTCGGCGTTTTCCCGGGTCTTCAACTTTTTTACAAGATGGTTACGTTTCTCCTGGGTGAGAAGACCTGGATTGTTTTCAATGATTCCCAGCAGGGCATCCGGCTCCATTATCATTCGCATGGCCCGGTCGTGAGCTCCGTCCTGTAGCGCTCCATTTTCATACCTGCTAAGGGTTGCTCCTCCCCAACCTAAAAGTTCGCTCAATTCATGTTGGGTCAGCCCCAGAGATTTGCGGAAAGTCTTGATCTCCTCCGGGGACAGAAGGCCAACCTCTTTTCGGTAGGCCCGAAGCGCCAGTTCCGCAACATCGTGTCCCATCTCCGGACTTTCAAATTCGTTCTCGCAGACATCGCATTTGATCAGCGGTGCTTCGATGGATACATCAACACCCTTGATCGAATATTCCAGCTTGGCCAGAACACTGGTTGCCGACGTTTCTTTTTCACAGTGTGGGCAAAAGGACTTCATGAGTTCCCCCCTCTCTTTCGTCATTTGCGGAATGGAAAATCCAACGGACGTTCCGCAGGGTGAAACGAAAGGCAGATGGCTGTATCGAACGGTTCCTCTCCAACTACCTTCAACTTGATGTAGACTTCCTGGTCGCCAATTGTCATTCCGAAGATCCAGATTTTGCCTCCGCGACTCGAATCGTTATCGTCTTTGGGGCCTTCGCAGTAGTCCTCCGGTGTGAACTGAATCAGGTAATCGTTCCTCATGACGGCATTGATGCCAAGCTGCAACAGTCCGTCCACATTCTTGAAGGCACTCCAGATCTCCAGTCTTTCCGGCGGTCCGAGCGCCGCTCTCTTGAATTGCCGAAGGAATGAAACAACCTCATCCCTATTTGGGTGGCCCATTGATCCATCTCCGTATTGATCTCATTGTCGGCCCTCTGTGAGCAAACCTTAAAGCATAAACACCGCCGATAGTATATCATAAGATATATTTCAAGGTTCGTCAATTGATTAAAACGAAAAAGTTCCTGCCGGTTCCTTGACTTCAGGTTCGAATAGAGAGAGTTTCCTATTCTGGTACCGATCGCGGAGCCAAGCTAAAAAACAGGAAATCCCGTAGTCCCTTTCAGGCCCAGGATGAACACCACACGGAAGTGGCGCTTTATTTGCATGAATGGCAAGGGTTTGCGGATGTCGCTTTTTGATGCGGCTCCGGATAAAGAGTCTCAGTCAGGGTTGTTGCTTTACAGCCGGGTCGGTAATTTGGCCCAAAACCTTTCAGACTCTCAGAAAACATGCACACAGACAGTTTTTGCTTAACAGCCCAAACGGCCTTATAATAGAACTTGGCCAAGGTCCAATGGAACCGATGGCCAACAAGATTCCTCCGAACGTCGGAGGATGAGGTTCGACAGTCGCTGGGATGTCCTGAAAGATTTCCCAAATAGATTGCCGAATCATTTTGAAGCGAAGAGGGATTTAGCTGGAAGAAGCCGGCGATTCTGAACGCTTGGTTAAGCCGGCAAGCCGGCACTTGGAGAAAAGATCTTGAAGAAATTGTACGTGGGCAACCTGCCCTTCACTGCGACTGAAGACGAAATCACTGAACTGTTCGGCCAACACGGCACGGTTCACTCCGTTGCGTTGATCAACGACCGCGAGACCGGTCGTCCCCGAGGCTTCGGCTTCATCGAGATGGACGACGGCGACATCTCAGGAGCAATCCAGGCCCTGGACGGCAAGGAAATTGGCGGCCGCGCACTTCGCGTGAACGAAGCCCAGGACAAGCCTCGCGGTGGCGGCGGCGGTGGCCGTGGTGGCTACGGCGGCGGTGGCGGCGGCGGCGGTGATCGTTGGTAGGTTAAGCTGGACATCCGGCTATCAGCCCATGGGTTGATATGGCCCCGCTGCTGTAATGGTGGCGGGGTTTTTGATTGTCTATGAAGTTCTACTTTTAGGTTTTTCGAATTTGGGAGAAGCTTACGCTAAGTCGTTAGTTTTCAATGCGGGCGGAATAAAAAGTAACCACAGCGGTTGGTCATCCGTTTACCTCTAAAAAACCACTCCCAACCCCACAAAGGTACTCCAATCCGTTCGTTCCACCCCTTCAACAGGCCGCGCGTTATCTTCCACCGCCACTCCCACCTTCAGCTCAACTTCCCCGGTAACTTCCATACTCAGGGTCAAATTTCCCACCGTACGGGAGGCCGAAACATCGCTGAACAAGGGCTGCCAGAAGGCCACGATATCCAGTTTGCTGCTCTTGCTCAGACGGTGGGCCATATACAGGAAAAACGACATTCTGCCCCGGGTCACATGGCCGGTTTTCCCCTCCAGCCTTTCGATTTCCAGCATGGGGGTGGCCCCCACGGCAATGATGTCATGGTCATCCTTTTCAAGGTCATACCTGGGGCCAAGCCCGATCAACCAGCGGGAGTCCAAACGCTGGAAAGGGTTGTGTTGCACCTGGGCAAAAGAAACCGTGCCCCAGCGGTGGCCAAGTTTGCGATTGTGTCGCAGATGAGCCACCACATTGCGGGCGGTTTCGACACCGTTGCTTTCCTGATACCCTCCGCTGATTTGCAGGCGATAGCGATGGCGTTCTCCCTGCCACTGCACGCGGCCACCGGTCTCGAAAAGAATGCGATCGGTGTTGCCGCCACTGCCGGAAAACAAACCATCGAGACGGCCGGACCAGCCAGGGTCGTTGGCATCGTACCCTTGAAGAGTATTGAGAATGACACTGGCCCGGGTTGGGCCTGCGCTGAAAAACACCAGGATGGAACAGACGAATATTACTGGCATGAGCCTCGAAAAATGCATGGCACATCCTTGTTGAGCAGGGGGTGATGGGAATCCGTTCCCGCCACCACTTTCCGGAAATCAAAAAGGGAAAAACAGTGGCACCACCAACAGCACAATGATCATGGTCAGAGCCAGCAAAGGCAAGCCCGGTCCCTTCCAATTATTCCATCTGTAGCAAACAGGCATCTGAATTGATTAAATTGGAATGTTTTCGGTATGCCTTACTACAATATTGGGTGAATTCAAGTGGTCGTCGCAACACTTTCGAAAAAAGGATTGTGATGAAAACCAAAAAAAATGCGAAAATCAGATCGAGTTTTGCGTCCGCCAATGAATTCTCCAGGGCGGACTCCTGTTTGGCGGTTTGAGCACCTATTAAGATTTTGGGAGGCAATTGCTCAAGGACTATGCGGGTCCTGGATAATCAGGCTCTGAAGGAAATGCTCGATACTGACCCGCCCCACCAGATATTCCATCCGAGACATTCCCCGGTCGGCGAAGATTTACCCTTCCGCAGAGCGGGTAGGCTCTTTTGCGCGAAGGCATTTGTTGGGTCTTTGGATCGCCCTTTGGCCCTGACCGTCTTCGGCCGAGCAGCACTTCGCGACAGACGTGTCCACCGCCATCCATACGAACCGAGTCGTAGCGACCAGGCCGATGCGAAATCGGTCGGGAGATCGATCCAGTAGCCCGTCAAATATCCCAAAGGTGAATTGCCGACGTGTTGAAAAGGTCGAACGCGGAGTTCTTAACAACGGGGCTGCCGATATGCCCATGCCCGATCTACACCCAAATTGCCGAAGGGAGTCCTCCACCTGGAGGCAGGAATCCTGCCGATTACTGGGCCACCTTATGCACTTCGCCATGGGTGAAATGCGCGTCTCATCGTGGGTTCCACGGGGCAACTCGCCTGTGGGGTCTGACGTCCGTCGGGTGGCCCGGAGGCCCGGCATGTCGGCGGCAACAAGGCGCGGTTCCCTGGAACAGGCTATTGTCTTGATGTGAATAGGTGTCTGATGGTCAGGTATACAATCAAAGGAACGACATGCTTGAGAACGCATTGGTCTATTGCGAAAACGAGTTCGGCCAGATAGACGGGAAAGTAGCCAATGGACTCGCCCGGTATTCGAAGAAATACAATATCCTCGGAATAATCGATAGCTCGAAAGCAGGTCGAGATGCCGGAGAGTATCTTGATGGGGTAGAGAACGGGATCCCGGTATTCCCGAGCCTGGTTGACGCCATACGGGAACTCGGCTTCATTCCGGAACTGTTCATCTACGGTATCGCCCCTCTCGCTTCATTTCTGGCTGAATCCGAGCGAAACATCATCTTCGCCGCCATGCTGGAGGGCATGGATATCGTGAGCGGTCTGCCGGAATTCCTGTCCGAGGATGTCGAGTTCATCGAGAGGGCGGTCGCATGCGATGTCAGGATCCACGACATACGCAAGCCACCGCCGAGAAGCAAGCTGCACAATTTCAATGGGAGTATCCTGAAACTTGAAACACCGGTTATCGCCGTGCTGGGAACCGATTGCGCCGTTGGCAAGCGGACGACGACGGTGAGACTCGTGAATGCCTTGAAGCAGAAGGGGATAAACGCGGTCTTCATCGCGACAGGGCAGACGGGCCTGCTCCAGGGTGCCAAGTACGGTGTAGCAGTGGATGTCTTGAGTTCCGGGTTCTCGACGGGAGAAGTCGAACATGCCGTCATGGAAGCCCAGGATGTAGAGCATCCCGACATCATCGTTGTCGAAGGGCAGGGCTCCTTGAGCCATCCGGCGTTCACCTCAACGGCGGCCATCCTCAGGGGTTCGAATCCCGACGCGGTCATCATTCAGCATCCGCCCAGGAGAATGAATCACTGTGATTTTCCCGGGATTCCCATGCCCACGCTTGCAAGCGAGATCGAGTTGATCGAGCTGTTCTCGAAGACCAAGGTCATTGCGATCACCCTCAACCACGAAGACATGAGCGATGTCGACGTACAAAACACGATCATCGATTACGAGCAACGATATGGACTTCCGGTTACAGATATCCTGAAGAACGGATGCAACAAGCTCATCACCAGGCTGCTCAAGGTGTTTCCCTCCCTCGCGGTGAAGCCACTACTCGTATGTCAATGTCCAGAGTAGAGATCGACCTCGGCAAGATCGCCCACAATGTGACCGCGTTGAAAGAGCTGTACGGTTCGCGGGGCATCCGGATCTGCGCCGTGACCAAGGCGGTGTGCGGGGATCCCAGGATCGCCGAGGTTCTGGTCAACAGCGGGATAGGTATCCTGGCCGATTCGAGAATGGCCAATATCCGGAGAATGCGG
>JAJRZA010000056.1 GCA_024275485.1 Candidatus Krumholzibacteriota bacterium | reverse complement strand
GGCACATCATGAACCCGGCCACGGGTCGTCCCGCTGAAGGCCTGCTCAGCGCCACGGTGATCGCCGAAAATGGAATCCTGGCCGATGGTCTGTCCACGACTCTTTTTGTTTTGGGACCGCAGAAGGCCTTGTCGTTTTTGGCTGAATACTACCCGCAGGTGGAAGCCGTGTTGGTGGTACCGGCAGAGCCGGCAGAGTTGGCGACCATTCGGATTACCAATGGGTTGAAGGGCCGCTTTTTTCTTCACCCCGGCTTTGAGAAACAATTTCAGGTTGTTGTTGAAGACTGATCGGGACCGATACTACTTCAGTTTGTTCCACAAATCGTTCAGTTGGCTTTTGACTTCATTTTCCAGCCGCTGACCTTGCTCCTGCACCACCTTGTCCTGAAGATCTTTCAACACCGGCCCCAAATCGAGTTTTACCTTCGGGTCCGAGCGAGTGCCGCCGATCATCAGGGGTAGCTGCAAGCGGGTTGGACGCTGGTCGCCCAGCAGCTTGCTCAATTCGCCCAGCAAGCCGCCGTGGTTGAACATTTGGGTGGTTTGAGCCTCGGTGAGCAGGATCCCACCCTTGTAATCAAGGTCCCCGTTGAAAGAGTAATATCCGCCAAAACTCAAATCACCGAATTGACCCAGACGGGTTGTCAGTTCGTCGATTCCAACGCGGCCGTTGTCAACCTTGATGTGGGTGGCAATGTCCGAAAGGCTTTGTTCCTTATCCAGGGTCTGACCCGCCCTGGCGGCCAGTGCGTTGAGGGCTTTGAGCACGTTGCCCGAGGTGATGACTCGGCCCTTTTCAAGTCCTGCTGACGATTCCAGGGACAGGCTGTTGCGGATCACTTCCGGATCCAAACCATGGGTGCTGAATTGGCCGCTCAGGTTGCACCTTCCAAAAAGCACACCCGACAGATCGGCAAAACGGGCCATGAAATTATTCACTTCAATGGCCTTGGCCTGGTATTGCCCGGTATAGACCGGGTTGTTCAGGTTTTGCAGGTCGATGCCCATTTGACCGCTGACCCGGCCCTGGTACACGTCTCCTTGCACGTCGAAAATTCGGAGTTGTCGATTTTCAAGGGACACTTTGCCGGCAATGTTGGTCAGGGGCATCTGCATGTAGATCAAGGAGTCGGCCACGAAGGTGCCTTGGCAGGTGAGGTCTGGAAATTCCTGGTCGTATTTGACCGGTCGTTTGGGATTCTTCTTCCCGGGAATACCTTTGGCGCCGCCAGGGCTGGCTGCGGGCAACAATCGGTCCACATCAAGCCGTGGGGACCGAAGTTCAAAAACCAGGTGCGGGGTTTTCATGGGAGCGGTGTTTTGCATTTCCGGGGGAAGAAAAAATGGAAATGGGTCCTGCAGGCTTCCGGTCAGAAAGAAGGTGCCGGAAGCGAATTGGGCCCGACAGCTTTCAATCCGGAATTCGTCGTTGTCGAATTTCAGGGTGGAATCCAGGTTTTTCAGCTCGTCCACCAGTCCTGATTCGGTGAACGATACATCCCGGGTCTTCAGGGTTCCTTCATAGTTGATCGAGGACGGGTCGCCGGTGAGATCGGCGAAGGATAAGTCCAGATCGCATTGCCCGGCCAATTTTCCCTTTTGTTCCGGGGGGAGAAAAGGTTGCAGCAGGCTCAGGTCAACTTGGGAGACATTCAGGTTTCCCCCGGCCAGGAATGGAGATGCCTGGTCTCCGGTCAGGGTGAGGTCCATGGCGCCGTTCAAGCGCCCGGCGTTCTTGTTGTCGGGGATTTTTTTAGACAATTCAGGAGGGAGAAATTTCACCAGATTCAACAGGGGTTGTTCGGTCAACTGGATCTGGATATTTCCTTGGGGGGCTTTTCCGCCGACAGTTACCCTGCCGCTGCAGGCCAGTGGCAAGTCCAGGACCTGAATATCGGCCCGGGTGATGTCGATTTGAGATGTGGAAGCTGTCCAGGCGACGTCAAAGTCCATGGCGGCGTTAAAGTCCGGGACGTTTGAAGGACCGGTCATGGTGATGCTGCCGGTGGTCAGACGTCCTTCGGCCCGAAAAAGATCAGGGGATGGATCGGTGAGGGCCAGGTCCAAAGTCAGGTCGGCCATCTGGAGCTGCTGCAAGCCGGGTTGTTCGGCGGCGGCATCGGTGTAGGATATACGTCCATCATTCAAGGTCAAGCGGGCAATGGAGAGAGGTGGTGGCGCGTTGTCGGCCGCTCCCTGTTCGATTGGCTCAGTCGGGTTGTTGGTTGGCTCCAGGGGCGCAAAGGTGAAGTTGTTGGTGCCATCCTCGTGGCGAATCAAAGTCAGCACCGGCGTATCAATAACCAGACGATCAACCCTGAATTCTCCATGAAACAAGGGCGCGATTTCCAGTTTCAAATCCAGGGTGTTGGTGGTCAGGAAAGGAGCACCACTGAAACCCTCGGGATTGGGGATGACAAAATCCGACAATCGCACCCCCAGTCCACCCCGCAGTGAAACACTCACTTCGCCAACACTCACTTCGC
>JAJRZA010000055.1 GCA_024275485.1 Candidatus Krumholzibacteriota bacterium | reverse complement strand
GCCCTCAGATAAGGGTTTGTGATGAATGCACTTGGGAGATGGGCAGTGTGGTGGTTGCCAGCCCTTGGGTATTGTTTTTGAGTATTTCATACTCAAGGACTGGCAGATCTGGGGCCAGGAACATTTTCGGGGGCACAACTTTTTCCATTGTTGTGACTCAATCAGTGATGATCGTCACCGCCACCCATGCCATCATCACCCATACCGCCACCCATACCATCATCACCCATGCCACCGTGATGGCCGGCTCCTCCCCATCCCATGTCATTCATGGGATGACTGCCGCCCGGTCCCATCATATCAGCCGGACCCATCCAACCGCCGTCCATCATGTGCTCGGTCATTTCGTCCATGCTCATACCCTGGTGGATCCAGTCACCCATGTTGTCCATCATTTCCTGATGATCGCCATCCCAATGAGTTCCAGTCATCATCATATCCCCCATGGTGTGCATTTCCTGGGCGGAGTAACCGTTGTGCAGAGCCTCGGATGCCATGACCACTGCTTGGTGTCTTTGCATACCGCTTTGGGTAAAACGAGTCGCCGCCTGATTGGCCGCTACAAATTCACCAAGGCCGCATCCACCGTTGCGAGACTGCATCCTAGCATTTTGGCCAATGTGTTCCAGGTCTTCTTCATGAAGTCCGTCCCACAAGCAACGAGATACATCGACAATTGCTGAATTTATCTCGCCCGGATGACCGGATGGATGCACACCACCGGCAACCGTTTCGCGCACCACGCGGTCCGATACCCGGATATTGTGATCCGTCTGGGCCAAGACCCTGTCCATCATCTCGGCCCGGGCATGCTTCATGTGACCTTCTCTGAATTTTTCCATCATCGGCTCCATGGGTAATCCGGCTTCTCCCACAACCAGAATCCTGTCCTGGTGGGCCAACATATCCCTCACTTGGTCCGGGTTGTCAAAGTCACCAGCCGAGAACATGGTTTGGACCTGTTCGGAATTCATTCCCTGATTCAGGCAGCGGTCCAAATTGGCCATAAGTTGGTCACTTTGGGGAGAATCCGCTGGGGAGTGTTGCTCAATATTCTGGCGAATATCTCTGACCCATTGTCTGTCCGAATTTTGGGTTTCATTCTGACCCATTGCCAATCCTGCATGGATAAAGAAGGCTGCCAACAACACCAACAATCCGGTGTATTTTTTACGTCCATGCCTGGATAAGTTCAGTCGTTTCATCTTCCCATCTCCTTGTTCAACCGATGTGCCCCAAGTTGGGTTCTTATAATAATGAGACGCCACAGAGCCCCTGGCGTTACCGATTTGTCTTTACAATTTGGAGAATTCCGTTTTGTCCACCAAAGCCGTCGTCAACCAGACGATCAGCATCGGAGGGCGTTACCGATTTGCCATCAATGAGATAGACATACCGGTGAATACCGGGCGACAACTCCAACTGCAATTCCCACCAGCCCTCGGAGTTCTTGTGCATGGGATGCGAGGCCGGATTCCAATGGTTGAAGGACCCGGCCACCTGAACCTGCTTGGCTTCCGGAGCGTAGACCTTGACCAGAACCGGACTCTGCCGCCATACCGACATGGGCACCAAACCAGGGGATCCGAACCGGGTCCTGGAGATCAGAGGCGCTTTCTTGCCGAACTGCCAGGTCGCGGCCAATGAGATCCGTTGAGTGTTCTCATTCTCGCCCAAAGGATAGGTGTAGTCGGCAAAGGCATAACGGCCAACCAGGGAAACCTGGCGCGAAACGTTGTAGCCAAGTCCAACCCCATACTGATAGTACGAGTCGTGGTCCGTACTGGAAATGCGGTTGGTGAAATCACGAGATTGACTGGTCAGGCTGGCCGAGCACCAGGCCCGCCTCCCCAGACGAACTTCCGCTGAACCGGTCGCAGTCACCGATTTTGATACAAAGGCAGGATCAAGGGAGTCGGTATTGCGTCCACTTATTTGCCCACGCAAGAACAAGGAACTGAATGGATGCCACGTTGCCGATCCACTGATTCCCTGGTGGTTTTCAGAATAATTTTGAGTGGAGGCCTCATTCACAAGAACAGCAACGTTGGGATAACTCCGTCCCTGCAGGAATCCAGTCAACTCCAAATTCCAGCGGGAGGTTTCGAAACCGATCCCGGCCTCCCCGCCTCCACTATAACGGCGAAAAGTGGACGCACCCGAATCATTGAAGTAATCACCAATGAAGGCAATCCGCCCACGAAGGATCGAGTTGCCGGCATACTGAAACTCTCCGAATAACTGACTGCCGAACAGGGTCCGGTTGTCGTCATTGGCAAAACGTTCCCAGCTGGTTCGGTTCAACAAACGGAACCCCACAGTTGGCGAAATGCGTTTGGATAGACGAAACCCAGGAGCGAGTTCTACAAAATATCCACCTGGAACAATGGTTCGGGTCAGCTCTGGATCAAGGACCAGATCACTTTCATGCCCACTGGATACGGAGATCCAGGGCTGCCATTGCCATGGGTCGGCAGCCTCTGACGGGCTGGGATTCCCCAAACCGGAAATGGACAGGCCAACAACCAGGATCATCAAAATTTTCCAACAATTCTCAGATACCAATGTCCAAAATTGCATTGCGACTCCCGAACCCATCGTCGCGGGTCGATTGGGCCAGAGGGTCTGTGACCCAGGTTGTATTGTTTTCTACGAACATGTACTCGTAACTGGCCGGCGGTAGCATCAACATGGCCACCCACACGCCATTTTCCCGGTGCATTGGTGTACTTTCTGGATTCCAATTGTTGAAACTGCCGGCTACGGCAACCTGGCTGACATCGCTGTCGGCGGTCGCGTACACAAGACGGACGACCTGTGCAGAAACCTTATCTGGCCGTGCACCTTGTTCCACCGCAGCGGAAGTTGTGACCTGCAAACCGCCCCCTCCAGATGTCTTCAACACAGGGTTGCTCCCCGGCACACCAACGGCCAGGATATAACCCAACCCGACGGCCAGAACCCATGAAGCGGCCATGGGAAGGCTGCGACGCCACCAATTCGACTGATTCTGGACCGGGCCAGCAAGTTGAGATTGAGGGGACAGGGTATTCATGACCCGATTGGTAAACTGTGGGGACAGGGAAACATCCGGCTGCTCGGCCGCCAACTCCCCCACTTGCTCCAGCGCAGCAACCTCAATGTTAAGCTCCGAGTCATGGGCAAGGGCTTCCAGAAACTCCTGAGCCTCTTCTTCACTCAACTCACCGTCCAGGTACTTTCTGATCAGGAATTCCATTATTTTCCCTCCTGTTCCATGGGTGGAAGGTGCGGACCTGCGAAAGAGCCGGTACCCAGGGAGACACCCATTTCCGCCATCCTGTCACACAGCAGTTTTTTGGCCCGGTGGTTTCTGACTTTGAGGGTACCAACCGAACTGCCGGTCAAACTGGCAATCTCCTCGTAACCGAGATCTTCCAGGTGACGGAGCGTGATGACTTCCTTAAAATCCGGAGGCAGGGTGTCCAAAGCCGCTTCAAAGCTTTGCCATTTCCGGCGACCGTCCAAATCCTCGGCGGGGTTGGAAACTTGCCGGGGGTCCGCAGGCTCCCACTGCTGGGTTTGGCCCCGGCGCAGGGAATCCAGGGACACAATTCCCAGGTTGCGCACTCGACCCTGGTGGCGTTGGTGATCACGAGTCAAATTGATCCCAATCTGGATAAGCCAGGTGCCAAACGAGGCCTCACCCCGAAATCCTGACAATTTGGTAAAGGCCTTGACAAAAGTATCGTGGGCCAATTCCTCTGCCACCATTGGATCGCCAACCAAACGCATCAGAACTCCCACCAACCGGCTTTTGTAGTCTTCGACCAGGGGCCGAAAGGCCTCGTTGTCACCAGCAAGGACCCGGGCCACATATTGGGCATCCGTCGACATTCATTCTCCTTTGCAACCCCTTGCTTGTGAGACGAAGCAATGACCTCGTCGTTACATGGTTTTTAAAAAAAGTCATTCACCAGCTTCGGTGACCTTAATGGAAAGAACCGTCAACTTCCCCTTTCCCGAAACCAACAAACCGGAACGTCCCCTTTCACCGGAATCACCGTGGCCATGCACCAGAACCTCATTGTCCACCAAACCTTTGAAATGTCCGGAAACCGCGGATGAGCGCATGGTGAATTTTTCCTTTGGAAAGAGCATGGCTGAATTGTCCCTGGATTCTTCACCTGACGGGCCCAGGCGCAACAAATCCAAGGTCCCGTCGGTGGAGAAACGGAACCCTTCCCATGAGCTTGGGGATGAATAGCGATGCACCAGGGCTATTTCCCCCGTAAAATCTCCAGGATCAACCATCACTTCAACAACGCCATCACCCCACTCACCAGGCAAGGAAATCAAACCTGAACCATCAACAACAAGCTCCAGGATTTCACCGGACTTGTAGTCCCAGATCTGCTGACCATTTGGAAACTTCCTTTGACTCCCGACTTCCCCGGCCACGGACTCATTGGTTTCCACTATCTTGGTTGGGACGGCAGTTGTTGCCCCAACTCCAAACTCATAAACCAAGGCACCGCCGTAATCTGCGGTCACGGTCACCACCACCGCAGCAACCGAAAAAACAACCAGTTTCAAAAAAATATTGAATCTTGGATTGGCTAGCCAACCTGAAAATGGAATCCTCTTCAGGGCCATGGAGATCAAGGCAGCCAACACCAGGACCACCATGGCCCATTCCGCCATATCAGCGTGACGAACCAGGGCCACCTCGGCGGAAGCGGAGAGCCCACCCACAGAATCGGCTGCCTGGCGACCACTCAGGAACGCTGCAATGGCACCCAGTGCCGCCAGGTACCCCAGCACATCCGCTCCTTCTGACCACCGGCGAAGATCCGGTTTCAAAAAATGAATGACCCGAAAGAACAACGCCACAAAGACCAGTGCGATTGGAAAATGAATAATGGCCGGATGCAAACTCGGCAAGGCCGAGTTGGTTTGCAGAAACTCCAACATGATTACACCTCAAACCTGTTCAGACGCAGGGAATTGAAAATAACGGAGACCGAACTGAAGCTCATGGCTGCTGCAGCAATCATCGGCGAAAGCAGAAGGCCCCAAACCGGGTAGAGAATCCCCGTGGCCAGGGCAACTCCCAGTGCGTTGTAGGCAAAGGCCCAGAACAGGTTTTGCTTGATGTTCTTCATGGTTGCCCGGGAAAGCCGACGAGCCAGAATTATCCCCTGAAGGTCGCCCTTGATCAAGGTTATTCCCGCACTTTCCATGGCAACATCGGTCCCGGTTCCCATGGCAATCCCCACCTGGGCCTGGGCCATGGCAGGGGAATCGTTGATTCCATCGCCGGCCATTGCCACGATGTGACCAGCCTCCTGATATTTCCTGACTACTTCAGCTTTTTGGTCCGGGAGAACATCGGCAACCACTTCATCCACACCCAACCGGGAAGCAACAGCCTTAGCCGTGACCTTATTGTCTCCGGTGAGCATTACCACCTTAACTCCCTCCCGGCCCAAAGCCAGGATGGCTGCCGGGGTTGTTTCCTTGATAGGGTCCGAAACTGCAACCAACCCAGCCATGGTCCCATTAATGGCCACATACATCACAGTTTCGCCTTTGTCCCTTAATTCACGGGCAATGGTTTTGGCATAGTCGCAATCAACCCCGAATCCGGTCATCATGGAGGAGTTGCCTATTATGACTTCGTCATCACCAATGACTCCCACAACGCCTTGGCCGGTGTGTGAGGTGAACTCATCAACCCGTTTCAAGGTGAGATTTCTTTTTCTTGCACCATCAACAATGGCAGCCGCCAACGGATGTTCACTGGCCTGTTCCAAACTGGCCACCAGTCCCAACAATTCATTTTCCGGAATCCGGCCAATCACTTCGACGGTTGAAAGAACCGGGGCCCCCTGGGTCAAGGTTCCAGTCTTATCCACCAGGAGAATATCCACATCACCCATGATTTCAATGGCCTCGGCATCCCTGAACAGCAGCCCATGGGTAGCGCCTTTGCCACTCGACACCATGATGGACATGGGTGTGGCCAACCCCAAAGCACAAGGGCAGGCGATGATCAAAACCGCAACGGCATTAACCATGCCGTAGGCAAAGCCGGGTTCCGGTCCCAGGAAAAACCAGGCAAGAAAGGTGAGAACCGAGACACCGATCACTGCGGGCACAAAGTATCCTGCCACCGTATCGGCCAATTTCTGGATGGGGGCCCGACTGCGTTGGGCATCCGACACCATCTGCACTATGCGAGCCAGCAGAGTATCGGAACCCACTTTTCCGGTCCGAATAATAAAACTCCCGGCTTGATTGACCGTTGCTCCCACGACCTGGTCCCCGAGATCTTTTTCCACGGGAATCGGTTCGCCTGAAATCATCGACTCATCAACAACGCCGCTTCCTTCCACAATCATCCCATCAACCGGAATTTTTTCTCCAGGCCGAACACGAACCAAATCCCCGATGTTGATGTTTTCGATGGGGATATCCTTTTCCACCCCATCTTTCTCAACTCTTCGGGCGGTGCTTGGGGCCAATTTCAACAAAGAGCGAATGGCCTCTCCCGTTTTTCCCCGGGCCCGGAGTTCAAGGACTTGGCCCAAAAGGACCAATGCAACAATCACGGCTGCGGCTTCAAAATAGACGGCCACACTTCCTTCTGGGCTTCGCAGGGTTGCTGGAAACAGGCCAGGTAAAAGAGCGGCCACCAAACTGTAGATGTAAGTTACTGAGACCCCCAGGCCGATGAGGGTGAACATATTCAAAGAGCGCAAAACCACGGATTGCCAAGCACGGACAAAGAAAGGCCATCCACCCCAGAGTACAACGGGTGTAGCCAAGGTCATCTGAACCAGAATCATGGCCTTTTCAGGGATGGCATTGAGAAAAGGAATTCCAGACCCCAATTCCGACATGGCCAAAAGAAAAACAGGAATGGTAAGAATCGAGCTGACCAGGAAACGCAACCACATGGTGCGGAATTCATCGCTGTCCTTGTCATCGACCTGTGCCTCTATGGGCTCGAGAGCCATGCCGCATTTGGGACAGGTACCCGGGTCCGCTTCCACAATCTCCGGATGCATTGGGCAAGTATAACCGGACTGAATGGATGATTTGCCTGGTTTTTCAGAAGTAGTGGAATCTGCGGAATTTTTCAAATTGAGAGGTAAAATTTTTGCCGGTTGCATGGTCACTCCTAACAATACGGGCTGCCGTTTCAACACCTAGGGGGAGAAAGGCGAATTCACAGCAGCCCAAAAAAATCAACGTCTAGTGGCTACTGGCCACAATTGAACCACAACGAAGCATGGACGAACCGTAGTAAGGATTTGTGATCTTCTTACCGTTCTGCATCCAGCTCTTTTTTGCCATGGGGCAATAGGCTACCTGGGGCTTGTCCCCGTCCACCAAATCACCGTAGGCAATCATGAGCTCGCTCAGATCGCCAAAGGCTGTTCTCGTGGATTCCAGATCTTTCTTGTTTGCCAGTTCGGCGGCTGCTCGAGTCAAATCAGGCAAAACCTTCTTCAACTCAGCGGCGTTCTCTTCATCCACACCGGCTTTCATGGGATCAAAGGATCGAGTCAAATGAAGACTGGTCTTCTCAATGGAACGTGCTCTTTCAGCGACTCCGTTGATGTTGTCTCCTGCCAATGCGGTCTGGATGAACAGATAGTCCTTCACCATCGCCTGGAAAACTTCACCTGACTCATTATGGCTGTGGGAGTTGTGGTTGTGCATTCCGCCTTCACCTGCAAAGACAGGAGTGGAAATGGCAGTGGCCAGTAAAAAAACTGAGGATAGAATTAGATTTCTGGTGATCATTTTGGTCTCCTTGGAAAAAGGACATGTTGAAAGAATTTCAACACCCCTAGTTTACTCATGCTTGAACATTCCAAGAAAAGCAATTCCCAGGCCTACTTAAACTTATTGCATTTAAACAAGTTAACAAACAAGCAAAGGATTTCAAACAATAATATTGAAGAATATTCTCAAAATTGGGGAATATTCCAGGATTGCCGGATGCTCGTGGTCAAAAACTTGAATACACGAGCATCCGATCCATCTGGATTAAGTCTTTCGTTGGGCCATTTTCAATTTCATTTCCTCAACGGAACAGTAGAGCACCGGGACGGTGAACACTGTCAGTAAGACCACCAACATGCCGCCAAACGAGGGAATGGCCATGGGTACCATGATATCGGCCCCCCTACCAGTTGAGGTAAGTACCGACAGCAAGGCCAGAATGGTCGTTCCCACGGTCATCAGGGCCGGTCGGATTCGCCGTCCAGCCGCTTCAATCGTGGCCTTACGGATATCAGCCACGGAGGTTCGTTTGCGCCCGGCAAAAGTTTGATCCAAATAAGTTGCCATGATCACCCCATCGTCTGAGGCAATACCGAACAAGGCGATAAAGCCTACCCACACGGCAACGCTCAGGTTGATGGGATGAATCTGGAACAGGGTCCGCAAATGAACCCCGAAAAACGAAGCATCCATGAACCAGGGCTGCGCATACAACCAGATCAAAAGGAATCCACCGGACCAAGCCACGAAAATTCCTTAAAATACCATGGCCGTGGTGATGGCCGAACGGAACTGGAAATACAAAATCATGAAGATTACAAACAGGGCCAGCGGCAACACCACCATCATGCGCTTTTCAGACCGAATCTGGTTTTCATAACTACCGGCAAAGGTATAACTGACTCCAGCAGGTAAATCGAATTCACCACTGGCGATTTTTTCTTCCAGATACCTTTTGGCATCCTGCACCACGTCAACTTCAGCTTTCCCCTCACGCATGTCGAACAGGACATAACCGATCAGGAATGTATCTTCACTTTTAATAACCTGAGGTCCTCGCACGTAGTTGATGTCTGCAAGCTGGATGAGTGGGATCTGACTCCCATCGGCCGCTGGAACGAATATTCGTCCCAGGTCTTCTATGGTATCGCGGAGCTCTCGGGCATACCGAACCCGGACCGGATATCGTTCTCGGCCTTCCACCGTGGTGGTGACCAATCGTCCGCCAATGCCCACTTCAATAACGTCCTGGACCTTCCGGATGGTCAGACCATGGCGGGCGATGGCATCACGGTCGATGTCGATTTCAAGATAGGGCTTGCCCACAATCCGATCAGCGATAACGGCCGAGGCTTCAATTGAAGGTACTTGTTTAAGATACTTCTCGATTTGCAGGCCAACCCTGTCGATGGTCTCCAAATCAGGCCCTTTGACCTTCACACCCATGGGAGCCCGCATTCCACTCTGCAACATTACAATGCGCGCGGCAATTGGTTGGAGCTTAGGCGCTGAGGTCGTCCCCGGCAACTTGGTCACCTTCACGATTTCTTTCCAGATATCGTCCGGGGTCTTGATCTCGGGTCGCCACTGCCTAAACGGCCTGCCATGCTCGTCAGGAATCAATTCCCCATACTGGTCCCGATCATATTCACCCCGACGGTCGTCATACCTGAAATTAATCCGGTGTCCCGATCGATCGGTCTTGAACTCAGGAAAATAGTTGATCACCGCTTCAATCATTGAAATGGGTGCTGGATCCAAAGGAGTTTCAGCCCTGCCCAATTTGCCCACAACCAGTTCAACTTCTGGAATACTGGCTACGGCCTGGTCCAATTTTTGGAGCACGTCTATCGCCTCACCAATGGAAGCATGGGGCATGGTTGTGGGCATGAACAAATATGAGCCTTCATCAAGGGGCGGCATGAACTCCTTGCCTAATCCCGGCAACGCATGTCGTGGAACAGACCAGAGTTTGGCAAAAGAAGAGTCGCCCGAGTTTGCGCCCGCGCCCGGCAAGAAACCAAAAACGGTATCGAACCCCAGCCAGACAGAAGACCCAAAAAGAATCAGCACCAAAGGCAAGGACAGGAACAGCAATTTGTGTTCCAGGCAGAAAGCCAGAATCCTCTTGTAAAAACGAGCCAGCAAACTGAACCCAAACAGCAGGCTGCCAATCATTAGGGCCACAAAGAGCAGGTTCAGAAAGAACCCCTTCTCAGGTCCCAAAGGCAACCAATGTCCCGTAAGAATGAACCCCACCATAAAGACCGCCACATAGTTGATTATATACTTGCCTCGGCTCTTGATGAAATCAGGCAGATTATCTTGGAAGAGGGAATAAAAACCCCAAATCAAAAGTCCGAGACCAATCCAGGGTGACAACTTGAGCCAGGCCAGGATACCCACCAACACCATCAAACCACCGGAAACCTTGCGCGCAAAAACGCTCCCGATTTTTCTCGTGAAAAGGAGATGCGCAAACGGGGGGATGATGGTCAAGGCCACGATCACCGAGGCGATAAGAGCAAATGTCTTGGTATAGGCCAGGGGCTTGAAGAGCTTCCCCTCGGCTGCTTCCATGGTAAAAACCGGCAGGAAACTGACGATGGTTGTGGTCACGGCGGTTACAACCGCTCCGCCGACCTCCGAAGATGCCCGGAAGATCACCTCCAACTTGTCTTCATCCGGGTCGGCTTCCTCAAGATGTCTAAGAATATTTTCACACAGAATCACCCCCATATCCACAATCGTACCAATGGCTATGGCAATTCCCGACAGAGCCACAATGTTGGCATCCACGTTAAAGAGCTTCATGCCGATGAAAGCCATTAGAACGGCCAACGGGAGCAACCCCGCAATCAGCAGGCTGCTGCGCAGATGCAGGATCATCACCAACACCACGATGATGGTGATGAGGATTTCCTCCGTCAGGGCAGTATTCAGTGTGCCGAGGGTTTCGTAAATCAAACCAGCTCGGTCATAAAAGGGGACAATGGTGACCTGACTGATGGTGCCATCTTCGAGGACTTTCTTGGGCAAACCCGGTGAAATCTCCTCGATCTTGGCTTTGACGGCCTTGATGGTGGCTAACGGGTTCTCCCCGTAACGCACCACAACCACGCCCCCAACCGCTTCGGATCCTTCTTTATCCAGGGCGCCACGTCGGAGGGCGGGCCCCAGGCTGACCGAGGCCACATCACTGACTTTGACCGGAATGTTGTCCTTCACCGTGATGACACTTTTTTCCAGATCTTCAACACTTTCGAGAAATCCCAGGCCGCGGATCATATACTCGGCGCTGTTTATTTCAATAGTCCTCGCCCCGACATCCACATTGGATTGGCGAACGGCCTGAAACACCTGACCGATTGTGATACCGAAGGCCTGCATGGCATTGGGGTCCACATCGACCTGGTACTCCCGCACATAACCACCAACTGAGGCCACTTCGGAAACGCCTTCTGCTGCCAACAGTCCGTACCGGACATACCAATCCTGAATACTTCGCAGTTCATCCCGGTCCCAGCCACCGGCAGGATTACCCTCCGGGTCACGTCCTTCCAGGGTGTACCAGTAGATCTGTCCCAGGGCGGTGGCATCCGGCCCAAGGCTGGGTTGCACACCGTCGGGTAGAGTTCCCGGGGGTAGGCTGTTGAGTTTTTCCAGAATACGGGAACGCGAATCGTAGAAGTCTGCCTGTTCTTTGAATATGACATAGATGGTGGAGAACCCGAAAAAAGAGTAACTGCGCACCGTTTTGATGTCCGGCAATCCCAGCAGGGAGACCGTAAGGGGATAAGTGATTTGATCTTCTACATCCTGAGGAGACCGCCCCATCCAGTTTGTGAAAACAATCTGCTGGTTCTCCCCCAGATCAGGGATAGCATCCACAGCCACAGGATCTCGGGGCAGACCGCCGACGTCCCAGTCGAAAGGAGCGACCATGATTCCGAAGGCAATCACGAAAAGGGCCATCATCACCACGACAAGTTTGTTTTCAAGGCAGAATCTCAGGATTCCATCGAGCCAGGAACCTTGGCTTTGGTTAGATTTGTCATTCATGGCAACTACCGCCCTTCCACTTGTGAAAGAGTCAGCAGGGAATCGACCTGACTTCCGCATCGCAGCATGGCGGCACCGTAATAGGGATTGTTGGTCTCTTTGGCCAACTGAATCCAATTGCCACCCGCCGAATCAATTGCCATGGGGCAATGAAAGTACCTGACTGGTTCGGTTGGTGTATAACCAAATTTACCCAGAATCATCCAGAGGGTATCCGAAGCGGGACGCAGGACCTCGCGGCGATCTTCCAGGTTCCCGGCGGAAACCAGGGCAATCAACTTCTTTTTCAACAATGGGCCATCGTTCATCCAAACCATGTGCGCATCATCCTGAAGAAGCCCCATGTCCACCAACTCAAAGGCCTTGTTCGCTGCCTGGGCCGCGGATTTGGCTGTGGGGTCATCGTCCGCGGCCATCGCCGACTGCATGGCCAAGTAGGCTTGAAGAATACGCCCCAATTGGTCCTGGAATTTCTTGGACACTGTGAGTGGAGCGGATTCTTCTTCTTGGTCCATATCCATCGTTTCCCCGCTCCCGGAAGATGGGGAGGATCCACCATGGTTATGGCCTGGAGTTGGGCCTCCACCTTCAGGGTTCATCATGCTGGGCTTGGCCTGGATTTGCAGGGCACTGTCGATTTTGAAGTTGCCTTTGGTGACAACAATCTCCCCTTCCTGAAGACCGGATTTCACGACATAGAAATCGCCAACTCGCGGTCCGAGGACAACGACCCGCCCTTCGAATGTGGGCCTTTCTCTGTTGGGTATTCGAACGTAAACCACAGCACGTTCACCTGTAATCATGGGGGCCGTTGCCGGGATGACCAGTGGATTCCCTCCATCGGCCTGGGAGGCCACCTTGGAATTGGCCGCCGCATTGACAAACATACCCGGCTTCAGGTCGCCATTCCGGTTTTCCACCACAACACGGACCTCAACGGTTCGGGTTTTGCTGTCCAGGATTGGATCGATGAAAATGATCTCCCCGGAAAAAGACCGGCCGGGAAGAGCTTCCACCGTAAAATCCAGTTCTTGGCCTTCCCGCAGAAGAGGAAGGTCAGATTCGTAGGCGTTCAGGGTGACCCACACCCGAGTTAAATCGGCAACTGTATAAATGCTGGTACCGGTTTTGACATACATGCCCTCCATGGCCGCCTTGTGGACAACAATCCCCCCAAGAGGTGAGATAATATCCAGATGGTCGAGTGCCTTGCCCCGGCTGATAATCCCTTCAATCTGTTCTTCGGTCAAACCCCAGAGACGCACCCGTTCCTTTGCCGAAGCAACCGTTGCAATGGCTGATTCCTGCATAAAGGTATCGGAGCCTTTTCTAAACTCCTGCTCCGCACGAACTGCGTTTAACAATTCCCACTGGGTTGCATAGAGATCCGGGCTGTAAAGGGAAGCAAGGCGTTCGCCCTTGCTGACTTTGACTCCGGTGTAGTCCACGAACAGGGTATCAATGCGGCCTGGTACCCGAGTGGTGATGACCCGGTAAAGGGTTTCGTCAAAATTCACTTGCCCGATCAGCTTGACCATGGCGTCCATCTGGCGGGGTTCAACTACGACGGTCTGGATTTCAGCCAGGGCAACAGCGGTTTCCGTCAACACAATGGCACGAGGACCCAAGTCTTCTTCATCCCCCATATCGAGGGGAATCAGGTCCATGTAGCAAATGGGACATTTACCGGGCTTGGGCAATTTTATCTGGGGATGCATGGAGCATGTCCATATGCTGTTCTTTGCTTTCGGCTGAGACTCATGTGAGCCTCCCTCAGGGACTGCCTCACCTCCACCCCTTAGAATTAACCCCAAGCCAAAGGCGGCAACAATGGCAACCACCATCAGTACCCGCCGTGCGGTCCCACTTTTTGCAATTTCTGAAATTGTCGAGAACAACATTTGCTAGTCCTTTATCTGTTTATTTCGGGCCTGAGATTCACTTTCCGAACCCTGAGAATGAGTGATGGGGCCGGCGGTCAGTTTTTCCAGAATCGCTTCCTGATTCAGCACATCAAATTTGGCCTGGACCATGGTCAGTTCAAACTCCAACACCAAACGTTGGGCATCAACCAAGTCCAGGAAACTGCCATTTCCTGCTTCGTAGGCGGTCCGACTGGCACCCAGGGACTGACGCCCCTTTGGTAACAAGGCCGTTCCATACAACTCGAATTTTCTGAGTGCGTCCCGGTACCGGTAATGGGCTTGTTCAAGAGTTGTGGAGAGATTGTTGATCAAGTCCCGCTTGGAAGACAGGGCTCCCTGATACTGACTGATCGCAACCTTTGAAGCAGCATCGTACTTGCCCCGCCAGATTGGAATCGTTACCGCCAAAGAGGCCATTAAGGCATCTGTTCCACTATCAACAACCCCATCCATGGCGGCTTCTCCAGTCAGGATGTAATTCACGCCAAGTGAAAACGATGGAAGGCCCTGCTTGCCCGCCAGCTTTTCCGCATTCAAGGATGACTGAGCCCGGTGGTCCCAAGCCTCAATCATGGGATTTCTTTCAACCATTCCTTGGGAAAGATCCTGCAACCCCAGGGGAGATTCGGCCATGTCTGGCATGATGCCGACATGCACAGGCTGGGTTGAAGGGAAGTTCAAAAGGCCATTCAGAACAGCAACCAATGGTCGTCGCTGATCCTCAAGACCAGCTAGCCTGTCCAGTAGCACCCCCAGTTCCACCTGGGCTTTGATGACATCCGCATACTGGCCTGATCCGGCACTGTAGCGAGCACGAGAGACATCCTCCAGCTGGGTCATGAGACCAACATGTTGTTTTGTAATTCGCACGGCCTGATCCAGATAGCCCAAATCAAAAAAGGCTTGTTTTACTTCTGCCATGATTTCCAGGGCCGAATTATAAAAGATACCGCGAGTTGCAGCAGCATTCTCCTTGATGATCTCGCCTTTCATAGAAAGTGATCCAAACCAAGGAAAGGACTGGGAAAGGGAAAAGGAGCGCTTTTGGGGGCCGACACGGGTTTCCACAGGTTTCAGATACTCCGTATAACCAAATCTGGGATCGGGAAGGCCCGAAACCTGATTAACTGTTTCAGATAGGGCCAGATAGTCGGCAAAACGGCTGCGAAGGGCAGGGTTGTGACGAATTGCCCTGCCAATGAACTCCTCCACAGCTCCATTGGTTGCGGTTGAATCAGTCAGAAAAACCCCAAATGGATGCAACAATCCCACCCTCTCCAATTCCTCAATCATGGGATCGGCAATTGGTTCAGGCCTGGGTTCGGACTGCTCAGCCAACACCCTATCAAATCCAGGCAAGCCCCAAAAAAGCCCTATCAGAATCCCGGCTGAAATTATGTTATTTGCACCAAATTTCATCATTCTTTCCCTATTGTTTTCAGGTGTTTGGCCTAAATTCTAAAAAAATCTCTACTCCAGTGATATCATTCTCATCTCCCCAGTCAATAGAGATTATCCGATCATCGAAAGTTTCAGTCGCCGGGAAGCATCCCCTCACCCTGATTGGGGAACTCTGATCAAGAGAGGGGGGCGGGAATTTGGAATCCAGAATCAATTGATGTATGGGCCCCATTATTGACCAAGGCCTTGCAGAAAGTAAGCCAAAAACCAACTCTTTTGTTTTCAATACGTTACAATATTATTTGAAAATAGTATCAAACCAATGGAGGATATTCTCCATTGTTTTCTAGAATATTCTTCAGCTGGTCGTAGGCCTTTTTCACCATATTATTCAATTCTGAACTGAATTCCGAGGACAATCAACAGAAACAGGACAATTTTTGGTTGAATTCGTCTGATATTAATAGTATAGTCCCATGGTTAGTATCTTATGGTTGTAATTTACCTTTATTCAGAAAATAAGGGTCTCATCCGAATCTCCCAAATCAAGGAAATAGAATGACAGGAATAAAATTTACACATTCGCTCGCAGTCAAGGAGGCCATTCTATTTACCGCCTTGGGGATCTTATTTCTGGCCCCTGTGGGAATAAGCAAAGCCGCTGTAGTCGCCACTGATCTCTATCTTCGATCCGGCTCATTTAGGACCATTGATGACCGCGTTTTACCTGCACTCTGCTTTTCAGATCAGGAATCAGGGCCTGTGGAGCTCAATGCGCCGGTTCTGTCACTTGAAGCAGGTGACATCCTCTCGGTTACCCTCCACAACCAGGATAGTGAGGCCCATGGGCTGGAAATCGTCGGAGTTGGCGGGCAATTGTCATCAGTTTCACCTGGGACCAGTGAAACTTTCGAATTCTCCTTTCCCGAGGCCGGCACTTGGCTCTTCCGCGATCCTGTCAACTACCCTCTGAATGTTGGACTTGGTTTGGCCGGCACGGTAGAAGTTCATGATCCTTCTGCAACCCACGATGCACAATTCCTTTGGTTCCTTGGCGAGCACAGCGAAGACTGGATGGTCAATTATGATGCTGGTTTTCAAGTGGATACTTCATCCTATTTTCCCAATTATTTCACCATCAATGGAGTTTCCGGAGCCGATATTGGCGATGACCCCCGGGCCCACCTGGTGGGACGCGTGGGAGATGAACTGCTCATTCGGGTGGTCAACGGAGGCTTGCGCCTGCACAGCATTCATTTCCACGGATACCATGTGCAGGTTGTTGCTCGCAACGGAGCATCGATTTCCGCTCCCCGGATCAAGGACACAATTGCTGTTCCGGTGGGAGAAACCGCGGAGTTTCTTCTCGTCCCGCACCAACCCGGAGTTTTCCCCATTCACGACCACGTTGTCTTGGCCGTCGCCGGCAATGGCGTATACCCCAATGGCATGATCGTCTTCACCGACATCCAGCCGTAGAAAGACTGACATGATTAAATTTTTCACCGCAAATTTGCGCTGTTTTGTTCGGATCACCATGATTTTGACCCTGCTGGTGACGGCCTCAATGGTTTCCGCTGCCGATGTTCACATCTACATGAAATCCCGTATGAATGGAACCTTGGTTTTGAGCGACGGCACGTCAATCACCACCTGGGGATTCCGTCTTGGGTCCGGAATGGGAGGCACCCCCCAGGTTCCCGGTCCCATTCTGGAAGCCAATGAAGGAGACCATGTTTTCATTCATTTCCAGAATTTCTCACCCATGCCCCACACCATCCACCTGCACGGCCTGGATGTGGACCAAGCCAACGATGGTGTCCCGCAAACCTCGTTTTCAATCCCCATGGGTGGCAGTTATACCTATGAATTCATTGCGCCCCATGCCGGCAGCTACAACTACCACTGCCATGTGGACACCATTTTGCACATGCAGATGGGTATGTACGGTGCCATCAACATTCTACCTCCCGATGGTTCCAATCATGCCTGGGATGGAGGACCTGCCTACGATCTGGAACGCACCTGGGTCACCGGAGAAGTGGATATACTGTGGAATCAACAGCAAGGAAATACTGATTTCACCATTTACGAACCTGACTACTTTATGGTCAACGGAAAAGACGGTCACTTGATTGGGGAAGATCCCTACACATCGTTTGGGCTTGTAGGTGCCGAAACCGCTTTGCTGCGACTCGGAAACATGGGCTACCTGCCGGTCCGATATGATTTTTCGTCACTTTGGACAGAAGTCGTGGCCAGTGATGGACGCCCTCTCCCTCAAAGTTTCGCGGCAAATGGTCTGATTGTCGCGCCAGGTGAGCGATATGATGTGCTGATCCGGGCAACCAATGAAGGTGTTTCCCACATTGGTTTGGAGTATCTCGATCTCTACGACGGCTCTGTTCTGGGTTCCGCTACCGTTCCCGTGACTGCCAGTGGCGCAATCTCGGCCGCAGGCGAATTATTTGCCGATGATTTTGTGATTTCACCTGGATTTCCTTCCCCCTTCAGTAGCTCGGTTTCCTTCGCCTTGAACCCAGTCAATCAGGGTACCATCGAAATCAATATTTTCGATGTTCGTGGACGACGGGTCCGCCAGGTTCAAACCTCCGCTGATTCCGGTGGCGTTTTTGTCTGGGATGGCCGAGATCAGGACGGACGTGAGGCTCCTCAAGGGGTTTATCATGTCCAATTTCGCCAAGGACCCAAGGTCGTCACCCGCAAAGTGGTTCATGTGCGTTGATGACATGGCCAGGCCCGGCAGGTGAAATCGGCCCAATCAAACAGCATCCGCAATAATGGCCAAAATATCATCCTCTACTTTTTGGGCGATCTTCAGCATTGCCGGATCATCCCCAAAAACGGTCATCAGGGGAACAGGCAGCAGGGTCCCTATTTTGGTTTCCCCCTTCTCCTGATAAACTGCAATACGGCACGGCAATGCCAGGCAAATGCGCATGTCCACATCCAGGACACCTGCTGCGTGGTGAGGGTTGCATACTTCCAGGACCTGGCAAGAGTTCTTGAAATCAACACCCTTTTTATTCATGGTCCCTTTCAAATCGTGAACATGCAGTACACCAAAGTTGTGGTTCTCAACGGCAACAATCAGATCCTGGACAACTTTGTCGACGTCTTTGTTTGAATTCTGGATGAAGAACATATTAACACCTTTCAAATCCAACAGTGTGGATCAAAAAAAATCCAGTTTTGGGGGCACCAAGTAAAACCAGAGCAGAAACCAGGCCAGCGGCCAGCCTGCTGTCATTGAAACAGTTAAACAATTTCGGTTGCTTGGATCCTTCTTTTTTGAAGAATATTCGTCACTTTGTCAATAGAATATTCTTCAGTATTCAACAACTGTTTACGCTTTGGCCCAGGGATTGCCGAACTCCGTCAGGTCGATCCCTACCAGATCCGGCCGCCACGCCAACCGTTTCATGAAAACCCTAAAATCTATTCAGCCAGAACCGCACCTTCACGTTTGATCAACCGATTCAATTCTTTTTCCTTAAGACGCAAAGTTGCCCGGCAAATATCCGCCTCAAAGGTCTGTTCCAACACCGACTGGGTGCGATGAAACTGGCTCAGACACTGCAAATTCGCAATGGGGATGGTCACCGTGACGATGCGCTCGTCGCCAACCATGCGCGCCACCACCGCCTCCTGAAGCTCATCCCAACCGGCCTGGCTTTTACCGGAGATGAAAATTGCGTCGAGATACAGTCGGCTGTATCGGTTTCGGAAAAGTTCTTCGTCCACCAGATCCATCTTGTTGAAGACCAGGAGGGTGGCTTTGTCTTCGGGCACGATATCCCGCAAAACCTCGTTCACGGATCTGATTTGATGCTCGGGATCTTCACTGCTGGCCTCCACCACGTGAATCATCAGGTCGGCATCCTGCACTTCCTGCAGAGTGGCCTTGAAGCTCTCCACCAGATGATGCGGCAAACGGCGAATGAACCCCACCGTATCGGTGAGCAAAAAACGACGACGCTCGTCGAGCTCCACCTTGCGGGTGGTGGCGTCGAGTGTGGCAAAGAGCTGATCCTTGACATAAACATTGGCGTCGGTGAGTCCATTCATGAGGGTGCTCTTGCCCGCATTTGTGTAACCGATGAGCGAAGCCGTGAAGACATCTTTGCGGGCGCGAACCTGGGTTTGCCGACTGTTGACGATGTCCTTCAACTGGCTGCGCACCGAGGTGATGCGCTTGTTCACCAACCGCCTATCGGTTTCCAACTGGGTTTCACCCGGGCCGCGTGTCCCGATGCCGCCGGCCTGGCGCTCAAGGTGCGACCACAGCCGGGTCAACCGGGGCAGCATGTATTGCAACTGCGCCAATTCCACCTGAAGACGCGACTGCCTCGTGCTGGCGTGGGAGGCAAAAATATCCAGAATCAATTCCGTGCGATCGATGACGTTGACTTCCAGAACCTTCTCCAGGTTATTGCCCTGGGCAGGGGAAAGATCATTGTCGAAGACCACCAGGTTGGCGTCGGTTTGCTCCACCAGCTCCTGCAGATCTTCCAGCCGGCCCTTGCCCAGAAAAGTGCTCGACACCGGCCGATGACGGTTCTGCTCAACTTCTCCCACCACATCGGCACCGGCCGTGTCCACAAGACGGGCCAACTCGGGCAAGTCGGCCTCACCACCCATGCCTCCACTCCAGGCCATGGGCAAATTCACCCCAACGACAACCGCTTTGTCCCGCGGTCTTTCCGTGCTGTATCCCAGTTCTTCGTCGCGACGATTACTCATTTATTGGCTCAGATCCCTTCTTCGATCTCCAGGCTCCACTGTTCCCAGTCGGCCAGGTGTTTTTCCAGTTCCTTGTCGATGGCCACACAACGTTTGCCCAATTCCAGACGACGCTGGTTGCCCAGGTCCGGGCTGGTCATTTCGTTGATGGCCCCCTCTTTTTCCTCTTCCAGGGTCAGGATCGCCGATTCGGCGTCATCTATCAACTTCTCCCTGCGTTTTTGTTCATTTTTGCTCAGAGGTGTATGGCTGTTGGCGGTTGTTGGCTTGGCGTCGACGGGTTTGCCGGATCCATTTTTCTGACTGGTTGCCCGGGCAACCAATTGCTCTTTGTACTTCTGATTGGCCTTCTGACGACTGAAGTCTTCGTAATTTCCAAGAAAGATACGCGTGCGGCCATCGGCTCGCCCTATAACATCGTCGGCCGCCGGAAAAACAACCAGTTTATCCACTATCTTGTTCAAAAAACGACGGTCATGGGAAACCACCAGCAGCGTGCCGGTGAATTGGGTCAGGGCCGCCTCCAAAGACTCCCGACTGCGAATATCCAGATGGTTGGTGGGCTCATCCAGCAGAAGGGTGTTATGACCTTCCTTGATCAAACGCATCAGGGCCAGCCGCCCACGCTCTCCACCGGACAAACGCGCCACCTGGCGATCATACAAATCCTCACCAAAACCAAAAGCACCCAGGAATGAACGCAGCTGGCCCAAAGTCGCCACCGGATCCACCGATTGCATCTCCGCCAGAACAGTATTGTGGTCTGAAACGCTGGCCAGCTCCTGATCGTAGAAACCCAGATCCACGTTGTGACCAATGACCACCCGTCCGGTGTCCGGCACCAGACGACCGGCCAACATCTTCAAAAGCGTGCTTTTTCCACAACCATTGGGTCCCACAATGCCGATACGATCCCCCCGCGAAACATGCAGTTCAAAGGTTTTCAATAGCGTCCGCGTGTCAAAACTCTTGCCCAGATCATCCGTCTGCAGAACGGTGCCGCCACTGTGCCGTGCCGGCACCAGCTGAAAACGATACAAACCCGGCTCGGTGGTGGGCCGCTCCAGTCTGACTTCCTTGGCCAGCTGCTTGCGGCGGGCCTGGGCCTGTTTGGTTTTCTGCCCCTCGATGTTGCGCCGAATGTAATCTTCAGTCAGCTTGATCTTGTTTTGTTGACGCTCCCAGGCGTTCATGTCCTGCTCATAACGCAGGGCGCTCTGCTCGTGGAAAAAACTGTAGTTGCCACTGTAACTGATCATTTTGCCCCGGTCCAGATGCAGCGTGCGCCGGGCCACTCGATCCAGGAAATGACGATCATGCGAGACGATAATCGCTGCCCCGGGGTACTGGTCGAGAAAGTTTTCCAGCCACTCGCACGATTCCAAATCGAGGTGGTTGGTGGGCTCATCAAGCAAGAGCAAATCGGCACCGCTCAAAAGGACCGCCGCCAAGGCCGCCCGCCGACGCTCGCCACCTGACAGTTTTTCCACCGGCCGGTCCCAGGTTTCGGGAAGCAATCCCACCCCACGCAAGGCGGTTTCCAGTCGAGATTGCACGGAATATCCATTAAGACGCTCAAAATCCGCCTGCAGATGCCCCTGTTGCTTCACCAACTCCACCTGACGATTCGCACTCGCGGTCTCAAGTTCAACCGATATTTCGGCCAACAGGTGTTCCAAATGAAGCTCACGCTCAAATGCCGACGCTCCAACCATTTCCAGCAAATGCCCCCTCCCGGCAGGCATTTGGGTTGCTTCCGTGGTTCCCCCCAAAGTACCATCCAAGGTGAGGGAGGTTTCCTGACGCAACAACCTGATGCTGGTCTTGCCCATGACCTGGCGAGATCCACCCTGCAATTCCAGGGTCCCGGCAATGGCCGACAGCAAGGTGGTCTTTCCCGCCCCATTGGCTCCAACCAGGGCGCACTTCACCCCAGGGTGCAACGCCAGGTTCACACCGCGCAGAATTTTTTCACGTCCGTAATCGAACGAGGCGTTGGTTAGTGAGACCAGGGCCATCGGGAGCTTTCCGGGTTGTCAAAGCTATTGCCTTGCGTTTCGGATGGTATCTGGACTTTGGAAATCTGCTATATGGTCATGCCTGGCGCAAACAAAAGGCTTTCATTCCAATCTTGACATCACTCATCTCCATCTTTTAAGTTGTGCCCCCGAAAATGTTCCTGGCCCCAGATCTGCCAGTCCTTGAGTATGAAATACTCAAAAACAATACCCAAGGGCTGGCAACCACCACACTGCCCATCTCCCAAGTGCATTCATCACAAACCCTTATCTGAGGGC
>JAJRZA010000054.1 GCA_024275485.1 Candidatus Krumholzibacteriota bacterium | reverse complement strand
TATGATTCTCAACGAATCATTGCCATCTTACCACCCAGCGTTTGACCTGATACAAGCACATGATACAGGTAAACCCCGGTCGACTGAGGCTGTCCAAGGGCATTATTTCCATCCCAAGTCACTTGATGGCTGCCAGCTGGAAAATTTTCGCCTCCCAGCAGGCGCCTAACCAGGCGACCGGTCACATCATAGATTTCCATGACAACTGGCCCCGCCGAAGGCAATTCAAATGAGATAACCGTTTGGGGATTGAATGGATTGGGGTGGTTACCCAAAACAGCAAAGGCCACAGGCAATTCCGTATCTGGAGCGGTGCTGAGGCTGGAGCACCCGTCTTCAAAAGCACCAATATTGATCCCACAATTATTATTTTCCAAGTAGCAGGGCGATTCCATTGAAATGGTGTAATCCCCCTCATCCATTTGGCAAAATATGGGATCGGCGGAAAAATTATTATTCACACCCTGGTGCCCTTCCAGGGGCCCCACGAAATTACCGCTTGCATTGGAAAAAACATCCAGACAACTGGTGGTTAAAGTCAAAAGTTGAGGATGGAATGTAGACATGGCCGCACCCAGGTCGGTAAAACCAATAATGCTTTGGGAAATATTTACATCACATATGGATTCAGTAAATATCTGACCTGTGGCACCATTGTTACCAACAATGGTGCAGTTGGTGATGGTCGGGTTACAACTGAGAATGGAAACACCGGTACCCCAATAAGTCACTGAGTTGTTTTCCACCAGACAGAAATTCAACTCGGGCTCATCGCAATGGCTAAAGCTGACACCTCCACCTCGGTTTGAGGAAGTGTTTCCTGTGATGATGCAATCTTCAATTATCACATTATCATATTCCGCATAAATGGCTCCACCTGATTGCAGACTCTCGTTTCCTTCGAAACGGCAGTTGAAAATGTGAAGAAGGGTGTCATCACTAATAAATGCTCCACCATTTCCATCACTGAAATTGCCCTCAAAAGTACTGGACTGGACAACAATCTGGCGGCCACTGGAAGCAATGGCTCCCCCACCCACTAAACTTGAATTATTGGCAAAAAGACTGGTGCGAAGATCGAGAATTGTCCCTAAACTGAAAATTGCTCCACCTATGGAATTAGAGTGGTTATCCTGAAAAGTGCATCCCAGGACGTCTCCAAAAGAATCAACCAAGTATAAACTCTTTCCTGCCACATTCTGGGAAAAATCACTTTGAACAATGATGAAATCCATCACGTTGTTAAACTTTATTCCATTGGAATTTGAAAAAACTTCGCAATTGACAATCTGGATCAACTCAATGGTATCAACAATTTCTATGCAATGCCCCTGATGACCTGTGAAAGTTGAATTTCTCACCGTGACTCCCAGGCTTTCGAGACCAGTGTGATAAATACCATTGGCGTTGTTGCTAAAGGTGCAGTAGTCAAAGAAAAGGGAACCACCAATCGAATTGACAATTCCCGGGCTGGCGTTTGTTGTGAAATTGGAAAACGAACATTGCTCGAATCTGACTATGGATTCGTTTAAATCCAAAGCCCTGCATTGTGGGTTCTCCGTATCGATTTTGGTAAAATCGCAATCAACAAAACTTGCTGAGGAGTTGATAACACCCACCGGGTCGGCCGAAGCAAAATATGAATAAGTTCCAAAACTGCAGCCTGTTAAGGTTACATCAGGGCTTCCCTCAATCAGAAGTCCATTGATTTCACTTCGAGCCACGAAGGAACAGTTTTCCACAATAACCGGACTCGATACGTTCCATATCTTCAACCCTTCCAATCCGACTGTGAGTAATTCACTGTTGCTGATAACGACATCAGCCATATATCCATCTATGATAATTCCGCCAATATTGCTTTCATCAATCTGGCAGTTGTCCATGATCAAACCGCAGCTCTGTGCCACGATGCAATAAGTTCCCCCGTGGTTTGTGAATCGGCTGTCCCTGATGTCCAGATCGCAACCAACCCCTAAAATTCGAATTGCAGAACCAATGCCATCGGCAAAGTTGTTCTCAAAGGCAACATCCAGGATGGTCACATCCGAGTTATTAGTCATTAAAATGGCCCCAGCGGAACCTGCATAAGGCATGGGAACAGATGAAGAACTATAACCGTTGCGAATCGTTAAATGACTGATCGAAAGGGCTGGTCCGGCACCACCGGTAACATAAAAACCACGATGGGGATCTTCCGGGCTTCCTTGAAGGTCTAAAATAACCGACCCTGGAGATTCGCTTCTTGAGGTCAAGGATATGCCTTTCCCCAAATCTTCCAGATCCCGATTTCCCAGGCCTGTGTAAGTCCCGTTTTCCAGGCTGATCTGGGCCCCTTCTGGAACAGCATTGATGGCTGCCTGGATAGTCGGATACATTCCGTTGCCATCGGACATCACACCGTAGACCGGAGCCGGCCAAAGGTAATCAGTTGGCATGGCGCCCAACAATCCACAGGGATTAGACTCTCCAACCGGGCTCGAAGGCATGATCGAAAAGTTTCCGGGGTTGCCCATGGGATCGCAAAACTGAGGATCAACACTGGTATTGTTGTTTATCGTTCCTTGTCCCGCTAAAGGCCCAACCCAATCTCCGCCTTCATTGGCAAATATATCAGTACACCCCACAATGTAACCACCGCCATTGATATCGCTGAAAGCAGGTCCTGCTTTTCCAAAGGCTACAATCGAACTATTCAAACGGAGCAAGGATCCATCGCGCAAAAACACTCCGCTGCCATTGACCGCTTCGTTACTAAAAAGTGAGCTGTTGTAAAGCCTGATTTCTGAACTTCCCTGTGCATAGACCGTCCCTCCGTATCCGGCCGAATTATCTGAAAAAACACAAGATGTAAAAGTTATATTTCCACTATTCTCCGCATACAGCACGCCACCGTAGTTATCGCTGACATTTTCGTCAAAAAGGCAATTGTCAAAAGTTGGTGCGCAATCCTGAAGAGCATAAACAGCACCACCCTGTCCATAATAGCTGACGCTATTGTTTCTAATTACACAATTTTGAAAAGAGGGTGAGGAACCCAGGACAGCATAAATGGCGCCACCACTGGTCAGTGCGGAATTGTCGGAAAAAATACAGTTTTCCACAGTGATGGAAGATTCATATAGGCGCAATGCACCGCCAAATTGAGCCCCGTATCCATTGATGATGGAAATCCCACGCAGCACCGCCCCGCTGTCCAAGGCCGAATATACTATTCCGAAATGAGGTTCCGAAGGAGAGCCCTGGCAATCGATAACGCAAAGAGCCGGATCACCACTTGCCGATTCAATGGTGACCATGGTTTCGTCGGTATCCAAATCGCGGTTGCCCGGACCCGAAAAAACTCCATTACCAAGTTGGATAATGTCCCCATCGTATGCAGCAAAAATTGCCGCCTGGATGTTAGGATAATCTCCGGACCCGTCAGCACTGACTGTGATGGTGGCTGCCTGGGCAGTAGACCCAACCGCCAGAATCATGAGTGTCCATAGTAGCGATCGCATTCTGACTCCCCAATTGATTGGTGAAATAAAGGATTGGCAAAACAACCAGAGATTCCCCCGGTTAATCATCAAAAACAGTGCTCATTCTACCACATATCCGGTTCTGTTTCAATTAATTCCCACCTGTCTACGCCTTTCTGGTTCTGTCCCTCGATAGGCAAAAAAACATCCACTTCAACGTCACGACCAATTTTGGATATTTTCACCAGTCGCGGACGCATCTCGGTCTGGGGAAAGATACTCCAATTTCATGCCCGCTTCAGCCCATGGGTTCTGGTCGGGTTGTAAAAGAGTCTGTGCTTGCAGGTCGGCACCATAGTTAATTTCTGCCGGACGGAATATTTGGTAGGCACACTTTCTTCTAGCTAGCAGGCTGTTGAAGCCAACGAGTGGCCGGATATGGATCAAACAAGCGGATCAGCAGACGAAACCTGGAATTGAACCATTAAACAGAAGAATTTGCGCAAGGATTCCGGGTTTGGCTGACAAAGTGCTTGGGCTACTGGAATTCATGGTTGTTTTTTTTGGATATCAACTCTCAGAATCCATCCCCACGGGGGGTGGATTTTACAAGTTCCGGTCCGCCGCTCAAACCCATCTATTCCAAAACCAAAGACCTTCACCAAAATCGATCTGCACCTCACAATCCCCAAACCTGGGCGACATTCCAAATTTACTCCCCAAAAAACCGTACGAACATGATTGTGTGGTTTTTTCGAACCATTGATACCGCACCATTCGTTGACTCAACGGGTTTCAGGATCTATTTTGGAGCAGTATTCAGTAAGTTGCCCGCCTTTCAGGCAGGGCTCAACCCACGCAAACCTTTGAGGGCTTGCCGCGCCAGGAGGAATCATGAAGATTGCCGTGTGTGTCAAACAGGTACCCGATTCCGAGACCCGGATCAACCTTGCTGCTCCCGCCGCCGAGCTGGACCAGTCGGGCTTCACCCGGGTTCTGAATCCCTACGATGCTTATGCCGTGGAAGAAGCGATCAAAATCAAGGAAACCGGCGAAGGTGTTGAAGTGACCGCCATCACCATCGGTCCCGATACGGTCAAGGAAACCCTGAAGAAGGATTGCCTGGCTGTGGGTTGCGACAAGGCCATGATCATCAACGATCCGGCCCTGGTCGGCGCCGACCAAAGTGCCATCGCCACCGTGCTGTGCGCCGCCCTGAAGAAGGACGAATATGACCTGGTGCTGTTCGGCAACAAGGCCATTGATGACGACAGCGGCCAAGTGGGTATCATGGTGGCCGAGAAGCTGGGAATGGCCCATGTCTCGACCATCACCAGCCTGACCTTGGGCGACGGCAATCTCACCGCCGAACGCGAAATCGAAGGCGGCAAGGAAGTGGTCGAAGCCAGCATCCCCACCGTGCTGACCTGTCAGAAGGGTTTGAACGAACCGCGCCTGCCGAGTCTGCCCAACATCATGAAAGCCGGCATGAAACCCATGGAGGCGGTGACCTGCGCCGACCTGGGTATCGAAGTTCCCACCAATTTGGTTACGATCAAACAATACGACCCGCCTGCCAAGCGTGGGGAGTGCAAGATGATCGAGGCCGATGACCCTGCAGCCGCCGCCAAGGAGCTGGCCCGTCTGCTCAACGAAGAAGCCAAAGTGCTTTAAACCAGGGAGTTTCCATATGCCGAACATTGCCGTATTTATCGAACAACGAGACGGCGCCCTGAAAAAGGTCGCTTGGCAAATGATTTCCGAGGCCCGAAAAATCGCCGACGCCCATGGTGGCGAAGTGTGGGGTGTCTTCCTGGGCCCGGATGCCACCGAGGCCACTGCCGAGGCAGGAAAACATGGCGCCCACAAAGTCTTCACTGCCAGTGGCGACAATTTGACCGCCTACAACAGCGAAGCCTGGGGAGCGGCCCTGGCCAACTTCTGCAAAAGCAACAACCCGGACCTGCTCATGGTCGGATCCACGTCCATGGGCAAGGATCTCGGCCCCAAAGTGGCGGCCAAGCTGGATTGCGCCTGCATCAGCGACGCCGTGGGCCTGAGCTTTGACGGAAGCTTTGAATACCGCCGGCCAATCTTTGCAGGCAAGTGCTTCGTTGACCTGACTTCATCCACCAGCGTGACCGTGATCGGGGTGCGTCCCAACGCTTTCATGGTGAACGAAGTGGGTGGCACAGCCACTGTCGAAACTTTCGACGCCGACGTTGACGGAATCGACCTGAAAGCCGTGGTCAAGAGTGTGGAAGCCAGCAGCGGCGGCCAGATCGAACTGACCGAGGCTGAGACCGTGGTCTCCGGCGGCCGTGGCATCAAAGGCCCCGAGAACTACCAGTTGATTGAAAAACTGGCCGACGCCCTCACAGCAGCAGCCGGTGCCAGCCGCGCTGTGGTGGACGCCGAATGGGTCGACTACTCCCACCAGGTTGGCCAGACGGGCAAAACCGTGGGTCCGAACCTGTACATTGCCGCCGGCATCAGCGGTGCCATCCAGCATCTCGCCGGCATGAGCAGCAGCAAGTGCATCGTGGCCATCAACAAGGACGCCAACGCCCCCATCTTCAAGGTGGCGGACTATGGCATCGTGGGCGATCTGTTCGATATTCTGCCTGCTTTGACCGATGAGGTCGGCAAGCTCAAAAGCTAGTCGATTTCCAAGTCATACCAAGAGCCCCCTGGAACTCTTTTGGGATTCCCGGGGGCTTTGTTGTGTTCGGCACACAACCTGCAGTTCATTCCTCGACAAAATCGGGAGACAGGCGCAGACCCAGAGCCAACGGCTCTTACGTTTTTATTGACAAGGACTTGAAGTGACGGACTCTCAATTCAACAAACCAAGAATGTCAAAAGGCCATGGTCCTCTGCTCGGTTTGGCCATGATTGTAAAGGATGGTGGCCAGTTATTTGCCGAACTGATGGAGGAAGCCGAACCCTGGGTGGACGAAATTATCGTCGGCGATACCGGCAGCTCCGACCAAAGCATTTCCGCAGCCACGGCCCAGGGTGCCCGGGTGTTGGATGTACCCTGGACCAATGATTTCAGCGCCGCCCGCAACACCGTGCTGGAACACTGCACGGCCCGTTGGATTTTGATTTTGGATGCCGACGAAAAAATTGCGCCCCAGGGATGGCAGGAAATTCGTCAATGGGTCCAGGAGCGAACGGTACAATCCCAACAAGTTGCCGCCCGCCTGGAAACACGGAATTACCTGCCCGGCCGTCATGGCAAACGCGGCTGGCGCATGGTTCCGGATCCCGACCCTCAGGCCCTGCCCAACGGTCCTCCTTCCCAAGGGTATTCACCCAGTCTCAAAATCCGGCTCTTTCCCAATTTCATGGATATTCGTTTCACCGGAATTCTGCATGAGACCGTAGAAGCGGCAGTGGTGGACAACAATATACCCGCGGTGGATTTGCAGGTGGCCATCCATCATTTTGGCATGCTGAACGAGGATTTGGCCAAAAACCAGCGATACCTGGCATTATCCAGGGCCAAAACCGCTGCCGAGCCCCACTGCGCCATCGCCTGGTCCGAGCAGTCAGATTGTGCCACCGCCTGTGGCTTGTACAGTGACGCTTTGGAAGCCCTGGACCGGGCACTGATTCTTGAGCCCGGCAACATCTCCCGTCGCTTGGCTGCCGGCTGGCTGTTGAAGATGACCGGACAACTCGACCAGGCCGATCTGCAGTTGAACGCAGTGGCCGGTTCAGCGGGAGTTACCGACGACCAGCTCGCCGAAGCTTGTCATCTGCGTGCCCAGGTGGCCATGCAAAAGGGTTGCAGCGAACGGGTACCACATCTGTTGGGGGTGGCTTTGAGACTGACTCCGGAAAATGGCCATCTATTGAACACCCTCGGAGCGTGGCATCTTTCGGAAGGACGTGCCGAAGCCGCAGAAACGGCCCTGACCAAGGCTGTCGTCCTGCTGCCGGATCAGGAGGGTCCACTTTTGAACCTGGCACTGCTCTTTGAAGCTGCTGGGAACCCGACCGAAGCACTCAAATTTGTCAGGCAGGCTCTTGTGATGTCCCCAAAATCTGCAAGAGCCCGGCAGATTCAAACCAGAATAAACGAGGCGATCGCCATTTGATGACCATCGCCCCGTTTGCTACCCAGCCTTAAATCCGGTTCAGTTGCCGATAATTTTCCAGACCGCCACCATGTTCAGCCCGGCTTCTTCGGCGAATTCAGCGTGGATGCGGGCTTCGTCGTTTTGCCCCAGTTTGGCGCAGGCAATCCCCAGGTAGGCATGACCGAGAGCGTTGTCCGGTTCCAGATCCAGGGCTCTTCGGCAGGATGCTTCCGCGGATGTGAATTGTCCGAACTGGCAAAACAACCGCCCCTGACGCGCATAGGCCAGACTGTTGTCGGGATCGATGGTCAGCACCTGGCCATACGTGGTGAAAGCCGCGCGCCGTTTGTCCTGATTTTCAAAAACCTGTCCGAGGGACAACCACAGGTCCGGGCTCTGGGGTTGGGTAGATATGAACTCGAGGCATTGATCTTCGGCTGCAACGAGTTGCTCGTCTTCACACAAACCACCAACCAGACGAACCTTGGGCAAATCGTTCCCAGGGGCCAACTCCACAGCCTCACGGAAACTGGCCAGCCCGGACTTGTTCCAACCCAGGCGAAAATAAATCTCTCCCATGCGTACATGTGCCGGCACGTGGTCCGAATCCACCTTCAGGGCTTCCTGGGTGACCGATTGAGCCCGTTTCAACAGACCCTGCTTCTCGTAGACTTCGCCCAATTTCACCAGCAAATCCGCCGATGGTGTGGCTTTCACTTTTCCACGCTGAAGCACATCGGCTGCTTCTTTGTACGCGCCATTTTTGCTTAGGAAATCAGCATACTGGATATAATACAGGGCTTCTTCAGGAAAATCGGCGATGCGGGCTTCACCCACGACCCGAGAATTCACCGGTTCAGCCCAGGTCGAGGCTGATATCAGAAGCAGGATGGGGACCAGCACGAGGCAACGAAAGCGAATGGGAAATATTTGTCTGGATTGATGCATGTGGGGCTCCCCCGACTCAGATGAAAAGAGCAGACCGCAATGGGCCGGTCCGGATTTCCACGATGCATCAAAAACAATGCCATCTGTCGGGAATTCAAGGGCTTAATCCACAGATGGCAATCATGAGAAAGGATGAGAAACCCTGGGAATCAAATGCCCTGCATCAGCTCTATCGCCTGGCCCAATCCCTGGTCTGCTTCGTCCACCAGATCCTGCAAAATGTCACGCAAAGGTTGCACTTTGTCGAGTATCCCCACCGATTGGCCGGCCATCAGACTGCCGTGCTCCACATCACCCTCCACTGCAGCGTTGCGTAGGGAGCCTATCCAGTATTCCTCCACCTTGTATTGGGCATCGGCCCGGTTCAGACTGCCATCTTTCAATTGCTCCAGCAGTTCCAGCTGAAGCTCACCAAAATGACTCATGGCGTGATTGTTCAAAGCTCGCACCGACACCACAGGCAACTTGGTACTGTACTGAGGGGTGGAAATGGCTTCGCGTGCCCTGGCTTTCATGAAGACATCCTTGAACTTTTCATGGGCGCCACATTCTTCGGCCACCACAAATCGGGTGCCCATCTGTGCGCCCGCCGCACCCATCAGCCCGAGGTGGGCGATCATGCGTCCGGTGGCAATGCCGCCGGCCACAAAAATAGGAACATCGGGAAAGTTGAAGAGGATTTCCTGCAACAGGACCATGGTCGAGACGTGCCCAATATGCCCACCTGCTTCGCTGCCTTCCAGAATAAGGGCATCGGCCCCATTGCTGATCATTCGCTTGGCGATGCTCGTGGTCGAAGCAAAAGCCAGCACCTTGGCGCCGCTGGCTTTGGCCTTCTTGATTTCTGCGCCACGAGGCAACGAACCTGCAAAGACAATATGACTGACTTTTTTAGCACACAGAATATCGAGATGGTCCTGATAATTGGGCGCAATGGTGATGACGTTGCCGGCAAAAGGCTTGCTTGTCAAATCGTTGGTCTTGTCCACTTGCTCGGCAAACAAATCCGGTGGCATATTACCAGCCGCCAGCACCCCGAAGGCACCCAAATTGCTCATAAGGGAGACCAGGGGAGGATCGCTGATCCAGGTCATGGCGCCACACATGATGGGCAGTTCCGAGCCTAGGAAGTCCTTACCCCGGGCCCAGACTTTGTTCAGGCGCTCAGTGGCTTTTACGGGGGTCTGGACGGTCATGTCTTCCTCCTGAAATAGGTTCCGGAAACGGACTCCGGAAAATTGTAGATTTTCACTTGGGAAAAACGGCCCGTCGCTGACGGGCCGCAGATGTTTATCATGTCAAATTCATAGCAGAGGAAACCGGTTTTGGCAACTCGCTATTCAATCGGTGTCGCTAATGAATTGGGCCGGCGGTCGCGAACAAATGGTACAAGGTGACTTTTCCAAACCACCCTAGGTTTCCAGATTCTCCAACATCACTTCGGCAACATCCCGGGCCCGCAAACTTTCACTGCGGTCTGTTTCCTTGATGGCATCGCCCAGCATGGTCAAACAGAACGGACAGGCCGTGCACAACTCGTCAGCCCCGGTTTCAGCCGCTTCATCAATGCGGTTATGGTTGATGCGCGTACCAAGATCCTCTTCCATGAACATGCGCCCACCACCGGCACCACAACAGAAACCCTCACGTTTGTTGCGGGGCATTTCAATCTGCTCGATACCCGCGATGCTCGAAAGCACCTTGCGCGGAGCATCGTAAATATCATTGTGACGCCCGAGGTAGCAGGAGTCGTGGAAAGTCACCTTGGTTTTTTCACCACCCTTGAGTTTAAGCTTGCCCTGGTCCACCAGTTCACTCAGCAATTCGCTGTGATGAATGACATCGACATGGGCCAAACCGAAATCAGGATACTCGTTGGCAATCATGTTGAAGCAATGAGGACAAGCCGTGACAACCTTGCCCACCTTGTACTTCTGGAATGTGGTGATGTTCTGGGGAGCCTGCATCTGGAACAGGTACTCATGCCCCACCCGTCGGGCAGGATCACCACAGCAGCCTTCTTCGGTGCCCAGCACCGCATAGTCGACACCAGCTTCGTTCAGCAGGGCGCAAAGAGCTTTCATCACCTCCACGTTTCGGCTGTCGAAGCTGCCGGCACACCCCACAAAGAGCAGGTACTCGGCCGTGCCCTTGTCCCGCATGAGTGGCACCTGCAGATCGCCAATCCAGTCTTCCCGACCGGCGGCGCTAACGTTCCAGGGATTGCTGTTGTTTTCCAAACCTTTGAGGGCGTTCTGCAAAACACCCGGCACCTTGGCTTCCATCATCACAAGGTGACGACGTTGGTCTACGATGTTGGGAATGTGGTCGATCATCACCGGGCAGTGGGTCTGGCAATATCCGCAGGTGGT
>JAJRZA010000053.1 GCA_024275485.1 Candidatus Krumholzibacteriota bacterium | reverse complement strand
GGTACACCATCAGCGGAAAAAGTCAGGATTTTCTGGACCGTGGTGTATCCGTGATACATGAGGTCCAGAAAATCCTGACTTTTTCCACTGCTGGCGCACCCTGACAGCTTTCGCCTCAACGTGGTTTTGCATAGTTGGGGTCAAGTAGGCTTCATTCCTGGTCGTCGTCATCACAAAATCCATGGCGCCCATGGCACTCCACAGAAGTGCGATGACCCCGATTATCCAGAGGTGACGAGGTGTGCCTGTGCTGTTTGTTGAGCTGACTTCCGGCATGGTTATCTCATGCTGTTGAATTTTAAATCCACTATAACAGTTGTTCCAGGCCAGTCTTTTCGTGCTTCAAGTTCCTATTTGGTCAAAACCATTTTCCCGGTGAAGTTGGCTTCATCCGTCTCCAGCCGATAGAAATAAACCCCCGAAGCCACACCATGGCCGCGGTCATCACGCCCGTCCCATACCGCACGATGCAGACCGGCGGGTTGGACTCCACGCAGCAGGGAGCGAATCAGTGCGCCGCGAGCCGAATAAACCCGCAACGTCACATCCTGACTGGTTGGCAGGGCAAAGCTGATGATCGTTTGTGGGTTGAAGGGGTTCGGGTGGTTGCCCAGCAAGGCCACTGCACCGGGCAGTTCGCCCACCGAAGAAGCATCCGAAACCGTCATCGTCACGGGGATAACGACGGGTGGGCCACCATTGCTGGCAATGGCGATACCGGCTTCGTACACACCCTGGTTCAAGCCAGCGGAATCCAGGACTACAGCCAGGTCCATGGCTTCACCCGCGTTGACTTGACCGGAATCGGTCGCCAATTGCAGCCAGTCCAGATTGTTGCTGACGGCGAACACGCCACTGAGGCCGAATACTTCCGAATCGGCCGAATCCCGCACCCTGATGCGGGCGTAGGGACCGGGCTCGCCGCTGATATTCCAACTCCAGGGAGAAGTGTTTGCATTCAGGGCATAAGCGAGGTTTTCCCAGGTTCCGCCTTCTTGGCGTTGAAGGTCGATGCTCACTATTTCCGGGCCGTTGGCAGCTGTGAAAACCACGTCCAGGGTTTCGCCCAGAACTGCCACCTCACCGTCACTTGGTCGGCTGACATTGATGAACGGAGCGATGAGCGTCAAAACGATTTGCCCGGAAACCTGGTGGGGAGCTCCGCCATATTCGTCACCGAAAACCGTCCAGCCGATCACCACATCATCCGACAAGCCGGCATCAAAACTCAGGTTCACCGAAGTATCCCCGGATTCACCGTCGGTGAAATAGGCACCGGATCCCCAGCCCACGTCACCCCAATTGGTGATGACTCCGTTGCCGGTTTGGCCGTTCCATGCCATGGGTCCATGGGGTGTGCCCAGATCATCGGCGGAGTTCACGGTGACGCCGTCCGGAAGGTCCAGTTCCATCTTCATCAGCCATTCGTCGTCGGGGCTGTGGCAAATCACGTGCAGCGGGAAATCAATGGTGGAGCCGGCATCATAATCCACGGTTGTGCTGCTGACTTCACTGTTCAAAAGGCTGCTGGGTTCGACAATGATATCGTTCTGGCCACCAGCAGATTTTCCCGACTCTACAGTGGCCGGGTCAAATATGTTGACGGTGAAGTTCAGGATCGATCCCGCATCACCATTGTTGGCGATATGCAGGTACTCGGTGATCTGATCGCCGGGCATCAACGTTTGGGCCAGGACACCCGGGGTGACATTCACGGCGGGCAAGGCCAACTCGCCCATGGGGGCAAACAGGATGGCGCGGCCGGCAGCCAGGGGCGCGGCGCCGGGGGCATACTGGTTCCAGTAGCTGTAATTGATGCCGTCGGTGCGGGGCATGTTCTGGATACCGACGGTGGCGTAACCATCCCGTGAATCGGTGTTGTGCACCTCGGCATACTGGAAAATGATCATGCCGTCGCCGGTGGTCGTGGGGTGGTAGTCAGGATCCAGCAGTATGACTTCAAAGTTTTGGATGCTGCTGGTGTAGTGGTTTGGCATTTCGTACCACTGGATGATGAAGCGGTGTTCGACTTCGTCATACCAGGTGTAGACTTTTTTATTACCCGTTTGGTTGAGGTTATCCCAGAAGGGCGCGATCAGGGCACCGGCGCTGTGGGAGGCGGGCAAGGGAAAATTGCGGTAGAAATTGACCGGGGTCCCTCCCATGGCCAACCAGCCGTTGGAGCAGATACTGGCAAATTCGTAAATATCACCATAGAATCCGAAGTCGAAAGGCAGTCTGATGGTTTTGGTATCGTCCTGCTCCCAGCCGAAATCCGTCAATCCCAGGTCGGTTCCCTGGCCGCCATGATCAGGGTCGATGCCCACCCAGTTGTATTCGGGGGCCATCTGGCTACCGGCGTCGGTGTTGTCGAAAGCGTAGTAGCCGTAGGCATCCGGGCCGGTGGGCTGGTCGCTTGTGGAGATGCCTATGGTGGCGACGGTGTGAGTGGTGGCCTGCAAGCCGTCATTGTAGCTGACAGTCAACTCGAAGCTGGCCAGGTGTCCGCCGTAACTGTCGCTGGAAACACTCACCCTGAAGGGAGAGAGCAGATCCCGGCCGGTGCTGCCGGAATCGATGGAACCAAAGGAGGCGGACCCGTCGGTGATGATAACCCAGGGGCTGTTGGTGCTCAGGGTGGCGCTGACTGCGCCGGCATCCAGGCTACCCAAGTTTTCAAGGGTCAGGTCGAAGCGGCCGGTTTCGCCTGGATCGATGCTGCCACCAAAATCGGACAGGTCCATGGCCGTTACACTGAAAGCTGCAGCCCGAACACTTTCTTCCAGCAAGGATGTCCAGGTGTCCTGGCCGTCGGTGGCGGTCAGCAAAAGTTCAACAGTGGCGCCGTCCACGGCGTTCGTATCCATGGTGATCACTGCAGGGGTGGATGCGTAGACTTCGTCGCCGGCAGTGATGGTTCCGAAGTTCAGACTTCCGGCACTGACACTGGCCGGGCCGCTCAGGAGGGTCAATTCCGCAGTGACTCCAAAAGCATCGCTGGTGCCATGGTTGGTCAGGCCGGCAGTAAGATCCACATTTTCGCCGGGATTGAAGAAGCCGTCTCCACCATCATCAATGGTTCGGCTGGTGACTCCGCAGAAAACATCGACCAGGCCAACGGTGAGGCCTCCGAGGTGGGGTAGAAAGTTGTGTCCGGTGACCGTGATGGTGACGGAACCGCTGGCAAGATCGGGAAGATTCAGAACCACCTGACCGGCGGAATCGGTCAGGCCGGTGATCTGAATGATATCGGGTTGGGCTCCGGCGGCCCGGTACAAACATACCTGCGCGCCGACCACAGGTGATCCCAGGTGGCTGACGCTGATGGTGACAGCCTGGCCGCCAATAGAAATTTGAGCAGGATAATCAACATCCAGCATGCGCGGCACACCGGTCCACATTTCGGTGGCCGGGTCGCCCATGATGTTGTTCCACACGGCCCAGATCTCGGCGCGTGCGGGCTCCGCCAGGTAGTAGCCGGTGTACAGGGCAATCTTGCCCAGGGTGTGGGCGGTGCCGATGCGGTAGTCGTTTCGGTTCAAAAGGCCGTCCCAGGTACCAAGATAGTAGCAGTTGTTGTAACGCGTATGAGTCCCGGTGGTGGCCGTTCCGATGGCAGCCACAGCACCGCCGTTGGGCGCGCGAAGCCATGCTTCACTGCGGGCCGTCTGGTTGGCGAAACTGCCAGAAGCGCAGGTGGGCAACAGGGCCATGGCCAACTTTCCGCCATTGGTCAGGGAGGTGACGTGACCGTTGGTGATGCCGCTGGTTCCGAGATAGCCCCGGTAACCATAAGCAGTGACGCCCTGCCCCACCTGGGCCATCATGGGCGAGACGAAGTTGCCGGACCAGGTGGTGTCGACTTGGGACCAGCCAAGATTCTGGAGTTGACCCTTGACCCACTGGTTGGTGTAGATGGTGGTGATGCCCGAAGCGCTGGGGTCACCCTGCAGGCAGGCTCGGCCATACCATCCGGTGTCGTCCATGGGAGGCGTTTTTTCATAACCCAGGATCTTGCCAATGATGGTGTTCATCTCAGTGAGCGATCCGAAGGAGACCCGGCCGATGTGCGCGTCGGCCAGAATGTCGTCGCCATCCAGCATGGTGTAATAGTGGTCCCCACCACCGTTGTAACCGGAGAGGGTTTCGGTCCAGGTGGGTACGAAAGATGTCCCGGAGGCGTCCCCGAAGATGCTGATGAATTCCAGAGGAGGGATTGTCTCGTCGTTGTAGATATCCTGCAGGGCATCTTTTATCGCAGTGGTAGTGTTGCCGCTCAGGTTGGAATTGAATTCGATCACGTGGTAGCCTTGCTCCCGGCGCCATTGCAACAAGGGGGCGATGCCCGTGGAGACACCAGCCTGGCCGGAATGAACGGCGACGTAGGTTCCAAGACCCGAAGCGGCGGTTCCGGATTTGACGCTATCGCCTGAGTTCTGCAGTTGATAACCGAGGACATCGGACTGCATCTGCCTGGAAAAAGAAGCTGGCACCGCGTGGGTGGGTTGGTGGGAAGTTGCCGAAGCTTTGGGGTCGGCAACAAATTCAAGTTTCAGAATGACTTCGGTCCAGACGGTGGCTTCCTGTCTGGATGTGTCGAAATCCACCAGACGGATGGTCAAGGGAACAACAGTCTGACCGGCAAGGATGGCTGCACCACCAACGCGGATTTCCGGTTCAGTCGCCCTGGCGGAGGTATTGTTTTCGTACACGGACATGGAATAGGAGAATTTTGCCCCGGCCGGATCCTGGACCGGCAAAATCTGCAGGTTGGAAACCTTGGTAGGGACTGCACTTTCCAATCGCGCAGAAAGAGTCATTCCCCGCGGCACGGCGATCAGGCGGCTGATCACCGGCAGACCTGGCTCACCAATGGAACCATGCTCTACAGCACCTTCAATATTCAGGGTTTGCCAGATCCGGCCATCGGCTTGAATTTGATTCAATTCCAGGGCGGGCAAGGTGAATTTTATTTCCAGAACCTGATCGTTGGAGTCAGTTATTTCCCACTGGGGGGCACCGTCGTTTGTATTTTCCCCAAAATGCAACACTGATGTTTGCAGATGTTCTGTTGGTATTATCGCAAAGGACAGGCCGGCAAACAATACGGATGAGAGGACAAGCAGACCTCCTGAAGCCAAAGTGATCAAACCGTTGGCTCGGGAAATGGGGCGAGTGGTCATGTTCTTCTCCGGTTTTCTTTAAATGGCAGACAATAACTTAATTAACAATGATTTTACTCGATTATAGCCTCAATGGATACTGATTTGGTTAAATATCACAAAAATTTAAGAAATGTTTTGTGGCGGTGTGTCTTTGCGACTGTTGGAACAGGTTTTGCAACCGGGTTCGCGACTGGAAACCCTTTCGGCGGCGATAAATAGTCATATCCTTTCTAAATAGCTGGAAAGTGGCTAAAATAAATTGTTGCGAAGCCATGCAATTTCTGGCATTTAGGAATTTGCTGGTATACCTTTTCCAGGTACTGCATCAGCATGGTGCGGTCTCCCTCTAAATGGGGGAGCAATCACTTCCGCCCGGACCAGTTACCGGTCCGGGACGACCTAGGACCCTTATTCCCTCTCCCGTGGATAAAACAACGGGACTGAGGGTGAGGAGGCGACCGTAAAGTCATGTCTTCTGAACTCATCAGGCAAGACGATGTCACCATCCGCTTCGCAGGCGACTCCGGCGATGGGATGCAGCTGACCGGTACCCAGTTTACTGATACGACAGCCAAGGTCGGCAACGATCTGGCTACTTTCCCCGATTTCCCTTCGGAGATCCGAGCACCGGCTGGTACCCGGGCCGGTGTTTCCGGTTTTCAGATCCACTTCAGCTCTCATGACATCTACACCCCGGGCGATGCTCCGACGGTGTTGGTGGCCATGAATCCTGCAGCCCTGATTACCAACTACAAGGACCTTCGTCCAGGCGGCATCATCTTGGCCAACACCGGTGCTTTCACCGAGAAGGACCTGAAGAAAGCCGAACTGGAAACCAATCCCCTGGAAGACGGCACCCTTGCGGGCTACCGGGTGATCCAGGAAGATATCAACCAGCGCACCATCGAAGCCCTCGAAGGCAGCGACCTGAGCAAGAAGGACGTGCTTCGCTGCAAGAACTTCTACACCCTCGGCATGATGTACTGGCTGTTCAGTCGTCCCTGCGAGCCCACCCTGGAATGGTTGACCAAGAAGTTCGCCAAATTGCCCCTTGTGGCCGAAGCCAACTCCAAGGCATTGAAAGCCGGGTACAATCACGGCGAGTTGCTGCGGCTTTTCCAGGGTCGCTATGAAGTGCCCAAGGTGGAGAATGTGGAGCAGGGGACCTACCGGAATATTATTGGCAACGAGGCTGTGGCCATCGGCTTGGCCGTGGGCGCTCATCAGGCTGGACTGAAGGTCTTCCTGGGTTCGTACCCCATCACGCCGGCCACGGACATCCTTCAGTATATGTCCTTGATGAAGAACTACGATATTATCACCTGCCAGATGGAAGACGAGATCGCCGGTATTTGCTCCGCCATTGGTGGCAGTTTTGCTGGTCGTTTGGGCATCACGACCACTTCCGGCCCCGGGCTGGCCCTTAAGGCCGAGGCCCTGGGATTGGCTATGATTACCGAGCTGCCCCTGGTTGTGGTGAACGTGCAGCGAGCCGGGCCTTCAACCGGATTGCCCACCAAGGTGGAGCAGGCCGATCTGTTGCAGGCCCTGTATGGTCGCAACGGTGAAGCTCCCATACCGGTGCTGGCTGCCAGCTGTCCTGCCGACGCATTCGATTGCGCCGTGGAGGCCTGCCGCATTGCCACCGAGTTCATGACTCCAGTGATTCTATTGAGCGATAATTACATTGCCAACGGAACCGAGCCCTGGAAGCTGCCCAACATGGAAGATCTGCCGGAATTCAAGGTGAAGTTCGCCACGGATCCGGAAGGTTTTAGTCCCTACACTCGCAATGAGAAATTGGCGCGCAACTGGGCCCGACCCGGCACTCCCGGCATGGAGCATCGCATCGGTGGTTTGGAGAAAGATGCTGTCACAGGTAATGTCAGCCACGATCCGGACAATCATGAAATCATGTGCCAGACCCGTCTGGACAAAATCATGAACATTCGTGAAACCATTGAAACACCAAAGTTGAATGGTCCCGACGAGGGCGACCTGCTGGTGGTGGCCTGGGGTTCCACCTATGGTGCGACCCGGGCGGCGGTTGAGCGAATGCAGAAGGAAAGCGTTGCGGCTTCGCATCTGCACCTGCGCCACATTTTCCCCTTCCCCAAAGGGTTGGCGGAAATTTTCAGCAAATTCAAACGCATCGTTGTTCCTGAGATGAACTTTGGCCAGCTGGCCCGGGTGCTTCAGGCAGAGTATCCCGATTTCAGGTTCGAGACACATCATAAGGTCAAGGGTAAACCATTCCAGGCCTTCCAGTTGAAAATCCACTTCGAAACCTTGTTGGAGGAAAAGTCATGAGCGAGGTGCAACAGCTGAAAGCCAAGGACTTCAAGTCCGACCAGGAAGTTCGCTGGTGTCCCGGTTGTGGTGATTATTCCATCATCAACTCGGTGCAGGCCACCCTGGCTGACATTGGTATTGCCAAAGAGAATATGGTCTGTGTTTCGGGCATCGGCTGCTCCAGCCGTTTTCCCTACTACATGGATACCTTCGGATTCCACGGAATCCACGGTCGGGCCAACGCTATCGCCACGGGTGTGAAGGTGTCCAACTCCGATCTGAGCGTATGGGTGATCACCGGTGACGGCGATGGTCTTTCCATCGGCGGCAACCACATGATCCACTCCCTGCGGCGAAACGTGGACCTGAAGATCATCCTGTTCAACAACGAGATATATGGCCTGACCAAAGGCCAGTATTCTCCCACCTCGCCCCTGGGCCTGAGGACCAAAACCTCACCCTTCGGTTCGGTGGATGCTCCATTCAATCCTGTCCAGCTGGCCCTGGGCGCCGGCGCCACTTTTGTGGCCCGCACCATGGACACCCGGCCCAAGCACATGAAAGAAGTGCTGAGAGCCGCAGCCGATCACAAGGGCAGCGCCTTTGTGGAAGTCTGGCAGAATTGTGTCATCTTCAACGATGGGGCCTACAAAGCGTGGACCGATAAGAAGGTTCGAGACGAACAGACCATCGACCTGGTCAGTGGTCAACCGATGATCTTCGGTGCCGAAAAGGACAAGGGTCTGAGAGTCGAAGGCTTTAATATTAAAGTCGTGGCCGCAAGCGAAGCTTCGATTTGGGACAGCAGCCCGGATTCTCCCGGCCCTGCTTTTGTCATGTCTCAGTTGGACAATGACCCGGACATGCCGCGTCCCTTCGGTGTGTTGCGTGGGGTGAACAAGCCTACCCTGGACGGCATGGTTTCCGACCAGATCAAGGTAGTTACCGACCAGCGCGGCGTCGGTGATATCAAGAATCTGCTTTACACTCCGGATTGCTGGACGGTGGAATAGTTTTTCCGATTGGGTGCAAAAGTTGTCAAGATAACCGGCTGTGGGTTAGAACCTGCGGCCGGTTTTTTAATGTCAGGCAGTGGGTTGTTACTGCAATATCGGCATCATCCCGTTGAATTGCTTGTCCGTGGTATCCCCCCAAATCAGACAAATTAATGGATAGGGCTCCATGCGTTATAACATAAGCGTAGCGATGTTATGGGGTAAAATGCTTTTGGGAGTAACTCGGCAACCCAATCCGAAAACCTTCACACCGGTCTCGACAACCTGCCTCAGAAGTTGCCCGTAAAGGGGGTCGACGTCGTCGGCCGGAAGCTTCGGTGACCAGAAAATCCACCCGGGAACTTTGGCCGTACTTTACTTCGGCACGGATCTCGGCTTCAGGCGGCAGCAGGGGGAGATGATTTGTATCCAGGGCTTCACGCAACAACCTATTGGCTATAATGGTGTTGACTCCCACAAGGACATCACCCTGTACTGCGTTTGTAGGGTTTTCCACGGTGCGGACCAATTCCAGGGTCCATTGCAGCTTTCGGGCCGGATTGGTGGCACGGCTGAGCCAGATCTCGGCTTGGGGAGCCAGACAGCCACGCATGCTGCCGGTGTTGTTGGTGTGGGCGGCGACGCGGCGGCCGTCTTCCAATTTGGCATGGACGAGAAAGCGTTTTTCGCGTTTCAGGAAGATGGCTTTGGTTAACGGATGCGGGAAGTCCATGAAAACTCCGATACTTGGTGGTGAAATACAAATGTACCCACCTTTTTACAGGAACCAAGTTTCAGGTTTTTGAATTACGAGTCAGCACCTCGCATATGGCCAAGATCAAACCGTATGCACCACCGTTTCGGTGTCGGCATTTTCATCCGAATCGACCCCCACCTGCATGAACTCGTCGATCTGGAGTTTGGGCTCCCTGTGCAGGTGCACGGCCGGTTGCTTCTGACGGGGGAGCGGCACCCCGGACTCGTCGTGGGTTATGCGCACCAACGGCAGCCCGGGCGTTGGCCCCTTGGCAACCACCACCGCACGTCGACGGTCTGAGAGCAGCACCTCGCTGCCCGGTGGGTACAGGCAAAGGGTGCGAATCAATGCCGCGAGAATCAGGGGTTGGAAGGCGCCCTTGTCTTTGATCATGATCTCATAGGCCCGGCGTGGGCACATGGGGTTCTTGTAGGGCCGCGCCGCCGTCAGGGCCTCGAACACGTCGCACACATGGATCAGGGCCGCAGCCGAGCTGCGGGCAAACCACGGTGGCATCACCGGGTAACCGCGCCCGTCTTCGCGAATGTGATGTCCCCAGGCCGCAGACAGCACGATGGGATTGGTCTCACCGTTGGCCAAAAGGATTCGCACGCCGAGCACCGGGTGAGTCTCCATGATCTGTCGTTCGTCGTCGCTCAGGCATCCCGGCTTGAAGAGGATTTCGTCCGGCACACTGCCCTTGCCCAGGTCGTGCAGAAGGCCCGCGGTGGCGATTTCGTTCTGCAGATCCCGTGGCCAGTCCAACTCGCGGGCGAGAAGTGCGCCAAGAGCGGCCACCCGCACCGAATGGCCGATGGTGTAGCTGTCGAAGTCGGGGTAGCGCATGAACTGCATGACATCCAAGGCTCCCTTATCCGAGACGGCGACCAACTCTTCGCCACTGGAGCGAGCCTGGTCCAGGTCGATGCGGTTGTCGCTGTTGAGGGCAATGTTATTGGTGGCCACGGTCTCGTACAGAGACTGATAGACACGCAGCAGGGGTGCGAAGTCGGCAGCCATGAAGTCCATGTCGTCGTTGTCATCGGACTCGGAATTCTTACCGTCGTCCCTGCCCTCTTGGCGATCTTCGCTTAAAGGGGGAGAAATTTCAATGTGGCTCAAGCCGGCCGAGGCAAAGAACGCCCGCGCTGTTTCGAGGCTGTCAAGTTTGTCCTTTTGTTCGGCGCCCAACCGGAAGAAAGTCACCAGGTCGGCGGGAGTGATGGGCCAACGAAAAACAAAACCGCCGCAACACAAACATTCGGAAAACTCAATCAGGGAGCGGCCCGCAATAGACGGGCCCACCAGGTATTTTCCCTTGCGGATGAATTTGCTGCTGAAAACCCCGAAGGCGAACTCGTTTTGCTCGGATTCACTGAGCATGGCCCGCAGCTTCTCGACAATTTCGGCGCTGAGGGCCTGCACATTGGGGTGATTGTCGAAATACATTCGGCGCTGGTTGATGCCACTGGCCAACAGGATGATCAGGTCACTTAAACGCTGTTCCATTTTATTCGACCTCCTTGCGGACGGTGGTCAGGGACTTTTCGGCCGCTTCACGCGCGGGGGCGGGCCAGGCTTTGAAAAAGAAAAATTTACGATCGTTGAGGACACATTCCAAAAGAGGGACTGCCCCTTCCGGATCAAGCTTCCCCAGCTCAGTCAGGCCACCGGGAACCCAACTTTCCTGGCGCACTTCAGACGATGCGCCCGACAGTGCCCCTTGCAGGATCTCAACCGCGGGTTTGAGAACCTCGGTCGGCGGCTGGGGATGGCCATGATGCCGAATCAGATCCAGATAGAATGTGACGAGCTCCGGCTGATGTTCGCCCAGGGCTGCCATCACGATCTCGGCCAGGTCCGAACCGGGTTTCAGGCGCAAGGCACGATAGAGCTCTGCGCCCAACCAACTGCGCAGCGGCGAAGCCATGAGCATGCCATAAACCGGATACAGCTTGTTCAGCGGGGCGGTGAAAATATCCCGGGACGCGGTTTTGCCCTGCAGGGCCGGTTGCTTCCCGAGTACACGTCGGTGGGCCTTGGCCCCCTGTACGGAGATCTTACCGGAGGCCAGCACCAGTCTGGTCACCGTTTCGCGAGACGCTCCTTCGAACCCCAGCAGAATGTCGTTGACCAGATGCGGCCAAAGCTCCGGTATTTGGTTGTCGTCTATCAGCTCGATCAGGTGTACCCAGAAGGGCGCGATCATTTCGGAACGTTTTAGGCGCATGATGCCCGTCACCAGGGTCAGCAGATCTTCCAACCCGTCGGCACCTTCCTCCCGCAAGATCGTATCGAAAGCCTGGGCGCACACCAGCAGATTGTGGGTGGCGAAATCCGGACGGATCACTGCGCGCTCGATCACATCGACCATGCTTGTGCGCAATGCCCATGGCGGGTCCGACCGCAACATATGCAAACTGATGGCCAATTGGTTGGTCCGGGAGCCAGCCCATGGATCATCCACCAGAGCGTTCGCGGTTTCCAGCTCGGCCACCGACTCGAGAAGCTCGTCAATGGTGAGTTTGTACTCGATTTGGGGGGATTTCAGCGTTCTGTCGGCGTCTTTCTCCAAGCGTTTCTTTTCCATGTCTTTTTTCAGGATCCTGAAGACGAGGTTGACCGAGCGGGGATCTCGACTCAGGTCGAGGGCGCGCTGGGCCTGGGAGATGAGCTTGGTCAGTTCGGCCGGATCGGGGTTCACTTCCACCAGCCGCTGCAGGGCCTGCTTGAGATTGATGAGGTCGGCACGGGTCACGTAGGAACCGTCTTCACCGTCCTTGGCCGCGATCCCGGACTCGCGATCGAGCTGTTCAAGATTTTCGAGGATCCGCGAGACCATGTCCATGAACTGGCGGGCCAGCTGTTCGGTCTCGGATTCGTGATCCACGGTGGAAGGAGTGTCGTCGTTCCACTGGCCGAGCAGGTCGTCGAGGGAGTTTTCCTCCTGGTCGCTTTTCATTTGGTCTTCGGACTGCTGTAGCACACTGCAGCTGATTGCCTGTACCGAGGAGGGCAGGTTTTCGAAAACGATTTCGTGGAAAGTACTGGAATTGCCGAGGGCCATCTTGTATTCCTGCAAGGCGGCAATGGCCTGGCGCAAATCCTCGGGCGTGAGCGTCCCGCCGATTTCCAACCGCGCGATGTTCAACGGCACCAGCAGCTCGTGCAGCAAACGCACATTGCGGTGGCGAGGGTCGATGTTCTGGGTGCCGATCATCACCCCCTGGGCTGTGATTTCAATGGCGACGCGCTTGTTGGCCCCGTCGATAACGTCGACAATGTCATTGCGTTCTTTCCTGGCCGCCTGCAGGTACTGTTCGTGTTCCGAAGAGTAGTAGGACCCCACTGTGAGCAGCTTGTCGAGTGCTTTGAGAAGAGTCACCGTGTCCGGATGCAAGGGCTTTCCCTGCAGATCACAGATCGTATCGGTGTTGATCATGTTTGTAGTCATCCCCCGAAAATCCCCCAATATAATTAGAAAATACGACGATTCGGTTGGACGAGAACCATCAACGGTATCTTCGGCACAAACTGAAGGAGCTTTACTGGAAAGGCATCTCCACCATTGCCCCATCCCGCACCCGGGGTTATAATTTTCAAAAGCCGCCAGGCAAAAAACCATTCACAAGAGGTTGACATGAAACTCGGCGATTGGCATTTCCGCGCCTTCCATGACGGACAATTCAAACTCGATGGCGGTGCCATGTTCGGCATCGTGCCGAAGGTCATGTGGGAAAAACACCATCCTGCAGACGACATGAACCGCATTGATCTGGATCTGCGTTGCCTTTTGGCCGATCACGGAGACCGCCGCATCCTGGTGGACACCGGCATGGGCGACCGCTGGGACGAAAAGATGATGGGGGTTTTCGGCCTGGATCGCCGACCCAATCACCTGGTGGCCGAGTTGGCCGAGGCGGGCATTATCCGCGAGTCCATTACCGACGTAGTTCTGACCCATCTGCATTTTGATCACGCCGGTGGGGTTTTCCGGCCGGGTGAAGGTGATTTGGAGCCGGTTTTCCCCAACGCCACCCACTGGGTGCAGAAAAGGCAATGGGACTGGGCCAACAATCCCTCCCAGCGCGATCGGGCCAGTTTCCGGGTGGAAGACTTCGAAGGGTTGTTGGAAAGCGGGAAGCTTGAACTTGTGGATGGCCGCCAGGAAATCCTGCCCGGCATCACCGTCTCCCCGGTCAATGGCCATACCCCAGGCCAGCAAATCGTGGAGTTCAACACCGGGAAGAAGGTTGTCGTTTTCTGCGGCGACCTGATCCCCTTCCGCAGCCAGGTGCATGTGCCCTGGATCATGGGTTTCGACCTGAACCCATTGCTGACCGTGACCGAGAAAAATCAATTGCTGACCCGGGCCGCGGATGAGGGATTTATTCTCGTGTTTGAGCACGACAAAGCCAATGAAGCCTCCACCGTGGAGTTCAACGAAGGAAAATTCCGGGCTGTGCGCACCTTCACCCTCGACAATCCAGGGTTCTGATAACCATGAAAAACGATGGTCTGATTCCTGATCTGCAACCTGTCGGGACTTCTCGGCGAAAGCCCGATTGGTTGCGCATGAAACGCAGGGGCAGAGATGATTTCAACGAAGTCCGGAGGCTGTTGAGGTCGGCATCCCTGAACACGGTTTGTGAAAGCGCGAACTGCCCCAACCGGGCCGAGTGTTTCGGCAGCCGGACGGCCACTTTTCTGCTCATGGGCGATATTTGCACCCGGCACTGCACTTTCTGCAATATTCCCGGCGGCCGCGTGCAGGGTCTTGATGCCGACGAACCGCGCCGGGTTGCTGAAACAGTGGCCACCCTGGGGCTCAAGTTTGCCGTGGTCACATCCGTGAACCGGGACGATTTGCGCGATGGTGGCGCCGCACATTTCGCATCCACAGTTCGGCAAATCCGGCGCCTGAATCCGGGCTGCGGCATTGAGGTTCTGATCCCCGATTTCATGGGCAGCCCTTTGGATCTGGAAACGGTTATCGACGCTCGGCCGGAGGTCTTGAATCACAACCTCGAAACGGTTCGGCGCCTTTACAAAGCCATGCGGCCCCAGGCCGATTACCATCGATCCCTTCAGGTCTTGCGTCGCACCCGCCAATGGGTGAATGCCCACCAACTGGACCTGAAAGTCAAAACCGGCATCATGTTGGGGGTGGGTGAAGAACGGGATGAAGTGATTGAATTGATGCGCGACGCAGCCGAGCACGGCACACAGATTCTCACCATCGGGCAGTATTTGCAGCCCAGTCAAAAACACCATCCGGTGATTCGTTATGTGGAACCGGGAGAGTTTGATGAACTGGGTGAACTCGGGCGCCAGATGGGCATTGGCTGGGTGGAATCGGGACCCCTGGTGCGGTCCAGTTATCATGCCCGGGAGCAAAGTGAAATACTGGCTCATTCGATCAATCATTCGATCAATCGTCCAACCAACAAAGCCAGTGGACGTGGTCCCCGGCAGGCGGCTGCAGGGTGACCCGCCGACGGCAGTGGTTTGTGTGGGCTGTGGTGGCTTACGCGGTGATCATTGCCGTGGTCTGGTTTGGCTTGGTAAATCTTTACCAGGCTTCCCGGGATCGTTTGGACCAGGCTCTGGGTGAACGTTTGTTGGCCGTGGCCACCACCCTGGCGCCCAGGATTGATGGCCGTCTGGTTTCCGAGGCGGCAGCGGGCGCAGGCAAGAGCTCCGATGAGCTTCAACTCCTGGAAACCGATTTCAAAAGTTTGCGTCAGGATCAAGCCCTTGCCGAAATCAGTCTCACTTCCGGCGAAGGCATTGTTCTGGTAGCCAGCAATCCGAGTCTGCAGGTTGGCCTCCCCAACGATTTTCTTGGACTCGATACCAGCGAAGTGGATGCCGCTTTGGCTGGTGTCTCGACCGTGACTCCGCTTTACGACAAGGGCGGTACCCTTCAGAAAAGTGCTCACGTCCCCGTCTACGATTTTGATACGGAATTCGATATCAACGAAGTTGTGGCCGTGCTCACCGTCAGTGGCAACGCCGATTTCTTTGGATCCCTGCAGCAGCTCCAGCGTGGTGCCCTGGCAACCGGGGCAGTGGTCCTGGTGGTATTGGTTCTGATGGGTGTTTTTCTGTATCGTATCAACTTGAGTTTTGCCCGTTACCAGGAGTCGATCCGGCGGCAGGAAAACCTGGCAGCCATGGGACGCATGACTGCCGGCATTGCCCATGAAATCCGCAACCCCCTGGGAATTATTCGTGGAGCGGGGGAGCATCTGCAGAGGGTTCTGGAAAAAGCAGGCATCGAAGACCCCGTGGCTGGGTTCATTCCCGAAGAAGTGGACCGGCTGAACCATATCTTGAGCGGCTACCTGGCTTTTGGTTCAAACCGCGAGCTGGTCATGGAGCCTTTGGATCTTGGCCATTGTTTGCATCGGGGAGCCAAGTTGATTCAGGATGAGATGGAAAAAGCCGGTATATCGGTTAGTCTTCCCGATGCAGTGAACAAAGTGACGGTTTTGGGCGATCCTCTGCGTCTTCAGCAGGTGGTTTTGAATCTTTTGATCAATGCCCGCGATGCCATGCCCCATGGTGGTAACATCGAAGTGGCTCTGGCCTGTGAAAACAGCAACGCCTTGGTCACCGTGACGGACGAAGGTTGTGGCTTGTCCCAAGTGGCTAGCGATCGCCTGTTTGAGCCATTCTGGACCAACAAGGAAAAAGGCAGCGGTTTGGGTTTGGCCATGTCCCGGCGCATCGTCGAAGACATGAATGGCAGTCTGGATCTGTACGAACGGGTGGACCGGACTGGTGCCGTGGCGGAAATCAGCCTCCCCCTGCATGGGGAAGGTTCTTGAAAGGACCAAACTTTTGGCAAAAATTCTCGTGGTGGACGATGAAACCCGTCTGGTGATGCTCCTGAAATCGGCTTTGGAGAGCCAGGGCCACCAAGTGGACGGCGCTCATTCGGGTCAGGATGCCCTGGACTTGGTCAAAGAGAATAAATACGACATCGTGTTGACGGATTTGCACATGGAGCCGGTCGATGGCATGGCCGTTGTGGTTGGTGTGAAAGATAACAGTCCCGACACCGAGATTATCGTTTTGACGGCCTATGGTGAAGTGGAATCCGCCGTGAAGTGCATGCAGGCCGGGGCCTGTCATTACATGACCAAGCCGGTCAATTTTACCGATGTGGCGGCCATGGTTAAAAAATTCGCCCGAGTCGGCGAGTTGACACGGGAAAACCGCAGTCTGAAACTGGCCGTGGCTGTGCTCAACGTCGGCGAAAATATCATTGGTGAAGCGGCGGCTACGGAAAAAATGCGGGAGATGATTGGCCGGGTGGCACCTTCGGAGGCCACGGTTCTGATCCGGGGGGAGAGTGGCACCGGCAAAGAGATCACCGCCCGGGCCATTCACAATGCCAGCGCCCGCCGCGAGGGACCTTTTGTGGCAGTCAACTGTGCGGCCATCGCCGAGTCCCTGCTGGAAAGCGAACTCTTTGGCTATCGCAAAGGCGCCTTCACCGGAGCCGATGCCGACCGCGAAGGCTTGTTCGAGGCAGCCCGTGGGGGAACACTTTTCCTGGACGAAATCGGTGAAGCACCCATGGCGGTGCAGGCTAAACTTCTGCGGGTGCTCGAAGAGCGAAAAATCAACCGCGTGGGCGACCCGCGGGAAACCGATGTGGATGTGCGCATCATTGCCGCCACCAATCGTCCTTTGGAAGATGCCATTGCCCAAAAAACCTTCCGTGAGGATTTGTATTACCGGCTTCTGGTCTTCCCGCTGGACGTACCGTCGTTGCGTGATCGCACCGACGACATCGCCATGCTGGCCGCCCATTTCATGAAACAGTTTGGCCGGAGGCAGAAAAAATTGTCGGCCAAAACAATAACCGGGCTGCGGGCCTATTCCTGGCCAGGCAACATTCGTGAACTGCGCAATCTTATCGAACGTGCCCACATCCTGGCCGGTCCCGGAAAAATTGAAGATGAACATGTGATGTTGAATGTGGCCGGGGCGACGTCGGCCGTTCGGACCGAAAATTCATTGGGTGGGGACCTGAATCTGGACAACAACGCCCGTCGCCTGATCACCGCCGCTCTCGACCGTGCCGGTGGCAACAAGAGCCAGGCTGCGCAGATGCTGGGCATCACCCGTCGCACTCTATATTCACGGTTGAAATTGCTGGGTATGGACGACGATCCCGGGCAATGAACTGGTCCTCGGGGACCATTTGAAGGGCTGAAATGTACCTGATGGTACGGTTTTTTCGTCTTTTGGGCTTTTTTTGATTTGATGTACTGATGGCCCTTGATGGGTAATTGATGGGTTTGTAAACTGTTAGGGTGATTGCTGTCAATAGCCCAACTCGTGGCACAACCCCTGCATCTCGTTGGGGAAATAATAGGATTTCAGGGCATTGGCCCTCGACTTTGGAAGGTTTGCCATGAGCACCCGCACCCAGGAACAAGCACGAATATTTTCCATGGCCTCGCCCCTGATGACAGCCTTCGGACTTCTTTTTGTTCTTTTCGGTCTCCTTCATGCTCAGCCCGTCTTGGCCCAAGATGCTCAACACGAACAGCTCCAGGAATACATCGAACGCAATAGAGAACTGCTTGATTGGGCCTACGATGTGGTGCGTGACACTGAAAATATGCCGGCACGCAAAGTTCTTGAAGAAGCCCTGAATTTGCATCGACGGTCAATCAGACTGATGGATGACTATCCTCTCATGTCTTACAAAACAGCCAAGGGCAGCCGCACCGCCATGCGCAACGCCGTGCGCCTGGCCCGGGAATCCATGGGATATGATGAGCGAATCCGCTTGCGCTCGGAACGTTTCCGCGATCAACACGCTCATCTTCTCGAGAAGGCTCGGGAAGCCAACAATCAGCAGGCCCTGGATTTTCTGCGGCGTAGCGAATCCATGGGTATCCGGGCCTACGAGCAATATCAGCAGGGTGATGCCCGTCTGGCTTTCAAAATGCTGGAACAGGCCGAAGAATTGATGAACCGCGCAGCCAGAATGCTGGCTCGCGACGGTGGCGCCGACCGATTGGATCGTCAGATTGAAATGGCACGATTGGCCTTGGAACGTGCCCAGGAAAAACTAGAGAACAGCGCCGACCCGGCCGCCCGGAAACTGTTGACCGAGTCCGACGAAGCCCTGGATCGGGCTCTGGAATTCAGGGACCAGGGGCAGCCGGGTAGCGCTTTGCAAATGGCGGGTATAGCCCAGCGGCTTGCCAATCGTGCCGCCACAGGTGGCCTCAACGGTCTCAACCGCGAAGTGGTTCTGCGCCAGATCGAACGCTGGGACGAACGCAGTGAACGAGTAACTGAAATGGTCCGGGATGCCCGCAATGATACAGCAGTGCGTTTGCTGGAGCGAGCCAGGGAACACCGTGCTGGTGCTGGTCAGAGTTTGGATCAGGACGAAATCGAAACGGCCCTGCGACGCATCAGGGCTGCCCACGATCTGCTGACCCAGGCTGAAGATATGGTAAGATGAGGGTTGTTTGCATCGTCATTGTCCTCGGATTGTTGCTGGGAGTGTTGATTGAAAATTCAGTGCTCCCAGCATCTGCTTTTGCTGAGGTTTCCCCTGAAGCGGCTGACCCCTTGGCCGGATTTGCAGGTTTTACCTCCCGGCGCGACCAAACCGATTGGTCCCCGGTGCTGACCTCCGGCTTCGATGCCCTGCTGCACTCCTACCCGTTGGCCACCACCGACACCACCGAAACCATTGCTGAATACATGATCTCAGCCGGTATTGAAGGACGCAGCCCGCGCAAAACCAAACACCGGTGGCGGCTGCGGGCCGAAGCTTCCATCGGCAGCGAACTCTATCGCCAGCATCTCGAAGGACAATACAAATTCCTGGACCACAATCGTGTGACAAGATTCCGCTTCGACGGACGGTTCTATGGTCGACAGTACCGTAAAACAACCAATTATTCCCTCTCAAGCGACAACCTTGAGGGTCGCCTCGACCTGCGCGCATTTCCCTGGGCAGGGTCCAAATCAAAGCTCGAGTTGCGGGGCTGGGGAAGTACGGTTGATTACAAGAACACATCCACTCTGGAGGTGGATTTACGCGAGTTGGGAGGTGGAGCATTCCTGCGCAGCCATGGGTTGACCGAGAATCTTTGGAGTGTGGGGTACCGGTATTCCGCCCGTACCTATCCGGACACCACGGGAATCAATCGAAATGTTCATCGCATTGAAGGCGACCTCGATTTTCACGATGACCATGGCCAAGGCGTGCGTCTGTTTCACAAAAGCGGCCGCCGCCTGATCAAGGATGAGACCCTGCGCCCATCGGCCTGGGCCCACTGGACGGATTTCAACGGTCTGGTCACCGCCGGTAATGGGTTCGTCTTTCTAGATGTGCAAAGTGAAATCTGGAAATACGATAAGGAGACGAATGTCTATTTTGATTCCTGGCGTATCAACAGCACCATGGGGTACAAGTGGGGCGATATTCTCAGCGCCAACTGGCGCCTGGGCGTGGCCGCCGAACGCCTGGATGCCGGTAATTCACCCGAAACGTACACCCAGTTTGGTTTGCGATCGGGGGTTGAATCTTTTGGGTCGAATGTGAGTGGCTCAATCATGATCGAATTCGGGCGGCGGGTTTATAGCCAGGGATCTGTGGCACTCGACCCCGATTCTACGGACATCTTTTTCGAAGATGAGTTCATCTCTTTCTATTCCGATTTCAACTACTGGAAAATCTGGGTCATGGCAAACTGGGCCATCAACAAAAATTTCAGTCTGGATATGATGGCCAACTACGAGCCGGAGAAACATACCGAAAATACCGACGACTCAAGTTTGGGGTTCGGCAGCCTGCGTTTGGTCTGGCGGCCCTGAGGCCCTCCTAACATCACTTTTCCTGAAAACCCGGCCTTGCCCTAACCCGCCACCCTGCTATCATAAGGCGGATTCACTTCAGTGGTTCTGCCCACCGCCGATACCCGGTAAGTTGAAGTCACCATGAACTTTTGCCCAGGCGGAGGAAACCTTGCCAGCCCTGAAATTCATCAAGGATATATTTTTCAACACCCATTCTCCCGCGTGTTTCTGGAAGCACCCTTTGATGGCGGGGAAAGTAGTGGGCGGTGCCCTGGACAATTTGTTGCTGCCCTTTGGTGAAAAGCTGGTTCCGGTTGAACGCCGGGAATGCACGGTTTGCGGTTGGCAGGGACGCAACTTTCGCACCTTTTTGTCGGCGGACGAAGTCATCACCCATTGCATCTGCCCTGGTTGCGGATCATTCGACCGGCATCGCCAACTGGTTCTGGGAGTGCGTGACGAACTGTCTTCGAGACGAGGCTCGAATCCCGATGTGATGGTTGGTTTTTCACTCTCCACAGCCATGCGTTTTGTGCTTGAACACGAAGGTTTGGCACGCTGTTTTCGCTGCGATGTGGATGCCGACGACAAACGGTTTTCCCCGGATTTTGTTGCGGATCTCAGGCAAACACCCGTCGCCGATTCTTCGGTGGACTGGGTCTTCTGCAGTCATGTGCTGGAACACATTCCCGAGTTGGAGGATTGTATTGACGAGATTTTGCGTATCCTCAAACCCGGCGGCACGGCCTGGTTGCAGGTGCCTTTTGAGCCCGGTCAGGCCCACAGTCACCGCATTGAAATCGATCTGCACCGGGCCCACGCCCATGCCTGGCAATTTGCTCCTGATTTCGGCAATCTCATCCAACGCGCCGGCTGGGAAGTGAGAGAAGTCATTGCCGGAAATTCGGTTTCCGCGGGTGATCGTCAACGTTATGGCATCGATTCTCTGGAGCGTTTCTGGTTGGCCCGCAAGCACGATTGATCAAGGTCTTGCCATTCTGGACGATACCTGGGGGTGCCAACGCACCCTCATCTTTTGACCGGAGACGGGACCATGAACAGCGCGAATGTCTTTGAACAAATAGAAAAAATGGGAGAGCTCCCCAGCCTGCCCCAGTCGCTTCTGCAAATCCAGAAAGTGGCCAGCGACGAGCGCAGCTGTGCCGACGATTTGGCCAACTGCATCCTCAAGGATCAGGCCCTTACAATGCGTGTGTTGAAGGTTGTCAACAGCGCCATGTATCAGCGACGAAACCGGGAGAAGGTGCGCACCGTGCGCCGGGCCGTCATTGTCATGGGTTTTGAGACCGTCCGCAATCTGGCACTGGGCCTGTCGGTGTTTGACATGATGAGCAAGTTGTCCCGGTCGCCGTGGTTGGCTGAAATTGCCCGGCACAGCCTCGTCACGGCTGTTTTCGCCCAGATCCTGGCCGAAAATTCCACTGGTGTTCTCCCGGAAGAAGCTTTTGTGACTGCGTTGATACACGACATCGGAAAAGTGGTTTTGTTGGAATGTTCACCAGCCGCCATGGATCAGGTTCTGTCTGATCTTGTCGGTGGTGTGCCGGCTCTGGAAGCGGAGCGGCGCCATTTCGGAATCAGCCACGATCGGGCGGGCCGGCGCCTGGCTGCGCGCTGGCAATTGCCGGTTCAATTGCAAAACATCATTGGCGATCATCACGACATCGACCCTCTTTCCCCACCGAAACGGCTGGACCCGCTGTTGGGCACCATCGTTTTCGCCAACGCCATGAGTCGTTTTACCTGCGATGGTGAGAATCAGGAAATTGAATACCGGATTTTGCGCAAAGCGGGACGAACCCTGGGTATCCCTGCGGCCAAACTGGATCAGGTTGATGACCAGATTGCCCGTCATATCGAGGACATGGCCCAGTGCATGGGGATGGAAATGGGCGATCTGAAAGACTACGGTGCCGTGATCAACAAAGGAGGCAGCGCCAACGTTGCACCACGCACCATGACGGCGGAAGAAATTGCCCAGCGCACGGCTCAGCAGTTGGACTTGTACCGCAAGGTGGGGCAGGGTCTGGCCACGGGTGAAGGCCTGGACGAATTGCTGGACCAGGTTCTGCAGGGAGCTGTGGAAATCCTGGGTTATGAACGGGTTGTTCTGGTGAAGGCTATTCGTGGTGAAAATCGTCTGCAAGCACAGCGCTGGGCCGGATTGGAAGCCGATGAGATGGCTCATTTTCTTGATCTTCCCCTTAAAAAATCCAGCGGCGCGGTGGCTTTGGCCGTACTCGAACACCGGGATTTCCATGTGCCACAGGCCGCAAGCCCAACCTACGGGGACTTGGCCGGGGTAGAATTGGTGCGACTGACCAAGTGCATCGGTTATGCGGTGGCCCCGGTGCGTACCCTCGATGGTGCGGTTTTCGGGATCCTTTATGCCGATGGTGGAGCCGAGGGTGAAGATGTCAGCGCCGAACAGGCCAGCGAGTTGTCGGGTCTGGCCCAACAGATCGGGTTGATCCTGGGTATGGCCAAAAAGGTGCCTCTGGAATCATAATTTTTTCATCAGTCTGAAATTGACGGGGCCTCAGCCTTTCGTCCCGCCCCCCAATCTGCTATCTTTCCCGCCTTGAACCATTTTCCGAAACTGCAGGAAGGCTAATCATGTCCCAGATCACGAAACGAAGCGAAGATTACAGCCGCTGGTACCTGGACGTCATCGCGGCTGCCGAAATGGCCGAGAACAGTCCCGTGCGCGGTTGCATGGTTATCCGCCCCAACGGTTATGCCATCTGGGAGAACATCCAACGCACCCTGGACGACAAGTTCAAGGAACTGGGTCACGTGAACGCCTACTTCCCCCTGCTGATTCCCAAGAGTTTTCTGGCCAAGGAAGCCCAGCACGTAGAGGGCTTTGCCAAGGAATGCGCCATCGTCACCCATCACCGGCTGAAACAGGTCACGATCCAGGGTAAAGTGGACTTGATCCCCGATCCGGAAAGCAAGCTGGAGGAGGAATACATCATCCGTCCCACCAGCGAGACCATCATCTGGGATCAGTATCGCAAGTGGATCCAGAGCTACCGTGATTTGCCCCTGTTGATCAACCAGTGGGCCAATGTCATGCGTTGGGAAATGCGCACCCGTATGTTCCTACGCACCACGGAATTCCTGTGGCAGGAAGGGCACACCGCCCATGCCACCGCCGAAGAAGGCCGCGCAGAAACCCTGCAGATGCTCGAGGTGTATCGCTGGTTCGCCGAGGATATTCTGGCCATGCCGGTGATTGTCGGTGCCAAATCCGAAAGCGAACGTTTCGCCGGTGCCCAGGAGACCTACTCCATCGAAGCGATGATGCAGGACCAGAAGGCCCTTCAGGCTGCCACCAGTCACGATCTCGGCCAGAACTTCGCCAAGGCCTTCGATGTGAAATATCAAAATGCCGAAGGCCAGGTGGAGTATGTTTGGGCTACCAGTTGGGGTATGTCCACCCGCATCATCGGCGCCCTGATCATGACCCACAGCGATGACGACGGATTGATTCTGCCGCCGCGCATCGCCGGCACCAAAGCTGTCATCATTCCCATCTGGCGCAAGGATGAGGAGATGGTTGAAGTGGTGGCCGCGGCTGAGAAAATTGCCGCCGATCTGCGTCCTGTTGTAGGTGCGGTCCATGTGGACAAGCGCGACAACATGCGACCCGGTTGGAAATATGCCGAGTGGGAGCGCAAGGGCGTACCTCTGCGCATGGAAATTGGTCCCCGGGATTTGAAGGACGACCAGGTGATGATGGCCGCGCGTCATGATCGCCAGAAACAGCCCGTTAAAATTGCCGATTTGGCCACCGCCGTACCCGCGGAACTGGAAAGGATTCAGCAGGATCTGTTCGACCGGGCGAAGCAGCGATTGGTTGAAGCCACCGTTGAAATCGACTCCTGGGAAGAGTTCACCAAACTGTTCAAAGGTGAAGGTGGATTTGCCCATTGCCACTGGTGCGGAGATGCTGCCTGCGAGAAGGGAATTCAGGACAAGACCAAAGTCACCATCAGGAACATCCCGTTTGAGCGGGACGAGACCGAGGGTGAATGCGTGCATTGTGGGAACAAGAGTATCGGGCGGGTTTTGTTTGCTCAGTCTTATTAGTTGAATTGATTGGTTTATGCCTCCAAGATATGGCACGTGCCTGGACACGGCGCTATGACCATCAACCGGAGGGGTGTCATGTTGAAAATAAAATATGGTCGCCGTCGATTTTTGCGACAGGCGGGCCGATACGGTCTGGCCAGCCTTGCAGCCGCCGGTGGGCTGGCAATTTTGAATGGTTGCAACGGCAAGCAGGAGGCCGAAAAACCCGGTTCCGAGGAGCTTTCCAACCAATACAAGAGTGCTCTGGACGCGGCCCAGGAAGCAGCGGATCCCTGCAATAATACCTTGTCATTGAGTCAGGACGAACTAGCGACCCGCGAGAACTTCGAGTACGAGTCCCGGTCCTCGGACGGAACGGACCTCTGCAGAACCTGCGATTTCTGGCGCCCCTCGTCCAAAGGTGATCTTTGCGGCACCTGCACCCTAATGAAAGGACCGATTCACCCGTTGGGCACGTGCATATCATGGGAAGAAAAGTCGGTTTAGCCAAGGCCCTAACACGAAATAAAAATAATATGCTGGCATTAGACCTCCAATCTATCATACCATGTTGGGAATAATCGGGTGATTTTTGACCGAATCCCCGGGGACAGGAGGGTTTAATTGCCAAAAAATTCTCGCACCGTTTCGCAGATGGATAATGGAAATGGCAACCAGCCCAAACCGGGCCCCACCAAGGGGCTGGATACCGCCACCAAAAACACCAGCCAGTATGAGGAGTTTTTTGTCCGCACCGCCGATGCGATCCTGATCCTCGATGGGGAAACCTTCGTGGATTGCAACCAGGCCACTGTGGACATGTTGCGCTATCACACCAAAGAAGAACTGTTGCAGACCCACCCTTCTGAATTGTCGCCGGAGTTTCAACCCGACGGTCGTGCCTCCTTCGAAAAGGCCAACGAGATGATCGCCTTGGCCTTTGAAAACGGTAATCATCGCTTTGAGTGGAATCATCTGCGGGCCGATGGCTCGGTTTTTCCCGTGGAAGTTCTTCTGACCCCCATCCCTCTCGATGAGCGCATGGTCCTGCACGTGGTCTGGCGAGATATCTCTGATCGTAAACGCCTGGAATTCGAATTGCGGCACGCGCAAAAAATCGAAGCTGTGGGGCAACTGACGGGGGGCATTGCCCACGATTTCAACAATTTTTTGATGGCCATCATCGGCTATGGGGAACTCTTGCAGGATGAATTGCCCGAGGGCAGTCCCGGTATGGGGTATCTTAAACAGATTCAATTGGCGGGTGATCGCGCCACGGAACTGATCAGGCATTTGCTGGCTTTCAGCCGCAAACAGGTGTTGCAGCCCAAGGTTGTCGAATTCAATGACTTGATCCGGAAAATTGAAACTTTGTTGGAGCCGGTGCTCGGTGAGGACATCAATTTCATTTCCCGCTACCACCGGGAGAGCCTGCCCGTTCTGGCTGACTCCAGCCAACTTGAACAGGTCATCATGAACCTATCGACCAATGCCCGCGACTCCATACCTGGAAAAGGAACTCTGGTTCTGGAAACATTCTTGGTTAAGCTGGACGAGCACAGGATAGACGAATGTAACGGTTTGAGCCCCGGATCGTATGCTGTTCTATCGGTTTCCGATACGGGTCAGGGGATTCCACCCGAGAATCTTGATCGAATTTTTGATCCGTTTTTCACCACCAAGGAAGTGGGCAAGGGCACTGGACTGGGGTTGTCCACGGCTCATGGTATCATTAAGCAAAGTGGTGGAGAAATTATGGTCACCAGCAATCCTGGCCAAGGCACGGTCTTTAAAGTCTACCTCCCTCTTTCAAACGAATCCCCGCTTACGGCGTTGCCCACTGAGAAACCGGTTTCCGCTGGCGGTTTGTCGGTCTCTGAAACCATTCTCCTGGTTGAAGATGATCTGTCAGTTTCGGAGGTGGTGGAGACCACCCTGCGTCGCGAAGGATACAAGGTATTTACAGCCACCAACGGGCGACAGGCCATGAGCTTGGTGGATTCATTCGATCTCAAACCTGATCTACTTTTAACCGATGTTATCATGCCCGAAATGGGCGGTCCCGAATTGGTAACAAACCTCACCGAGCATCTTCCCGATCTGAAGGTGCTTTTTACTTCGGGTTACACAGACAGCGCTCTTAGTCATCGGGGCGGATTGGCCGAGGGAGTGGAGTTGATCGAAAAACCTTTTACTCCCACGGTCCTGCTCAAACGATTGAGGGAGATTTTCGACTAGGGATGGATTTTGGGTGGAAATTTTGTCGGAAAAGGGGCCGTTGTCCGGCTTGCGGGCTGATGGATAGGCATCGGCCGTCCATCTTCCCTTTCGCAACCCAATTACACCTATTATCTTGTATGAATGGAATATCCCTCGTCCCGGAATCCCCAGTGGAACCCCCGGGCTTCAAAAACCGATCCATCCGACCAGCCATTTGAGAATCAAGGAGGCCGAGTCATGGAGACTCCCTGGGGCAACACCGAGACAATGGATAACTTCAAACACAAAATTGGCCTGGCCGAAATGCTCAAGGGCGGGGTGATCATGGATGTGACCAATGCCGAGCAGGCCAAGATCGCCGAGGAGGCCGGCGCAGTGGCCGTCATGGCCCTGGAGCGCATTCCTTCGGATATTCGCAAGGAAGGCGGCATCAGCCGCATGTCCGCCCCGGGTATGATCAAGGCAATCCAGGATACGGTTTCCATTCCCGTGATGGCCAAGGTCCGCATTGGTCACTTTGCCGAAGCGCAGATCCTTCAGGCCCTGGATGTGGATTTCATCGACGAGAGCGAAGTGCTTACTCCGGCCGACAACGCCAATCACGTCTACAAGCACGAATTCAAGGTTCCTTTTGTTTGTGGCTGCCGAAACCTGGGTGAAGCCCTGCGCCGCATCGGCGAAGGTGCTGCCATGATGCGCACCAAGGGCGAGGCCGGCAGTGGCGACATCGTCGAAGCGGTGACCCACATGCGCGAGGTCACCGAAGGCATTCGGCGGTTGCAGCTGATGCGTACCGACGAGCTGATGGCCGAAGCCAAAAGGCTGGGCGCTCCCTACCACATCCTGGTTCAGACCGCTGAGCTGGGCAAACTGCCGGTGCCCAACTTTGCTGCCGGTGGCATTGCCACTCCTGCAGACGCTGCCCTGATGATGCAGCTGGGCGCGGAGACCGTTTTTGTCGGCAGCGGCATTTTCGCCAGCGATGACCCCGCGCCTCGCGCCAAAGCCATCGTCGATGCGGTCACTTTCTACGACGACCCCGCCAAATTGATGGAAATCAGCATGAACCTGGGTGAGGCCATGAAGGGCCGCGCAGTGAACGAAATGGACGAGAGCGAGAAAATGGCCGGCCGCGGCTGGTAAATTTTCGCTTTCCAACATCGATGGCCCGGCGGGGGGTAAATACTCCGGCGGGCCGCTTTACGAGGATGAAATGAACAAGCCAGTGGGCCTGCTGACCCTGCAGGGCGATTACGAAAAACATCAACAGGCGTTTGGCCATCTGGGAGTTGAAACCCTGGCAGTGCGCCGCCCGGCCGAATTGGACGAGGTTTGTGCCCTGGTCATTCCTGGTGGTGAAAGCACTACCCTAACCCGCTTGATGGATCGCATCGGTTTGCGGCAACCTCTGCTGGATTTTGCCGTAGATCATCCGGTGATGGGCACCTGCGCCGGTCTCATCATGATGTGCAGCGGGCTGGTGGACGAGAAAAACAGCGATTTCGGGGTTGAGCCCCTTGGGCTACTGGATTGCCTGGTTCGGCGCAACGGCTATGGTCGGCAGATCGATTCTTTCACCGCCCCGGTGGGCATTGATGTGCTTGATGGATCTTTGGCCAACTTTGACGCGATTTTTATCCGCGCTCCACGCATTGTGGAGGTTGGAACGCAAGCAGATGTGGTGGCCGTGCACGGTACAGAACCGGTGGCGGTGCGGCAGGGAAACCTGTTGGGCCTGGCGTTTCATCCCGAGTTGACCGCCGACGGACGAATTCACCAGGCTTTCCTGGAAATAATTTGATTTCACAAGTGACTGGTTTGTCAGTATTTTGTAGCAGGGCAGGAAAATGCGGATTTTACCGCGAAAATGAAGGAACTCACCATGAAAAAGCAATGGGTCATTTTGTTGGTAGCTCTTCTGGTCGCTCTTCCATTTTTCCTTTGGGGATGTGGTGGCGACGATGACCCGACAGATCCACCTGTCGAGAGTTGTGCCATAACCGTGACTACTCCGGCGGTGGGAGATGCTTTTGTTCCCGGTGATGTAGACAACCAGACGGTGAGAATTCGCTGGGACAAGAGTGGCAATGCCCCAACGGTTTCCATCGAACTGCTGAAATCCGGTGCACTGGTTGATGTCATCGCCGCCAGTGTAAACAACAGTGGCTTTTTCCAATGGATAGCCAACAATTTGGGCGCTGCCAATGGCTCCGATTTTGCCATTCGGGTGACCGCCCTGGGTGAAGACGACTGTCTTGGCATAAGCGGACAATTTTCCCTGACCAGCATCTCAGGTTGCAGCATTGCCTTCACCAATGAATTTGATGGTGAAATCCCTTACCTGGCCGGTAATACCTTGACCCTGACCTGGGACAGCGGCAACACACTTGGCAATGTTTCCGTCGAGTTGTGGCGCATGGACGACAATGCCGCCCCCGTGGGATTCATCAACGAAGCTCCCATTGATGATGACGGCAGCTACGACTGGACCATTGATTCACTCAACAGCGGTACCTATGATTTCTATTACCTGAAGATACTGGCCAATGGGGTGGTCGATTGTATTGGTCAAAGTCCTATTTTCGCCATGGTGGACGAGGATGTTTGCAGCATTGCCCTGATGAGCCCACAACCTGGTGATGTTTGGAATGAGGGGCAAATCCATGACATTGATATCACCAACAGTGCGGATGTTACCGAGGTGAGTCTGAGGTTGTACAATGGGGCGGTTTTTTTGGGAACCATCCATACCAATGTTTTAGTGGCGGACCTGCCTTATGCCTGGACGGTGTTGGATTTTGGCAATGAAACCGGTAATTCGTCGTACCGGGTCCGCGCCATCAGTGTTGATGACCAGTACTGTGTCGGCGAGAGCGAAGCTTTCACCATTATTTCCCAACAATGATTTTCCGCGCTATGCCAACCGGAAACCCCGCAGCGAGGATCACCATGGTGGTCCTCGCTCTCCTGTTTTGCCCATTGCCATGGGTGGATCTTTCCCACAGCCAGGAAGTGGATCTGTGGGGGGATGATCCCTTCACTTATTATCAAGATCAACCAGACCAAAAGGAAGAATCTTTCGATCCTGACGCACCGGAAGTCCATGAACCTTTTTTTGCCATGATCCTGCAATGGGCCGCCGACGATTCCCTGGGCACCTGGACCGGGTCCGATGTCCTGGCTTTTTCTGAAAAATTTGGCCGCACTTCAAGGTTTCCCACGGAACAGTTGGTCTCCTTCAGCAGGTATCGACCCGGTGTTGAGGATTCGCTGGCTTGGCCGGGAGTGGATATCAGGGCTGTCTGGGAGATTGAACTGAATGGTCCGCAGGATCCGGCAATGCCCTACAGCATTTTTGGTTATCACCCCGGGACTTTGCGGGTTTCGGGGGCTTTGCGTTTGGCGGAAACCAGCCTCGGCGCCATGGGGTTGCGCAGTGAAGACGGCAGCATCAGCGTCACCGAAATTCAGGTCTTCCGTTTGGAGTTGGGCACAGTGGTTTTGGACGTGGACGGTTGGCTGGACGCCCTTATGGGCAAGAAACTGGATGACGCCGCCGTGATTGGGTTTGTAACTGCCCGGGAGCAGGGCCGATTGGTCAGCCTGGCTGTTTCCATCGGCGATGAAGGGCGTCATATTTACGGTGAATTTGATTTGAAACAGGACAAGGTTTTGCCCAACGGCCGGGCCGTGATGTCTGCACTCAGCGCGGCCTGTCGGACCATTCTCACCCGGGGACAGGACAATCCGCTGGACCGGGCCTGGGAGGGGCCATGAGATCAGTGGAGCAAATGAACCATGTGGAGCAAATGAACCAGGTGGATCAAGCGAGCCAAGCAGACCAAACCGGGCCAAAGAAAATGTTGATAGCCGTAGACGTGGATGGCACCTTGTTGAATACCGAATTTGACGACCACCTGGCCCCGCGCGAAATCGAAGCCATGCAGGCGGTGCGTGCAGCCGGGCACCTCCTGGCCTTGTGCACGGGGCGAAACCTGCGCTCGGTTGAAGGGCTGCTGGAAGGCTCAGGCTGGTTTCCAGACGACTTGCCTTTGGTCTTGTTGAACGGTGCCACGGTCTGGGGTGACCGGCCTCGTCGGTGCCTGGCCAATCGGGTGATCGGCCGCCGGGAAATTACGGAATTGGTTCAATTGTTCCGTCGGCATGAAGTGGTGCCCATGATCTACGGCACTGATGATGAGGGCGGAATCCTGCACTACGAGACCAGTCGGGTGAACGGCATCCTGGCCGGGTATATCGACAAACGAAGACGGATGGTGGGCGCCATCCATGAAGTGGATGACTTGCTGAAGGTTCCCCTGCAGGAGGCCCTGGAAGTGGGCAGCATCGACGAAAAAGACAAGGTGCTGGCTTTGAGTCAGGCCATTGGCAAGGAGTTGGGCGAGCGGGTAAAAGTAATCAATACGCAGAGCTTGCTTGGGGGCGGCCTTTACTATTGGGCCGAAGCCTTCCATGGTTCCTGTGGCAAGGGTTCGGGGTTGAAGGTGCTGCAAGCGCATTATCCCCAGGTGACCGGCCCGGTGGTGGCCATCGGGGACAACTATAACGATCTTGATATGTTTGCGGCCGCGGATTTCAGTGTGGCCATGGGCAACGGACCTGAGGATGTACGTCAGCAGGCGAATCTGGTCACCCGACCGGTGACTGAAAGCGGAGCGGCCCTGGTGCTGGAGCAACTGGCCGAGGGTGTATTCCCACCGCGCATTGGGTGATAGTCGGAAAGGAAAGAACGTGAAACCAAGCAGGAACCTAGACCCCAAAAACCAACCCGGTTTTCGTCCTCCACCCGGGGTGGAAGATGCCATTGCCGATCTCCAGGAACAGTCAATTAGTGAACACGGAATGGACGAAAACGTCGTCCGTGAAATGGGTTACCAGTTTGTGGACATGATCGTGGAATACTGGAAAGGCCTGGAAGGCAGACGGGTGTTTGGGCCGCTTTCACCGGTGGGTTTGGATGAAATGTTCGATGAACCCCTGCCGGAAAATGGCGCACCACTGGCCGATGTGCTTCAGGAATGTCGGGCCCAGGTTTTTCCGAATACCATGGCCGTTGGCAGTCGCCGTTATTTTGGGATGATGAATCCCGCACCCATGCCTGTGGCGGTTTTCGCAGATTCCCTGGCCTCGGCTATGAACCAGAACGTGGCTACCTGGCGCCAGGCTCCGAGCGGAACGGCTATTGAAAAGCGGGTGATCCGCTGGCTCTGCGACCTGTTCGGCATGCCTGAAAAGAGTTTCGGCACGTTGGCTTCCGGCGGTTCCTTGTCCAACATTACCGCGCTGAAACTGGCCATCAATAAATCCCTGGGGCGCGATCTTTCCCAGGTAGAAGATACTGACGGCCCCGGATCCGATATATCCAAGTTGGTTTTTTATATATCCAGCCAGGGACACTACAGTTTCGACAAGGCCGTGGATGTCTTGGGATTGGGCAGGGGCCAGTTGCGAAAAATTCCCCAGGATGATATTTTTCGGGTGGATTTGTGGGCCATGGAGCAGGCCATTGAAGATGACTTGAAGGCCGGTCTGAAGCCCTCTTGTATTATCGGCATCGCCGGCAGTACCAACACCGGTAGCATCGACAAATTGGACAAGTTGGCGGAACTGGCTGATCGTTACGATTGTTGGTTCCATGTGGATGCCGCTTATGGCGGCGCGGTCATCTTGTCTGAAATGTATGGACCGATGCTGCGGGGCATCGACCAGGCCGACAGCATCACCGTCGATCCGCACAAGTGGTTTTATATGCCTTTTGCAGCCGGCGGAATCCTGGTGCGGGATGGTGATTTCCTGCGCAAGAGTTTCCTGGTTCATCCGGAATACTATATGGAAAAAGTTCTGTCCGATGAAGAACAGCCCCCCGAAGATCGGCGCAGTTTTCACCAGGGAGAGAAGGTCAACTTCTTTCAGTACGGTGTTCAGGGCAGCCGCCGCCTGAATGCCCTGAAAATCTGGATGACCTTCAAAATGGTGGGCCGCCGCCAATATGCGGCCTGGGTGGAAAAGGATATTGAACTGGCCCGGATCATGGCCGCACGCATGCGCCGCCAGGAAGATTTTGTGATCATGGGCCCCAACACTCTGGGCATCTGCAATTTCCGCTGGGAACCGAAACGGCCCGGCCATGGTTCTGATTATTCTGTCGAGGAAGTGGATCAGCTGAATCGTGATTTGCAGGAAATGGTTGAGAACGAAGGCGATACCTGGTTCAGCTACACCATGCTGAACGGCAGGGTGGCCCTGCGGGTGAACGTGGAAAACCGAATGATGGAACAAAGCGATATCGAAAGGCTGGTGCTGGTGATTCGCCGCACTGCCGACCGAATTCTGAAACGACAATAATGATACAGAAAGGACGACCCCGATGAAGCGACTTGCAAATATGAGCATTGTGATGACCCTGATTTTCCTGGTCATCGCCACCGGAGCCCAGGCCATGAAAGGTAGCGCCGATGTTGTAAAATGCAGTCCCCCTGCTGCCGGAATCAGCGTCGCTGCCGGTCAGCGCGTGGCCTTCGACATCAAGCTCGAAATTTCCAAGAAGTGGCACATTTACGCCCATGGAGACAGCAACTATATCGGCGTGGATCTGGTGGCTGAAGAAGGAGGCCCGTTGCAGGATATCAAGGTCGAATACCCACACGGCCATGAAGGCGAGTTTTTCGGGGATAAAGTGGTCATGATTGAAGGTAAGAACGTGATCAAGGTTTCGGCTCTGGTTCCTGCGTCACTGGACAAAGGCGACCACGTTTTGAAATTTGCAGTCACCGTTCAGGCCTGCGACGACAAAACCTGTTTGCCTCCCACCGATCTTCCGGTCAGCGTCAAACTGACGGTGAAGTAGACAGCGGTGATGACGATTTATGTGGGGAATCTGCCCTTGAGTGCCACTGCCGATGAGGTGGTGGCGCTTTTTGCCCCCTATGGTTCTGTTGAAAAAGTGACTTTGATGCAGAAAGACGATGGGGTTTTCAGGGGGTTTGGGTTTGTGGTGATGGAGAATGATGAGGCCTTTGTGGCCATTGATGCTCTTGATGGGGTGGAGTTTGGCGGGCAGATACTGCGGGTAAACGAGAGCCGGGACCGAGGAGCGAAGGCACCCCGCAGGGCCTGGTAAAAACCTGTAATCCGGATTTGATTTCTTCTTCCTCCCCTTGATTGCATCCCTTCCAAATTCCATATATGAGGCACCCCAGCGACAAGACAACAGTAACTTCAGGCCGCCAGGACATCATCCGGGATGACGGCTTTCTCCTGGGTGGTCATTGTCTTGGGGGCGTTCCTGGAGAAGCCGGTTTCTCAGGAGAGTGTGGAGAAAGCCTGGGGCACATCCCACTCAATGTAAGAAATCTATAACCCGCTTCAAGCAGTTCATCCGTCAGTATATCAACAGCCTCAAGGGTTTGTTCTCGATCAACCCCAAGCCACCATCCGCCATCATGCAGAATGATCACACTTCCGGGTTCCACTCGCTTTCGCACCCGTTGAATAATCTTGTCTCGCCCCGGTCGCCGGGAATCTTGGGGATGAATGCTTCCAATCACCGGCTCATACCCCATGGAGCGAATGGTTTTCAGTACGTAATCATTAATCCAGCCCATGGGAGGTCGCAAAAATCGTGGACGCTGTCCGGTGGTCGATTCAATCAACTCACCACAGACCCTGATTTCACGACGAAGCAAGGCCGGCGGCAGCAGCGACATGGGGATGTGATGGTTGGTGTGGTTCCCAATTTCATGCCCTGCATCTTGAACCGCTTTTAAAATTTCCGGGAAACGCCTCACCCGTCGCCCAACCACAAAGAAAGTGGCATCGATTCCTTTTGCGGCGAACATATCCAGTAAGCGGGGAGTGTGATGAGGGTTTGGCCCATCGTCAAAAGTCAGGGCCAGGACTTTGTCATTGGTCTCCATTGAGCACAACAACCGTCGGGACAGGTATTCACGGACTGACGCGACATCCAGGAGACTCCGGCTCATGATTCCTCCCTGAGAGCCTGCATATATTCAGCCAAGGAGGCGTCGAGTTCCCGGATCAATCGGCGGCGCAATTGCCGTAATTCGCGAATTTTATAGCCCAATTGAAATTCGAGCCAGGCAAAGCGCAGCCAGCGTCGCCGCCTCCGCATTCGCAATATGTACTGGCGAGCGAAGAGGCCCGACAGGGGCAGGGCAAAGAATAGGCCTAATGTGAACCAGCCGCCGAATACGGGGAAGGCTTCCGTCAGCAGAAATCCGTACCAACCCAGGAACAGAGCCAGTCCTATAAGGAATTGGAAGGAATGCCGTTTAGTCAAATCCACAGCCAAAACTCGAACTATGCGGTCAGTCAGAACATAGGGCAGGGCGTTGCCAATGGCGCCAAAGACTGCCAGGGGCAAACCGATGGCACCCATCACCAGAAAACGGATCATTTCGGCCCTCACCGAAGGTCCTTCCTCTTTGCGAAGCAATTCGTCACGCAGGCGCAGTTTGTGGCGACGGGCCTGGTATTCTTCCATCATGCGTGCCAACCCCCAAATCACTTCAGGGCTGCGCTCGTAGAAGAAGTCCAGGGCACGGGCAAATTCGCGGTTCAGGGTTTGATCTTTTTCGAAGTTCGTCTCGCCAGGAATCTCCAGGTCAACCCGCTCCATCAATTCGCCTTTGTAAATTTTCACCACGTCGCGCAGCAATGTGTCGAATTCCGAACGCTCGACGTTGACAACTTCCCGCCTTAGGGAATCCTGAAGCCTTGAAGTCAGGGAATTCACTGTTTCGACTTCGTCATCACAGTACTGTTGCCTCAAGGCAGCCACCTCAATGGGCTTGCCAAAGCGAACCAGGACCCGGCTGCGGAAACGCTGACGGCTCTCGAAGTTCAATCCAACGGGCACGATGGTCAGGCCCATTGTCCAGTCCGCGTCTTGTTCGGCACTCAGGGCGATGCGGGCAGTGCCGGTCTTGAGCTTCTGCACACGGCGTTCTTCAGCGCTGGTTCCTTCGGGAAAAATGCCGATGGATCCTCCCTGGCGGAGCACATCGTGGCAGGCGGTGAACATGGAGAAGTTCTTGTCGGGAGCACCTTCCACATCCTTGGGTCTGTACACGGGAATCACGCCGCTGCTGCGTAAAAACCAAGCCTTGAATTTGGACCGAAACAAACCGCTGTGGGCAATGAAATGAAGCATCCGACCGGTGCCGAGACCGAGCAACAGGGCGTCGGTAATGGAGTGGGGGTGGTTTGAGGCGAAGATGACCGGTCCGGTTGGAGGGATATTCTGTCGACCGGTGATTTCTAGTCGGCGAAAATAACCGTACACGCCGATGCGAACGAAGATACGGGAAATCCTATAGAGAATTGGGACGTGCATTCTGTCTCTTGGGCTTGAGGAATGATGCCTGAGTATGTGCAATATAGCTGCTGTTGTCGCTGAAGTGAATTGTTATCATGGATGGGCAGTGGTTCCTTTCACATCGCCTTACATTCATTTAGATGCCCCATTATACACAGGAAAGACATGGTCGTTCGAGCTACCTTGGTGGACTTTCAACGGGCACTCGGCGAATCAATGCTTGGGTCTCAGCAGAAAATGCGACAGGAAAAATTGTTTTTGGTATCCCGAGCGTACAATATCACAAGAATTAATCACAATTGGACAAGGCTCTCGGAATTAACGGTGTGCACAGGATAAAAACAGCAAGAAATATCCGACTATCCGGCTGCAACAAAATGGTTTACCACACCAGGGGCCGGTCCTGTTTTATTGTTTATAAAACTGTTTAAAAAACACTTGACATCAATTGCGTTCATGCGTTACAGTCTTGACGACATATTCTCATCGTGGTGGAAAGCATTAGTAACTCCACAACAAGAGATCCACTTGAATTTTAAAAGGTAGGGGACTCAAATGACAACAATGACAACGCGAAAAACTCAGAACCGACTCCATAAAATTGTGTGTGCGTGTGGGGTTGGGATGATGCTCCTGGTTATTCTCATTGGAACTGCGAGTGCTGGTCCTGTTGGTGCCGAAGGAGATATTTATGTTATCGGTCATTATTTGGGTGATTTCCCATTCTACTCACCCGCCGTCCTCCAGTACGACGGTCAGACCGGTGAGTTGGTTGGACCTTTCGCTACTGCTGTTTTTGGTAATTTCATGGGCATGGCATGGGGCCCGAACGGGAACCTCTATCTGACTCTGATGATGTCGACTGGAAACTGGAAGATCAATGAGTATAATGGGGAGACGGGCGAGTTTATCAGTACGGTTATTGCGCATTCTGCGGGAGACTTTAATCTCGCCAAGGGACTAACATTCGGTCCAAGTGGAGATTTGTATGTCGGAAATTTTTGGTTAGGCAATATAACCCGGTATGACGGAACTACTTTTGAGGTCAAAGCGAGCACCCATGTAGGTGAAATCGGTACGCCCAGTGGAATGCTTTTCAATTTAGACGGTGAACTCCTCGTTGTCAGCGGCTGATTCAATGAGATTAGACGATACCAGGTGAACGATGATGGTATCCAGGAAGATGGTGTCTTTGCGACCACTACCGGAAGTATCCAAGCCCAAGATATGACCTTTGGTCCCAACGGCAATCTTTTCGTTGCCATGGGAACTGCAGGTGGTGTTTTCGAGTATGACGGCTGGAGTGGTGAACCTGTTGGTGAGTTTGTCCCCTTTGATACTGAATTGAGGGTGAATGGGTTGGGGTTTGATAACTTCGGACGGCTACTCGTTTCAGCCATCTACCCACTCAGCAGGGTCGATGCTTACGACGCTACGACCGGTGAACCGATGGGACCGTTCTTAACCGATGGGTTTGGCGGGTCAGATTCAATCCCGACAATCCTCTCGATCAAGGGATCTGAGGGTACCGTAGGAATCAATGACGCCAACCTCGACCCCGAACCCACCGACACCCCTCAACTGTTGACCGGTCTTTCGGTATATCCCAACCCCTTCAACCCCCGTACCACCATTTCCTTCTCCCTTGAGCAGCCTCAAAATATTGAACTCTTCATCTTCGACATGGCTGGCACGCGCATTGCGGTTCTGGCCAACAGGGAGTTTCAGGCCGGTACTCACTCGATAGACTGGCAGGGAAAAGATCTGCAGGGACGGGCAGTATCTTCGGGAACCTATCTAGTGCGCATTAGAACTGAAGAAAGGGTGACATCTCAGAAGATAATGCTGGTCAGGTAATTTAGAATAATCCGGGGCGGAACCGGTCTGGTTTCGCCCCTTTCAATTAGAAGTACTTGGAGAATTCAATACCAAGAACGAAAAATTATGATGGGATTTCTGAGAATATGGGTAACAATACGGCATTGTAGAGGTCCTTCAGATAAAAAGAGGAACCTGGGAAGTCTTGGTATGGATTAGCTTGACGAATGGACGTTTCATCCGATACATCTTGCCAAAGTCATTTTATTTACTCTATCCTGGACAGAATATTGAAATCAAAAAAGAATGCTCAATTTTTTTTAGATGAGGAGTTGTACGGCTCCCCAGATACCATTCTTAAGGTCCTCCATATGGTCCGCGAAGCCCTGATTGAATTGGTCGCCTCAACTGGTGCCGATCCCACCAAGACCCGCGATACCGCCCGGCGCCTGGACTTGAGCATCAACCTGGTCTGGCCTGTTTCCCGATTCATCAATGCCGATGACATTCTGACGGCAAGCAGCGAAGTGCTCGATCGGATCAAATTCGAGAAGATCTGTGATGCCTGCGAAGCCAAGGGCGCGCCACCAGACCTGGTTCAGCAAGCTCGTCTGGCCATAGAAAGATTTGAGGAGGTCGTAGCCCGATCCACCGGCGATCGCCAGTCTTTCTCCCTGATGCTTACTGGCTTAGGTTACAAGGACGTGACTCAACGCCAGGAGAGCATTCGAAAGATGGCCTTCCTGAGCAACAGCTCTTTATGGGGTGTTCAGAGTCGGCTTTCCTTTAAAACAGTTATTCTGCTGCCAAACGTCGAAGATCCCACCATGATGGATGCCATCCGCATTTTTGGTATGGTCGATTTTCGAAGACTTCGTTCCATGTCCTGGCCCTTGTACCGTATGCACAGTTACAATGATGATGGCACGATTCAGAATGAAGATTGCGTCCCCCTGGAACCGTTGGTGGACGGTATGAATTCTATTCCCTTTGTAAAAGAATTCTGTTCTTCCCCTTTGCCAAACCTTTTTCCCATCAAGCGAGACTCCGTACTCTGCTTTGACCTTGCCGAAGGACCCATTGGAAATGCCGGGCTATTGACCTGCGTGATCGCCGATCGGTTGGTCAAAGGGCAACCCATCTACCGCGTCCCGGGAAAACATGAATTCGTGAGTGGGCTCTTTGATGTAATCACTCCCCTGGAACAAATGCTTTTCGATGTCTACGCTCATCAGGATCTTAAGTTTTTTGTCCCTCCCCAATGCACACTCTTGGACCGAATGACAACCCCGAGTGGGTTTAACCCGAGGGATTTATTGGTCCGGTACTTACCTCTGTCCAATCAGGTCCTCAGTTTGGGGAAGGGTCTTACGGGAGTTGCCACGGGGCACTACCCCCGGTATGCACAATTGTTGGATTATATTTTTGATCGGGCAGGGATCGACTCCAACAAGTTCCATGGCTTCCGACTTTCCCTCCGGTATCCCCAGATTACCACTGCCGTGCATCTCAAGTGGAAATTGCACGAGAGACCAGTGGAGTGATCTCAGTGCCCCAAACTTTTAGCACCGAACCAACATATCATTTTCAACGATGTCTTATTTTCATCAGTGATTACATGGCTTTGAACGTCCAAACATGCAATATTCACCAGATGAACACCAATGGGGACAAGTCGGACTGATTAAACGGTATGCAAAGATATTCATCCATCACTCTGAAAGGAAGACCGCCCAATGACCTCCAACAAGGCCTTGGCTCCTGGCAACACATGGCTGAACCGATTCCTGAGCGCTATCGAGAAAGTGGGCAACGCCCTGCCACATCCGGCCTCGATCTTCGCCATTCTCGCCGGGTCGATCATCTTCTTGTCCTGGCTGTTGAGTCAACTGGGCCTGACGGCGATCCACCCCAAGGATGGATCGATCATTGAACCGATCAGCTTGGTGTCGCGTGAGGGCCTGCACTGGATCCTGGAGCATGTCGTTACCAACTACACGGGTTTCGCACCGCTGGGCACCGTGCTGGTTGCCATGTTGGGCATCGGGGTTGCTGAAAAAAGCGGCCTGATCGCCACGGTTTTGAGATTGCTGGTGCATGCGGCTCCGCGACGTCTCTTGACCTTCGTGATCGTGCTTGCTGGGGTGCTGTCCAACATGGCCAGCGACGTGGGGTACGTTCTGTTGGTGCCCTTGGGTGCTATAATCTTCCTTTCGGTTGGTCGACATCCCATCGCGGGATTGGCCGCAGCATTTGCCGGTGTTTCAGGTGGTTTCAGCGCAAATCTTCTACTGGGCACCATTGATCCACTGCTGGCCGGTATCACGCAGGAGGCGGCCCGGATCATTGATCCGGAATACACGGTGACTCCGGCCTGCAACTACTATTTTATGTTCGTATCGACTTTCCTCATCGCCGGTCTTGGCACTTGGGTCACTGAAAGGGTGGTGGTGCCACGGCTCGGCACCTACGAAGGGAAAGTCGGCAGTCACGAAGAAGATCTGGGGCCCTTGAACAACATGGAGAAGAAGGGCTTGTGGTGGTCTTTGGCGGTCAGTTTGCTGATGCTTGCAGTGGTGGTCTGGGGGCTGGTGCCGGCCAGCGGTTTTCTGCGGAACATGGAAACCGGCAGCGTTCTGCACTCGCCCTTCATGCACGGCATTGTGTCTTTTATCTTTCTGGGCGGCTTGCTGTCCGGTGTTGCCTACGGGTTTGCCGCAGGCACCTTCAAAAACGACACTGATGTGATCGGAGGAATGAAGGAGTCCATGGAGACGCTGGGCCTGTTCCTGGTCCTGGTGTTCTTCGCCGCCCAGTTCGTGGCCTTCTTCAAATATTCCAATCTCGGCATGATCCTGGCCATCAACGGCGCGGAGGCCTTGAAGGCCTCGGGACTGGGCCCCATCCCTCTGATGTTGTCGTTCATCATGCTTTCGGCAGCCATCAACATGACCATGGGCAGTGCTTCGGCCAAGTGGGCCTTCATGGCGCCGGTGTTCGTGCCCATGTTCATGCTGCTGGGTTATACCCCTGAATTGGTGCAGGGCGTTTACCGGATCGGCGACAGCACGACCAACATGATCTCACCCATGATGTCCTTCTTCGCCTTGATTGTGGCCTTCGTCCAGAAATACGATGCCAAGGCCGGCTTGGGCACGGTCATCGCCACCATGCTGCCCTACTCGATAGCCTTTACCCTGGGTTGGATGCTGTTGCTTGTGGCCTGGCTGTTGCTGGGGCTGCCGTTGGGTCCGGGGGCTGGGCTGAACCTTGCAAACTGAATACCTAATTCATTCCCAGTCTGAATATCAAAGCTTTCGTTTGGGTATTTGAACAGAATCAACGGGAAACCAGGACCAGGTGAGGGATAGAATGCTTAAACGCACCCATTGTTTACCCCAAAAGAAATGCAGACAAGCCAGGCGTTTTACACTGGAAGGTCTCTGCGCGCTGTTGCTGATCCTTATTCCCGCCAATAATGCCCTGGCTGAAAAATCCTACACGATGGAAAACGTTTCCATCGTGGCCGACCTCGCCGCGGATGGTTCCATGACGATTTCCGAAGAACGAACCTATAAATTCCAGGGACGATACAAATACGCCTACCGAACCTTCCCTCTGGACGGAAGGGTCGGCTATGAAGACTTCCAGGTCTCGGAAAACAACCAACCTTATCAGTTGTCCCGCAGTCAGGAACCAGGGACCTTTACCGTAACAACCAACAATCAGGAAATAGAAGTACGTTGGTATTATCGTGCTCACAGCGAAACCAGAACCTTCGTCATCCATTACCAGGTCAACAATGCCGTGCAACGCTACCGGGACGGCGCCGTTCTGTACTATAAATTCATTGGCGAAAAATTTAATAAATCCACCGGAAACCTGAGCATCACCGTCAACCCGCCTGTGCTTGTTGATCAATGGAAAGTTCGCCAGTGGGCCCATGGTCCGTTATGGGGAAGCAGCGCGACTTCTGATCAGGGAATAGTCTCAGCCTCCTGTCAGAACCTGCCCAAGAAACAATTTTTCGAACTGCGGATTCTTTACCCAGCCGATATATTTGGCGAAACTCCCCAAAATACAGGATACATCGTTGATGAAATCACCACCGAAGAAAGTGCCTGGTCCGATGCGGCAAATCTACGTCGGGAGCAGGCCAGAGCCAATTCAGCCTCCTTGGAAAAAAGAAAGAACATCGGAGCTTGGGCCTTACCTCTTGTGGTCATGGTGGCTGGGGTTTGGTTCTACCGGATCGCAAGCCAATACGGCACTCGTCCCTCCGTTCCCACCATCGCTTCATCGTCCCCCGAAGTCCCCTCAGACCTGCCTCCGGCCATGGTGGGATATCTGATCAACGGCCGAACTGTTTCACCCAGCGCCGTCATGGCCACCATGATGGATCTGGCCCGTCGGGGATTCCTGGAATTCAGCGAAGAACAGGAGCTGGGGAGAAATTTCTTTGGTCGTGAAAAATGGAAGATATCCCACTCCTGGATGCTGAAGCAGAGTCATTATCAGGAGCATGGGGACAACCTGGCCGATTTTGAAAACATGCTGGTCAAGTTTGTTTTCGAAGACCTTGCGGCCAATCAATCTCCAGGTTCGGACACCGTTACGGTGGATCTGGAAACGTTCAAAAAACACAAATCCAAAGTGCAGAAGTTTTTCGGCAAGTGGTCAAAAGAAATCAAAAAAGCCGGAGAGAAGCATAATTTCTTTGACCAAAACAGTTTTGAGGGCCGAAACAAGGGACTCATGCTCGGAGGAGCCTTGCTGGTTCTTTCCCTGCCCATGATTCCGCTGGTTCATGCCCTGGCTCTGATCCCTGCCATTGCCGGTGTAGTGATAATGCTGGGCTCCAACGGCATTGTTCACCACAACCGCGAAGGCCGGATCCAAGAGAAAAAATGGAAAAGCCTGAAATCATTCCTTACGGGGCAAAAGTTTAAATCGAGTGAGCCAAACGCCGTTCTGGATTTCATTGAGCCCTACTTTATTTACGGGGTGGTTATGGGGATGACGAAGAAGCAACTCGACGGCCTGGGCTCGATGATTCCCATGAATAAGGGTGTTTATTACATGCCGTGGTATCATCGTCAGGATTCAGGGGATGGTTTTGGGGGATCTTCTTTCGGTTCCGCATTTTCCACTGCGGTGGCCAGTGTGAATTCGGCCATGTCCAGTTCCACTGGTGCCGGTGGTGGCGCCAGTGGCGGTGGGGGAGGCGGTTCTGGTGGAGGTGGTGGAGGGGCTGGATAATTGTCGATGTTGGCGTAGAAGATTGCTTTAGGAAAATGGTTTTTTAGTTTTGATCCAACCGAAAACCCCTCGCCGAGGATATCGGCGAGGGGTTTCTATCCAATTCAATAGTTCCGGCCCAGCCGGTTGCAATTAACCGATGGCGGCCTTTTTCTCATCCAGCCTCTTGGTCACGGCGATAAAGACCAGCAAAGCTGCCAGCGAGATGAATCCCACCCCGACATACGCATACCACAAATAATGGGCGTGAACATAAGCTTCGGGCATGGGACCTTGGCCGACCAGCGCAGCCTGGTGGGCAGCTTGAATCGCCGGGTCAAGAGTACTTGGTTCCGGACAGTACTTGCTGAGCAGGTATCCGGAGAAAGCAAACCCGAAGATCCAGGCGAAGAACGTATTCATGTGAGCAAAACCCAGATAGGTGCCTTCCTTGCCTTTTGGGGCCTGAAGCGAAGCAAATTCAAGCCACTTGGGGCTGAGAAAACATTCGGCAATACCCTGGATGGCAATACCAATGATCATCATGAGAGTGATCGGGTGCAGTTCCATGCCAAAAATGTGCACATTGCCATGGAACCAGGCTGATGCCGCCATGGAAATGGCGGAAAATGGAATCAAGATCATAGCCACCAGGATAGAATTCTGGGGTTTCCACTTGCGAACTAGTTGAGTGATCAAAACCACGAAGAGCACCACCACCAATGGGTTGATGTTTGCGTACCACTCTGGCTTATAGGTTTCACCGGCCATGCGCAGGACGTAGTCGGGCATGGATGCGTAGAGCTGGCCCTGAATGGCCCAAAACCCGGCGGTGATCAGGATCAACATAAGAAAGCGCATATTGCTCATGGCCATCCACATTCCATCCAAGGTCTCGCGGATACTCTTGGACCCTCTGCGGCTCGTATCGCGTTCGGGAAAGAAGATCATCGCTACCAGGATCAGCGCCAGAAACGAAGCTCCTGCCGAGAAATAGGGCACCATCTCAACCCCCATCTGGATACGCAGGGGAGCGACGATGGTCTTACCGGTGAACGACCCGATGTTGACCACCATGTAGAAAATACTGAATGCCCGGGCACGGTTCGCCTCATTGGATGATTTGGATACCGTCCCGGTAATCACGGGTTTGACGATGGCCCCACCCAGGACGATTAGCGCCAGGCCCACACCCACCGGTGCCATGGTATGGAAGACGCCCAAAGTGCCGTAGCCCAGGGTCAGCAGGGCAAAAGCGACCATCAAGGATGGGCGAAAACCGATGCGGTCGGCCAGGGCGCCGGTGAAGAATGGCACCAGGTAGATCCAGCCACCGAACAAACCGGCCACCCAGCCGGCTTGCACATCGTCCAGGCCCACAACGCGGATCAAATAGGTTCGCAGGGCGATGAAAGTTCCGTAATATGCAGCGCGCTCGAACAGTTCGGCGGCGTTTCCGGTCCAAAACAAGCGGGGAAAGTGCCAGGATTGTGCGCCTTGGCTCATAAAAATCTCCTGCGGCAGGGGCAATGTGGTGGCTTGCGGTCGAATTATCTCAGTAAATCTAGGGCATGGACTGGCGTTTGTTAAGAAAGGAATTTTTTAGGGGGATTCGGCGCAGCCTGGAAACATCAAAAAACGTCGGTGCGGGAATTTTCCTGCCCAAGATCAGAATAGGTTGATAAACTATGACGATGATCACCATCATGGAAATCCGGGAAGCCGCAAGGCGCATCGCCCCCTATATTCACCGCACGCCGGTGCTGACCTGCTCTGCCATCGACAATCAGGCCGATTGCCGTCTTTTTTTCAAATGCGAGAATTTTCAGAAGGTTGGCGCTTTCAAGATGCGAGGTGCCACCAATGCGGTGTTTTCCCTATCGGATGAAGAGGCGGCAAGGGGCGTGGCCACCCACAGTTCCGGCAACCATGCCCAGGCTTTGGCCCTTGCCGCCCGGCTGCGCGGAGTGACTGCCTACGTGGTTATGCCCACCAGTGCTCCAGCGGTGAAAAAAGCAGCGGTGGCCGGTTATGGTGCCGAGATCATCGACTGCGAGCCCACTTTGCAGGCCCGGGAATCAACCCTCGCTGAAGTGGTGAAACGAACCGGCGCGGTTTTCATCCATCCTTATGACAACGCGCGCATCATCGCCGGTCAGGCCACCTCCGCCCTGGAGTTACTTGAAGATCGGCCAAACCTGGATGTGATGATGGCACCCGTGGGTGGTGGCGGACTGTTGTCGGGAACGGCTTTGTCCACACGAGCCCTGGCTCCCGGTGCCCGTGTCATAGCCGCTGAGCCGTGCGGAGCCGACGATGCCGCCCGCTCCCTGACAGCCGGGCATATTATACCTTCGGTCAACCCCGATACGGTGGCCGACGGTCTGTTGACATCTCTGGGGAAGTTGAATTTTCCCATCATCAGGGACCATGTTGAAACGATCTGGACGGTGGACGATGCCGCCATCATCACCGCCATGCGATTGATTTGGGAACGCATGAAAATCATCGTGGAACCATCGAGCGCCGTGTGCTTGGCTGCGGTTTTGCAGCACGCTGGGGAAATGAAGGATCTGAACATCGGCATCATCATTTCCGGCGGCAATGTGGACCTGGATCATTTGCCCTGGCATGCTGACAAACTGAAGAAAGAGGAGTGAATCTTGCCCCATTCGACCATCATCAAGGTTCGTGGATACCATTGCGATTATTATGGCCACGTGAACAATGCACGCTATCTGGAGATGCTGGAGGAGGCCCGCTGGCAGTACCTGGAAGCTGGCATGGATTTGTCCTATTGGCAGGATCGCGGATTGGGATTTGTTGTTGTTTCGGTGACCATCAATTTTCTGCGGCCGGCGAGTCCGGGGATTGATCTGGAGATTCTTTCGGAGACAACCAAACTGGAAGGCCGCAAGGGGACCATCCATCAAGAAGTTATCAACCGGCAAACTGGAAAAACAGTGGCGGATGCAGATGTTACTTTTTCCGTGATCGACCTGAAAACCGGACGGGCCAAAGCCATGGCTGGTGAAGTGCTTGCGGGATTTGAAAAAATCCGGGTGGCCGACAAGCCGAGAGATGCTTCATGAGAGCAGTCCGGCCAGGTATTGCCGAAATGTTTCAATCGGTGGGACCGGGAATTCTTTTCGCCGGGGCGGCCATCGGGGTTTCTCATTTGGTTCAGGCAACCAGGGCCGGGGCGGGGTACGGTTTTGATTTGCTGTGGGCCGTGGTGCTGGTGCTGTTGTTCAAATATCCTTTTTTCCAATACGCCCATCGTTACACCGTGGCTACGGGAGAGAGTTTGCTTGAAGGTTATCAGAGGCAGGGACCCTGGATTTTGGCTGTCTTCATGTTTGTTGTTCTGGCATCCTCCTTTATTACTTTGGCGGCAGTGACCGTGGTCACCGCCGGGTTTGCCGGAGCCTTGTTGGGGCTAAGTCTGTCCCTGCCGATGGTGAGCCTCCTGGTCCTGATCCTGATTGGTGGAATTCTGGTGGTCGGCCGCTATGGCACCCTGGATCTCCTCATGAAGGTAATGGTCCTGGTCCTGGGCGGGTTGACCCTTGTCTCGGTGGGTTTGGCGTTTCGCCATGGACCGGTTGGAGCCCCTGGCTTCACCCATCCAGGTGTATTTTCCACTGTTGGATTAACCTTTCTACTGGCTCTGATGGGTTGGATGCCCGCGCCTCTTGAAATAGGCGCCTGGTCTTCACTGTGGGTCCTGGAAAAAAACCGCACCCGGGGCAAAACCCCTACCATGCTGCAGGCCATGGTGGATTACAATCTGGGCTATATTGCCACGGTGATTCTGGCCCTGGCATTTGTCAGTTTCGGGGCTTTGGTCATGCACGGGACAGGCACCGAATTTTCACCCAAAGCTGTGCGTTTCTCGGCCCAACTGGTGGAAATGTTCACCGCAACCCTGGGCGATTGGAGCTACTGGGTGATCGCCACCGTTGCTTTCATCACCATGTTTTCCACAACCTTGACCGTGTTGGATGGTTATGCCCGAACATTGGACGTGGGCCTTCGACTGGTATCGGGACAGTCGCCCCGGACCGGGCGCACAGGATATTTGTTCTTCCTGTTTTCCCTGATTGGGATATCACTTCTGGTTGTTACTTTCTTTGTCACCAACATGAAGGCCCTGGTGGATGTGGTGACCATTCTGGCCTTTCTTACCGCACCCCTTGTGGCCGTCCTAAATTTCCGTGCCGTGCGCGGGGACAATATGCCTGTTGAACACCGACCCGGACGAGCCATGACCTGGCTCAGCTGGGCCGGCATTGTTTTTCTGGTGGGATTTGGCCTGCTTTGGGTCTTTGTAAGATGGCTGGCCTGATGAATGATTAATTCTGTCTTCTGAAAATCCATGGAAGACTCAGCCTTCACTGCCATCAGCCAGCTGGTCGAAGGCTTCCCGCATGCCGGCCTGCAGGGCTGCCTTGTCTTCGTCGGACCACTGGTCTTCATCCTCGCGAATGAACGAAGTACGATCCTGGCGGTTGTCGAAACGACCCACAGGAAGGAAATAGGTTTGACCATCTTTTTCCACCTGCACGGTGTTGGCCTTTTCCGACTGTTCCAACTGGTATCCCATGTCACATATGCCATAGTCCCCGTACATGACGGCCAAGGGAACACCGTGATGCAGGATGCTGCCGGGATCGTTGGGGTCGGTGCGGGCGGCGTTCTTGCGGCGTGATTCTTCAGGTTCCACCCAGATGTAAAGGATGCTGGCCTTGGCAAGCATCTTCTGGTTGAGCTGAGCCAGGCTGGCTTTGTACCCGAAGGGGTGCACCAGGGGCAGGGGGGAGGCATCGGCGCCGCCACGGGCAAATTCCACGACGACGGTTTTGCCTTCGAGGCTGTCGGGCACTTCGGCGATTTTGTCGCGTAAAAGGGTTTGGGCTTCATCTTCAATGGGACCGGCGATTTCCTGGCGCAGGTTTTCATCCAAGGTGCAGATTATGGCCTCACCACCGGCGCGCATCCTGGCCGCGTCGATGCGGTCGAAAAGCCACAGGGCGGCTGATTCGGGGGCGGGCTTGTTTCCGGCCACCAGATCATCGTAATCCTCGTTGAGCAACTCAATCAACGTCAGCCAGTCCACGGGGTTGCGGAATGGCAAGGCGGGCGAAAGGAAGAACATGCCGGTGTGGCCGCGTTCGGTCAGTTCGTCGGTGATGCGACGCATGATGTGCACGTATGGGAAATCATCCAACTGGACGGTGTGGCCGATGCCGAACTGCTCGTGACATTGTTCGGGACTAAGGCTGGCCAGGTAGCGGCGGGCTTCGCTTTTGCCGCTGGCGGGCAGGGCGAGCAGGAGCAGGACGTCAATATGCTTGGACATGGTTTTCCCTTCCTTCGATGCGAAATGAAACGAGAATCTAACCCGAATAATCGCCTTGCAAACCAGGGAGGTCAAGATCGGGCTGCTCCGTATGGGTGCGAAACAGAATTTTTAACGATTCTCAATCTCCTCTGATCAAAAATACTGCGGCCACCCGACTCCAGCTCCGACCATCAACACAGATAAGAAACCGGACGTCTTACCTTCCTTGTTTGACGACCGGTTGGAATGAAAATCCAGAAGAGGCGCGGATTTTCTAAAACCCTACCCACAAGGATTCAGGATTGACAATCCGGTATCCTGCTTAATACCAGCAACATTGGCGACTCGGCACAAAAAATGATAACCTGTGCGGCGGGGAGGATACCCGGGTGGCAAATAGTCTCTTAGACTTTTTTGCGGATATTTCCCGTTTGAGCAGGAGGGAGTTCTCATGTTCTGGCTTATAGGTTGGTTTCCCGCCTTGATGAGCCGCGCTCTGGGCCTCTTTGAGCCCGACAACATGGTGCGCAGCCGCGAACGCAAGGTCATTCATTTCATCTCGCTGGTGACATCACTGGTTGCTTTCTACTTGATTACCAGCAGTTTTTTCCCACAGTACAACCCCATCAATACGATTCGATATGTCAGGGGTGAAAACAACTACACCTTTTATTCCACATCGGGCGGCCTGTATGAAAAACTAGGCGATCACCTCGCTAAGTCAGTGCGGGGGATCACCATCACCAATGACACCAAACCATCGGGATCCAAGGAGATCGCCCAAAGTGTCGCCAACAACGACATCTCACTCGCCATCGTGCAGTCGGACATACTTCTGCGAGAGGACTACAGCAAGAAGGAGATCGATATCATTGCACCGGTCTATGAAGAGAAGGTCCATGTCTTCTACAACCTTGCACGCCGCGACTCCATCCAGAAGTCGACCGATCTACCGGTGCCATCTTCCATGGTGATCTCCCCAGAAAAAAACGCGTTCATGATCGCGTTCTTCAATGATGCCAAGGTGCGCATGAAATCCAGCGAGAGTGCACCGCATTTGAGCCTGCCTGCAAACATCCTGGACATCTGTAATCTTGGCGATACAGTCAAACCCGCTGGGATGGTATTCACCGAGGCTATGGATAGCTTGGTTAGTGGCGGGCTGGACGTGGTGTTCTGGACTGGCGGGGCACCCAACATCGATGCCCGAAATATTCTTCTGGAATCGGGCGACAAGATAAGCATGATGAGTATCCACCCATCGGTGAGAGAAGATCTGGCCAAGATCTATGACCGGCCCATGAAACAAACAACCTTCCGAGCACAATCGGCTCTGCAACAGACTTACCCGGGTGCCGAGGGCATCACGACTTTGGCGACCGAGGCTTTGCTGGTGGCGAATCCCAATGTCCCCATGTGGGTTGTCCGCGATGTTGCCGATCGGCTTATGGAATTTACGCCCGAGGATGGCCAAATCGCCGATTCACCAATGTTTGGCCGCGACTTCGCAAGCCGTATCAACCAGACCTATCCCAGCAAGAACATTGCATTGCTGCAAACCGGGTTGGTCCTGATTTTGTTTCTCTATACCTTCGGCACTTCAATTGCCCTGCTCCTGTTGTGGTTGGTATCAAGCAAGAAGGAATCGAAATATCTGCAATCAATCACGGATATTTATGCCGAAGCTCTTCCCATGCATACGGAACTGGAAAGGCAGGCCTGTACTTTGAAGGTCCCCGTCGTGGAATATGGAGCCAAGAACAGCGTCAACAAAATTGTCGAAGGGATAGCCGCCCTCACTTTGCTGGTGGCAGTAATACGCGATGACGCCGTCACCGGAGGACTCACCATTAACCACCAGAGTCATATCATGAAGACTGCTTACGGTGTGCGTGAAATCCTTCGTTCCCAACTCGCCAGAGGCCTTGAACGCGCCTGCCGCGAAGGCTGCGCAGTCACACCGGGAGAAATCCGGGATTATTTCTACTCAGGTTACATCTCGAGGGTGGCCTATCACGACATGCTGGCAATAATGGAGTCGATCAATCTGCCAGGAATACAGAAAGTTTCCCCGAATGAGGCACAGGTCCGGGGCTGATTTCATGGAGCTCCTGATGGCATCCGTCCGGCACCGGACCTATGCAAATGAGACCCTGCTCCAGCGGAGCAAGGTCCCACCAATCCAACCAAACAATCAAGGCCCGAGAGCTACCCCTTGAAAGCCGCCTTGATAAACTCCCGCCTCATCCGGGCAATGTTCTGGATACTTATCTCCTTGGGGCAAGCAGCCTCACATTCCCCATGATTCGAGCAGTCGCCAAAACCTTCATCATCCATTTGCTCGACCATCATCAACGCCCGCCGAGTTCGCTCGGGGTCGCCTTGTGGCAACCAGCTGAACTGACTGATTTTGGCGCTGACGAACAGGCTGGCCGACCCATTGGGGCAGGCGGCCACACAGGCGCCGCAACCAATGCAGGTGGCTGAGTCGAGAGCGTTGTCGGCGTTGTGCTTGGAGATTAGTTGCGCGTTGCCGTCGGGGGCTGAGCCCACGTTCATGGACACGAAACCACCCCTGGTCTGGATGCGGTCAAAGGCTGCTCGGTCCACTACCAAATCCTTGATCAATGGGAAGGCCGTGGCCCGGAACGGTTCCACCGTGATGGTCTCGCCATCCTTGTAGCTGCGCATGCGGATCTCGCAGGTGGTGGTGGCCGCATGGGTGCCGTGGGCAACTCCGCTGACGATCATACCGCAAGTGCCGCAGATGCCTTCGCGACAATCATTGTCGAATTCAACCGCTTCTTCACCCTTGCGCACCAGATCTTCGTTGAGGATATCCAGCATTTCGAGAAAGGACATCTCGGCCTGGACATTCTCCACCGTGTAGTCGACGAACTTTCCGTCGTCGCTGCGACTGGCCTGGCGCCAGATCTTCAGGTGAATTGTCATTCCGTTTTTCTGAATGCTTTGGTCTGACATGGCTAACCTTTCTCTATTTGTAGCTACGGGTTTTGACTTCCACGTCTTTGAAATCCAGGGTTTCCTTGTGCATTTCAGGGGCCTGGTTTTCACCCTTGAACTCCCAGGCCGAGACGAAGCTGAAGTCGGCATCGTTGCGCTTGGCTTCGCCATCTTCGGTCATGTGTTCTTCGCGGAAGTGGCCACCGCAGGATTCCTCACGCATGAGCGCGTCGCGGGCCATCAGTTCACCCAACTCAAGGTAGTCGCCCAGACGGTTGGCCTGTTCGAGCTGCTTGTTCAGGTCGTTTTCGTTGCCGGTGATGGTCAGGTCCTGCCAGAAGTTTTCGCGCAACTTGCCGATCTTGTCGATGGCTTCGGTCAAACCGGCCTTGTTGCGAGCCATGCCGACATTTTCCCACATGACGCGGCCCAGATCCCAATGGATGTCTCGCACCGTGCGCTTGCCCTTGATGTCCAGCAAGCGAGTGAAGTGCTTGCGAACATCGTCCTCGGTGGACTTGAAGGCTTCGTTCTCGGTGGTGACCTTGTCCAGCTTGGTACCGGCCAGGTAGTTGGCAACCACACGGGGAACCACGAAATAGCCGTCGGCCAGACCCTGCATCAGGGCGCTGGCACCGAGACGGTTGGCGCCGTGATCGGAGAAGTTGGCTTCCCCGGCCACAAACAAACCTTCGATGGTGCTCTGCAGGTTGTAATCCACCCACAGTCCACCCATGGTGTAGTGGGGGGCGGGATAGATCATCATGGGAGACTCGTAAGGGCTGTCGCCGATGATTTCTTCGTACATATCGAAGAGGTTGCCGTAACGGTCGCCCACCACGTCCTTGCCCAATCGACCAATGGCTTCATCGAAGTCCAGGTAGACCGAGTAGGGCGAATAATAGGCATGTTTACCCTTGTCGCATTCCACCTTGGCTGCTCTGGCAGCAATATCGCGGGGAACCAGATTACCAAAAGCTGGATAACGACGCTCGAGGTAATAATCGCGTTCGTTTTCGGGAATCTCCGTGGGGCGACGAGTATCGCCAGCCTTCAACGGCACCCAAACCCGACCATCGTTGCGCAGGGATTCACTCATCAAAGTCAGCTTTGACTGATAGTCGCCCATTTGGGGCACGGCCGTGGGGTGAATCTGCGTGTAGCAGGGATTGGAGAAGTATGCTCCACGCTTGTGGGCGCGCCAGGCCGCCGTGGCGTTGCTGTTGACCGCGTTGGTCGACAGATAGAACACCGGACTGTAACCGCCGGTGGCCAGCACCACGGCGTCGGCTTCGTAGCGCTTGATCTCGCCGGTGAGCAGTTCGCGCACGATGATGCCACGCGCCTTGCCGTCGACGACGACCAGATCCAGCATTTCGTGACGCGGATACATCTTGACGGTTCCTGCGGCAACCTGACGGCTCAGGGCGCTGTAAACTCCGAGCAACAGCTGCTGGCCGGTAATGCCGCGAGCGTAGAAGGTACGACTGACCTGCACACCGCCAAAAGAACGGTTGGACAGGGTGCCGCCGTATTCACGGGCAAAAGGCACGCCCATGGCCACGCTCTGGTCGATGATGGCCATGGACAACTGGGCCAAACGATAGGTGTTGGCTTCGCGCGACCGGTAATCGCCACCCTTGATGGTGTCATAGAACAGTCGGTACACGCTGTCGCTGTCGTTCTGGTAGTTCTTGGAGGCGTTGATACCACCCTGGGCGGCCACGCTGTGGGCCCGGCGGGGGCTGTCCTGGATGCAAAAGTTCATCACGTTGTAGCCGTGCTCACCCAAAGTGGCGGCGGCTCCACCACCGGCCAGGCCGGTGCCGACAACGATGATGTTGTGCTTGCGACGGTTTCCGCCCGGGGCCACCAGGGGGCTGTCCATCATGTGCTGGTCCCACTTTTCGGCCAGGGGGCCGCTGGGGATCTTGGCGTCGAGAATATTGTGGTCAGCCATAATTAGTGACCTCCCGGACCGGCAACCGCGCTGGGATCGCCATTGAGGTAGAGATAGACGGGAATGAGGACAAAGCCAATGCCCAGCAAGATGGCAAAGACCAGGGCCAGTTTTTCAAGGATGGGCAGGTACTTGTCGTTGGCCCAACCAATGGACTGGAACGCGCTCCAGAAACCGTGCCGCAGGTGAAAACCAAGCATGATCATGGCCAATACCGTAAATGCCGTAAAGCCGACCTGTTGGAAGGCGGTTACCACGGTTTTATAGAGATTCTTGACTCCATCGGCGTCAACTTCGTGATCAGAAAATTTGAACAGGAAAATGTGGGCAATCACGAAGACGAGAATCAAGGCACCAGTGTAGATCATGGTGATCGAGGAGAGGGTTTTGCGACTCTTTCCACCAGCGCTCTTCATGGTCTTGTATCCGGTTTTCCGGGCGGCCCGACGATCGGTCCAGGCCACGGTGAAGGCCGAAATGATGTGAAAGAGGAAAATGGGAATCAGCACGGCTTCAAAGGCGTAAATCAGCCCGCCGTGAACTGCCGTCTCCAGGAAATGTGCATAAGCGTTGAAGGCGCCAGGGCCGATAAAGAGGGTGAGATTTCCGATCAGGTGAACGACGACGAACCCGAAAAGGGCCAGCCCCGTCAGACCGGTTATCACCTTCTTGCCGACCGACGACCAGGCAATCGATCCGAAAGAATTCATGGATTCTTCTCTCCCGCTGAAAGGTTCACAGAAGGATACGGTGGAGGGCTGACATTTTGGTGACAACCGCATGAAATTAGAACATAACCTGCGTCTGGTGGCATCACAATTTTTTAATTGGCAATGGGTCAAAGTGAAGAGAATAGGTCAAAAAAGTGGGACTGCCTGGCGACATTAACCTACAAAATCCGTAGGAATATGGTATTTACCGGGAGAGGCTTCGCCGACAAATCCGTTCCAAAATTTGTATTCCGGGAAAAATCAGGTCGTCGTTGAAATCAAAATCGGGCCCGTGCAATGCGGGGTACCTGGTGCCCGCCCCCAAGCCAAACATGGCGCCACTGGTCCAGGCAGTAAGGAAACCAAAATCTTCGGACCAGTGAAACGGACTCTCTCCAGGGGATTCAACCTCCAGGTTCAACTCCTGCGCCGCTTGACGAATGATTTCCACTGCTTCTGCATCGTTCATGGTCACCGGGAATTCTTCACAGTATTCCACTTCACACTTTAATCCATGATTCATGGAGATTTCCCGTGCCAAATCCGCCGTTTTTGCTTTGAGGTGCTGCAAAACCTCATCCTGATCCGCGCGGATGGTGGACATGATTTCAGCTTCACCAGGGCTGATGCCGAAGCCCGCTTCGCCAAAACGGCCATCACCCAATCGGGCATGAACAACGGTGACAAGGGCCAGGGCTTCGTCCGCATCATCGCTAAGGTTGACCAGGCCCATCACCAATTCGGCCATGGCCAGATCCGGGCTGTTTCCCTGCTCGGGATAAGCGGCATGGCAGGTGGAACCCCGCAGGTGGATCTTCACACCAACACTGGCGGCGGCAAAAGCGCCGGGGCGGGTGAGAATGTTCCATGCAGGATGGCCGGGCAGGTTGTGCAGGGCAAAAATCCAGTCGGGTTTCAAAGCCCTGAAATTGGGGTCGGCCAACAGGGCCGCCGCTCCGGCACCGGTTTCTTCCGCGGGTTGGAACAACAAAATAATCGACCCGCAAGATGGAGGAGATTTTTGCAGGCGACAAGCCACACCGGCGAGTATGGCCATGTGGCCATCGTGCCCGCATTTGTGGGCGCAGCCGAGGTGTTCACTGGGCCACGGGGAATCAGGCGACTCATCAAGGGGGAGGGCGTCAAGTTCTGCCCGCAACATGACCACGGGGCCGGGCCGGTTGTCAGGGGCTGAAAAAACGGCAGCCAGTCCATGGCCACCCAAACCTTCTATCATTTCCCGGGGACCGCGTTCAGCCAGGAACTGCTTCATTATGGCGGCGGTCTTCACTTCCTGACCCGAAAGCTCGGGCTGACGGTGCAACCTGTGGCGAAAGTCTGTCAGTTCCTCAATAAACTTGTCGGGTTCACTCACTTGCAGGCCTAACTACCGGTTTCCATCGGCACCGGCACTTCCCGTCCCCGCAAACGATTCCACCATCGTCCAACCAGATGTCCAAATCGAGCCAACGTCCAGCCGAACCGGGTAAAAATCCAATACAAAGCCGGGATCGCACTGAGAATAAGCACCGTGCTGCTGGTCAACCCGCCAATGGAGCTGAGGGCCAGATTGTGCCAGATGTCGTTGCCCTCGGAGGTTTCGCTCTTGTAGATCAGGGGCAACATTCCGGCAATGGTGGTGCCGCTGGTCAGCAAAATGGAGCGCATCTGGATACGCACTCCTTCGCGGATGGCCCGGGACAATATGCCTTGCCGCTGCTTGGTATCCACACGCCACAAATCAAACCCGCCGAGGCGACCTTTGGCGGGTACGAGGGTTCCCAGCAAACCTTTCTCAGCCACAATTTCGCGCACCTGCAAGCGGAACCGGTTGATCAGCAGGATGGCGTTGTTGACCACGATGCCGAACATCAGAATCAGACCAATCTTGGCTGACGAATCGAACTCCACGGCGGTGGCCCAGTAAATGCCTCCGACCCCGGCCATGGCCATGGGCAGGGTCAGCAAAACGAGCATGGGCAGGAAGAAACTTTCGAACATGGCCGCCATGGCCATGAAGATGAAGATGATTGTCCAGTAGAGGGTTTCGCGCAGCTGATCTTCTTCTTCTTCGGTGACCTGTTGTCCGCTCATGTCTTCGGCCGTGTAGCCGTAGGGCAGTTCAATGCCCTTGACGATGTTGGCCAGGAATTTTCGCTTCATGCTGTCGGTGCCGATGTATTCCCAGTTGATCAGCTGGCTGTAACGCTGGTCGTGCCGGGTGATGGAGCTGATCTCGGGCCGACTTTCGATGGTGATCAGGCGGCCCAGCTGCACCTTTTGACCCCGACTCGTGGTCAGGATGCGCCCCATGATCTGGTCGTATTCAATTTCTTCGGCGTCATTATAGGTCATCATCAGGCGCTGGTCTTCGCCATCTAGAATCATATGCCAGGGGTTGTCCACTCCCAGGAGACGGCGGATGTGTCCCATCATTTCGCTCATGCTCAAACGATGTTCGGCAAGAACTTTGCGATTCAAAAGGATGACGGTTTCGTCGGTGCCCGCTCGTGAGAAGCGCCCGCCGTCGCTGAGCAGTGCGTTGCGCACCCGTCGGTTGCGTTCCAGCCGAGCCAGAACCCCGTCACTGATGGTCTTCAGCTCCTTGCTGTTGTACCCGGTGATGCGCACGGTGGAGTTGCTGCGGTTGCCACCCATGCCGCCTTTCATGTACGGGTCGCCGAATCCCCCAATGTAGATGAACATGCCGCCAAGTTCTTCGGCCAAAATGATGAACTTGTTGCGGAACATTTCGGGGTAGGCGGAGCCCAGAAGCTCCTCGTCGAATTCCATTTCCATATAAGCCTGGTTGTCGAAGGAAGTGGTGCGCATATGCACGCCTTCAGGCAAGGGAAGGACCTCGTCTTCGAAGAGCTTCATGGTTGCGCTGGACAGCTTGACATCTGTTCCAACGGCACGCCTGAGGTAGACGGTGACCTTTTCGGCATCTTGTGGGCGCCAGAAACCACCGGTGCGCACCTTCTCGTCGAACACATACCAGGTGCCGGCAAAAATGGCGATGGTCAGCAGAATGGGGAAAAACCAGAAGCGGGTATGGAATCGGGTCAGGCCGTCGACAAAACTGACAAAAACGCCCACTGCCATCAGCAGAGCCATGGAAGCACCTATCCAGGGCAGCGAATCCTTCACCGTCATGAAATCCTTCCAAATCCAGACACCTGCCAGTCCAACCAGGGCCAGAATCAGCAATCCCAAAGCCCAGCGCCAGAGCAACGACAAGCCGCCGAGGGAATGTTCGTCATCGGCTGCTTTGCTGTGACGCATGTCATGTTCCGCAGGGCCGCGCAAAGCCACGGGAATCCATCCGAAAGCCACAAAAATGGAGGCCAACATGGCAATCCCGACACTGATGGCCAGGGGCAAGTAGAACAGGCTCAACCGATCGGTCATGAATATGAACGACAGGAAAGCCACCACGGTGGTCAAAGTGGTGGCCATAATGGGGAATGCCACTTCGTGGGTTCCGCTGATCAGGGCCTCGCGGGCCTCGCCGGATTTCTTGCCCGTCAGGCGGCGGTGGATCGCGTCCAGAACCAAAATGCTGTTGTCAAGGAGCATCCCGAAACAAACCGTCAGCCCACTGATTGTGATGAAGTTCACCGAGATGCCGAACAGATAGAACATGCTCAGGCAAATAAGAATCGCCAGGACGATGGACAAGACGACGATGCCGGTAAGCCTCACCCTCTTCAGGGCGATGGCCAGCAATACAAAGAGCAACAGCAGGATGATGCCCGAGCGCCAGACCAGGTCCGAAAGTTTGTCTTCAAGGTCGGCCCCTTCATCCTGATCGATCTCAAAGGAGATGGGGAAGGGTGCGGACTCTTCAATTTTCGGCAGCTCGGCGCGTAGCTGTTTGCTGACGCTGATGCTGTTCTGTCCACTTCGTTTGGTGATGACCAGGGTGATCACGTTGTCGCCGTTGATGCGTGTGAAATAGCCAATATCCTCAAAGTCGGGCTTGACCGTGGCCACATGACCGAGGGTGATGGCCTGGCCGCCGATGGTCCGCAGCACGGTTTGGGACAATTGGAGTACCGAGGCACTGTCACGCACACTGACGGTGAATTCCTGACCTGCCTTGCGAATGGTACCGGCCGGGACGATGGCGTCCAGGGAGTTGATGCGGCTGTTGATGCCGTCGGCGGTCAGCCCGTAACGTTCAACCAGTTCCAGGTCCAGTAATATCCTGACCAGGGGCCGGGCGCCACCACGCAGCTCCGCGTCGGCCACTCCGCTGATGGATAAAAAGCGCGGCAACAACCAGGTCTCGGCCCGATCGCGCAATTGGTTCATGGAAAGGGGGGAAATCAGGTTGAGCGTGAAGAAATCTTCACTCTGCAGTTCTTCAGGGACAAAGGGGCGTATGAACGGTTGGCTGGCCATGGCGGGCAACGTTCGGCGCACCGCGCCCAATCGCTCGGACAACTCGAGACGGGCAAATTCCATGTTGGTATCCCGCTTGAATTTTACCGTCACCACACTGCGGCCGTGCCTGGAAATACTGTCCAGATCTTCAACACCATGACAACCGGCCACGGCTTCTTCCACCGGCAGGGTCACTGACCTGAGAATGGCACTGGGGCTGGCCCCGTTCCAAGCCGTATCAATGGACAACTCGGGTAAATCCGTTTCCGGCATGGCCTCAATATTCAACCTGGGTAGAGCATACAAACCCGTCACCACCATGGCTGCAAACAGCATCCAGGTGGCTACGGGGTGATCGACGGCAAAACGAATCATCGGTTCAATACTCCCGGTCGGTGCGGCTGTGCATCATCTCGTACACCACCGGCGTAAGGAACAAGGTCAGCAGCGTGGCAATGCTCAACCCACCAATGATGGTGATGGCCAGGGGGCGCTGCATCTGTTCGCCGGTTCCCAACCCCAGGCCCATGGGCATCATGGCCATCACGGTTGTTACCGTGGTCATGATGATGGGACGGAAGCGCAGGGTGCTGGCTTCGAGAATGGCCTTACGACCCGGCAGCCCGCTCTCGCGCAGACGGCGAATGGTGGCCACCTTGACGATGGCGTCGTTCACCGCGATACCCAGCAGGGCTATCATGCCGATGAGCGAAATGATGTTCATGGTCTGGCCGGTCAGAAACAGGGTCAGTAGAGCACCTGCCACCCCCACCGGCAGCACGGCGGAGATGATCAAGGGGTCGAGGAAACTTTCGAACTGGGCGGCCAGGATCATATAGACCAGCAAGGCCGACAGCAGCAACGCCCAGCCCAGATCGCGGAAGCTGTTGCTGATTTCTTCCTGCTCGCCACCGGTTTGGAACACCACCCCGTCGGGCAGATCGACCTGGGCCAGCAATTCATTCACGTCGACCCAGATGTCGGCCACCGCGCGGTCGGTGACATCACTGGTCAAGGTGATTTGTCGACGTTGATCGCGGCGCACGATTTCGCGCACCGGGGTGCCGGTGGTTTGGGTGACGAAAGAACCGAGGGGTACCGTCTTGTCGCCCACGGCAATGGGTGATGCCAAAACGGCAGCCAGGTCGTAACGTATCTCCCGTGGCAGACGCACGGCAATATCGATGCGCTGTTCCACCTCGTTGTATGTGGTGGCCACCGTGCCTTGGATGCGGTTCTTCAGCTCCTGGGCCAGGTTCTCCGGTTACAGACCGAAGCGCAGCGCCTTTTCGCGGTCGATGCTCACCTCAATGGTTGGATTGCCCATGACCCGGTCCATTTCCACACCCTGCAGGCCGTCAATTTCACGCAGACGGGGCAGCAAAAGCTCAGCGGTGCGCAAGGCTTCGGCGCTCTTTTCGGCGGTGACCCCCAGGGTAAAAGCCGATTCCCCGCTGGCCAGGATTTCACGCAGTCCCACACCTTCTTCATGATAGGTGAAGATGGTGCCTTCCTTGCTTTCCAACAGCGGTTTCAACCGTTCCTTGATCTTTGCCAGATCCTGACGGCCATGACGGCTGGGGTGCAGCATGACCCGGATGCGGGCGGTGTTGGCGGCGCTGTATTCCTTCAAACTGGCCAGGGTGCGCTCGGTGACGCCCACTTGGGTGTAGACGGTCAGCACTTCATCCATGGGGGCGAGAAAGGCGGCCAGATCGCTTGCGGTACGGCGGGTCAACTCCAGAGGTGTCCCAGCCGGAAGTTCCAACGCCAGGGTGAAATCGCCACGGGTGCGGTCGGGCATAAAACCAAGGCGCATGGTGGAACCGAAATAGCCGGCCACAGCGATGCCGATCATCACCAGAACCAGAAAAATGGCCTTGTGGTCCATGACCCGTTCCAACAAGTGGTGATAACGACTTTGGATGCCCTGGAAAAGAGACTCGCCAGGACGAAAAATCAGGGAAGGACGATCTCCGGGAATCCGCAAAATGTGGGCCGACAGCATTGGTTGCAGTAGCAGGGCTGCAAAAATTGATACAATCAAACTGATGGTCACGGTAAGGGCCTGGTCCCGGAAAAATTCACCCGCAATACCGGGGACATAAATAACAGGAAAGAAAACAGCCACCGTGGTCAGGGTGGCTGCGATCACGGGGGAGGCCACTTCAGCGGCGGCCCGGGCACAAACATCGGCAACCGTTTCGCCACGGCGCCACTTCAGCTTCAAGTGCCGGTTGATGTTTTCCAGCACGACGATGGAGTTGTCTACCAGCATACCTGCGGCCAGACTCAGTCCGCCGAGGGACATCAGGTTCAGGCCCACATGGGCAAAGTGCAGGAAGGCAAAAGTGGTCATGATGGAAACGGGAATGGCCAGTCCCACCACCAGGGGGCTGCGCCAGTCCATAAGGAAGAAAAACAGGACGATGAAGGCCAGTCCGGCACCAAACATCAGCGACTGGTTCAAACCCTTGAAACTCTCTTCAACAAAATCGGCGTCCCGGTAGATAAAGGTGTAATCCAGGTCCGGGTACTGGCCACCGAGAATGTCCAGAATATGATCCACTTCTTCGGTGGTGCTGATGGTATTCTCGCCGACTTCCTTGTAAAGGTGCAGGGAGACCACCTCTTCGTCGGCGTTCAGGGTGAAGCCGTCGGGCTCCTTGGATGTATCCAGAACCTCGGCCAGATCACCTATGACGATGCCGGGGCCCGCAGCGGGAATTTCGGTTTGCCGGATTTCATCCAGATTTTCAAACTCGCCAAGAATACGCAGTGGCAAATGCAGGGGCCCTTTGCGAATGCGCCCACCTGGAAAACTGATGTTGGCCACCCGCAGGGCAGTGCCCAGATCAGCCATGGTCAGGCCGTACAAACGCAGCTTGTTTAAATCAGGACGCACCAGGATTTCCCGATCGGCCCCACCAATAACTTCAGCCTGACTGATACCGTCGATTTGTTCAAGAGCGGGTTTGACCACTTCACGGGCAAACTCCGTCATCTGGGGCATGGGACTTTCCCCATGCAGGACCATGATGACGATGGGGCGGGCGCTCGGGTCCCAACGCAATATCAGCGGACGGTCGGCCTCCTCAGGAAAATCATCCCTGTAGGCCCGGCCATCAATGGCCTCACGCAGATGCAGGTTCGCAAAGTCCATCTCCGTGCCCCATTCGTACTGCACGGTGATGGTGGAAACACCCTCGCGGGTTTTGGAGACGACACGCCGGACTCCGGCTAAACCGGTGATCACCTCTTCCAGAGGTCGAGTCACCAAACGGGTCAAATCGTCGGCGGGAGTATCCGAGTAGTTGGTTATCACCGTCAGGTTGGGATAGTTGATGGAGGGCAAAAGATCGATGGATAACAGTTGCCGGGCCCGATAACCAATGAGTACCAGACCCATGAAAACCATCAAAATAGCGACAGGGCGCCGAACAGCGGCTTTGATGATCATTGTGCGGCACCTTCACCAGAATCACCGGTGGCCAGGTCTGCAAAATCCCAGCGGCTGACCGCAGGAATGCGTTTGCGCACCTTGATCTTGGCTTCGTGGGCCAGGGTGAGGTGATCGCTGACGATGACTTCATCGCCTGCAGCCAGGCTGCCGCCGCTGTGCACGGCTATAATTTCCACCCAATCATCGTTCTGCAAGCCGGTATCCACATACAACCACTTGGCCCGGTCGCCGTCCTTCTTGAAAACCAGGGTGCGGTTGTCGCGTGTCAGCAAGGCTGCTTTGGGTACCATCAGTTTGTCGGGGTACACCCAACCGGCGATGCGGGAGCGAACGAACATGCCGGGGCGGTATTTTCCATCGGGGTTGTCAAATCGAACGATCACTTCGCAGGTGCGGGTGGCCACATCCAGCGTGGGGCTGATGACATCAATCTTAGCTTCAAGGGTTTTCCCGGTGGCTGGCACGCTCAACAGCACCGGGCGGCCCTGGCTCAGGTTGCCCAGGTCCGCTTCCAGAACATTGATGACGGCTTCAAGTTTGTCGTTGTTGAAGATGGTGCAGACACTGGTTCCGGTGCTGACGATTTCGCCAGCGACCATGGTCAGTCCCTGGATAATCCCTGAGAAGGGCGCTCGGATGTCTGTGTATTCCAGATTCAGGCGGGCCCGTTCTTCGGCCATGCGTGCCTCGGCCAGGCCGGTGCGTTGTTGGAAAACGGCCTCGCGAAAAGCACCTTTGTTCAGACTATCCATTTCAAGTTCGAGCAACCGGCTCTGGTATTCTTCACGCGTCAAACCGCCGCGTTTATAGAGGCTTTCCAACTTGTCACGCCCGCTGGTGAATTCTTCCATGGCGGCATAATTGATGCTGAAGGTATCGGCTTCGGCCGCCATCTGGCTGAGGGCCTGCAAGTGCCGGTAACGACTTTCTTCCATGGCGATTTCGTATTCCCGGGGGTCGATGCGGGCCAGCACCTGGCCTTTGCGCACGTGGTCGCCGTCGCGCACGAGCACGGACAGCAATTCGCCGCCGATCTTGGTCTTGATAAGCAGGGATTTGGGGGTGCGGATGGCGCCGTCGGCAAAGACGGGCAGGACCAGGTCACCTTTGCTAACGGTACCAACGTTGACCTTGATGGCTTTTTCTTTTTTAGGCTTTTTGGGCTTTTCTTTTTGGCCTTGGCCGTCTGTTTTTTCAGCATTGACATTGGCGGTGGAATCGGCGGCGGTTTCGTCGCCACCCTGGCCAAAGCAACCGGACAGGACGACTAGAGTGAGAATCAGGACCAAATTAAGCAGCGTCTTCATTTCAAGCCTTTCAAAAGGTGATCAAATTTAATTGTCCAGTTCAAAACAAATGACTTCCAGGAGGGCGGTTTCATTGGCGGCCTCTCCTTGGCCACCGGCGCCCATCTGGTTCAGGAAGGCGTCCAGGGCACCGGTCACCACAATCAGACGACCATCGGGCAGCAGGTAGGCGGCATCCCGGTTGCGGTTGAAGGAGCCCTTCAGGGCCACTTGCCGTTCCAGTTTGCCTTCAGGGCTGAAAACGTCGAAGATATTCCAGGTTCCCGGGGGAAGGGCTTCATCGCTGAAATTAGCGTGAACCCAAAGCCGACCATCGTTCATGACGGTCAAGCCACCAATGGCCGGCTCGGTTTTTTCGATGGCCTTGCTCTTGAGAGGAACCGGGTGATATCCGGCAATGGCATCAATGATCTGTCGGGCAATTTCCTTTTGCCGCTCCGTGCGAGGAGGGGCCTTGTAGGATCGGTTGATGATGCGGGTAACGGTTCCATCGGGATCCATGACGGAGATCGAATACTGGTTGCGAGATTCGGCCAGATACAGCTGGCCATGGGGCCCGACAGCCATGCGGCCCCAGATAAAATCCATGTCTTTCTCTTCCATCCTGAAATCACCGTAATCGATAACATGGAGCTTCTTGGCCAGACGATCGATCTGGCCTCCGTCCTTGTCGCAATACGACAGGAAGTAATTTTGCTTGCTTGGGCCTGCGCCGCCAAACTCCATTTGGATTCCACCGAGGTACAAGCCCTTATCAGTTTCCAACCCACGAATAAGCACGCCAAACTGGGTTTTGGCACCGCCAACAGTGAAATGGGTGGTACCGGCAGGATTTCCGTCCGCTGCGATTTTCACGATTTTGCCAGGGAAACTCTGCAGGATGTTGACCGTTCCGTCAGCCGAAACGTAGAAATCGCCGGGACCGCGCATTTCGCCGGGGCCGTCGCCTTCGTTGCCCAGGGAAGCCAGGATTTCACCAACGCCGGACAAAACATGAACCTGGCAAAGTTGCCCATCCAGTATGTAGATCTTGCCCGCTTGATCCTGGTGGATGCGCGATACGGTGCCGAAGAAAAAATCTTCATCTTCGCCCCCTAGGCGCCACTGCTCGGTCAGGGATATGGTTTCAACACCCCCGGCAGGGTGGGCCGGGTTGTCCACGATTGTCTGGCCGGCAACAACTCCTGCCACCATCAGCATGAATGACAAACAAGAAATAGTGGCGAATGGGCGAGACAACATGATTTCCTCCTGGTTAATCCGAAACTATTCGGTAACAAATCACTTCCAGTGGCAGGCCTTCCAACTCTTCGGTCTCATCCACTTCCTCATCACCACCCTGGCCCCAGTAGGATTTGACCGCGTCGGCATATTGTTTGACCACCACTACGATATTGTCACTGGCAAAAAACAATCTGTCCCGAACACCCATGCCTTCGCAGGCTATGGCCACGGTTTTTTCGAATTGGCCGGCTTTGTCAAAAACATCCCAGGTGGAGTGAATTCCCGCGGGCTGTTCCCGCAGACCACGGCTTGAAAGGACCCAAAGACGACCATCATCGGCCACCCGCATGCGGGCGATGTCTTTTTCGGTCGATGCCACTACGATATTCAGGCGGCTACGGTTGCGTCTTCGGTAGGGCATTATTGCATCTTCTGCGACTTTTTTCTCTTCAGCGGTGCGCTTCCAGCTCTCATAGGGGCGTTTGATTGTGTAGGCAAGGGTGCCGTCCGGGTTGTAAGACTCTATCTGATAGCTGTTTCTCTCTTGGCTCACATACACTCGGCCATCGGGCCCGAGGGCCCAGCCGCCTTCATGGGGAAAAAATTCCTTGGTTTCGGAAAATTCCTGTCCCCGGAACTCCCGGACCATTGTTGTATCGTAGTAGAGATTGAGTCGTTGACCGTCTTCACCGTAGGAAGCCACAAAGTTGACTGCGGTGCGGGATTTCTCACCCCTGGTTATTCGGGCGCCACTGAAAACCATGCGTCCGCCACGGGAAGCGGCTCCTCGCAGGGCAAAAAAGCCACCGGCAGACGGATCATCGCCGCCGGGACGAAATTCACCGGCTGGTTGGCCGGAACGGTCAACCATGACGATTCGTCCAGGAAAGGATTGCACCAGGCCGATGTTGCCGTTGGGCATGAAAACAAGGTCCGCCGCCCGGTTAATCTCACCAGGGCCTTCACCCCGGCTGCCGACCGATCGCAAATATTCGCCTTCGGGACTATAGACCATCACCTCGACAAGCTGAAGATCCAGCAGGTAGACATTGTTCTGATCGTCGGCTAAAACCTGTCCCACAACTCCAAGGATGTTGTCTTCATCATCCTCGCCGCCAATGCGCCACATCTCTTCCATCTGCAATATGGAAGAACCACCCCTGGGAGTCGCCGGGTTATCAACAACAGGAGCAGCCAGGGCAGGGTTGCCAAGAAAGCTGGAGGAAAGTGAAAGGACAATCAGAATGGCAATAAGGGACACAAGAGTGCGGATGGAAAGCAAAGCAGGTCCTCCAAAATAAGAAACTGGGGCCGGTGACAGTGGGCAACTGCCCAACGAACGGGAATCATAAAACAAGCGGTAAATATTCAGCTATTTGGGATTTTCCTCCACCCAGAGAACAAGACGATCAGTCACCTGGGTCATGCTGAGGCCGCCGCGCACTTCCTTAACCGCCATAATGTACTTTGATTCCTTTAAAATCGACAGGAGCATTTGGCCCTGACCGGAAGTGCGTGTTTCCTGGGTGAAATCGATCCAGGTGGTGTGAAATTGGTGGTGGATTTGCCCTGAGAATATATCGACGAGTTCTTGGTGATCGGCTTCAGGCCAGGGATTCAGGTTGGCACCGGCAAAAATCAACAAGCGGGAAATGGCGGTTGGGGCCTGGTTGCTGAAATGGAGTGCTAGGCCAGCGGCGCCATCGACACCCGCCAACGCCATTGCACTGAATTGGAAATATTCCTCAGCCCATTGATTAAAAGCAACCAATTCTGAATTTTTCTCGGCAAGGGTCTGTGATAGGCCTGGTTTCCAATGGGGGATCAAATAAACAGGGAAATTTTGCCTCGATGGCTCCAGGTTCACCACCGGACCATCCTGGTGTTCATACAGCCGGGCAATTCGGCCAACCAACCGGCTTTCGGCTCCGTAAGCATCGGTTAGCAAAACTATAGCTTCCCTGTTTTTGGCCTTACTGAAGCCTCTGGGCAAATAGACACTGCACAGATGTTTCCGCCCCCGGGGGTCTTGCCAAACCAGTTGCATCAATCCGGATTCAGGCAGAATGCTGCCTTCTTCGATGCCGGCTTTGAGGAGGGAATTCAGCATTTGTAGTGTTGTAGCCACCTGTCCCGGATGGCGCCGAGGAGCCAGATTCTCCACAGCCTCAACAATGGTGTCCAGATAATATTGGGTTGTGGGTTGATCCTGGGGCGTTAGTTTCTCGACTTGCTCCTGCAGGGCTTCTCGCCAGTTTGGACCCAGGTTTAAAACCTGAGAACTCCAGACCAGACCTTCACCTGAAGGCAATTCCAGCTCCACTTTTACCAGGTAGGGGCCCATGGCCAAGGCTCGAAAATCAGCTGTCCGGGAAACGGAATTGACTCCCGGTTGGCAGGGAAAATTCGACCGTGCTGCTCCCTCTGGTAAGACCGAGTTTCCCTGTTGGTCCAGAAAATCAATTTTCAGCCGACCGGTACCGGATTGGGCGGAAACAATTTTCAGATCACAAATCAAGGGTTGGTCAACTAGCAGGCTTTGGTTAAGTCGCCCGGCAAAAGATTCCCTGGATTCACTGGCGGCGTCAAAATTCAGGGGAACATATCGATGTACTTTTGCGGCGGGTAAGAAAGCTGCTGGATCAGGGAAAAGGGTGAAAAGGTCCTCTGTCTTTTCCCCACGAATGGACAGGTTCAAACCCAGAGGTGAATCTACAAGAGGGTGGAAAGGAAGAATGCTTTGCCAGCTGATCGAGGCGCTGATGACCGCAGTTTGCCCTTGGTCACGCAGGCTGATTGCGGGAGTCAATTCGCCAACTGGCTGCCATCCCAACTGTCTACCCAGATAGATGGCTCCGGTACCCGAGGTTTTGCTCTTGCCGAAACCGAATTGAAAGGTGTTGGCACTTTCAAAAGGGGAGGTGCCGTCTGGTATCGCCAAGGACAACATCACGCCCGGCCCGCCATACCAGGGTGGTTGAATGGGCTTGGCAAACAATGCAGCCATCTCTCCTGAAAGGAGGATTTCCAGGATCAGGGCTTGGGGCTGCCATTGGATGCGGAAGGAGGCTTTACTCTTGGTAGAATTTGTTTTGGAAAATAGTTCCTGCCAATCGCTCCAGATGTTACTTGAAAGATTGAGGCCGCGCTCACTGCTCAAAAGTGTTTGTTGGCTTTGATGAGTGGTGTAGAGGCTGGCAAAAGCCGGAGTGTTAATCAGATTGGTCAATTCGCTGTCGGCCATGGCGAAGCGGAAATCGTCGAATCCGGCAGTCAGGGCATTCTTGAAATATTTCAAGGCCACGTCTGTTTGGCCGGCCAGACTGGAGAGGCACGCCTGGTTGTAATTATCCATAACCGTGGTTGTTGTGGCAGGTGAAGCCGGGTTGGTTGTCATTGCCAAGACCACGAGGATTGATAGAAGCGGTGCTGAAAAATGGCCAGGAGTGAAGGTATGGGAATACATGGTTGCCTTTCAAAAAACTCAATACGGTGATTCAAATAAAAAAAGCCATCCTTGGCGCTTGGGGCAAGGGATATCCATGATTCTAGCAAGACTATTTCATAACGTCTCGGACTATCCACTCAGGCTGGGCCATTGCTGATTTGATTATTCCGGCCTCGCCCAACACCGGAATACGTGTCATCACTTCTGTTCGCCTGTCCTCGGGTAGGGAGAAACATTTTCGGGGCCACAACTCATCCCAACTTGGTGTCCAGTTTGAGACTCTTGTGCCCAGTCACTTTTTCTGCTAGGATAACTTTGATCTGTTGAGGATCGTTTCCACACCCAAGAATCCAACATCAGTAGCCTCAAGGGTCATCGCCCTGTGTCACTTTCCGGTTTCCGTACGGTGATTGGCGACAAGTGGAAGATGGAGCTACCCTACCGCCACCCCTATTGTAACCGGCCCGGCCGGCGATGCGCGAGCATTGCCCCGTCGAAAGAGGTCGTCATGGCTATTATTCCCTTTCATATCGTCGATGCCTTTGCTGATCGCCCATTCACCGGGAATCCGGCTGCGATCATTCCCAACGCATCGAGCCTCACTGAAGCGGAAATGTTGCAGATTACCGACGAACTCTCCATGGAGGCCGGCTTTGTCCTGCCGCCGGCCATGCCTGGGGCCGACGTGCGGCTACGCTTTTTTACCAGCCGTTTGGAAGCCAACCTGAGCGGTCATGTGGTGATCGCCGCCTTTGCCTCCATGGCCGATAGAGGTTTTTTCAAACCGACTCCCGGTGGAACAAATATTCGCTTGGAGACCGGGTCAGGCATCCTGCCTGTTACTCTCAGGCTGAATTCCAAGGGCGAAACGCTTATTTCCGTGGAGTTGCCCGCCCCGCGCTTCGGCGAACCGGTGCCCGCCCAAGAGGTTGCCGCAGCCCTGAAAGTGGATCCTGATTATTTGCGATTGGGCGACCATGGTCCCCAGAGAATTTCCTGCGGTTTCGACCAGATCATTGTTCCGGTATCGAACCGCCAAACCATCCGTGGCCCTTTTCTGGACACAGCCGCAATCGCCAGCCTCACCGACCGCCGCGGTGTTGGCGGCCTGACCCTGATCTGCCCTGAAACCATCGACAACGATTTGGACTTCCACTGCCGTTTTTTCCACCCGAAAATGGGCCATAACGAAGATATCGCCAGCGGAACCAGCTTGGCCGCCGCCGCCAGCTACATAGCTGACCGCCAACTAATGCCCTCAACTCCCATCACAAAAATCCTGACCGAACAAGGCCACAGCCTGGGCCGTCCTACCACAGCCCAACTATCAGTCAACAAGACCCACGACACGATAACCGGCGTAACTCTTACTGCTTCAGGCGCAGTGGTAATGCGAGGCTCCTTCCACTTCACTCGAAAGTCTCAAATGGCGGCAAATTAGTGGTGGTTTCGGTATTGAAGCATAGTTAATATCGGACAGGAAGAATTGCACAAAAGGGTGGGTGTTAACTTGTTGGTTATTGGGATATCACGGGATTCACCGGGAAATCAGCAATAAACCGACAACGCCTGCTTCATGTCCTTTGAATAAGCTAATACAAGGACACCACTTTTCGATCATTTTCTGTTTTCATAAAAATGCCAATATCCCCCCGCCCACTTACGCACAACCGGCAGGAAAACCTTATCAGTGATCCAATACCAGCGCTGCAGTATCCCTGGCGATCATAAGTTCTTCGTTAGTGGGAATAATCATAATTTTGACGCGGCTGCTCATTTTGGAGATGATGGCTTCGTCGTGGCGGGTGGCGTTCTTGAAGGGGTCCAGGATGGCGCCGATGGCTTCCAGGCCCTGACAGGCCCATTCCCGGACCAGGGAGGCGTGTTCACCGACGCCGGCGGTGAAGACTATGGCGTCGAGGCGGCCGAGGGCTACGGCGTAGGCACCGATGTATTTGCGGATGTGGTAGCCGTAGACTTCGAGGGCGAGGCGGGCGCGGTCGTTGCCGTTGGCGTATTCGCGTTCTACATCTCGCAGGTCACTGCTGATACCGCTGATGCCGAGCATACCGCTTTCCTTGTTGAGCATCTCTTCGATCTCGGACAGGTCCTTGTTGAGCTTACGACTCAGAAAACCAACCATGGCCGGGTCGATGTCGCCGCTGCGAGTGCCCATCATCAAACCCTCCAGGGGTGTCAGACCCATACTGGTGTCGATGGATTGGCCCCCGCAAATGGCCGACATAGAAGCACCGTTGCCAAGGTGACAGGTGATCAGGTTCAGGTCCGCAGGTGTGCATTCCATGATTTCAGCCGCCCGCAAGGTGATATAGCGGTGACTGGTGCCGTGGAAACCGTAGCGACGAATTTTGTGCTCTTCATACAGGTAGTACGGGATGGGGTAGATGTAGGCACGGTCGGGCATGCTTTGGTGGAAGGCGGTGTCGAAAACGGCCACCATGGGCACCTTGGGCATCACTCTTTGGCAAGCTTGGATGCCGGTGATGTTGGCCGGGTTGTGCAAGGGGGCCAGTGCTACGCATTCCTGCAAAGCGGCAATGACCTCGTCGGTAATAGGCGCCGAACCACTGAACTTTTCACCGGCATGGACAACACGATGTCCCACGGCGTGCACCGCGTCCATGGATTCGATCACGCCGTGGCCGGGATTGACCAGGGCATTAATGACCAGTTCAATTGCTTTGGCATGATCATCAATGGGGAGGATTTCCTCGAAGTCGTCACTGCCGGGACAGATCAGGGTGTGGATCCCTTCCTGCAGGCCAATGCGTTCAACCAAACCCTTGGCCAGGACGGTTTCGTCCACCATGTCCAGCAACTGGTACTTGAGGGAACTGCTGCCGCAATTGATTACCAGGACATTTTTCATTGTTCCCGGTCGCTCCTGTTTATTTGCACTGAAGAGCGGTGATGGCCACCACGTTGACGATGTCGTCGGCACTGCAGCCACGGGAAAGATCGTTCACGCCTTTGGCCATGCCCTGCAGGATGGGACCTACGGCTTCGGCGCCCGCCAATCTTTGGACCAGTTTATAGCCGATGTTACCGGCGTCAAGATCAGGGAAAATTACCACATTGGCTTGTCCGGCAACCGGGCTGTCCGGAGCCTTGGACTGGCCCACCGAGGGTACGATGGCGGCATCCAGTTGCAAAGGGCCATCCACAATCAGGTTGGGGGCTTTTTCCTTAACCAGGCTGGTCGCTTCAACGACCTTGTCCACATCAGGGCCAGCGCCGCTGGTTCCGGTGCTGTAACTGAGCATTGCCACCTTGGGTTCGAAACCACACAAAGCCCGGGCGGTGTCGGCGGTGTCGATGGCGATGTCGGCCAGCTGGTCGGCGTCGGGCTGGGGGTTCACAGCGCAGTCGCCAAAGACGATCATGCCGTTTTCACCGAAATCCCATTCGGGTTTGACCATCACAAAGCAGCTCGAGACGATGTTGGTTCCTTCGGCCATGCCAATGATCTGGAACCCGGCTCGCAGGACATTGCCTGTGGAGTTCACCGCGCCGGCCACCATTCCATCTGCCATGCCTTTTTTAACCAGCATGGCGCCAAAAAAGAGGGGGTCCTTCATAATGACCGCAGCTTCGTCCTCACTGAGGCCCTTGTGTTTGCGGACTTCATGGTAATACCGAGTGAAATCCAGTCGGTAGGTGGACAATTCGGGGTCGATGATGGTCAGGTTCTGAGGGGTGATGTCCAGTTCATTCAGCTTTGCACTAATCGCCTCGGCATTGCCCAGCAGGATAATCGAAGCGAGACCGGTTTCGGTAATCCGACCTGCGGCCTGCAGCATGCGCTCATCATCAGCTTCGGGCAGGACGATGGTTTTTTCCATTTCAGCGGCCTTGGCCTGCAGAATCTCAACGAATTTCATGGCTTGAATCCCCATTTTGGTAAGTTGAACCTCAATTGCTCCTCAGAATGCAAAGGTTGTTCCATTGTTGATGATAGTCAACGGTCTTTCAAAGGAATTGGGGAAATAGAGTGGATGAAATTGGCCCCGAAAAAGCGCCCACCGGGTAGGGAGGGCGCAAAATTTATCTCGTCCTCTTTGATACCGGTCCAGGTGAGCCGGATCAGCTCAAATCACCAAGTTCCTGAAGAACTACATCGCCGGGGGCATGCATGGTATTTAGCAGATCGGAGAGTTTGAAGCTGGTCCAGAATTCCTGCATGCGAAGGCTCAGCAAAGTCCAGATTGACCTGGTCAGGCAATCGCTGGAACGATCACAGATGCCGACGTCATTGACGCAATCCACAAGGGTTGTATGGTTATCCAGGGCGGTGATGATTTCCCAGAGGTCGATCTCTTCCGGGGAGCGGGCCAGATGATAACCACCGTGAACACCCTTGCGACTGGTGATCAGACCCGATTTGCGCAGGGTCCCGACAACCTGTTCCAGGTATTTGCTGCTTATCTCCTGACTTTCACTGATGGCACTGATTGGCACAGGATCCTTGCCATAACCTTCGGCAATTTGCAGGATCGCTCGCAGCCCGTAGCGGACCTTGGTATTGACTTTCATTCTGATAGTACCCCCAGGTTGATCCACCAGATGAAAACTCCCACCTGAATGGAATAGGTTATCATTTCCCTAAACTTACACTAATACTCCAATCTGGCAAATTACTTAACTACAATTTGATGATTTCCGGTACTTCCTTTACAAGTAATCCGGCCAGGTGAAGGGGCAGGGTGGTGGCCCGTTTGCGGTCGATATCCTTGAATACCCGTTCCACTTGGGCGGTTTCAAGGCCCATGACCTGGGCGGTGTTGTCGGCGCTCACCTGGTGATTTTTGGCCCAGAGCAGAAGATCCATTTCGGGATAGGGAAGGACGAAATAGAATTCATCCTGACCTTGCTGCAGGCTGTAGGTGTCCGTGGTGGGGGTTGAGCTGCAAATGTCCTCCGGCAACCCCATGTATTTGGCCATGTTGTAGACCTGGGTCTTGTAGAGGTGGGCGATGGGTTTCACATCGGCTGCACCATCACCGTTTTTCACAAAGAATCCCTGGTCGTATTCCAATCGGTTGGGTGTGCCGGTGACGGCGTAGTTCAAACGATCGGCGTGGAAATATTCCAGGGTTTTGCGGATTCGCTGCTTGAAGTTGGTGGCTGCAACAATCTCCAGATACGCCTGCACAGGGAGCCGTTGGGTCATCATTTCACCGCTGGGATCCTGGACAACTAGACGGTAGAAATTCATGCGATCGCTGTTGAGAAGGTCGTCGGGCAGGACGATTTTGCTTTTCCAGCCTTCTGCGAAGTGAGGAAAAACCGACTTTACCGCAGCATCGTATCTTTCATAACAGCCAATGGCCGCAAGGGTGGGTTGGATGTTTTCTATGGTGAAATCAATATCCAGGTGCTCGGCCAGCTGGCGACCAAGATCGACGCTGGCAGAGGAACTGTCCCGTTCGGGCAACAGCAGTCCGAATACTTTTTTTTGACCAAAGGCGCGCACTGCCAACCCTGCGCAACAGCTGCTGTCGATGCCGCCGCTGATGGCTACCACCGCACCCCGTCGCATCAGGCGTTTGACTACAATCTCTCGCCACTTGCTGCAGATTTCCCTGGCCTCATTCTCAAAGTCGATATTCAAGATCTCGCGATTGAACATCCCCGCACTCCTTCAATGGTTGTCGGCGCTGGTCGCCGGGTTTGACGATCATGGTAAATGACTCAATAGTTTTCGTCTATCTCCTACAATACTAAAATGGAATTCCTGAATTCTGGACATTCAGCCAATCCATGGCTATCCTAGGCCAAATTTTAGAGAGAATAAAAGAGGTGCCTTCATGAATGCGAATCAAAAGAAAGAATTGCTGAAAAGCCTGCCCCTGACCGATATTCACCGTCATTTCGACGGTTCCATCCGACCCGAAACCCTTTGGGAACTTTCCGAGACCTACTACAGCGCTGTGCCCGGCTTGGATTTCCAGCAATTTTGTCACTATCTGCAATGGGACGACAACCTGGACAATACCCTGCTGGATTATCTCGACAAATTCCATTTGCCCCTGCAATACACCCAATTTTACGACAATATCCGGCGCATCTCCTACGAACTTGCTGAAGATGCCTACAACGATGGCATTAGGCTGCTGGAACTGCGTCTCAACCCCTTGATTCACAGGCGTGCGGGGTTGACCAACCGTCAAGTTCTGGCCGCCACCCGCAAGGGCTTTTCCACTTTCGGCAAAGATCATCCTGATTTCAAAGTGGGTATCATCGTGATCGCCATGCGCAACCACGGGGGAAACATGGCCCGCATTCTTTTGCGTGAGGTGGTGGGTGAAAAAGAGGAGTTCCACAATGGTGTAGGGGTGGTAGGGTTTGATATTGCCGGGCATGAGGCACCTTTTCCGCCGGTTCTCTTTAAGGATGCCTACAGTCTGGCTACCAAAATGGGCCTGATGACAACGGCCCATGCCGGTGAGAGCGAAGGCCCGGAAAGAATCTGGGAAGCCCTGGACTATCTCGGCCCTCATCGCATTGGTCACGGCACTAGCGCGGGACAGGATAAGGAATTGATCAAGCGTCTGGCTGCCGACGGTGTCTACTTGGAAGTTTGTCTTTCTTCGAACCTGCACACAGGCGCCATCGACAAACTGGAAAACCACCCGCTGCCACGCTTTTTGGATGCCGGGGTGAAGGTGGCTCTCTGCACCGACAACCCGACTGTTTCCAATACAAGTCTCACCAAAGAATACGGTATGGCCATTGATGCCTTCGGTTTCAGTGAAAACGACGTGCGCGCTCTGGCGCAAATGAGCTGTGAAGGCACCTTTCTGGCTGACGGTTGCCATTGCGAATTCCCTGAAGGCGATTAGGCTCTTGCTGTGGGGCTTCCAGGGATTACTTCATTTTTGGACAAGGTTGTCCAGTTATTAAGGAGAAGGGACAATGAAGAGGCGCATGCGGAGAATTGCCATCCTGACCGGTGGCGGTGATGTTCCGGGACTCAACTCGGCCATGAAACAGGTTGTGCACCGGGCCAAAAATGAAGGCCTTGAAGTATACGGTTTTCGGCGGGGGTGGGGTGGTTTGGCCAATTTCCAGCCCGACCTGGGCCTGGACGGTAACTCCGAATGGGTCATGCCTCTTGAATACGATGACGTGCGCACCATCGATCGCACCGGCGGCACCTTTTTGCATACCAGCCGTACCAATCCAGGCAAAGTTCGCGAAAAAGATATGCCCGAGCACCTCAAAAATGATTGTCGGAAATATCCGGTGGACATCACTGATACGGTGGTGGCCAATCTTGAAAGCCTGGAAATTGATGCCCTGATTCCCATCGGCGGCGACGACACTCTCAGTTATGCCGCCCGTTTGAACCTGGCCGGATATCCCCAGATCGCCATCCCCAAAACCATGGACAACGACGTATACGGCACTGACTACTGCATTGGGTTTGGCACAGCCATCACCCGCAGCGTGCAGGCGTTGAACGATTTGCGCACACCCATCGGCAGTCATGAGCGCATTGGCCTGGTGGAACTCTTTGGCCGCAACAGTGGAGAAACCAGCCTGGTGGCCAGCTATTTGGCCAATGTGGATCGGGCCCTCATCTCGGAAGTGCCTTTCGATGTGGAAAAACTGGCTGAGATGATAGTTCAGGACAAGGAACTCAACCCCAGCAACTATGCCATGATGACCATCAGCGAAGGCGCCATCCCCATTGGCGGTGACATTTCCCAGTCCGGTGAAAAAGATGCCTATGGGCACCAAAAATTGGGTGGAGTGGGCAACTGGGTAGCCAACAAGGTCAAGGAACTCACGGGGCACGATGTGACTTTTCAGCAGTTGGGTTACATGATGCGCTGCGGAGCGCCCGATGCCCTTGACCGCATGGTGGCCATGAACTTCGCCAACCTGGCCATGGACATGCTCTTTGACGGTGCCAGCGGATTGATGACCGCCCTGCAGGACGGCAAGTACACTACTGTTGGGCTGAACTCCGTGATCGAAGGGGTCAAACGAGTTGACGTGGATCGTTTTTACGACAAGGATGCCTATCGTCCAGTGATCCGACGGGTTCAATCTTTACCCATGTTCCTGAAGTAGTTGGAATGACTTTCCATGAATAGATCCCGCACTATCCGACTTTTGCTGGCAATGGTTGTCCTGGCCAGCGCCGGCTGGGCTTTGCGGGGATACATTACCGATGATACCTACATCCACCTACGCTATGCCCACAACCTGATCGAGCGGGGGGAATTTTCCTTCAATCCGGGACAAGGCAGCTATGGCGCTACCAGCCCACTCTGGATTTTCGGTCTGGCTTTTCTCCTTAAAATTGGCCTGCCGCCTTTTGTCGCCGCCTGGCTCCTGGGGTGCTTCTGCGGCCTGCTCATGATCATTGTTTTGGACAACATTCTGGAACGAATGACTTTTTCAGCCTTCTGGAAAGGTACGCTTCTGTTGTTGGCCACGGCCGATGTCTGGTTTCTTCGCTGGACCTTTTCCGGCATGGAAACACCCTTGGCCACGGCCTTTTTACTCCTGTTGTTATGGCCTCTGGTTACCGGAAGGGACCTTGGTTGGGGGGTGACGCGCGAAGCTCTCTGGCGTCGATATCTGAGTTGGGGTGTGGTGGCAGGTTCGGCCGGTTTGGTACGACCTGAATTTATGATATTGGCCCCGCTGGCACTTCCCTGGCTACTCTGGTTTGAATATTTCAGGGCTGGCAGCGTCGGTGGAATCAGCGGTCGCCACACGGCTCGACCCCATGGACCTCTGCTGGCGGCCATGGCTGGCTGGGCTCTGGTGGTTGTGCCCTGGTTGGCTTACGCCTGGCATGCTTTTGGGCGAATAACTCCCGGCACCGCGGCGGCGAAATCATCAGTTGATCCAGCTTCATTTATGGAAATCCTGCAATACTTTCTGATGGCCCTGAAGCAACTGGCCGCAACCCAGGGAATATTGTGGATGGTGATACTCCTGTTGATTGTATTGGTACTGGTTCGCAACAGCCGGAATCTGGATACGATCTGGGAAGAGGTTGAACAAGAGGGTAACAGTTACGACGAACAGAGGCAGCTGGCCGCCGGGCACGGGCCCTGGTCGGTTTGGGGCCCGGTGGCCCTGTTGGGTATTGCCGGAACCTGGTTCGTGGTTCTTCTCGGGGGCTATGCGGTTAAACAGGTTTGGGTTATCTCCCGCTACGTGAGTCCCCTGGCGCCGGTTTTGCTGTTGGCCATGGCCCTGATTGCCGAGTGGCTGATGAATGGGCAACGGGTTGGCCCGCGGGGTCGCAGGATGGGCAGTGGGGTTCTTATTGGCGGCGTGGTGCTGACCCTGTTGGGCAATGTGTGGATTTTTTCAACCATGGTTGTTCCCCATGCCGAGAAATTTCCCAGGGGAGTGCGGGAATGTTATTGGGGCTTGGGCGAGTGGTTGAGTGAAAACACTGCCGAGGATGCCGTCATTGCCGCGCTGGATATCGGGGCCGTGGGATACGCCAGCGAACGGCGAGTCCTGGACCTGATGGGCTTGGTGAGTCCAGAAATCCTGGAGCTGGGCAGGCGCATCGGTTTTCAGGAGATGGTGGCAAGTGGTGCCTGGCTGGAAACCCGTGAACTCGGCAGCGGTCGGCGACCGGACTACTTTGTGGATCGTAGTGAGGGGATGCCCCGCTGGGAAGGCAAGACCTTACATGGGGTGCGGTTTGAGTTGATCGATAGCTGCATTATTGAAGGGGTTGGGCTGCGGGAACCGCAACCCTGGACGGTGGCGCTCTATCGTCTGGTTTCGGTGGACAACAAGGTCAGCGATTCCGCTGGTGGATAATTCTCCGCCGGGAGTCGCTTGATCACCATCAGACTGACATCATCCTCAAAGGGCCGGTTGATTCCGAATTTTTTCACTGCCGAAAGGATAGCCTGGACAATTCCATCCGCATTTTTTTCAAGGTTTTCGGTGATGACTTCAATGAGCCCTTCACGGCCGAATTCCACGGGAATGACCTCGCTGTCGGGGTCGTTTAGGGCATCATCGGGCTCGTGGCGCTCGGTTACGCCGTCGGAAAAAACAACCAGAACCTCCGAAGGCTTAATGGTCAGGTAACCCCGGCCGTAGGATGCGTCGGGCAGTGGACCTAGCACTGGGCCGGATATTTTCAACTCATAGACTTTCTTTCCGGGAGTGATCAGCAACGGTGGGCAATGTCCTCCATTCACATAGGTCAGGTTTCCCGCGGATTCCAACTCGGCATAAAACAGGGAGATGAATCGGCTGGTCAATCCGCTGCTGTGGATCACCCTGTTCAGGCGGGCCACGGTGCCGGTAATTTTTTCCCCTTCGGCCTGGCCCATGCGCAGGCCGATGACCACGTCGCGGGCCTGCAGGGCGGCCGGTAATCCATGGCCGCTGGCATCGGCCATCATCAGGCCCAGAACACCACTTTCCACTTCCTGAATATCGTAGACATCGCCACCCACTTCTTCAGCCGGAATACTGACGGCGGAAATGTCGTAACCCTCGAAGTCCGGCATTCTCGCCGGCAGCAGGGATTGTTGAATGATGAAGGCCTGCTTCATCTGGCTGGTCAGGGCCTGCTCGCGCAACTTGATGCCCACCGAAGCACGCAGGGTTTCCAATAGGACCCTCAGGTCGTCTTCGCTGCCATGGTGGCGGATGCCCAGGCTCAGGATGTAGGATGGGTCGCGGCCGATAAGGATGGCTGCGGAGTCCACATCGGAGAACTGGGCTTCCAACTCGGGATCAAACCCGGGGCTGTCAGGAGAGATGACCCACAAACGGTGCTCAAGGATATCGCGAACAATCTGGTAGTTTTTGCTGACGGTCTTGCCGGCGATGTCCGGGCCGTGTCCTCCGATGCTCTTGATGAGTTTGTAGTCGTTCTCCCGCTCGATATACAGGCGGCCGCTGACCACCCCCCGGCTGGCGGTGTCGTCACTTTCCACCAGCAGATGCAGGATATCGATGAGGGCCTGCTCGCTGCCCCCTGAATGGTCCACCCTCGCCAAGAGGTTCTCAACGGTTCGGTACAGTTTTTTTTGCATTTCTTTCCTTAGGGAAAACCTGGTTCAGCAGCACAACACACTGGACGATAAGGGTTCACAAGCCTATTCTAAAGCAATAATTCCAACTCCATGCCCTTTCTGAAAGGTCCAACCGTGAGCGACACCTCCAGAATCGATGAATTGCGGGAAAACTACCACGCCATGCGCCAGGAACTGGCCAAGGTCATCGTCGGCCAGGAAAACGTCATCGAAGAAATGATGATCGCCATTTTTTCCGGTGGCCATGTTTTGCTCGAAGGAGTTCCGGGGCTGGCCAAAACCCTGCTCATCAGCAGCCTCTCCAGGGTGATGGATCTCAAATTCAACCGCATTCAGTTTACGCCTGATCTCATGCCCAGCGATATCGTCGGCTCGGAGATTCTGGAAGAGGATCACGGCACCGGACGTCGTGAATTCAAATTCATCAAGGGACCCATATTCGCCAACGTGATTCTGGCCGATGAAATCAACCGTACACCGCCCAAAACCCAGGCGGCTCTTTTGCAGGCCATGCAGGAGAGGGAGGTTACCGCGGGGGGGCAGACCTTCACTCTGGAAGCACCGTTCTTTGTGCTGGCCACCCAGAATCCCATTGAGCAGGAAGGAACCTATCCTTTGCCCGAGGCCCAACTGGATCGGTTCATGTTCAATGTGATGATCGATTATCCCAGTTTCAGTGATGAAATCGCCATCGTCGAAAGCACCACTGGTGCCGACGAGATCAACCTGGACAAGGTTATCGACGCAGCCGGTGTGTTGGCCAACCAGGACCTCATAAAACAGGTTCCGGTGGCGGCCAATGTGACGGAATTTGCCGTCAAGCTGGTCCGCGCCACTCGTGTTGGCACTGGTGAAGAGGCCCAGGCGGCCAAGGAGTTTCTGGCCTGGGGTGGCGGGCCACGAGCCGCTCAATACCTGATCCGGGGCGCCAAAACCCGTGCCCTAATCGACAACCGACCCACTCCGGATCTGGAGGACATCCGTCGTCTGGCCCTGCCTGTATTGCGGCACCGGATTGTGGCCAACTTCCACGCCGAAGCTGAAAGCATCAGCAAGGACAAGATCATCTCCCTGATTCTGGATGAGGTTACTTCGTGAGCCAGACCCTGCTCACACCGGATCTCATCAGCCAATTGGGACGCATGGACATTGTTGCCCGCCTGGTGGTGGAAGGCTTCCTGACTGGCTTGCACAAAAGTCCCTATCACGGTTTCAGCGCCGAGTTCGCCGAATACCGCCAATACATTCCCGGCGAATCGGTGGCCAACATCGACTGGCGGGTTTATGCCAAAAGCGATCGGCACTACCTGAAGGTTTTCACCGAAGAGACCAATTTACGTGCCACCATCCTGATGGATTGTTCTGCCAGCATGGATTATTCGGCCGACTCGTCCCGGCTCACCAAAAAAACCTATGCCGCTTACATGGCCGCCGCCCTGACCTATTTGTTGCTGAGGCAGAACGATGCGGTGGGGCTGGTCACTTTTGATGAAGAACCTCTGCACATGGTTCCCACCCGCAGCATGCGCAAGCAGCTTTTCCAGGTGTTGAAGGTGCTGGACAAGTTGCCCGAAGGTCAAGGCACAAGGCTGGGTCATGTGCTGCACCGGATTGCCGAGCGAGTGCATCGTCGGGGCCTGGTCATCCTCTTCAGCGATCTCATGGATGATGCCGACAAAATTCTCGACGGCTTGAAGCATTTTCGTCACCAGGGGCACGAGGTCCTGGTGTTCCAAATCCTGGATCCGAGGGAAATCGACCTGGATTTCAGTGGCGAAGTGGAGTTTGAATCCCTGGAACAGCCGGGGCAGAAAGTTCGCATCGAGCCGGTTCATATGCGGGCCGGTTACCAGGAGAGATTCCTGGCCTGGCGGAAGAATCTGCGCAGGGAATGCCGACGACAAAAAATTGATCTGGTGCAAATCACCACCGATACGCCCTTTGACAAGGGCCTCGGCCTGTACCTGCAAAAAAGACGGCGGATGTATTGATGCCAATCAGTTTTTTCAATCCAGCGTTGCTTTTTGGCGGATTGGCGGCTGCCCTGCCGGTGATCATTCATTTTCTCAGCCGGAAGAAGGTCCAGAAACAAAAATTCAGTGATTTGCGATTCCTGGACGAAGTGCAGGCTCGGCAGGCCCGTAGTCTGGGTATTCGCCGCTGGCTGCTTTTGCTGTTGAGGGTCTTGGCTATTTTGGCCCTGGTGATGGCTATTTCCGGTCCTCGGTGGGGTGGTTTGGCCACTGGCTCCTCGGGATCACGCAGCCTCATTTTCATTATCGACAACAGCGCCAGCATGAACACCCAGCAGGATGAAGGCTCCAGGCTGGATAGGGCCATCGCTGATTGTTCCGGCATGATGCAGACCCTGCCGGTGGATGCCTCCGTGCAGGTCATCGTCGCCGGCAGCCGGACAGGTTCACTTTTTGGCGACTGGTTGCCCGCCGGCACCGGAGTAGTGGTCGGGCTCACTGCCATCAGGCCCAGTGATGGGGCTTTTGATCTGAGCGCCGTCATCCGTGAAACGGCAACCCTGGTGGCCCGGGCTCCCAGCCAGCCGGTTGATGTGGTGCTCATCAGCGATTTTCAGCAGAATCCCCTGCCCAATGATTTGCAGGTCGTTGCAGACCGTCTTTTGGCTGCCGGAACCGCCCGCATCATCACCCACCATGTGGGTGAGGCCACCGCTGGCGGAGGCATTCAGAAGATTGTACTGCCCCAACGGGCCCTGCAACGTGGAGAAAGTGCAGATCTTCGCGCCATGGTCACCAGCCATCTTCCAGATCAAGTGTTTTCTCTGGAATTGGATGGTTTCCAGGTGGCGGAGGCGGTTCTCGCTGAACCCTCCACTACTCCGGTTCCCCTGGAATTTTCACTCTCGGTTCCCGGCCCCGGGTTGCACACCGGGTTCATTCGCAAGCCCAGCGATGCTTTCGGGTCCGATGACGAGCGTCCTTTTGTATTGACCGTGCCTACGGTCCTGACCGTCCTGTTGGTCCACGGACCCGATCGGGCCGTGGACCCCCTTGCAGGACGAGGTGGTTGGCGTTATCTGGGCGAAGCGCTGGCCCCCGGCAGCCAGGATGGGATTTTTCGGGTGAAGGATATTTCCAGCGGTGATTTGACCAGCGGCGACTTGTCCGCCGCTGCGGTGGCAATTTTTGTTGACCCGGAACCCCTGGGCCGTCGGGCCAGCGAGGCCTTGCGCCTTTGGCTGGAAACCGGTGGCGTGGCTGCCTTCCTGGTGGGCGAACCCACCCTCGTCGGATACCTCGACTCTTCGATGTTGCCACTGCTGGGGATGGTCCCGGGTGTTGAACCTGTTTCCCTGCAACCGGGGCAGCATCAACGAGTCAAAGTGCTTGAACCCGGTCATCCCATTTTTGCAGGGTTGGGCCCGGAAGCCATCACCACCTTTGAAGACATCACCTGGAATCGCTGGTTGAAAGTGCCGGCTGGAGAAGCCGGAGTGGTTCTGGAAATGGCTGATGAATCACCCATGCTGTTGACAGGTGAATTGGGTGCGGGACGATTTGTGCTGATGCCTTTCAATTTGCTGCCCTTTTCCGGGAAGATAGCCGCCAGCCCCATGGCCTTGCCCTTTTTTCAAAGGCTGGTTTCCTGGCTGGCCACCGGCGGATTGCGCTCTGCCGCCGTCAATACCAACGTGGGACGGCGTGCCTCCATCATTCCGGTGCCCTGGATTTCCGACCTGACCCTGGAAAATACCGCCCAGCTTTTGATATTGAACCCGGCTGGCCAGCAGGGGCAGAATGCTGACCTGGTTTGGCAGGGTGATACCCCAAGGTTGGTGGGCGATGTGCTGGACAGGGCAGGGTTTGTGACCTTTTTATCCGGGAGCGATACTCTTGGGATTGTGGCGGCTCAAGTTCCCGCCGAAGAGTCGATGATCGACCTCTGGGAGCCCGCTGACTGGGCTCGTCAATTGGACTTGTATGGTCTCGAGGTTCGAGGTCAGTTGGCATCCGGTCAGGGTGTGGACCTGGTGGACACCCTCAATGGTCGGGATTTGGCCCCCTGGTTCTTCGGGTTGGCCTTTTTGTTGCTCCTGATCGAACTTTATGTGGGCAGGGGCGTAACCCGCCGGGATTGAATTCGGGATTCCTTGATATTATATTTTAAATGAGCTTCATTGGTTTATATAAATAGGACCAAATACCTCCATCTAGCGGGTTCACCGCATCAATGCGGTGGTCATTTTCCAACAGGGAGAGTGCCCCATGTGGGATTACTCCGATAAAGTGTTCGACCATTTCATGAATCCCCGCAACGTGGGTGCGGTGGAGAATCCCGATGGTGTGGGGGAAGTGGGTTCCATGGCCTGTGGGGATGCTCTTCGCTTGACCTTCAGGCTCGATGAAAACGAACGCATTGTCGAAGCCAAATTCCAGACTTTCGGATGCGGCAGCGCCATTGCCTCGAGCAGTGTGTTGACGGAAATGCTGATCGGCATGACCCTGAAAGAGGCTTCCGAAATCACCAATGAGCATATTGCCGAAGCGCTTGATGGTCTGCCCAGGGAAAAAATGCACTGCTCGGTGATGGGCCGCGAAGCTCTCGAAGCAGCCATGATCGACTACTACAAGAAACTCGGACGCGTAGTGCCCTGCGATCTCATCAAACAAAGCACCATCATCTGCCACTGCTTCAGCGTGACCAAGGATACGGTGAAGGACGCCATCTTCAACCATCGCCTCGAAACCATTGAGGATGTGACAAACCATACCAAGGCCGGTGGCGGGTGCAAGGAATGCCATCACGACCTGGGTGACCTGTTGCGCGATTGCTGGGACAAAATTGAAAATGGCCAGGACACTGGCACGGTGGCTGTTGAAGGCGCCGGCGGCTTGCAAACCCTTGGCTCCATGCCTCAGGAAACTGCCGGTCCCAAGCCGGTAGAGCATGAGCCCGAAGACGCTGCCATGGTGGCTCGAATCCAGGAACTGATGGATCAGGATATTGCCCCGAATCTGCATCGTGATGGTGGTGACATTGAATTTGTCCGGTTCAACGACAACCGGGTCTATGTGCGTTTGACCGGCTCCTGCGCCGCTTGCCGCTCCAGTGATGTGACCATCAAAAACGTGGTCGAAGCCCAGTTGCACGAGTTTATCAGCGAAGACCTTCAAGTGATCGAGGTGACACAGTGATGAGCACTTCAGGCGACCGAATGAACCTGATGGAGGGGATGCCCCCGCTGCCCGAAAATTCCATCTATCTGGATAACAACGCTACCACTGCGGTGGCCCCTGAAGTTATCGAGATGATGCTGCCGCTGCTAACCGAACACTACGGCAACCCATCGAGCATGCACTCTTTTGGAGCCCGGGCCGGCGACGCCATCAGCGCAGCCCGGGATCGCATCATGGCTTTGGTGGGAGCTTCGCTGAGCAATGAAATTGTTTTGACCGCCGGCGGCAGCGAAAGCGACAACCTGGCCATTGTGGGAACCTTGCGGGCCTACCCGGAAAAGAAGCACCTGGTGACCACCACGGTGGAACATCCAGCGGTGTTGGGCTTGTGCCGGGACCTGGAGCAACGCCATGGTTATGAGGTGACCTACCTGGCGGTTGACGATTTGGGCCAGCTCAATCTGGATGAACTGCGCGATAGCCTGCGCAAAGACACCGCTGTGGTTTCCATCATGATGGCCAACAATGAAACCGGGGTTATTTTCGACACCGAAGCCATGGGGCAGATCGTCAAGGAGAACGGCACGGTGTTCCACGTGGACGCGGTGCAGGCTGCCGGGAAAATGCCTTTGGATATGCAGAAGAGCTGCATCGACCTGTTGTCTGTTTCCGGACACAAGTTGCACGCGCCAAAAGGGGTGGGAGCGTTGTTTGTGCGCAAGGGGACCAAAATTCGCCCGCTCATTGTGGGTGGACACCAGGAACGTGGGCGGCGGGCCGGTACCGAAAATGTGGCATCGGTGGCTGGTTTTGGCATGGCCTGCGAGTTGGCCCAGGGTGGGATCCAGCACGAAAACACCGTAGTGCGCGGGATGCGTGATCATCTGGAAAAACTTTTGCTCGAAGCCATCCCCGACAGCAAGTTGAATGGAGTGCCGGACAACCGTTTGCCCAACACCACCAACATCAGTTTCAACTATATAGAAGGCGAAGGCATTCTGCTGTTGCTGGATCGAGTGGGGGTGGCTGCAAGCAGCGGTTCCGCCTGCACCAGTGGCAGCCTGGAGCCCTCGCACGTGCTGCGAGCCATGGGTATTCCCTTTACCCAGGCTCACGGATCCATACGTTTTTCTCTTTCGAGGTACAACAACCTGGAAGAGATGGATTATGTGGCGGCTGTGCTGCCGCCGATCATTGAACGATTGCGCATGATCACGCCCTTCAATGAAAAAAGGGCCACTTTTTAAAGGCCTGAAAGATGAAAAACATCCGCGCTTTCTATCCTGGGAAATCCGTCAGGACAGTCTGGAGTTGCTGCCCGAACCGTGGCGGCATTATGTTGTGGTGAGATCAACCATGAGATTGACGGTCAGTTTTTCGGATCCCGGAGATGGACATTGCCAGAAAAAATCGACACATACAATCGCGCCCTCCAAGTGAACCTTGATCCCAGGTCCTACGGTACCTTCGCTGAGATCGGCGCCGGCCAGGAGGTGGCGCGCTGGTTCCTGCACGTGGGCGGAGCAGCCGGTACCGTGGCCAAAACCATGTCCGCCTACGACATGAAGTTCAGCGACGAGATCTACGGCGAAGGTAGCCGCTATGTCTCCCGCGAGCGCATCCTGGCCATGCTGGATCACGAATACGACCTGCTCATCAATCGCCTGGACGAGAAACGAGGAGATCGAAGTAATTTTTTCGTGTTCGCCAACTCCGTCTCGGCCCGAAATTACCATGGCACCAACGATTGTCACGGCTGGCTGGGATTTCGCTACCAGATTGAACCACGGAGCGAACCCAACGAGTTGCTATTGCATGTCAACTTGAGAGATCCATTAAACAGTCTGCAACAGGATGCCTTGGGAATCCTGGGCGTGAACCTGATCTGGGCGACGCTTCTAGGGCCCAGGGACGTGGACGGATTTTTCGACACGCTGGTCAATGAGCTGGATTTGGATCGGATTGAGATCGACGTGATCGAGGCCCGGGGCCCGCAGCACGGTGATAACGACCCCTACGTCCTGGGCACCAAACTCGTGCGGGCAGGCCTGGCCCAGGCCGTGGTCCTGAGTACTGAAGGACACCTGGTCCAGCCCTCCGACATCATTCGCAAGCGACCACTGGTGGTTGAACGGGGCATGTTCATGCACACCTTCGACTACCATAGGCAGATGTTGGAAGAATCGTTGCGTCACCTGCAACAGGAGGAGAAGAGCGAGCGGGATCCCATCTTGCTGCCCGAACTTTCGGTGAATCCAGTGGCTGGTCTGGAGGCCCCGGATGAAGCGGAGACCCTACGCCGCCTGCGTGAACTCACCGGGCTTGGCCAGCCCATCCTGCTGAGCCGTTTGCCCGAGGCCTACCACGTGACCGAGTACCTGCGGCGGTATACTGCCGCGCCCATACGGTTTGTGTTTGGGGTCTCCACCTGGGTGCAGATCATGCACCACGCCCAATACGAGAATCTCATGGGCGGCTTGCTGGAAGCCCTGGGAAAATTCCTGGCCAGTCAGGTGAAAATCTACGTCTATCCCATGCCTGTCGAGGCCTACCAGGCGGCGTTGCCCGAAAGTTTTGCAACCCTGGCTGGTGTCACCGTTCCGGTCGAGGGGATGGTCACCCTTGATAGCATCAAGTTCGAGCAACCCCTGCACTACCTGTACCAGTATCTCGCTGGATCCGGCTGGTTGGTTGGCCTGGTTCCGGAAGAAGCCTAAGGCCCGGCCAATTCAATAATTTCGGGTCTGATTTTTTGTTTTCATGCATGAGGTTACCCGTGAAGAAGATGTTCGTTCTGTGGAGTTTTTCGCTTGCCGTGATGGTCGGTTGTGCAGACAAGAGTCCACCTGGGTCGGAAATCGAGAACGCTATGTCGAAGGTCTCGGCCACCTTGTCCAGTTCAGTTGTCAAGGCCGCACCCGGTCAGAGCTTCCCCATCATGTGGCAGCTGAACCCTGCTCACCAGTGGTATCTCTATTGGGACGGACTCAACGATTCGGGTTTTCCGCCCAGGGTCCAATTGGATCTGCCTCCGGATTGGAAAGCAGGTCCCCTGTTATGGCCGGCCCCTGAGCGCCATCTTTCGGCAGGCGAAATCCTGGATCATGTGTATCATGAAAAGCTGATGTTGGTGCAAATGATTGAGGTGCCAACAGGAGCACAGATAGGCACCAAATTGTCAGTCCCGGCGCGTATCGAATGGTTGGCCTGTCGGGAAGAATGTGTGCCGGGTAAGGCCACAATGACCCTTGAGTTTGCAGTGGGAAATTCGATGATCAAGTCGAGCCAAGCCGGAAAAATCGAAGCAGCCCTGGCCGCTATGCCGGTGCCTGCACCCCGTGGAGCGGTGACCGCGAATTGGCAGGAGGATTCCATTATCCTGCAGGTGGAAGGCGCCCAGGCGCTGGAGTTCTTTCCCTTCAACGACTGCCTTGAACCGGCCCACCTGATTCAGGACGGTGCTGCCGAGGGCGATTCGTTGATATTGCGGCTGCGTAACCCGGGATCAAACAGCTCCTTGAAAGGCATTCTGAATCAAGAGATGAAAGACGGTTCCATCAGGAACTGGACCATAGACTTTTTGAATGAAACCCAATCCGGAGGCTGATCATGACCAACTTTACGACCAGGCTGTTCCAGCATTCCGTAGCCTGTGCCCTGATTCTCATGTTGTCGGCACCACTGGCCATGGCCGGGGCCCTGCCCGGCGAAGAGGCCCCGGCGTTTACTCTGCAGGACACCGAGGGCAACGACCACAGCCTGACCGACTACCTGGCCGAAGGAAAAACCGTTGTGCTGGAGTGGTTCAACCCCGACTGCCCCTTCATCGTCAAACACCATAAAAACCACAGGACCATGAACGAGGCCTTTGCCAAGGTGAAGGATCACGATGTGGTCTGGCTGGCGGTCAATTCCAGCGCCGAAGGCAAGCAGGGTTATGGTCTGGAGCGCAACCAGAAGGCCGTCAAGGAATACCAAATCCCTTTTCCGGTGCTGCTGGATCCTGCCGGTAAGGTGGGTCGTTTGTACGGAGCAAAAACCACGCCTCATATGTTCATCATTACGCGAGACGGCAAAGTGGCCTACAATGGAGCCATCGATGACAACCGTTCGCCGACTGAGCTGGGCGAAACCAATCATGTGCTTCATGCCTTGAACGACCTTATGCAGGGTGAGAAAGTCCGGATTCCTGAAACCAAACCGTATGGTTGCAGTGTGAAGTACGCCAAATGATCCCGATGACTTCGTACCAAAAACCCTTGAACTGGATGCGGATGGTTTGACGGTTGGCACAACAGGCGCCAACGCCATTAATATTCTGTTGTCAAAGGGATTGGATGGTAGTATCGCCTCCCTGGCCTCGGCTCAGGGCAATCTCACGGCGGGCCCGCGATACTGTTCCGAGGCCCTCGGAGCTGTGGTCGCACTGGCACACCTTCCCGTGTCGAAAATTTTTCCGGGATTCAACTATTTCTCTGATACGGAAAATTCAGAAAAATTTGGGCCTTGCCGAAAAATAAAACCTTCCTAAGTTGATTCATTAAGCTTCTGCCCGTTCACGGAGGAACAAATCAAGGACGGGTTATTTTGGACGAATTGCGGCATGATCCCCACGAGGGTCAGTTGCGGCGGTTCTCACTGGATTTAAGACAACAAGTAGTCGGGCAACCGGGAGCCATTGACAAACTGATCGACAGTCTGAGTCGGCTTCTGGCAGGAATTCAAGACTGCGAACGCCCCTTGCTGACGATGCTCTTCATGGGACCCACGGGTGTGGGTAAAACAGAAACCGTCCGGGCACTCGCCCGGATTCTTTTTGGGCATCAACGAGCTTTCACCAGAATCAACTGCCAGGAATTCTCCGCCCATTTCAATTTGTCCAAACTCATGGGCTCGCCTCCAGGTTACGTGGGGGCAGAAGTCAAGCCCCTGGTGTGCCAGGAAAACCTCGACCGCCACTGCTTGAAAGCCCTGGACGATGGAATAGGCCTGGTTTCTCAGGAAGATTCCCTGTTGCACAATCTTCTTGGTGGATCCAAAAACAAACCCTTGTCTCTCGTTCTTTTCGATGAGATTGAAAAAGCCCATCCCAAGATGTGGGATTTGTTGCTGGGTATTCTGGAGGATGGTCAACTGGTTCTGGCCAACAACGAAGAGAGCAGTTTTCGGAACTCCATCATCATTCTGACCACCAATGTGGGCAGTGAGGCCATGAGCGCGCGCCTGGGCCACGAGGGAATCGGATTTACTTCCCATGACCAGATCACCGTCAAGGATATGGATGCAGCCGCTTGGCGAGCCGCCCGCAAAACTTTTCCCATTGAATTCTTGAATCGATTCGACCAGGCCATCACTTTCGCTCCCCTGCAGGATGAACATCTGTTGCAGATTCTGGATTTGCAGGTTTCCCGGTTTCAGCGCCGTACCTTGTCCGCAAACAAGCCCTTCTTGATCCATCTGACGCCGGCAGCAAAAATCCGGATCATCGAGCACAAGGCTGATCCGTCCCTGGGAGCTCGACCCTTGAATCGCGCTCTCGACCATCTGGTAGTAACTCCACTGTCCCATTTCGTTGTTCAGGGTAAGATCAACCCAGGCGATCTCATCTTCATCGATGTGGGTGGATCAGGGTTTCGGTTCCACCGCCAAAAGGCGGGTTTGGATCTGCAATCGAGACCGGATAGTCCCGGGGCTCCTGAAGTGAAATGGGTTAGGGCCCTGATCAGCAGCGGGAATGATGGTGGAGAAAAGGAAGAAATCACCGAGGACGTTGGCAAGATTGCAGCCGAGGCAGCCGGTGGAACCAATGAGTTGGGCAGTTCAGAATCCTGGACCGGCATAAATGAAGAAGGGTCCAATGGGTTTTCATCAAAATAATTCCACGGTCAATAATTCGATGGGTGGCGCCAACGGCTGTTTGTCGTTTAGATATATTATTCACGTCGCGAATGGAGATCATACCTTCCTTGCACCTGTGGCGTCGTGGTCAAAATACAGGTCCTACTCCTTTGCTTTCCACCTTGGTTTAACCCAATCGTCTTCCAAAGGGATTTGGAAATAAATGGGGGTGAATTGTAATTTGTAAAAAAAAATCCCATACCTTGCTTTAGTTGGAATCTGGGGGAACGCGGCCAAGAGAGATCCCTTGTTGAGATCATTGAACAAGAAATAGGAGCCGCCATGGCAGAAACAGTCAATCTGCAACTGGATTTGCAGGAAGGGTTTGACGATGATACCATCGTCATCCTGATTGACGGGAAAGAAGCCTGGCGTAAAAAGGGAGTTAAAACCAGGTATCAAATTGGTTTGGCTGAATCTTTCTCAACCACTGTTCCGACCGGAACGGTGAAAATCACCATCGAACAACCGGATAGACATCAATCACAAAACATTATCCTGCAAGTGGACGTGCAAACCTATGTGGGAGTCGTGCGAAACGATGATGGCAGCATCACCCACTTGGAACAAAATCATCCGTTCCATTACATGTAGGCAGGAAATATAAACAGCACCCGTGGCAGCAGTGGATGTGGATTTAAAACAAGGAGAGTGAATAACGTCAAACTTTTTTGTCCGTGAAATTGGAGGAATAAAGATGAAGAAAACTGAGACAAAACAAGATCAAACCACCCAGTCGTCAGAGGTTGACCACAGGATCGACATGGAAGAAATGGTGCCATATCTTCCCATGCGGCCGCGGATCACCGTCAGTGGACTGTACAAAGGGGTACGGCGAATCATCACGAGAATACCATTCCCCATACCTCGCCCATTCCCCCTGCCAACTCCCATCCCCAGACAGCCATACACAACGGCAATCCCTGGTATGCAACTGAACCAGGAATTGGATGATACGGACCTGGATACGGACCTGGATATCAACGATGGTATCGAGGATGAAACCGGGATGGAGATGGAATACGCCAATACAACTCAGATGGCCGATGATCAGATTTTCAGGTTGCCTTGGTTGGAAAATGAGGAACTCAGGTTGGATGTGGATGACCGGTATCCCCAGAATGTGGCCAGCGGCACCATCAGGCGTGGCTTCCGCAACCGCCTCCACTGGATCGCAAACCTGCACCGGACCTCACGCAACGTCTGGATAGGACAGATCTGGCACAAGGATGGCAACACCCGAATGTTGCCCCAGAACACCATCGTTGTGAAGGTGACCAGGAGCTGGTTACCCAGCCAGAAGAAGGTGCGGGTGGAATTCCGGGGCTCAGGGCAACCTACCAGGGTTCGCCACTTCAATTTTGTATCTCGGTATTTCCACAAGGTGGAATTCGAGTATGACCACGTGGTCGGCATCACCCCGGTGACTAGCCACCAGACTCATTCCCACCCCAACCGTCCGGCCAATATCCCGTCCCGGGACCTTTCCATCGGCAAGGTCTACCAGCGGGCTGGATTCGACGTATCGCTTTCGCCAAACCCTTCGCAGGTGCCATTGGCTATTGCAGGTCAGAACACCAATCCAAACTGGAGCGATTCGGAAATGCACGATGCGATGCAGACCTATTGGTCGCGATTCCAGAATACGTCGCAATGGGCCATGTGGGTTCTGTTTGCCAATCAACACGAAATGGGGTCGGGCCTGGGTGGGATCATGTTCGACGACATCGGTCCAAACCATCGGCAGGGAACGTCACTCTTCTACGATTCATTCATCTCCAACGCACCGCCGGGCGATACCCACCCGGCGGCTTGGGTCAATCGAATGCGCTTTTGGACGGCGGTCCACGAGATGGGACACGGTTTCAATCTGGCGCATTCCTGGCAGAAACAGCATCCCACTTCCTGGGGAACGCCCTGGATTCCATTATCCAATGAGCCGGAGGCGCGCAGCTTCATGAACTATCCCTACAATGTTAGCGGAGGTCAGACTGCCTTCTTCTCCGACTTCCAGTTCCGTTTCAGCAACAACGAACTTCTCTTTTTGCGTCATGCTCCGGAGCGTTTCGTCAAGATGGGTGGAGCAAACTGGTTTGACAATCATGGCTTCGAAGGCGCAAATGTCGAGGAGACTCCGACTCTCCGTCTGGAGACACGGGTCAACCGGGACACACCTGTCTACGAGTTCCTTGAACCTGTCAACATTGAGCTCAAACTGACCAACACCTCGGACCGGACGCAGCTTGTTGACCAGAACATCCTTGAACGCAGCGATCATCTCACGGTTGTCACCAAGCGTGAGAACGACGAAGCCAAGCAGATGACTCCTTTTGCCCAATACTGCCTCGAGCCGAAACTCGTGGCGCTCGAGCCCGGCCAATCGCTTTACAGCTCCATGTTGGTATCGGTGGGCTCCGGTGGCTGGAACATTGATGAGGCAGGACGATACGTCGTCCAGATTTGTCTTCACCACGAAGAAAAGGATATTGTCTCACAGCCGATGCTCATGACTGTCAGGCCTGCCAACAGTTTCGATGAACAGGTCTTGGCCCAGGACTTCTTTAGCGAAGATGTAGGCCGGATTCTGACCTTCGGAGGTAGCCGCGTTCTTGAGAGCGGCATCAATACCTTGAAGACGATCACGAAACAGTTGAAGGGACAACGGGTATCCCTGCACGCAAATTTGGTGTTGGGTAATACGATGACCCGCAACTACAAGATGCTGAATCTGGATGGTGGGATGAATGATATCCTCGCCAAGGCCACAAGTCTCGGTGGCGTAATCAAGATAACCGAAGCCAAGGTCGACAAGGGTTTGAAGACTTTGACAACGGCCCTGGACAACAAAGCCGACCAAGCCATCGATACTTTCGGTCATATCAAATTCAAGACCATGACCGACCAGTACACCGACCTGGTGAACAGCCAGGGGGATGCGGGTAAGGCGGTCAAGGTTCAGGAAACCCTGTTGAATACCATGGCCAAACGGAACGTGGTGGAACCCGTACTGACGGACATCAAGTCCAGGATCAAGACTTATGGCAAGAAAATGAAAAAGGCCACCAACTAGAGGAGAGTTGGGCGGGGCCGGTGGAACCGCCGGCCCCGTTTCGCCCCGCTGTTTGACCTTGAGTCCGACTGCAACTGGTGTGGGGAGTAGGCAGAAGGACCTTGGGGGAGTATCAAAGGAGCACTGGCATGAAAGCCGGAATAAAAGGCGTCTGTCCACAGTCGATGCGTGACCGAAACCTGCCGTTCACCTACGAAGGATGGGTTGACATTCTGGGGGGTGAAGGTGCCGAGCCCGTCTATGACCATTTCTTTTCCGATACTCTCTGCGGCTTGCTCGAATGTCTGTCAGGAAGGAACATCAGTCCCATTCAAGTCTTGCTTTATGGGGTCTACCGAGGGGACCAGCTGCTTTTGAACAAATCGGTCTTGATCGACGAAGAAGGCCACTGGCTGCCAAGACCTGCGCTTTGCCGCGCACTGGAAGAACACTACCAAAACACGTACGAAGAATGTTTCCGGGGTCATGTTGAGAAGGGCAACTGCTCTTTTTACGATCGTGATCGCGAGAGCCTCGGACCGGTTTGGTAGAAGCGAAACTCATCAAGTTCATGGCAGGGTTAAGGTCCTGATATCTGGCTGCCAATTCATCCGGGTGAAACCGAGATGACGGTTTCCACGGTATTTTTGTAGACGAGGACTAACATTGATTTTATGCCACAATGAGTTAGAATATGGTCATTATTCAATCAAAAGAGGAGGATTTTGCGGTTGAAAAACTTATCCTCCTCAAATTGTCTATTTAAAGCCTGAAAGAATATGAGTCAGATCACTGACGAGCCCGGCAACCAAAACGGTTTGCTGCGCGATGCATTTGAAAACAACCAATCCGGCGAGGGCCTCTTCGAGGTTGTGGCTGCGGTGGAGCTTGCTCTGTTGGACCATCCTGCCCAAGGGGATGGTCCTTTTTTATTGTCCGGTCTGAATGGTGGTGCTGCGGCGGCTCTCTTGGCGGCCTGGCATCGCCGGCAAGGACGCAGCGCCTTGTTGGTGACGCCGGATCGTGAGTCGGCAGAGCAGTTGTCCATGGATCTGGAGGTGTGGCTGGGTTCTGGTCAGGTGGTGCTTTTGCCTCAGCAGGAAGTTCTGGCCTTCGACCGAAATTCTCCTGAACCGGGCCTGGTGGGAGACTTTCTGGAAGGACTGCATCGGCTTCGCGCCGATCAACCACCCCTGGCTGTAACTTCAGTTTACGGCGCCCGACAAAAAGTGATGGCCCCCGGCACCCTGGATCGGGCCGTCCTGACTCTCAAGGTTGGCGATCGCATCGATCTTGATGAATTGGGCGAACTTCTGTCCCAACGGGGATATCGTCCTGCTGGGATGGTGGCCAAGGTGGGCGATTTTGCCCGGCGCGGAGGTGTCTTCGACATATTCATGCCCGGCGACGAACCCCTGCGCATCGAGTTTTTTGACGACGAAATCATTTCCGTGCGCTGGTTTGAGGTGGACTCCCAGCGCACCACCGTGCGGGGTGAAGAAACGGTCATCCTGCCGGTGAGTCATTTGCTGTTGGATGATGATGCGGTGCTTGCCTGCCTGGCCAGGGTTGAAGAAGCCCTGCAGGCCGGTGGACCCGCTGGGAATGACGATTTTCTCTACGATCTTGAAGCTCGTCTTGAGGATCGTCTCTTGGATGATGGTCTGGACAGCTTTCTGCCCTGGTTCGGTGCCAGCGCCACGGTGAGCGACTACCTGCCGGATGGAGCCACCATATTCTGGATCGACCCCGCCCGCCTGAAAACCCAAAGCGAACTCCTGGACAGTGAATTGCCACGATTGCGAGAGGGCCGTCTGGAACGGGAACCGATTCTGCCTGAAATCGACGAATTGGTTGTTCCGTCCACCAAACTGCGCCTGGGCCGCATGGGCCACGTGTTTCTGTCCGCCTCCTGGATCAAGGGCGACGATGATGCCAGGTGGTTGGATTGGCAACCAACGGGCAGATTGAACCTGGAGACCAGCAGTCAACTTTTGCGCGGGGGCGACGTCCGCCAGTTGAAGGAAGACCTCTGCAAACGGGAGCGGGATGGCCAGACAGTGCTGTTTCTTTGTGACAATCAGGGTCAAAGTAACCGTTTGCAGGAACTGCTCGAAGAATCCGAGGGTGATGTCTGCCTGACCATTCCCCAGGTGGCTCCATTGTCCGCCGGGTTCCAATGGTCTGCGGCCAACCTGACGGTGCACACTGACCATGAGTTTTTTGAACGCTACCGGCGACCCGGCAGGGTGCGCAAACGGAGCAGTGGCCTGGTCAAGGAGAGAGCCTCCCTGCAACCGGGCGAGTTTGTGGTGCACTTGGAATACGGTGTCGGACATTACAAGGGTCTGCGTGTGATCACGGTGGAAGGATTGAGCCGCGAGTGTCTGCTGGTGGAGTACGCCCAGGGTGCCAAGGTGTACGTGCCGGTGGAGAACATCGACCAGGTGGAACGCTACAGCAGCGATCAGGGTGCCAACCCTCCGTTGGCCAGGTTGGGTTCAGGTAGTTGGCTCAAGGTCAAGGGCAAGGCGGCCAAGGCCATCAAGGCCATGGCTGCTGAGCTGATTGATTTGTACGCCTTGCGCGAAGCCCGGCCGGGTTTTGCCTTTCCTGCGGACAATCATCTGCAAAAGGCCTTGGAGGATTCTTTCCTTTACGATGAAACCCCGGACCAGTTGACGGCCATCGCCGATATCAAGCGCGACATGGAAAACCCCAAACCCATGGATCGCCTGGTATGTGGAGATGTGGGATTCGGCAAAACGGAAGTGGCCATCCGCGCGGCCTTCAAATCGGCCGCCGCCGGCAAACAAGTGGTTATCCTCTGTCCGACCACTCTTTTGGCCCACCAGCACGGTGAAACTTTCGGTGAGCGGTTTCGGGATTTTCCGGTGCGGGTGGAAACCATAAGCCGATTCAAAACACCGCAGGAACAGAAGCAGATCCTGAAGGCCTTTTCCGAGGACAAAGTGGATGTGCTGATCGGAACCCATCGCCTACTCTCAAGGGACGTTAAAGCCAAGAACCTGGGATTGTTGGTCATTGATGAGGAACAGCGTTTTGGAGTGCGTCACAAGGAACGCATCAAGGAGTTGAAGCGTGTGGTGGATGTGATGACCCTCAGCGCCACGCCCATTCCGCGCACGTTGTATCTGTCCTTGATGGGAGCTCGCGACATGAGCCTGATCAACACTCCGCCACTGGACCGCCTGCCCATTCATACCGAGTTGTGTGCCTTCAGCAAGCAAACCCTGGTGGAGGCCATTCTGCGCGAACTGCACCGGGGCGGACAGGTCTTTTATGTCCATAATCGGGTGCAGACCATCGAAGGAACGGCTCAGCTCATCAAGAAGCTCCTACCCAACGTGCGGGTGGCCTGGGCCCACGGTCAGATGCACGAAGAGCGTCTGGAACAGATCATGAGTGAATTTCTGGACCAACAATACGATGTGCTGGTGACCACAACCATCATCGAATCGGGTCTGGATATGCCGCGGGTCAATACGATCATCATTGATCGGGCCGATCGTTTCGGTTTGGCTCAGCTTTATCAATTGCGAGGCCGGGTGGGACGCAGCAATCAGCGTGCATTCGCCTATCTGATGACCCCGCCCGGCGAGCGTCTGACCTCGGAAGCCCGCCGACGTCTGGCCGCCCTGGAGGAATTCCAGGCCCTGGGTTCGGGCTACCACATAGCCATGCGCGATCTGGAAATCCGTGGGGCCGGGAACCTTCTGGGAGAGCAGCAACATGGGCATATGGAGGCCATCGGCTTTGATCTGTATTGCCGGCTTTTGGAAGAAACCGTGGCGGAACTTCAGGGCGGCGGCGGTGTAGCACCGCTGGATGTGAAGATCGAACTGAGACTGTCGGCCTATTTGCCCGACGATTACGTGGGCGATCCCCAGCAAAAAATGGATTTGTACCGCCGGCTGGCCCGGATCCGCAACCCCGAGGCCTGTTTGCGACTGAGGGATGAGTTCAAGGATCGCTATGGGCCATTGCCCAAACCTGTGGACAACCTGGTGGCCCTGCAACGCCTGAGAATCATGGCTGGGAGCCTGGGAATCGTGGAGATCATCGGAACTCGACAGGGGCTGGATTTCTTTTTCGCTGGCGGACAGGAGCCCGAACCGGTTATTATTCAGGGCTTGATGGCCAATGGACCGAAAGGGCTGCAATTCAAGGCTGTCGACCAGTTCATCATGAAAGTACCTGGGGCCAGGGATGACTTCCTGGTCTTAGCTTCGGTTATGCTTGAACGTCTGGCGGAACTTCGGGCCAGAACCTGAACCGAATCCGGAATATCCGGATAAATCCAAATTTGGACCAAAAACAAGGAGTGATCATGTTTTCGAGCCTCGCTACCAATCGGACCTCCCTCAGGAACCGTCCAACAATTTCCACAACCCTGATTCTGGTGGGCGCCATTTTGGTGTCTCTTCTGGCCACTGGCTGTGGCGGCGACAAGGCCGACAATGACTTTTCCAAATACGAGGACCACTCCGCGGTGCTGGCCAAAGTGGGCGATGGTGAGATCACAGCCAAATATTACGAAGACCGCTTGTCCAATTTGACCGTCGATGAACTTCCCCGGAAAGATGGCGTTGTCATGGACATGGGCACCCTGGAAGGCAAGCGTGCCTTTATGGATGTCCTGGTCAACAAAGAACTCATGAATCAAAAAGCCATCAAGCTGGGTTACAATCTGGATCCCACCGTGATTTCCGCCCGCCTGAATATGATCCAGTACCAGGCCGGTCTGGCTTTGTGGAACGACGTGGTGCTGGAGGTAACATCCACCATCTCTGAAGAGGAACTTCAGGATTTTTATTCCAAGATGGGCACTGTATATAATTGCAATTACGTGATCTGTAATCTGGAAGCGGATGCCCTGAAAGCTCGGCAATACGCCTTGTCCGGTGCTGACTGGGAGGATGTGGTCAACAAGTACCATGATGGCACTCGTTCGGTGTCCAACAAATACGAACTCTTGGTGCCTTTTGGGCAATACTCCTTGGATTTTGAGGAAAAAATCTTCGCCACCGATCTGGGAGGTGTTTCCCTGCCAATTCTTTCCTCCTATGGTTATTGGGTTGTGCGTGTGATTGAAATCAGGCATGACGAAAAACCTGATTTGGAAGTGGCCAAGGCCCATATCCTGGATATCGCCCGCAACCGAAAAATTGGTGAAACGCGCCAGAAATTCAAAAAAGAGATCAGAGCCAAATACGAGTTTAAAATCAATCAGGATGCTCTGTGGGCCGTGTACCAGGGGATGCCCGAAGGCGGGCTGATGGATCCGTAAACCAATGAGCCATACAAACGCGACCAATTGAAGGATCTGGAGGTCAGGACCGAAGACCTGGGACTGATTTTCTATTCATACAAGGGGAAAGATGGGCAACCCGTCGAATCGACGGTGGCTGACTATAAAATCCATTTCGACAAAATGGGTGTTTTCCAACGTCCCAAAAAAGAAGAAATGCTTGGTGGCCTGCGGCGGAAGATTGAAGATGAAATTGAGCGCGGAATGATGAACATTGAAGCTGAAAAGCGTGGCTATTTCGAACGAGCGGATGTGGTTGCCATCGTGGATAAGAAGATCGAAGAGATCATGGTGACGCGTCTGTACAAGGAAGCTGTTGCATATGATGAAAAGATCACTCCCGAGCAGTTGGCGGAGTTCTGGGCCGAGCACCAGGATGAATATATCTCTCCCGAGACCCGCGCTGGCCATCTGGTTATTTGCTTGAACCGGGAGAAGGCCGATGAAGCCTACAAGGCCATCATCGATGGCGTTTCCTGGCGCAAGATCCTGGTGGATTTTGGCACTGACCCGAATAACAAGCAACGTGGCGGTAAAACCGATTATTTGGGTATCAATAGCCCATCACCTCTGGCCGCAAAGTTCTTTGCTCTCGAAGTGGGGGGAGTCAGCCAACCATTCACCGTGAACGAGGGCAATTTTGCCGTGGTCCAGCTGGACTTCATCAAGCCCTCGAAAGCCTACGAATTGTATGAGGTTTCCGAGGCTATCGGTGGACGAATGCGGAGCAAACGTCAGGAGGCCGCTTTTGTAAAGATTCTGGAGGAATGGAAAGACGAAATCGGGGTGGAGATTTTCACTGAAAAGCTGGCCGAATTGAAGTCCTGGAAAGAACTCACCGAGGTCAAGGTCCCCGATAACCTGGTTCCCCGTAACTGATTCCTGGAGGATTGATGATCTTGCGAGTAAACAATCGACGGGTTTGGGGCCCAGGTTTTTGGGGATTCTGTTTCCTGTGGCTGACGGCATTCATACCGGCAGCCGTAGCCCAGGAGACGGTCCTTGTGGATCGAATCGTGGCCATCGTCGATGAAGAGGCCATTCTGCAGAGTGATGTGGACAGGGAAGTCGAACTCTACCAACTGGAAAAAGAATATGCCGGTCAGACCATCAGCGAAACCCCCACCGAGGTGCGTCGGGAAATGCTCGAGCGCCTCATGGAGAGCAAGCTGATTATCGCGGCAGCCAAACAGGAGGACATGTCGGTGGATGAAGAAGCCATCGAAGCCAGCGTCCAGCAGAAAATCGACCAGTTTATCGAACACTTTGGTTCCCTTGACGCCTTGCAGACCGAATTGAAACGCAATGGCATGACTCTGGGTGACTACAAGACACGCATGAGCAGCCAAATGCGTGACCAGCAGTACTTGCGCCTGGTGGTGGGAAAATTTATCCGGCCCAAGGTCGAGGTGTTGGACAATGAAGTTAGGGACTACTACCTGGATCATCTGGCGGAAATGCCTGTGGAACCCGATAGTCTGACCATCGCCAATATTCTGGTCCCGGTGCAGCCCAGCCTGACGGTGCGCCAGGAAATTCAGGTGAATGTGGAAAAGGTGCAAGCGGAACTGGCTGCCGGGGTGAGTTTTGAACATTTGGCTCGAAAGTACAGCGCCGGCCCCAACGCCAGTCGAGGTGGGGCAGTGGGAGTGGTGGGGCCGGGCGATCTTTTCGACTCCAGCCTGGACCGAGCTGTCTTTTCCCTGCTGGTGGGCCAGGTGAGTGATCCTGTGATCAGCTCCCGGGGGGTTCACCTTTTACTGGTCAACTCCGTTCAACCCAATGGCAAGCGTGCTCTCAGTCAGATCTTTTTTCCCATCGAAATTACCGAAGCGGATATGAAGCTGGCTGAAGATCAGATCAAGGCTGCCCGCCAGCGCATAATCTCGGGTGAGAATTTCGCCCGGGTGGCGGCCGAGGTCAGCGCCGATCCAGTATCTGCTGGCAAAGGTGGTCTGCTCGGTACATTCAGTCTCAAGGATCTTTCCACCCAGTTCCAGGAGGCCTTGCAGGATGCTGAAGTTGGTGTGGTAACCGAACCGCTGTTGACCCCGGCCGGTTGGTATATCTTCCAGGTACTGGGAAAGACCGAAGGCCACAAGTACACCTTCGAAGAGCTGAAGGACAATCTGCGGCAGGCTGTTGAGAGCGAAAAAATTGAAGTTGCTTTGGCGGAATATGTGGAAGGGTTGAAAAAACGCTTCTTTATTGATGAGAAAATCTGAGGGACAATTTCAGGCCGAATGCCCCGGACTGTCCCTTGGCGGTCCGGCTTTTTATCGCCTATGGTTGCAGGCGTCGGGTTTCCTCCTGAAGAAAATCCGGCAACCAGGGGAATATTCCCATGATCGAGCCACAACCATCGGCAAAGGCTTCCATGGCCACGGTGTTTCGACTTTGCCAAAGCTGCCGAATCCAGCCCCTGAACACCCGATCTGCTGTTTCCTGCCGTACATCAACCTGCAGGTCCAGGTCCAGATTCTGTACCAGACAGCAAACAAGATAACCCAGAGCGGCATCGGCCTGGTGCCCGGCCAGGGGGGACAGGATTTTCCCTGCGGATTCCACCTGCCCGGTGCCCATCAGGGACCGTCCCAGTTCCAGGGCAGCTTCCGGATGTCCCCGCATATGCTCACCGATAAATTTTTCGGGTTGGTTTTCAGGGTCAACCAGAGGCAGGATGGTGACGGCTGCCAACAGGGCTTCCGCATCGCAGGGGCCCAGGTGGCAGGCCTTGCGAAGGTGATCGACCGCTTCCCGGGGTGCGGCTTTGGCCATGGCCAAACGACACAGACCCAGGTGAGCCCGGATGGCGATAGCCTGAATTGAAGGAATGGCCTCCGGGGTCAAACAGGCCTGAAATGCCTTGTCCGCATCAGCAAGGCGGTCCAGATTTTCCAGGAGCAAACCCCGACGCAAATGCCAGGCCGAAGTGGGAGCGGCAAAGTCGGATGATTGGTCCAACCAGTGGAGACGATCTTCATCGCTGGCATTCAAACCCTGGGCCACCAGGGCAGCAAATTCGCCACTGAAGGGACGTTTCAGGAGGTCGGATCTGATTGACCGGGTGGCTTTGCTCAACAACCCTGCCACCTCGCCGGCTTTGTTTTCCCACAATGGCCGGTCATGCCAAAACCGGGCGATTTCCAGGATTTTGAACCAGCAGTAGAAATCGTTGGGGTCGCTTTCCAGCGAACGATTCAGCAACTCCAGATCACGCCTCTTCTTGTCCCGGCCCCGGGCTACTTCCCGCACATATCCCAAGTGCTGAACCACTCCGTTCAGGTGACGCATACGCAGGTTGTTTGTCTGCAGAAAATCCCTGACCCCGATGCTGATGTCTTCATGGATGCGGTGCTCGAAGCGGATGGACGGGTGGTTGCGGAATAATCGCAGCAGTGGAGCGTCGCGGCGGCCACCGTCCGGCCACTGGTTGCGCATGATCACCGTGGCGGCCCTGCAAGAGGGTCCTCCACCAGAGACCGGATTTCCTGAACCAGCCCGGCGGCGGGCCGCTCATCTGCGTCCAGGAAGAGGATCCACCGGCCAGTGGCCGACTCGAGAGAGGCGTTGCGGGCGGCGGAGAAGTCGTCAATCCAGGAAAAATGAATCAACCTGGCTCCGGCGGCTTCCACCAGACGAACCGAATCGTCGGTGCTGCCGGTGTCCACCACAATCAACTCGTCCCAAAGGTTGGCCACGCTGTCCAGGAAACCAGGCAGCATCTCCTGCTCATCGCGGATGATCATGCACAAGCTGAGTTTGGGCTGAGACAAATTTAGGCTCCCAGGTTCAGGACTGCGGGGAAGATCCGGATATTATGGCCACAGCGGTATGGTTTGTGCAACCAAAGGTCGGGACTTCCAGAATTAACCCCTCATTTTGTCCCCAACAAATTTGCAGTTTACGGGACCGGGCCTGTTGGACACGGCCGGCAATCATTGGAAAGTGAGCAGGATCTTGACTACCACCCAGCCCAAAGAAAATGGCCCTCTTGATGCCCGCGTGGTGGTGGGATTATACCATGCCCATCTCGAGTACAAAGACCAAATGGCCTTGCGCGATGTAAACTTCACGGTGGAAAACGGGGAATTCCTGTGCCTCACCGGACCAAGCGGTGCTGGAAAAAGCAGCATTCTGCGTCTCATTGCCATGGATGCGCGTCCCACCCAGGGAGAAGTCATTGTGCGCGGCATGATGGCCAGCAAGATGAATCGCCGAAAAATTCCCCAGTTGCGCAGGGAGATCGGTTTTGTTTTTCAGGACTTCCGTCTGTTGGAAGACCGGACGGTGGAGTCCAATGTCGAATTCCCGCAACTTGTTGTGGGCATTGGGAAAGCCCAGATGAAAAAGAACATCATGCGCGTACTTACCCAAGTGGGGTTGTGGGAAAAACGGCATCGTTATCCCCGTCAACTCAGCGGAGGTGAGCAGCAGCGGGTGGCCATCGCCCGGGCCATGGTCAACAGTCCCAAAATCCTTTTGGCAGACGAACCCACCGGCAATCTCGACCCGGTCACGGCCCAGGATATCATCAATCTTCTATTCCGCATCAACGACGGCGGAACCTGCGTGGTGTTCAGCACCCACGATCACCAAATCGTCAAAACCTTTGGCCAACGGGTGATCGTGGTGGATAACGGTGAGATCAAATCCGACATCAAACGCACTGGCGATACCAACCGCAAGGCCTCGCTCGCCGACCGAATGTACCGACCGGAGGCGCCTGTCCGCAGACCCGAAAGCGAGTCCATGCATGCTTAAATCAAACCAGATTGCCTACCTTGCAAGGGAGTCCTTTGCCGGGTTTCACCGGCGGAAATTGACCACCGGTGTCACCATCCTGATCATGGGAGCGTCGCTGTTGGTGCTGGCTGTACTGACTTTGGCAACCCTGAATCTGGGATATCTGTTGGCCTCCGCCCGTGAAAGCATCGACATCCGCGTTTTCCTAAAAGAAGGTGCCACCGCTGAAGATGTGGCCGAATTGCAACCGCGATTGGTCATTATTCCCGGTGTGAAACAGGTGGATTTCATATCCCCGGAGACCGCTCTGAGCCAGTTTCGGCAGGATCTGGGGGCCGAAGCGGAAATCCTGGATTTGCTCCCGGAAAACCCCCTGCCCGCATCCTACCACATGGTTTTGCGGGATGAGGCCCGTAATCTGGAGTCCGTTCGAGGCATCCGGGATGAGATCGCGGCTTGGTCCCAGGTGGGAGAAATTGTCTTCAACCAGGAGTGGATCAACAGCCTTGAGGCCTGGGCCTTTCGTTTTCAGATGGCCAGTCTCGTGGTTGGTCTATTGGTCTTCCTGGCGGTAGTATTTGTCATCAGCAATACGGTGAAGCTGACGGTGGCTTCCAGCGAGCGCATCATCCACATCCAGAAACTTGTGGGGGCGACCAATGTTTTCATCCGCACGCCTTTTCTTTTGGAAGGCATTCTGCAGGGACTTCTGGCCGGTGTTTTGGCCATGGGGCTTGTAGCGGGAATTGGAAAGGTACTTTCGAATCATCTGACGGGTGTGGTGTTTTTCAACCCGGTCCAGATTATCGGATTTGTTCTTTTTTGTGTCTTGTTGGGGTTCATTGGCAGCTGGGCGGCCATGCGAAAATACCTCATGCTCGGGAGTGAGTTCTTATGAGACACCTTGGCATGGTCATTGTGTTCGGCGCTCTGATGTCAGCGGTTGCTTTTGCTGGGCTGGATGATACCCCTGCGGGTCAACTGGCAGCGGTGGACGTCCTGCAGGAGAAAATCGACAAGAGCAACGTAGAACTGGCTAATCTGCAAGTGGAAATCCAGGCTTTCCGCAATGAGGAAAAAGATCTCGACCATCGGGAGAAAATAATCCTCCGCAGTCATGATGAAGTGACCCGTGAAATCGAATTGACCCATCAGTTGCTGGCTGAAATGGATCAACGAGAACGGTTGCTGGTTCAGCAAAACAAGGTCCTGGAAAGGGAATTGGCCCATAGCAAAACGTATTACGAAGCTTCCCGGCAAGCACTGAGCTCTCATCTGCGGTCCATGTATATCCGGGGTCGTCAGGGAAAACTCGAATCCATTCTCAGCAGTGGCAGCTTTTCCCGCATGGTCATCCGCATGAAGTGGGAGGATCTGATGGTCAAGCTGGGCGCCGGCCTGATGGATGAAACCCGCACCGAAGCAAGTCTTATTTCCAGTCGACAAAAGCAAATGGAAGTATCCCTGGCGGAGATTTACTTGTCTCGTGAAGAAGTGGGGGTCCAAAGTGGCCACATGGAGAATCTCCTGGCCGAACAAATGGCTTCCCTGCGGGATTTGGCACATGAGCGGCGGGAAATCAAGGACCGTTTGGTGGAATTGAGCTTGAACGAACAGCGTTTGGCTTATGTTCTGAGTGATTTGGAGGAATTGCGCTCTCGTCGCCGGGCTGAAAATGTTCCTTATGCCAACCAGTTGACGGATTTGGCGGGGCAACTGGAATGGCCCGCCCGAGGGGAGTTACTGCGCGGATTTGGCCGTTCGGTACATCCTCGATTCCAAACTGTGACCTTGAACAACGGTGTAAATATTGCGGCCCGCCAAGGGGCGCCCGTGGCCGCGGTGGCCGTTGGCCGGGTGGAGTATTCTGATCGTTTGCCCGGATTCGGCCAATGCGTTATCCTTGACCACGGCGCAGGGTATTATACCCTGTACGCGCATCTGGACCGTGTCTTCGTGGCCGCAAGCGAGGAAATCGCTCGTGGCCAGGTCATTGCCGAGGTAGGACGACCCGAATCGGGAGAACCCTCCCAGCTGTATTTCGAGATTCGTCACGGCAAGACACCCCTTGACCCCATGGATTGGTTGCGGTCCCGATGATTCTTGCCGGCCTTGGTTCCGGCGTACCGCACACCGGGAGTTTGGGTTTTGGGCAGAAAAGCGTTTCTGGGCCGGAAGGCCGTTTTGGAAAAACTGCAGGCTGTTGCCGCGGCCGGCAAGCTGGGGCAACCCTTCCTGTTGGTTGGTCCCGAGGGCTGCGGCAAGGAAAACACCGCCCTGGAATTTTCTCGCCTGATCAATTGCGCCGGATCCGATTCCTGTTCTGCTGAACGCCGGTGCGAGAGTTGCGTCAAAACTCTCAGTTTCCAACATCCGGATGTGCGCTGGATTTGTCCTTCGCCCGCGTCGGTGGACGAGGCCCAGGTGTGTCGTCTTTATAAAAACAAGGTCGAGAATCCTTTCTTCATGCCGGGGTTTGCCGCCACCAGTTTTGTGCGCATCGGGGATCCCGAAAAACCAGCCCAACTGACCATTCGTTCCCTGATCCACTTCCTGCGCAAGCGCTCTTTCCAGGGACGTTACAAGGTTGCCATCGTTGCGGACAGTCATCGGTTCAACCCCTCGGCGGCCAACGCCTTCCTCAAAACCCTTGAAGAACCTTCCGAAAATACGGTAATTTTTCTGATGACCACCAGCACCGACGGCATGTTGCCCACCATTCTTTCGCGTTGCCAGAAAATTATCTTCAAACCCTGGACCGACGAGCAACTGACCCGCATTTTGATTGAAGATGGTGGTGCCGACCAGGCGCGGGCCGCCCAGGTCAGCCGCATGGCCGAAGGGAATGCCAGACAGGCCCTGGCCATGCTGGAGCCGACAGTGCTGGGTCTGGTGCAGTGGTCTAGTCGCCTCTTCGACTGGATCGATATGCAAGAGCGCGGAATGACCGCCATCAGTGCTGACGAAATCCATCGTGGGGTGTACAGTCATACCCTGGACATCAAGCCGCCCAAGAAGGGGCGCAATGACAAGGAAAAAAACTCCCTGGCCGATAGCCGGGGGCGAGCCATTCGCTTGTGCGAATTGTTGGTTCTGCATTACAGTGATGCCGTGGCCTGTCGAGAACTGGCGGATGAGTGGAAACCCCGTCTGCCCATCAGTGAATCCGTGGTGTCCAGGGTGGCGAGTCACCGTCTGACCGATACCCTTTTGGAAGACATGGCCCTGATCGAAAACACACGACGCGAAATTGACCGCAACATCAACATCGGCCTTTCCATGGCGGTGTTGTTTGAAGGATTGATAGATCATGCTGCACGAGACCAATCCGTCTGATGGCAGGAACCGGGGCAAACCCGGTCACCGCGGTCCCGGGCAGGATTCAACCAGAAACCAGGATTTGTCCGGCGAAGACCTGGTGCTGGTCCAGTTCAAGGGCCATCGCAAAGGTTATTACCACAACCGCAAACTGGTGGACCTGAAGGTTGGGCATTATTGCCTGGTGGAGGCTGATCGTGGCTACGACATGGGGCGCATCAACTACGTCGGCCCCGGTAACCTGGATTGGTGGGCAGCGGCGAATCGGCAGGGTGTCATGTCCCTGGCGACCAAATCCGATCTGGCCCGCCTGCACAACAACCGTGGCGACGAGTGGGAGTTCTGGGACATCTGTCGGGAGAAAATTATTGCCCGCAGGCTGAAGATGAACCTTGTCTCGGTGGAGCGACAGTTCGACCACAAAAAAATCACCTTCTTTTTCACCGCGGAAAAGCGGGTGGATTTCCGTGAATTGGTGCGGGATCTGGCTTCCGTTTTTCGCACCCGCATAGAGCTGCGCCAAATCGGGGTTCGTGATGAAGCCCGACTCAAGGGCGGTCTCGGCGTTTGCGGACGAGAATTCTGTTGTTCCAGTTTCTTGCACGAATTTGTTCCGGTGACCCTGAAAATGGCCAAAGTGCAACAGCTCCCCCTAAATCCCGGCAAGTTGAGTGGACCCTGCGGCCGACTGCGCTGCTGCCTGACCTACGAGCAGGAGAGTTACCTGGATATTCGTCGGCGCATGCCGAGGGTGGGCACTCGCCTGAACACTCCGGATGGCCGCGGAACCGTGCGCAAACTGGATCTGATCAGGGAGATAGTCTCCGTCTCGGTCGTGGGATTGGACCGCATGACCGAATATTCAGTTGGGGAATTGACCTGGGAGGGACAGCGGGATTTGCCCGAGCCCAAACCTCCCTCAGGTTGTTCGGGAGGCGGTTGCGGGAAAAACGGCGGTGGTTGCAAATGATCGACAGTCACGTCCACTTGAACCGCGAGGAATTCGCTGGTGCCCAAGCCGAGGTCCTGCAACGTGCCCGCTCAGCCGGTGTCACCGCCTTCCTCAACGTGGGCTACGACCTTGCCAGCAGTACAGAAAGCATTTCCCTGGCCGAATCCCATGCTGATATTTTGGCCACCGTCGGCATTCATCCCCACGATGCCACCCTGCTGGCAGATGCGGATGGTAGGCCGGTGCCCGAAATAGAAGACATTCTGGCCCGTTTAAGGGACTTGGCGAAGCATCCCCGGGTGGTGGCCATTGGCGAAATAGGGCTGGATTTCTACCGTGACTTGAGCCCCCGCCCCGCCCAAAGAGCGGCATTGAAATTGCAATTGGCAATGGCGGAGGATCTTCAGTTGCCTGTGGTGTTTCACATAAGAGACGCCTGGACGGAGACTTTGGCCATGATCGACGAGTTCGGGGTACCCACCTGCGGTGGAATCCTGCATTCCTTTTCCGGAAATGAAGACTCGGTGGAATGGGCCCGTGAGCGCGGATTTTATCTCGGCATTGGTGGTCCCATCACTTATAAAAACAGTCGACTGGATTTCCTGGTGGCACTGGCTGGAATCGAAATGATTCTCCTGGAGACCGATGCCCCCTGGTTGCCGCCGGTTCCTCATCGCGGGCAACGTAATGAATCGTCCTACCTGGTGCACACCAGGGCCAAGGTGGCCTCGGTTTTGGGCATGACGGAAAATGAAGTCGATATTCAAACCACAAAGAACTTTCGACGACTCTTTGCTGGAGGACCTCTTGTCTCGTAGCCAACAGTCACTTTTGCGCGACTATGGAATTCGACCTGTCAAACGCAGGGGGCAAAATTTCCTGATCGATACCAATTTGGCCCGGGCCATTGCCCAGGACATCCTGGATCTGGGTGATGAAGTCCTGGAACTGGGTGCCGGCGCGGGTGCGCTGACCATTCACCTGTTGGCATCGGCCCGAAGAGTCGTCGGTGTGGAGGTTGATCGCCATCTTTGCGCCCTGCTCACCGCCGAACACGGTGCTTTGCCAAATTTTGAACTGGTTGAAGCCGATCTTTCCAAGCTGGACTGGGCTGGTACCCTGGTGCTTGCCGGATTGAAACCCGTGGTGGCCGGCAATCTGCCCTACGTCCTTACAAGTAAGGTTCTGTTTGCCCTGGCCGATCATCGAGAGGTGATCAGCGGGGCGGTGTTCATGGTCCAAAAGGAAGTGGCAGAGCGACTGGTCGCCACTTGCGGTGGCCGTGATTTTGGAATTTTGGCCGTGGTGTTGGGCTCCATCTTTGATATTCGTATCAGCAGAACTGTTCCTTCATCGGTTTTCTGGCCCCGGCCGGATGTAGAATCGGCTGTGGTGCAGTTGGTGCCCAGCGGCTCCTGGCCGGACGAAGAATTCCGCCAATTTCTCGCTGTGGTTAAAGCCCTGTTCCAACAAAGGCGCAAAAAATTGAGGACGCAACTGCGCAGTCATTTCAAATTGACACCTGAAACAATTCAAACCCTGGCAGAGGATGCCGGAGTGGACATGGACTTGCGTCCCGAGCAACTGGAAGCTCCTTCCTGGCGCCGCCTGGCCCGGCTGTTGCCCCGAAAGGATATGCCCTGAACCGATCCGCTTGGCAAACCGGATTTGCGGCCCAGGTGTTGTTGCTCCTGATAGTGGTTCTGTGTGTACCGGCAACGTTGGTTTGGGCCCATGGCGAGGCAGCTGCCGATTCCATGTCCGGTGCTGAGGGAGATACCCTGACTACCGATTCCCCGGCTTCGGGGGGGCTTGCCGGCGTGGCCGAAGCGGCAGAGGGCCAAGAAGGAGTTTACCAGGACCTCAACCAGGGGCGGGAACAGGATACGTCATTTTTGGTGGGATTAAAAAATACTCCGAAGGCAGGTATCAAAACCAACGTTACCAGCTACATGTATTACGGCGATTTCACCAACATCATCACCATGGCCCAAGGCGCAACCATGACCAACAAGGTCAGTTATTCCTGGTCCGAATTTCGCCAGCAAATCAAAACCAATGAAAAACGCAGCGCCAACTCCAGCTACAACACAGGTCGCACCTTGCCTTTTATGGCCACTTTGAAAGGTAGCTGGGATTGGAATGAAGATAACACCATCAATGCCGGTGGGTTTGAAAACGTTTCCAAACGCGACTACAAGAGCGCCGGTCTTTTGTTTAGCAAACCCCAATTGCGAATCGGTGGGATGAGGCTGACATTAAAATCTTCGGCAGGGATGAATGATCAGAAATCCATCAACCAAAACCGGCGCAACGACGTGGCCGAATCTTACCTGGACGGCGGGATGCAGGTGGGTACCGATGTGTTCGAGGGGGTGACGGTGGCTGGCCGTCTCTTCGGTCGGGCTACTGGAGGTGACCGGTCCCTGGGGGAAGATACGGCTCCTTCGTCATCCACCACAGACACCTTGGGTATTGGTGTATACTACGATCGAAATTTTTCCAGCGGCCGTGTCTCCCTGACCCGAGGCAACTATGATCGCAAGTATCTGGACTACAAACGCGATACCAACGGTTTGATCGATACGGTGGGTCTGGCTGAAGATGACAAGGTTGTTGACGAGATGGAGATCAAGGATGCCCTGACCTTGAGTTTGGTCAATGAAACCCGTTTTCTGGGCCTGACCATGGCCACCACCCTGTCTCAAACCTCGGACGAATCCGATTTTTCCATAAGCCGGGTTGGTTTCAAGGAGAGGCTCCAGCAGGAGGCCGAATTTGCCCTGAGCTTCATGGTGGGTCGGGATTCCCTCTCTTTCGAATATTCCTATCTCTGGAAGTGGGATGATCAGCTGACCAAGGGCTCTGATGTGTTTCGCGGCAAGCAGTACAAAAAAGATCGAACCCTGAAAATCCTTTGGGAACGGATACTTTTCGCTGATACCCAAATGCGGGTCAATTGGGTCACCGGATTGACGCAGGACACGGCCGAGAATAGTTACGTGAACACCGACAAGGATCGCTTGCGCTACGATTTTTCAGCCAGGCTGGAACGCAACTGGGTGGAGCGTTTCCGAACCACCATGGTGTTTTTCTACAGGCAAAACAATGATATTGCCCTGCATTCCACTCGTTCCTCCAACAACAATGTCAAGGATAGTTTTGAAATTTCTCCCAGCTACAGCTGGCCCATCTCCTCTTGGTTGACCTTCAGTCAGAACTATCGTGTCTACATCCAATATACCGACTATACTTTTTCGCACCTGGAAGGCTCATCTCGTGTGGACAACTACAACAAACGTGGCAATCTTTCCACGGTAGTGAAACTCAAGCCCACCAAACGTCTTAATATTACGGTCAAGTACGATTTCAACAAGCGTTTCAGCGCAGAAAAAACCAATGAAGGCAGCTCGGGCAGCAACGAATATTTTACGAACCAGCGACAAACCATTGGAAAAATCGACCTGTCTTTCAAATTCGATGTGGCCAATGGAGTCATCCTTGAAGGGGCCACCTACAACACCAAGGACGAAAAAATTACCATCAGCACTACCGACCGGGTGACCGGGCGCCTGGAAGGAAAAATTTGGATCGGTACCCGTGTTAGCCGTAAATGGGGGAGTAAGAATCCCCTGGAGTTGTCCGCCATGATCAAGAAATACAACGCTTTTGGTCCCAGCATTTCGGAGGCCAGCTCCGATTACTGGGAGAGCGATCTCTGGCTGAAATGGGAGTTCTAACATGAAAGCCGTTAATATTTTTCAACGGTTGGCACTTTTGGGCTCGGTTTTGTTGCTGTCGGCGTTGTTCGGTGGATGCATCTTCACACCCAGGGATCCGGATCCTCCCAGCAGTGGAACATCCATCAGTTATCTGCCACGCACCGAACCGCGCAACGTTTGGGAAAACCTCCAGCTCTCCCTTGACAACAACGACAGTTTTGGTTGGGAGGAAAACCTCCATTCCGAGTTCACCTATATTGCCGATGCAGAGGCGGAAAACCAGTTTCCCGGAGCGTTTGTGGGCTGGGATTTGGCCAAAGAACTCACTTTTATCACTAACTTTTACAGTTCTGGTGTATCAAACCTTGCAAAAATGAGAAATGATGATTTTAATATGCCTGAGCCAGTGGGCGACGAAGTTCGCTGGGAAGGGGTCATATATTATATCAAGGTGACCAATGATGCCGATGGCTCCGAAACCCGCTATCGCGCCTCTGCCATAATAACCTTTCGCTTGCAAGGCAACTTTTGGTATGTTTTTCGCTGGGAGGATCAGGTAGGAGAAAGCGACCCTGATTCTGGACAAATTCTTCCCACAATGGGGGTGTTGAGAGGAACATTTGGTAGCAATTAATAGCAGAATATGTTAAAATAGTTCCTGAATAAAGCGGAACCAAAGTGGGGTCACGGGGTTTGAGGGTTTTTGTCGCCCCAGATTCGAACCCCGGGTTCACGGGTCCTTTTGGAGGAAAATGCAATGAAACTGAAAAATCTTCTGATGCTGCTCGCCACTCTTGCTCTCCTGGTGGGCGCTACGGGCTGTATCTTCTCCCCTGATGATACGGGCTCCGATGATGGCGGGGATGTTGGTCGTCCACCCAACACGACTCCCGATATTTTGATGAGAAACTTTAAGGACATCTACCAAGAGATGGACTCGGGAGAATTTGAAGCTATCCTGCATCCAGACTACCGCACGGTGTTGCTGCAGGAAACCTTTGACCTCTGGGAGGGCAGTGACAATCCCCTTACCGAGCTCTTTTTTGACCGGGATGTCGAGATCCAGATTCACCGCAATATGTTCGAAGGTCTCGGTGGTGTGGATGAATCCGGCATAGCTCAACCCCCCATCGACTCCATCAGCGTTGATCTTCTGGATAAGGAAGGCACCTGGGAGCCGGTTGAGGAATCTGAAGAGTACTTTGGTGGTCGTGATGCCTACAAGGCTCGTTACAATCTTTTGATTCACTTTGAAAATCCGGATAATCACCGCTTTGAAGTGGCCCAGAGGGTGGATTTCTACGTTATCCAGGGTTCCAACGGATTGTGGACCATGGTGGGCCAGAAAGGGTTCGCCAACCCCAATTGATCCCATTTCAATCCTTGTGGCCTTGGTGCTGAGGCAATACAATAAAAAGGGAGTCCGCAGGCGGGCTCCCTTTTTCCCAAGAACCTCTGTTTCATGGAATACCGGCCCCTGACTCCTGGAGATCCCTGGTTTGAAACTTCCCGGTCGCTTTGGCGGCAAGAAAAAGACAAATACAAAGCGGAACCCAAAGCGCGGCAGACACAAGAAAAGCGGCGGTCCTCGCATCACGTCTCTCACCTGGATTCTGGTGGCAGCCATTGTGGTGCTTGTCGGTGGCATCGGTTTTCTCAAATGGGCCAACTCCGGCACCGGCCAGGCCACCTTGCTTACCATGGGGTCGGACCAGGCCTTTTTCGATGTCCAGAATAGAATCGAAAGTGTGTTGGTGGGGCAATTCCCCAATTTTCGTCCGGGAGCGGCCTCCGGGGAATCGGACCTGGATTGGCCGGCTGCGCAGTTGGGCACCCGGGCTTATGTGCGCTGTCGTCTGGTGGCTGTTCCTGTTGGCATCTCCTACGAGAGCATCCAGTTGGCTTTGGCCCACTCCCTCAAGAAAATCGGTGGTTGTATCCTCTGGGGTCAAAAGATTTACCCCCAACAAACCAGGGGGGACCAACGTCAGCTCAACAGTGAAAAAGATCTGCTGCGGTTGGATATCGGAGTCAGCGGCAAGCCGACACATACCCTGGTATTGCATCGGGATGGAATGAACCCAGCCTTGATTTGGGGAGATCAGGCCGGACCTTCTGCCTGGGATCAATTCCGTGCAAAATGCACAGGCCCGGTGGTGGCCCTGGTCATCGATGATTGGGGGCACACTCGAAACCAAGCCACCCGGGGCCTGCTCAAACTGCCAATTCCCCTGACCATGGCCGTATTGCCCAATTTGCCTTTTTCACGGCAATTTTCCTTGGAAAACACTGAATTGGCTTTTCCCTGCGGTGGTGAAACGGTCCTTTCCGGAAGGGAAAGCTTACCAGCCGACCGGACTCAGAGGTTGGCTGCGGGATGTTTTGTGGAATTGCGCCTGGGTAAAAAGCAGGTGGCGGTCCCCCGCAAACGGCGCGAAGTCATTCTTCATCTTCCCATGGAGCCTCAGGGGTATCCTGGGATCAATCCAGGAGTTGAGCCTCTTTTGATTGGTATGGATCAGGCCACCATCAGCCAACTTCTGGATGACAAACTAAAAAATTTGCCCGGCATCAGGGGCTTGAACAATCACATGGGAAGTGCTGCCACCAGTGATCCGGCCACCATGCGGGCCCTGATGGAAGTTTTGCGCAAGAAAGGTCTCTTTTTTCTCGACAGTCTGACCTCAGCAAATTCCGTGGCCAATGGCATGGCTCGTGAGGCTGGAGTTCCGACCCTGCGCAACCGTATTTTCCTGGATTACGACAGTGAGAATGAAGAAACCATCACGGCAAACTTGAACCTCCTGATCAGGTCGGCGCGCAACAAGGGGTTTGCCTTGGGCATTGGGCATCCTCACGTGGCCACCTTGAATGTTCTGGCCAGGGAAATTCCCAAGCTTCAAGCCGACGGCATATGCTTTGTGACAGTATCGGAAATGATGGCCCTGATGCGTCCGAATTATTCGGGAGTGACACCATGACTGGGAGCATTCCGAGTCCGGTGATATTTTGTCGGGCGGGCGAGTTGATCCCCGGCCAGGGTTTTGATGTCCGGTTTCTGGAATTGCTGGAGACAGCGGTTGCCGAGTTGGGGAAGGGAAAACCCAGTGATCTGCGGGCTCCCTGGGCACTGAAAATCCCCATGAATGCACTCGGGCAAACCAATGCTGTTTTGCCTCGATGGCTGCAGGCGGTTCGGGCGGGACTCAAGAAAGGGGGCCATAACCCAGATCCCATGTTTGATACTCTTTCCATAACAACTGCCGGGCTGGACACTGCCGATGGCATGCTTGAGAGGGCGGGTCAATTGGATCTGCTGGATTTTTTTGTGGTGGGCGATGATCCCCATAACCCGGCCGGAGAAAGTTTATCCCTTTCGGATGAATGTGCTTTACCTGCCATCACCTTGTCAACAGTTGCTGCGGCAGCCGGGGGACTGATGCTCCTTAATTCCGTGCTCCCGCATCCCCATCTGGGCATGAGTGGAGCGCTTTTTTCCCTGGGTTGTGGAGTTCTGGATCGGGAATCGAAATTACTGCTGCACCGGGATATCCGCCCAACGGTGGACACGCCCCTGTGTGCCGGTTGCGGTTCCTGTCTGGCTGCCTGTATTTTTGATGCCATCGCCATTCGAGCAGGACGGGCCTTCATCGATCATCAACTCTGCACCGGGTGTGGAGAGTGCATGACGGCTTGTCATCTGGCGGGCATCAGTCCGGAAGATGCCGCCCGCATTCCCCGTTTCCAGAAGCAGGTGGCCGAGGCGGGATTCGCGGTGGCCAGCCAAAGTCGTGCCGCCAAAAGTGATTGCTTGTTGTATGCAAACTTTCTGACCCCGGTACCCCGGCAGGCAGCTGGTGGGTTTGGTCGTGTGCACCAAAAACCTGATGTCAAAGGAGTGTTGGTTTCGTCCGATCCGGTTGCCCTGGATCAGGCCACCTGGGATCTTCTGGTGGAGGGAGACATCCACGGGTTGCGTCAATGGAGTGGTTTTCTGCAGGAGCCGGGACCCTTGATGGAGCGGGCGCAAGCTCTTGGTTTGGGAAACCGTCAGTACGATTTGCAGCTCAGAGACTGATAATTCTCCTGCGGAAGTTCAAAAGCGGGCAATTTCTGGCCAAATGCACTGCCATGTGTTATTATCGCCTGCGGTAAAACCGGGGAATTTTTCAGATTAATAGGGAGATTCTCCGTAGCCAGTAGAAAATCGGCAGGGCGAGTCTTTATTGATGCGCCTTGGAGCAGTTTCCCCTGCCGCAACCAGAATCAAGGCGTGCTTTTTTTTGTTCAATTGACCCCGATGGCGGCCTCTGGCAGCATCGGAGCAGGCTTTCCAGGAGTAGAAAAATGAATCGTTCCCTGCAGATCAGGGCAGGATTGAGTGTCGTCGTCCTGTTGCTCTCCCTCATTGGATTGTGGCCCACGTTCAAGGCTCTGTCCATTTCCAAGGAAGAGCGCGCCGCAGCCAAAAACAACCCTGAACGTCTGGCTGAGATCGAAGAAATCGACAGCAAGGCCATTCGCCGTGGCCTGGACCTCAAGGGTGGCATGTACCTGGTTCTGGAAATTGACCAAACCGGTATGACCCCCGCAGAAGCCCAGGATGCCCTGCAACGGGTTAAAGAGAGCCTGATCAGGCGTGTCGACAAGTTTGGTGTCTCGGAGCCGGAAATTACCACGTTTGGTGCCAGTCGCATCGTGGTGAAATTACCGGGCCTGCAAGATCCCGAACGCGCCAAAAAACTTCTTGGCAAGACCGCCCGTCTGGAATTCCGAATGGTTAGACCCGATACCGAAATTCAGGGTGTGCTTGAAAAACTGGATCGTGCCTTCCTGGATGAAGCCGCTGTGGCCGCTGCCGAGGCGAAGGAAGCTGCAGGCGAGGATTATGCCATGGCTGACAGCACCGTTGCCGAAGACAATCCCTTCGGCACCCTGGAGCCCGGAGATACTCCTGAAGTCAGTGACGACCTCTATCGGGCCGAGCATCCTTTCAGCGGTCTCCTGATTGCTCAGCCTGGTCTTGGTGGTGTAGGCGCCACCCTGTTCCTGGACGAATCAGATGTGGGACGAATGCAAGCAATGCTTGACGATCCCCGTTGCGCCCGTGTCATGAACGACACCGAATTCCAGCTTGGCGACAAGGCCATTGACGTGGGCGACAATACTTTCTTCCGGGCCATTTTCCTGGTGGACAGGCTGCCGGCCCTGACCGGCGATCGTCTCGAAGGAGCCGAGGCCAGAAACAATGTTGAACGCCCCGGTCTGTTCCAGGTCAGCTTTACCCTCGATAGCCGTGGTGCCCGCACCTTCGCCAAAGTTACTGGTGACAATGTGGGACGCCAGCTGGCCATCAGCCTGGACAGCCGCATCAGCAGTGCCCCCTCCATTCAGGGGCGTATCCCGGGCGGCCAGGGTGTGATTACCGGCAGCTTTACCAACACCGAAGCCAGCGATCTGGCCTTGCTTCTGCGCGCTGGTGCCTTGCCTGCCGACGTCTATATCGCCGAAGAGCGCACCGTGGGACCGAGCCTTGGTAGTGACTCCATCCAGAAGGGCGTTTCTGCCGCCATGTACGGCTCCGTCTTCGTCATTCTGTTCATGCTTGTCTATTACCGTTCCACTGGCCTGGTGGTGGTGCTGGCCCTTATCAGCAACATCATCATCCTGATGGCGGTGTTGGCCCAGTTTGGCTTGGTTCTCACCTTGCCGGGTATTGCCGGAATTATTCTGACCGTTGGCATGGCCGTCGATGCCAACGTGCTGATCAACGAGCGTATCCGTGAAGAGATGCGCAAGGACAAGACGATTCGCGCCTCGGTCCAGTCCGGCTACATGAATGCCACCCGGACCATTGTGGATGCCAACGTGACAACGCTGATCGCCGGTGGAGTATTGCTGATGTTCGGCACCGGTCCCATCAAGGGTTTTGCAGTCACTTTGTGCATTGGTATCCTGACCAGCATGTTCACTGCCCTGGTCATGACCCGGGTCATCATGGAGATGATGGTGCGCAACAAGGGCAGAGAGACCATGAGCATCTAAGTTCCGGTGCGCTGCTCGCAGCGTTGCCGACTTGAAGGTTATAAATGAATTTTCGCCCTGCGGGGCATGAATCCGAACCACAAGGTTCGGGAAAGGTCGGACAGGAAGATGGAATTCTTCAAGAACCCCAACATCAACTTTGTTGGCAGCATGAAGCCTGCGTTCAGCCTCTCGGTTACGCTCATTGTCATTACGGTAATTCTGATGCTCATCCATGGTGGGCCCCGCCTGAGCATCGATTTTACCGGCGGCTCGGTGCTGCAGGTGAAGATGGCCGAGCCCGCTCCCAGCGTTGGCCAGATTCGCAGCGCCCTGGAAGGAAAAGGTTATGACGGTATCCAGGTGACGGAATTCGGTTCTGCCGATGAGTTCCTCATCACCTATCCCAACGTCGATGGGGATACCGAAACTCTCGACGCAGCCCAGGTGCTTCTGAATGACCTGCGCGAAGGCCTCGGCGGTCGGGACATCGAGTTGCGTCGTGAAGAGAGTGTCGGCCCTAAAATTGGTGATGAGCTGCGCAAGGGCGCCACCAGCGCCGTGTTCGGGGCCCTGGCTCTGATCGTGTTGTACATCACCTTCCGCTTTGTTTTCCGGTACGGCATTGCGGCCATTCTGGCCCTGGTCCACGACGTGATCCTGACCCTGGGTATCTTCTCCCTGCTGGACCTGGAGATCAGCCTTTCGATCATCGCCGCGTTCCTGACGATTATCGGTTACTCCCTGAACGATACCATCGTGGTGTTCGATCGAATTCGCGAGAATATGCGCCTGCGCCGCAAGGAGAGCTACCGGGCGGTCATCAACCGCTCCATCAACGAGTGCCTCAGCCGTACGGTGTTGACTTCGGTGACCACCTTCATGGTGTCCATCAGCCTGTATCTTCTCGGCGGCGCCGTGATTCACGATTTTGCTTTCGCTCTGACCTTCGGCGTGGTGGTTGGTACCTACAGCTCAATGTTTATCGCCAGCCCGATTTTGGTTTGGTATTACGAGCGCAATATCACTGACAAGAAGCGCATGGCGCTGGATATGTAAGTTTGAAGTCCCTGATGGGGATAATTCCTGAGTCCCTTGGGCGCCATGTCGGCACCGGAGGGACTTTTTTTGAAAAAAATGGCTTCTCCATGGCGAAAAATGGTCGATTATGGGTAAAATGTGATGTCGATCCTTTGATCAAATACCCAAGGAGCCCAAATTGTCTTATCTTGAAACGCGCCAGTCCCTTTTTTTCATTACTCTCGGACTGATGATTGTCTTGGGTTTTGCTCCGGCCTTGACCGCAGAGGAGGCTTTATCGTCAACTAAAATTTCGGCCCCTGCGGATTCAGTATTCGCCGCCATGTCTTCAGCTTGGCGCTCGGGTGACGAAAAAGCCATGGCAGCGTTGGTGCATCCCGACGGTTTGCGGGTAACCCATGGTGGTGACTACGACCGTTTCACCATTTACAGCCCCGACCAGTCCTTCTATTATTTCCAGGACCTTTTCCGCAGCCGAACCACCAAGGATTTTAAATTCAGACGGTTGTCCGATCCTGCCGACGGAGGGCAAAGCCTGGCCATGGTTGAATGGCGATACCTCCTGCCGGGCAGGGAGCTGTCGGATGAAATAAAGCTGGTGGTGGTGCTCACCCTGAAGAGCCAGAGGTGGTGGCTGACCCAACTCAACTCCATTTCCCAAAGGTAGGATTCAGATGACGGGCAGGATTGCCCACATAATCAAACCTCTCGGTTTTCTCTGTCTGGTGGGACAGGGATTTCTACTTTTTCAGGGGGGTGGAAAAACTCTGGTGGACGGCCTTTCACAGCCAGGGCTGTTTTTGTTTCTGTCGGTTGTGCTGGCCCTTGCCACGAGCCTGCCGGTCGGCGCTGGTGGCGCCAAGCGCAGCGGCTCAATTTTTTGGACGATCCTGCTTCTGCTTGCCCTTTCGGCCATGGTTGCCGTCTCCCTGAAATCCCTGAGCATGGGTGGCGAAAGTACTTCCACCCAACAGCCAGTCACCGTTCGCCGGGTGGGACAGAGGGCCCAGGTTGAGAAAACCTGGCAGGAGCTGGACAACGTGGTGGAGAAAATTTTTGCTTCGGTTGTTGCTGAACTTCCAGCATCGGCAGACTCCCTTTCTGGTGGCGATCTTTTCCGCCAGTTGAACCGTATCTCCAATCGGTGGCCGGCGATGCTGTCGGGCAGCGGTGGTTTGACCATCGAAGGCATTGTCTGGCAGGACCACCAGCGCAGTGCCTGGACCAGGGGCGCCGAGCCCCTGCTCCTACAGTGGGACAAGCAGGATGGGGACCATCTCCAACGAGGTCGCGATCACTGGTTTCGTCAACTCACTCGGTCGGTGGGCCCCACGATGGTCATGGAGTTGCAAATTTCCCTGGATGATGGCCTGGTCCTGGCTGAATATCCGAATTTGAAATTCCGCATCCTGCCACTCGGCGAAGTCCCCCTGCTCGCCAACGATTCCGACATTCCGGAGCCGGATGTGCTTTTCCAGGATTCGGCCAATGGGTTGGGCCTGGTCCTGGTCAACGATCATTCCGGACAGTCGCGCCAGGGTGGACGCCAAATCCGGGCCCGTCTCATGCTGGCGGCCGGTTTGGCCTGGTTTGTGGCCCTGGTTTCGGTTGCCCGCCGATGGTTGGCAATGACGGGTTTCCTGGCGGCCTTGTGGGGCGGCCGGACGGTGATGGCGATGGTGGGCTTTTTCCGTTGGGGAACCTGGGCCTTTCCCCAAGAGGAACTACCGGCGGCGCCGGGAAGGTTGATCAGCCTGCTGGACCCTGCCTATTTCGCCACTCCTTTTGCTTTTGGCTTTTTTGCCTCCACCGCCGATGCCTTGCTGACCAGCCTGATGGTGGCTGTGACTGTTTGGGCAGTGCTGCGAAGAGTTGGGCTGGTGGGGCAGGTTCCGGGGGCCATGGCCCAGGCAGTCCAGCCTGTCCGGGAACGGGCCCAGGGTCCCATGGCTGGGTTGGCTTTTGGACTGGTGGGCGCGGCCATGCTCTTGATCAGTCGCTTTTTGTCTTTCCTGATGGCGACCAACGCCAATCCCCGTCTCATCGGTGAAGGAGTTCCCCTTCATTTCCTTTCCTTCTGGTTTCTGCATCTGGTTCTGATGTTGCTGGTTTTTTCCTTTTTTTCCCTGATGGTCGGGTTGTGGGCCGGACGATCCTGGCCTGATCGCTCCCGCATGTTAACCTGGTTGACAGGTGGATTTCTGGCTTTTACCTGTTCCCTGGGTGTGTCCCTCCTGGCTACGGATATGTGGTGGGGTGGACATCTGCTGCTGGCATTGACTGTCCTGGGACTTTGGTTGGTAACTCCGTTCCTGGGTGCCCGACCCCGCTTTCTGCGCAGGTTCACCTGGCCGGTGGTTTTGCTGATGGTTTCGGTTTGGAATTATTTCTCCCTGGTGGAAGTCTACCAGAGGGCCGAACGCAGCTGGCTCAGCACGAAGGCCGCTCAATTGGCTGAACCAACCAACATCTCCGCTCCCTACCTGCTGGATGAAGCCTTGCGGGAAATGCGCCTGCAAGATGGCCAAAGCGGAGCCGTCCCTGTTGAGAGCCACGATGTGTGGCGGGATGAGCCGGCCTATCTTTTGTGGCGCGATTCCAGCCTGCGGGATCTGGGCCTTCCCCTGCAAGTTGAAATCATGGACGAGTTCGATAATGAGGAGAGTCTTTTTACCACCGGGTTCATGGGTGACTACAATTACCAGGTAGGGGAGCGTACTCGGGTCAGCGGCGATCTGTTGTCATCAACCGATGGTGAAGTTTGGCGCAGTTTTGAAAAAGTTCAGCGATTGTATCCCGACGGTGAAGAATTGATTTTAGTGGGAGAGATGAGCCGGCAGGGCGATCGGGGCTGGATCCGTGTGGAATTCCCGGTGCGTTCCTGGCGCATTGAAACCCAGCTCGCGGGTTTGACCAAACAAGCCAAGTCGAGCCTGGGTGGCTACCGTCCCCGCTCTGAAGTGGACCGACCCGTCCTGCTGCTGCGAGGCGATTCCCAAGGCTGGCTTGATGTGGGACAACTGGGGATCCCCGAACCGGAATATCGACCCATCCTAAAACAATTGAAAACCGGGCAATTGGCCCTTGCCGAAATTCCTGTGGGGGACAAAACCTTTTTGTGTCTTTGGAAATCACTTTCAGAAAATCTGGCCCACTTCCCGGGTGAAGGTTATCTCCTGGGAGTGGAGCAGGCGACTCTGGGTGGCAAGTTACTGGACCTCTCACGTCTCATGCTTCTGAATCTTGTCTTTTTGGCGATGCTTGTTTTGCTGCTCCATCTTTTTCGTTGGTTGAAATCGGTTTTGTCGGGAGGCGGACGGCCGGATCTGGGCATTGGCTGGTCAACCGGTTTCCAGGAACGGTTTCTGGCCGGGTATCTTTTCTTTGGCCTGCTGTTGTTGCTTGTGGTGGGCACATCAGTGGATCGGGTGGGGCATGAACGCATCCGTGCCGAATCCAGGGCACGAACCCGGGTGGGTCTGGACTCCGCCGTGCAGCAATTGCGCAGCCTTTTGGCAGAGCAGGCTTACACCCTGTCCCGCAGCGATTACATCAACGACATGTTGCTGGAACAGTTGAACGGCGAGCGACCGGTGGGCTCCCGGCAAACACGCCAGGCCATGATCTTTGATGGGGACAATAATCTCATCCTGGACGAAACCTTCAGCAATTTGACGGCCACCGAAGCCCGTATTCTGCTGGCGGTGGTTCGCACCTCGCCCATGGTTGTGATGGAAGACGGCGACCGTATTTTTGTGGCCACCGTTGTCCCCATTGATCTGTCCGAAGTCCTGTCCAATGCCGATTCCACAGTGCTGGGTGATGGCCGGATCAAAAATGGATATTTCCTGTATCGACAGGTCTTGGATCACAACCTGCTGACCAGTTTGGCAGAACTTGTTCAGGGTCAGGCCACACTTCGCATGGGTGGACGGCCTGTCCTTGCCAGCCATCCCGAAGGAGTTTTTTCGGGCAGGGAAGCCCTGCTTGCGGATCCAGACATGATGGGGACACTGTTGGATCATGCCCAGGCTGCAGTGGTTTTTTCATCCGAAGGTCGCCCTTTTGCCTTCACGGGTGCCCAGCCTCTGGCTGCCTTTTCGCGTCTGCCAAACGCAGGGTTTGGAATTCAGGCCACGCCTTCGGTGCTGGCGCTGGCTTTTCCGGATCGGGAAAAACAATTCGAAGACCAGCGTCGCGGCACGGTTTTGTTTTTGGCTGGCATGGCTAACCTGATACTCCTGACGGCCTTGCTGCTGGCCATACTCATGTCCTGGAATCTCTTCCGTCCCCTGCGGCTTTTGCTGACGGCCACCCAATCCATGGCTAGAGGTGACTTCGCTGCTCCTTTGCCCGAAGCCGGGCGCGACGAGGTGGGACGTTTAACCAGCGCCTTCGGTGGGATGCGCTCCGAGTTGGCTACCGCTCGGGAAGAATTGTTGGCCAGGGAAAAATTTCTTACTTCGGTGCTCGACAGGGTCACTGTGGGCGTGGCTGTGATCGACGAAAACCGGCAGGTGATCTCCTTGAACCCCGCCGGGCAGCATATTTTGACCGATTTTGACCCGGCGGTGAATGAGGACCAGGGTGTGCTGCGTCTTTTGGATAGGTTCCGGAAATTGGCAGGGGTGGCCGTTCGCTGGGGCGGCGAAATGAGCAGTGCCGATGGGTTGCGGACCCTGCGTGGAGCAATGGCACCGCTGGATCTGCCTGACGAGCGCACCGATACCATGCTGGTTTTCGAGGACATAACCGAATTTCTGCAAACCAGGAAGATGGCCATCAATGCCGAATTGGCCCGTCAGGTTGCCCATGAAATCAAGAATCCCCTTACTCCGATCCAGCTTTCGGTGCAACTGCTGCAACAGGCCTGGCAGGACCATCATCCGCAACTGGATCGCATAGTTCCCGAAACGGTCAACCGGGTTCTGTTGCAGGTGGATTTGCTGCGCTCCATCGCCGAGGAATTCAGTTTGCTGGGCCGGCCAGGGGATCTGGAGCTTGAAGCCCTGGACCTGCGGGATCTGGTGTCCAACACGGTGGATCGTTACGGGGCCGAAGATCCCGGATCGGCAGTGACGGTGACTCTTGAGCCAGCGGATCTTCCCCCGGTATTGGCCAATGAGGACTCCCTGCAAAAAATTCTCGGCAACCTGATGCAGAACAGTCTGGACGCGGTACCCCACGGCCAGGAGGCGGTTCTGGACCTCCGGTGGCGGGTGCAGGACGAATCCGTAACCCTGCTTTGGGCCGACAACGGCACGGGTTTGGACCCTGAAGTGGCTGATCGTCTCTTCGATCCTTATTTTTCAACCAAGAGCAAGGGCACTGGGTTGGGGTTGGCCATTTGCCGCAATCTGGCGGACCGCATGGGCGGAACCATCATTTTGCGTAATCGCCCCGATGGTACGGCCGATCGTCCTGGAGCCCTGGCCGAGCTCACTTTGCCCCGTTTGGACGTTCATAACCACGAGGGATCCGGATCTTGAAACGAATTGTTTTTTTCCTGCTGGTTCTTGCACTGATGGTGTGTGGTTTTACCGGACGCTCTCAGGCTGCAGCCGAGGTGGAACCTGAGATCCGCATTGCCCGCCTGCACTATGATGGCGGCGGAGATTGGTATTGCGATCCCAGCAGTTTGCCCAATTGGCTCGATACCTTCAACAAGCGAACGGGCATCATCACCGCAACAGAAGAAGCGGTGGTTACTCTCGACAGTGAAGATTTGTACCGTTATCCGTTCATGTACCTGTCGGGCCATGGTCGCATCGTGCTGGATGAAATCGAACTGGAGGAATTGAGGCGGTACCTCGATGCGGGTGGTTTTTTGTATGCCGACGACAATTACGGCCTCGATGCATCCTTCCGGGAAATGGTGGCCGCCCTGTATCCGGACAGCCCTTTGGTCCCTTTGCCGGCTGCCCATCCCATCTATCATTCGTTTTATGATTTGCCCGGGCTGCCGAAGATACATAAGCACGATGGGGAACCCGCCCAGGGTTTTGGCGTATTGCGGAACGGGCGGCTGGTAATTTTCTACACCTGGTCGTCGGATATCGGCGATGGATTGGAAGACGCCCATGTGCATGGAGATCCACCCCGAGTGCGGGAAGCAGCAGCTCAAATGGCCGTCAACATTCTGATGTATGCTTTGACTCATCCCTGATCTGGAGGATTGTCGCACCTGGTTTTTCGGGTGCCCCTGAATTATGCAGAGTCAACAACCCCAGGAAGTTTTTCTTGAGCGACTGCACCAGCTGCGCCTGCGCACCCTTGCGCGGGTAACCTGGTATGGTGCGGCTCGATTGGTGGGTGTTGGCGGTTCCATGCTCATGCTGACGGCCTGGCTGCTGGGCAACGCCGTGCACCCGGCTCGTTTCGTCACTTTTGGATTGCTGGTTTCTTTGGGTCTTGGGCTTGCGGCCCTGGCCTGGAACAATCTGCTGGCACGGTTGTGGCGGCTGCGAAGTGTGCGCCAACTGGTTGAAATCCTGGAGCGGCGGGGTTATTTCGCCAACATCTTGATTGCCGGTGAGGAAGCAACCCGGGATCGCCAGCGCTGGAACGATGACAGCTCGGTGGCGGTGGAACTGCGCCGGCGTTTATTGTTGCGCGCGGCCGCCCAACTGAAAAATCTGGGGCCGGCCGACGCGGTGCCCATCAATCGAATCAGGCAAACCTGGCTGGCGGTGGCTGGTTGTCTGTTGCTCACCGTTTTTCTGATCACCGCTCCTGGCGATACCCTTGAAACGGGTTGGCAACGTCTCTGGAATCCCTGGACCATTTGGACCGATCCTCCCACTGGAGGGCTATTTGCGGTGCAGGGGGAGAACTTTGTGGTGGCCGGTCGAAATTTCACAGTGTCAGCCCTTGATGCCACCGGTGATCCCCAAATAGCTCTCTGCGAGGTTCGTTTTGGTTCGAGTCTGTGGCAGCCGGTGCCTGTCCATCGGGAGGCGATGTTCGTCGAACCCCTGGGCATGACCCCACCGTACCGGAAATGGGTGGCAGAACTGGAGTCGATTCAGGAAGATTTTCAATGGCGTTTTCGTCGGGGTGAAATGGTCACCGCCATCACCGATGTGGTTGTGCGCCGTCATCCCTTGATCACTGAATTGGCTGGTTTTGTCAGGCCGCCCGCCTATACGCGATTGCCTTTGCGGGAAATGTCGCGTCTACCCACGTGGCTGGAGGTGCCCGCCGGATCCGATTTGGGTTTGACCGGGAAAACCAACCATCCTTTGAATCGTTTGCTGATGGTTTCGGATCAGGGCGATACCACCAAACTCGAATTTGCCGGTGGGAGTTTTTCCGGTGAGTTTGAGGTGACGACTTCTTCAATTTTCCATCTGGTCCTGCAGGACAGTTTTGGTCTGTGGAATCAGGAGCCCCTGCACTACGAAATAGTGGCCACCGTTGATGAATCTCCCGTGGCCGACTTGGAGCGTCCAGTCGATGACGGGATATTGCCGGTGAATGGCCAGGTGGAGTTGCGGGCTGAAGCTGCCGACGACTATGGGCTCTCTCGTCTTTCCCTGGGTTTGAGGTTGCGCGAAGGAGAAGCCGCCGATGGTTTAGATGAAGACAAGGGACCCGCTTTCGAAACTCTGGCCGTGTGGCCTATGGATCGGTCTGGTGGGATGCTTGGCGATGGCTGGTTGTCCTGGTCCACCATTTACGGTGACGTCAGCCTCAAACCTGTGTTGTTGCCTGGAATTGATCCCCATGACGAAGAGCCGCTGCAAACCGGTCTGACTATCGAGGCCGATTTTGGCCGATTGGATTTGGTGCCAGGTGATGTTCTGGAATTGAGGGTCGAAGCCAGGGATAACCGAAAGCCCGGTTCCGCCGGAGTAGGCTTTTCCAGTATTTTGCGACTTACTCTTCCTTCGGCCGCCGATGTTCTGGCTGCCCAGGCGGACAGCAGTCTGGAGCGTCGCAGCGAACTGGAAGAGATGCGCCGTCGGGGTCGAAAACTGGGGGCAGATCTGGATCGCCTGACCCGGGAGTTGTTGAAAAACCCGATTCCCGACTGGGCCCGTCAGAAAGAAATGGAAGCGGCCATCAAGCGTCAGAAAAGAATGCAGGAAGAGCTGGCCCGGGTGGCCCAACAACTGCAAAAGGATGTGGACAAGCTGGCCGCCGGACAAATGACTTCGGAAAAAATGCTGGATCGGGTTGAAGAAGTCTCACAGCTCCTGGACCAGAGTTCCAGCGACGAGTTGAACCAGCTGATGCAACAACTCGACAACCCGGAAGGTCGCCGCTCTCCCGAAGAGTTGGCCGAGGCCATGAAGGAAGTTGCCAAAAACCAGAAGGAAATGGCCCGCAAGCTGGACGCTGCCCTGGCCATGCTGCAGCGCATGGATCAGGAGCAGGAGATGGAAGGCATCGCCAGTTTGCTGGAGAAAATGATTCGCAAACAGCAGGAATTGGCGGATTTGAGTCGGCAGCTGGCCGAACAGCAGAAGAAAGAGGCTGAAGCGGCTGAAGGCAAGAACCAGGACGCAGAGAACCAGGAAGGCCAGGAATCTCAGGACCAGCAAGAGGGTTCCCAGGAGCAGGACTCATCCTCTGGCGAGCAAAAGGAACCCGGCGAGCAACAGGAATCCGGTGACCAACAGGAGTCATCAGAAAAACCCGACGCAGAAGAATTGGCTCGTCGTCAGGAAGCCCTGGCCGAGGAAATGGAGCAGCTGCGGGAAAAACTGGAAGAAGCGCTGGCCAATCTTGAAGAACAGAACGCCGAAAAGGAAACTCCCGGTAGCGAAAAAATGCAGCAGGCCCTGGAGCAGGCCCTGGAGCAGATGGATCAGCAGAATAGCAAGGACAACATGTCCAAGGCATCCGAGGAATTGGCCCAGATGGATCCGGAAATGGCAGCCAAATTACAACAGCAGGCCCTGAGGGATATGGGTGCGCTGTACCATGTCATCTTGAAAACCCAGGCGGCCATGCAGGCTGCCATGGATCAGCAACAGGTTTCTTCCCTGCGTCAGTTGGCCGCCGATATGCTGGCCCTTTCGGCCAGGCAGGAAGAGATTGCAGCCCTCATTCCCGCCCGCATTCGTGATGTGCGTTCATTGAACCTGACCCGCAGCCAGCATCGGGTGCAGAAGGCGGCCAATGGAGTTCGTGATCGTTTGAGTGAATTGCTGAGCGAAAACCCCACCCGCATCATGCGGCTTCTGGAGAAGCTGGATGAAGTTATCGAGACCATGGGTGAAGGCCTCAATGCCCTGGAAGAAAATCGTGCCCAGGCCGCACGAACCGGAGCGACCAACAGTTTGGCCCAGACCAACCGCATGGTGATCGGATTGCTCACCGAAGCACAGATGAGCAGCAACAGTGGCGGCAGCGGTGAGCAACAGCAACAGAGCCTATCGGAACAGTTGAAAAGCATGGCCAAGGATCAGGCCGAGCTCAACGCCCTGACGGAACAAATGCGTCAGATGCTGGCCAACAGGGGCATCAGCCAGCAGGTCAGGTCCCAGATGAAACGTTTGGGCGAAGGCCAGGGAGAGCTGGCCAATCGCATGCAGGAATTGGCCGATGAAGCTAGGGACAACCCAGAAGGTGACCGACTGCTTGGCGACCTGGGTGAACTGGGCAACGTGATGGAGACCATCGGTCAGGAGGTGGAGCAGGGCCTGGTCAACGAAGAGACCCTGATTCGTCAGGAGCGCATCCTCAGTCGCATGCTGGATGCCCGCAACAGTGTGCGCCAGCGCGATTACTCATCCCGGCGCGAAAGCCGCACGGCCCGGGAGCTTTACCGAGCCGATGGCGGACAGCTGGAGGATGGGGGCCTCAGCGGGGACCAAAATCCTTTTGAGCTGCGCTATAAACCCCTGGAAAAGGCACCTTTGGAATACCGCAACCTGGTCCGGAAATATTTCCGGGCCCTGGAGCAGTTGCGAGAATCCAAAGCCCGGGAAATTGAGGTGCCATGATGAGATTCTTCGTGCAACAGCCTCTGGCCTGGATTGTGATTTGTTTGGCTTTGGGATTGACTGCGACTTCAGGTCAAGGGCAATCCCTGCCGATTCCACCGAGGAGTCCCGGGCATTCGGCAGCCAGGGTTGTGGATATGCGCCGGCGTCTGGTTGAATTGGATCGTTTGTTGACGCTCAAGAGTGTGGGCCGGGCCGAAAGCCTTTTGGAAGACCTGGCCCAGCACAGCGCCTTGGAACGGGAGCTTGTCTTCCGCAGGATTCGTTTGGCCCAGTTGCGGGACGATCACCAAAAAGCAGTAGATATTTGTCGGGTGGCCTTGGCCGGGCAGCCCCTGAACGCGGGGCTCTGGCGTTCGCTGACCTCATCGTTGCTGGCGGTGGATCATCCGGACTCCGCCCGTCTGGCTGCCACGAATTTTATCTCAGCCAGCCCCAACAAACGCAGTGCTGGCATGGTGGCGGTGGAGTTGTTCCAACAGGCAGAGAGGCCAGCCGTGGCAGTGGCTCTCATCGACTCCCTGCGGGGAGTTCTGGGAGACGGCTTGTTCATGGGACGTCAAAAAGCGGTGGCTCTGCTGGCACTTGAGCGATATGAAGAATCGGCCGATGAAGTGGTGTCGGATCTGCGCAGCAATCCTTTCAATTTGAGCCTTGTGCGCTCGGAAATCCTGGAGGGTGGTTATCACCCCGGCAAGATGCCTGGATTCATTTCCCGTCTGGACAAACGAGCCAACGAACCGGACCATCGCCACGCCGAGGTTATCTTCGCCGGCAATTTGTACCTGATGGAAGGCGACAGCGAGCAGGCCGGCGAACGGGTGCGGCCTCTTTTCAGTAATCGAACCGGCAAGATGGCCGTCCTGCAAAACTCAACGACCCTGTCGCGTGAATTGCCCCTGCTGGAAGTCACATCGGATCATCCTGACGAACTCCAGGCCACGGTCGATTACCTGTTGGATATGCTGGGATGGCTGGCCAGTGACCAGTGCTACGATCCCGGCATTCGCAAAAGAGCGGCTGATAGCTTGGCCGCGGTTTGTGGAACGGCTCTCGAGCGGGGCGTCCTGGGCGATAACCCCCAGGAAGCGGCGGATCGTTTTTCCGAGGTGTTGAAACAGGTGCGCCGCGTGAATCCGCAAAGCAAATACCTCTACTCTTCACAGCTCAAATTGGCGGCCTACACCCGGGATGTTCTGCATCAGCCTGCGGTGGCTGCCCGGCGTTTGGAAAACATGTTGATGGACCTGGATATGCCCTTGCCCGGTGTGGCTCTGGTGCGGCTGAGTCTTGGCGAATCCTATTTGGCCGCCGGCGATACAACCCGTGGCCGTATCGTCCTGACCCGATTGGGCCGGGATCCTAAATTTCGCAAGGCCGGCGGCCATGCGCACTATCATCTGGCCCGTCTGGATCTGGCCCAGGGCAATCTGGTGACCGCCCGGGATCGTTTTGCCGTTGTGGCCATGGACAACCCCGCCGCCCCCTATGCCAACGACGCACTGGAGTTGGGCCTGGCCATCACCGAAGAGATGGACAATCCTAGCGGCGGCCCGGAGCTTATGTTGCGGTACTCCCAGTCGGTTTATTACGATCTGGTGGCAGATCCCGAAAAGCGGGTGGCGGCTCTTGAGCAATTCATCACCGATGCCCTGGTTCTGGTGGACATGGAAGAACCCCAGCATCTGCTGGAGCGGGCCCGCTTTGAACTGGCCAACGCCTACGCGGAACAGGGACGCCTGGACGAAGCCGTCGTGCTTTTCAAAACCGTTGTGAGGGACCATCCCCGGGGCCGTTTCCCAGCCGAGTCCCTGATGCAGGAAAGCCGCCTCCAGTTGGAACTCGGCCAGGACGATCAGGCCAAGGAGACGTTGCAATTGCTGCTGGCCCAGTACCCCGAATACCTCTTTATCGACGACGCTCGTGACGCCGTCCGGAGTTTGCCATGAGACGCTTGCTGACGGTTTTGTTTCTGATGCTCTGCAGTACGGTTCCCAGCCTGGCCGATCAGTTCCTGCTCATTCCCATGGACCTGGACCAACGCAACCACCTGCGGGCCTACGGCGTAGCTTTCCACACCCTGCAGTCGGGCGACAAGGTCAACTGGTTGCTCAACTATCGTGGCGGCAGTTTTCTTTTGGAGGATACCCCGCGGGCCCGCCTGGATGCCCGCCTGCTGGGAGTCAGTTTTCAAATCATCGGTGACAGCGATGTGGAGGCCATCCGCCGCATCGTGCAGCAGGAAAACATGGACGAGGTTTTGCTGGAAAAACCTCCGCGCATCGCCATCTACAGCCCGCCCAACAAGCAGCCCTGGGATGATGCCGTGACCATGGCCCTGACCTATGCCGAAGTTCCCTACGAAGTGATCTACGATGAAGAAATATTGGCAGGGGATCTGAACGACTACGACTGGCTGCATCTGCATCACGAAGATTTCACCGGGCAGTACGGTAAATTCTACGCCAATTTCGGTTTGGAAGAGTGGTACCTGGAGCAGAAGCACGGCACCGAAGAAATAGCTGCCAAATTAGGCTATGGAAAGGCCTGGGAATTGAAGCATGCCGTGGCCGGAACCATCGCCGATTATGTTGATGGCGGTGGCTTTCTCTTCGCCATGTGTTCGGCCACCGATACCATAGATATCGCCTTGGCCTGGATGCAAACCGATATTGTGGCTGCACCTTTTGACAATACTCCCTACGATCCTTCCTATCGTGGTCAAAGCAATTTCGACAATACTTTTGCCTTTCGCGATTTCAAACTGGTGACCAACCCGATGGTATATGAATTCAGCGATCTGGATACCAGTAACTATTCGCTGATGCGTGGAGCGGAGGCGGATTATTTCACGCTCTTCGCCTTTGCCGCCAAGTATGATCCGGTGCCGGCCATGCTGACCCAGAATCATGTCAACGTGATCAACGGATTTCTGGGACAGACCACGGGATATTTGAAAAAGCATTTGAAACGTTCGGTGACGGTGCTCGCTGCGGTCGAAGGCACCAATGAAGTGAAGTACATTCATGGGCGTCGGGGTATGGGGACCTGGACTTTTCTGGGTGGGCACGACCCTGAGGATTATCAGCATCGGGTGGGGGATCCGCCCACGGATCTGGATTTGTATCCCACTTCGCCCGGGTATCGGTTGATTCTGAATAATGTTTTGTTTCCCGCGGCCAGGAAAAAGCCTCAGAAGACTTGATTTACAAAACCACTTCGTTTGGGCGTCAATAATTTAGTTGTCCGCATGTTCAACAAAGAACCGCGGTTGGCCTCTATTTCCCATGAACTGGCCATGGCCAGACAAATTGAGACTTCGCTATTTTCCCCACAGGCCCCTCAGGTTTTCAGGCGTTGCATGGAAACCAATGTTCCCCGGGATCAATATTTTGATAAAATCAGTATCCCGGTATTGAATTTTGGAGCAGCCGTACCGGTTCCTTTTGGACGGTCCGGATTTTTTCGGAAGTCAAGCCACCCAAGCACCCCCTGGTATGCTAGAATTCCCCTTCGAAGCTCAACCAGACCCTATCAAGGATTGCATCATGTCATCGCCTCGTGTCGCAACATTTGTCCTCACTACCCTGCTGATCGCCTCTGCCGCCCATGCCGTTTGGCCCAACGATCCCTTGGTGAACGTTCCGGTCAGCACCTTTCCTGGTGAAAAAGCCGACGTCTACCTCGTCTCCGATGGCGACAACGGTACGCTCGTTGTTTGGGAAGACAAGCGGGCCGGTCAGTGGGATATCTACATGCAGCTCCTGGATGAAGACGGCACTGCGATCTGGACCCAGGACGGTGTTTCTGTTTGCAATGCCGTTGATCACCAAAACCTCTACCACAGCAGCGATGGAACCTGCGGGGTAACTCCTGTGGTTGCCGATGGCTTAGGTGGGGCCTTTGTCGTCTGGCAGGATAGCCGACTGTTCAGCACGCGGCAGCGCGACATCTACTGTCAGCGCATGGATGAAGCTGGTCTTCCCCTGTGGCAAATCAATGGTGTCGGAGTGGCTGTCGGGGCCGGTAACGAAGATCAACCAGTCATGTGCAGCGATGGTGCCGGTGGCGTGATCATCGTCTGGCAGGACAAGAACGACGACCCCATTTTCAACAACCTCTACGGCCAGCGTCTCAATGAGGACGGGCAGGCTCTTTGGAATGATGGCGACCCCTTGCCCATCAATATTCTGGACTGGGGCCAGAGTAGCCCGGCCATCTGCCCTGACGGTCAGGGCGGTGCTTTTCTTGTTTTTACGGACAATCAAATGGATGCGAACGATCTGCATGCCCAGCACCTCAGCTCTGCCGGCGGTTTGCTCTGGGGCGTCGATGGCGTGGTTGTGGTGGCCGCCAGCGGCAATCAAAGCGCCCCGGTCATCCTTGAATCCGAAGACGGGGATCCCATTGTTTCCTGGCGCGACCAACGCAGTGGCGACTATGACATCTATGCCCAGAAGTTGGACGCGACCACCGGAGCTTCCCTTTGGACCAGCAACGGTTTGGCTCTTTGCTCTGCTGCCAACAGCCAGTATCGCCCCTCTGCCTGCACAGACGGCCAAGGTGGCGTCATCGTAAGCTGGTTTGATTACCGGACGGCTTCTGGGCCACCCTGGGATCTGAATATCTACGCCCAGCGTGCCCTGGTCGACGGCAACATTGCCTGGCAATACAATGGTGTGCCTGTGTGCCTGGCTCCCGATGCCCAACGCGACAATCGTCTGGTCAGTGATGGCCAGGGCGGGGCCTTGATTGGCTGGGAGGATAACCGCCAGGGCGAGGGCCGCGAAGATATCTACGTTCAGCATCTGAATGGCCAGGGTCAGCCGCAACTGACGCTGGATGGGCAGGCTGTCAGCATCGCCGCAGGCAACCAGAATCGCCCCAATTTGATGCTCGCAGCCGGTGGGGTCATTGTGGCCTGGACTGACGACCGCAACACGCTCTACGCTCCGGATATCTACGCCGACCAGGTGGAAATCAGCACAACCAGTGCGGCACCGTTGCCCGGAGTTCGGGATATGGCCCTGGAGGCCTGGCCCAATCCGTTCAATCCTCAAACCGTCATTCGTTTTGAGTTGCAGGTTGAAACCCAGGTGGAGATTACCATCCACGATTTGGCCGGCCATCGACTGGTCACTCTTCTTGCGGCGACCACCTTGCGGAAAGGGCCCCACGCGGTGCCCTGGGCGGCACCCCGGTTTGCGGCGGGAGTTTACCTTGTCCAGCTGAAAACACCTTCAACATCTGTTACCCGGAAACTGACCTTGTTGCCTTAGGGAAGCAAGAGAGAGTTCCACCTGATGGTGGGATGGCCAGGAAGTCCGGATGAAGAATCCACCAGGGAATTTACCGCTACCAGGCCATTAATCAGGTGTACAGCAGGCCCGGCAATGGCGAAGGGGCAAGCGATCGCCCCTTCGTTCTGTAGATTCCATCTTGATCCCCCTCAAAGGCTACCGCCGTGGCCAAGGCAGTGGGCGTGGGGCGTGCAATCACTAAAATTCGAAAAATCTGGTTGATCCCCAGATTAATAAAAGCAACAATATGAGTGAGGGGTAAGTCTTGAAAGGAGAGTGTTTTACTATGTTTTTTAGGGTTTTTTTAGTGGTTGCGATCCTGCATTTCCCGGCTGCCATGCTGGCTGGACCTGTGGGTGATGCCGCTCACGGAACGCGGTCTTACGACGAATACGAGAAACCGTTGGTATGCCGCAGTTGTCACGACGACATCTTCGAACAGTGGAGCCAGGCCATGATGAGCCAGGCCTTCACCCACGACTGGGATGAGATCGAGTATTTCGAGTTGGCCGTCCCCCACGCAGCCAAAGACGAAGTTGTCGCCGGCGTGAGACACGGCTGCAACGGGTGTCACGCACCCACTTCGTTCCTAGCCGGGGATACGCCTCCTCCACGACCTGAAGAAAACAGTCGGGCCAACGAATCGGTCCACTGCGATCATTGTCACACCGTCACCGGGTTCGAGGGAGAGATTCCCCACAACTTCAACTGGATCACCGAGCCCGGTCGCCTGAAACAAGGGCCCAAGCCAGGCGCCGTTTCGCCGCACCATGACACGGTGGAAAACGAGTTCATCAAGACCGGCGACTTCTGTGGTACCTGCCACAACGAAATGAGCCCCTACGGGGTCTGGGTCAAGTCTACCCACCTTGAGTGGAAGGAAGGTCCCTACTACGAGCAAGGTGTCCAGTGCCAGGACTGTCATATGCCCAAGGCAAAGGGCCGTTCAGCCAAGATGGGTGAAGAAGGCATGATCGCGCAGCACCTGTTTCACGGCGCCCACGACCCCGGCAAGTTGAATGGGGCTATCGAAATGCGGATGAATCCCCTCGAACGGGAAATTCCCTACGACGCGGTCGCGGTGGTGAATGTGCAACTCTTCAACGGGAAATGCGGCCACAAGGTACCTTCCGGCTCGGTGGAGGATCGCATCATGTGGCTGGACGTCACGGCCACCGACAGCGAGGGCAAGACCTGGCACCTGCCGGTCGATCCCAAGGGCTTCGAGGGTGAGGAGTACACCATCGCCGCCGATGTTCTGGCCTATCAGGACATGGGAATCGCCAAGGAAATCCCCAACTTCGCAGGAGTGCAGCGCGACGGTGTGCCCGTGGGCGACCGGATCTTCCGAATGCCCTACTTCGATCCCCAGGGCCGGATGACCATACAGCAGTGGAACACAAAATCGCTGGGTGTGGATTACCGGATCGGACCGAGGGAAACCAAGGTCGAGACCTTCACCTGGGAAATGCCCGATGACATTGCCATGGGGAAGGTCACCTTCCATGCCGTCTTGAATTACCAGAAACTGATGACGCCGGTGGCTGAGTTCCTGAATGTGCCGGCAGAGGAGGCCGAGCCCCAGATAATCAACATTGCCACCACGTGGATCGAAGTCTACGAATAAACATCTTCGAATTATGAGGAGATCGACATGAATGCGAAAAATCTTGTTATCGCCTTGTTTCTGGCCACCAGCACGTTGGGTCTGCTGGCCCCACCGACCGCCGAAGCCATTCCGGCCTTTGCCCGTCAGTACAAAATGAGCTGCAACACCTGCCACTCTCCCTTCCCGCGCCTGAAAGACTTCGGGAACGAGTTTGCAGCCAATGGATTCACCATTCCCGAGCAGGAGAAGGACCGGGACTTCATCACCGCCGGGGACGATCTGCTGCGCTTGAACCGCACCTTCCCCATTGCCGTTCGCTTCGATGCCTTTGCGTTCTTTGAGTGCGGCACCGAGGTGACCAACGACCTGCAGACACCCTGGGCGCTGAAATTGTTGTCCGGGGGCAGCCTGTCCAAGAACGTCGGCTACTACTTCTACTTCTTCATGGATGAACGCGGTGAGGTGGGCGGTGTGGAAGACGCCTACATCCATTTCAACAACATCATGGGAAAGCCTTTGGATGTGATGGTCGGCCAGTTCCAGACCTCGGACCCGTTGATGAAACGAGAGCTGCGTCTAACCTACGAGGACTACATGCTCTACAAAACCAGGGTTGGTCTGTCGCAGAACAACCTGACTTATGACCGCGGGGTTATGACCACCTACGACATTGGGAAAACCGGTACCGATCTTGTGGCCCTGATTGTCAACGGCAACGGCAAGCCCGACGCCTACGAAGAGGACGACGGTAACAAGAAGTTCGACACCGACAAGTACAAGTGCTATGCGGTGAAGGTCAACCAGTCCCTCGGCCAATACGCCGGCGCGGGATATTACTATTACTATGGGCAAGAGCTTGGCATGGACCATCTTGCGGGCCCAAACCCACTGTCGTACATGAATCGCATTTTGCACCACGGTCCTGATTTTCGAGTGGGCAACGGCATGTTTGATTTCACCTTTCAGTACCTGATACGCCGTGATACCAACCCCGGTTTTACGGCCGATGCCGTCAATGTGGAGACGAAGGGTGTCATCGCCGAGTTGGTCTTCTCTCCCCAGAGAGATCGCTCCCGGTACTATTTCACTCTGCTCTACAATCAGATCGATTCGGACTGGGACGAGCACGATTACGAGAGCATGACCGGAGGCGTTACCTATCTGGTGGCCCGCAACTTGCGCATCACCCTGGAGTACACCCGCAACCTGGAACTGGATACGAACCGGGGGATCGTCGGGTTGGTCAGCGCATTCTGATAATAGGTACAAGACCTGCCTGACGATCCGTTGGGAATGGACCGGCCACCGAGTTTTTCAGACTGGCGGCCGGCTAAACTTAACCCTCGGTGATTCAAGTCGGCACATCATGTGATTGTCTACACAGCAACACCGGGTTATCTTTTTTCAATAACCCGCCCCAACCCCCCTTGACCAGGCAGGATGCGACGTGACAAACCAAAGCCCCATGCTCCAGGACCGAACCGCCCTCGTCACCGGTGCCAGCCGAGGAATCGGCCGGGCCATCGCCAACCTGCTGGCCGCCCAGGGGGGGCGTATCGCCGTGCACTTCGGCTCGGACGGTGATGCTGCCGAAGCCGTGCGCCGCGAACTGGCAACAGATGGTCATGTCATCCTTCAGGCCGACCTGGCCCGACCCCAAGAAGCGGCTGCCCTGCCCGACCGTGCCGCAGATGCTCTCGGCCGCCTGGACATGGTGATCAACAACGCCGGCATCTTCGTCCCCCACGACATCGGTGCCCTCGACGCCGAGAGTTGGCAAAAGGCCTGGGACCGCACAATCGCCGTCAACCTGACCGCCCCTTCCTTGATCATGCATGGGGCAGTGCCTCATCTGGAAAAATGTGGTGGCGGGCACCTGGTGAATATCACCAGCCGCGGGGCCTTTCGCGGTGAGCCAGAAGCGCCAGCCTATGGAGCGGCCAAGGCCGGGCTGAACAGTTTGACCCAGTCGCTGGCGATCAAGCTGGCGCCAAAGAGAATCCATCTGGTGGCCGTGGCTCCGGGCTGGGTGCTTACGGACATGACCGAGAGTTTTCTGAACGGGTCGGCAGGCGAAGGAATCCGTGGTCAGAGTCCCTTGAACCGCACTGCTAATGCCGACGAAGTGGCACAGGTGGTCTTGTTGGCGGTCAGCGGGCGGGCTGATGCCCTTACAGGTGGGATCATTGATGTGAATTGTGCCTCTTATTTGCGGTAGAGATTCCGGGATTAAAAATCGACGGATAAACCATAGGCCATGGCCAGGTCATCTTTCTTGGGTGTGATTCCTTCGGAATTTGTCTTCGGCCGGGAGATGTGATCCCAGGTGAGTGACGCGTTGAAGTCGATATCTCCGATCAGGTCGAACTCGAACAGGATGAAGGTATTGTGAATGGTATTGGCCTCATGGCCAAGACCAAGCTGGACCCCGTATTCGGCGGTCAAATCAATGGTTGAGGACAATTCGATTTCCAGGGTGGTGCGCAAAGGCAACGACATGATGGAATCGGAGTCCTCTTCTCCGGGTAGAACCGACCGGTATTCTGTATTCTGGTAGGATGTTCCCAGGTCGACGAACCAGTCGGTCTTGCTGGTGCGGCTGAAATAATAACCGAGGCCGGCACCGACAGTGGTCCTCAGGTCGATGTTCTGGAATTTGTCCGTAAACGCTTCACCCCTGGCGGGAGTCACGAAGAAGAACCTGGAGAGAAAAATTTTCCATTCGGCATTGATCCGCCGGTTGTCCACAGTCTTGATGCTGTCGACCTTGCTGAAGTTCCCCACGAAACGCAAATCGATTTTTGAACGTGCCGCTTCCCTTTTCAGTGATATCCGGATCCCTAAATCCTGTTGGTCTGTGTTACCGCTGCGCATTTTCAGGTCCGCGCCGACCTTGGCTGACCAGAAATTGAGTTCGGTCGGCTTCCCTTCCAGAATCGAGCTGACCCTTTGCCGGGAAATCTCGATTTCTCCTTCGGAGGTATTGACCTTGAGGGTATCGCCTTTCAACGCCGAGGTACCAGTGACCATGACTCCGTTGATCATCACGTAGGTCAGCACTCGGGCGGATCGAATTTCGACTACATCGACCCAATCGATGGTGACATTGTCCAGTTCTTCGCTGTCGAAATCAAGGGATTCATCCCGCAACAAATCAATATCGCCCCAGAGCCACTCACCGGACGAGAGGCGGATCCAGTCCCTATCCAGGGCTGAAGGTGAAGGTGGGGCCCATGGGGTTTTCTGTGCCGTGGCGGAGCCGGCCACAAGGGTTACCATGGTGATCAGCGTGAGATTACGGGCATGGTGGAGCATCAAAAGTCCTTCTTGAATAGAGATGGCTGACGATTCAGGAAGAATATATGGATATCGGGAAAAATCAAAACAGCATTTTGTACATTCCATCAATGATCCTGAAGGACCCACCGCTGTGGCCACGCGGCAAATGCAGACCCGGGCTGAAAGATTGTTCTCTCGTGTCACCGGGCTTAGTGCAGACAGTGAAGTCATGCAAGCTCCATTGCTCTGGCTGTGGAAGACAATCGCTGCTTCGTCGCAGGCATGATTTATGATACCCTGGTGGAAATTGATCTGAGCGACCCAACAGACCCGACTTGTTCTGAAAGGATAGCCATGTCAAAGTTTTCCCTGAAAATCAACGGCAAACTTCATCATGTTGAAGCCGAATCCGACACCCCGCTGGTCTGGATTCTGCGCGAAAATCTGAATCTTCGCGGAACAAAGTTTGGGTGCGGTATCAATGAGTGCGGCGCCTGCACTGTGAAGATGGGGGATGAGGCAGTTCGATCCTGCAATATCACCGTGGCCAATTCGGTCGGCGAGGACATCACTACCGTGGAGGGTCTCCATCATGAACAGAAAGATCATCCTCTGCAGATTGCCTGGCTGGAAAACAAGGTTCCTCAGTGCGGTTACTGCCAACCGGGAATGTTGATGACGGCGGACGCTCTCTTGACCCGCAATCCACACCCAACGGAAGAAGAAATCGTCGGTGAGATGTCGGATGTCTTGTGTCGTTGCGGCACCTACCCGCGTGTTCGCAATGCCCTCCTGCAGGTGGTCAAAAACGGGGGTGGAAAATGACTCCCATTCTCAACATGAGCCGACGAAGTTTCCTGAAGACTTCCGCCGCAGTGACCGGAGGCATACTGCTGGGGTTTCGTTTGGGTGAAATCGAGGCTGTGGAAGCTGCCCAGGACACCATCTTCAACCCCAACGCCTGGCTTGAGATAACTCCCGACAACAAAGTCACAATTTTCGTGCCCTGGACTGAACTGGGACAAGGTGTATTGACCGCGGTTCCACTCCTGCTGGCCGAAGAATTGGAGGTCGATTGGGATGCCGTCGATGTAACCATGGCCTGGAACGATCCTCGTTTCGGTCGCATGGGAACCGGCGGCAGTCGCAGCGTCAGGATGAGTTGGGGGCCGGTGCGGCAGGCCGGCGCCACTGCCCGGGTCATGTTGATCAAAGCAGCGGCCGGCCTATGGAAGGTGCCTGTCAAAGAGTGCAAGGCAAGCGGTGGCCTCGTCAGGCATCTGGCCACTGAGCGCACGGTCACCTTTGGAGAGCTGGCGGCAACGGCAGCCAAGATTGAAGTTCCCGAAGACGTTCCTCTCAAAAGCCGCCAGCAGCACACACTAATTGGAACCAATGTCGTTCGCCGGGACTTCATGGACAAAATCCATGGCAAAACCGAATTCGGTATGGACCAGCGTTTGGAGGGCATGGTTTACGCAACCCTGGAAGAATGCCCGGTTTTTGGAGGTCGCCTCAAGAGCTTTGATGATGCCGCTGCTTTGAAGGTTCCCGGCGTGATAACCGTCGAAGAGATTTCTTCGGGTGTGGTGGTGGTGGCCACCGGGACCTGGGCTGCCTTGAAAGGAAAAGATGCCCTGCAGGTGGATTGGGATTTCGGTTCCCACGCCAACCTGGACTCCGCCGCCATCAGCAGTCAATTGGCCACTGCCCAGGAAACCGATGGCCAGATCATGTTTGATGACGGTGACGTACCGTCAGCCCTGGAAACGGCGGCTCAATCCTTGTCGGCTACCTACGAATTGCCTTTTATCTCGCACTCCCCCATCGAACCCATCAACTGCACAGCACGTGTCATCGGAGACCAGGTGGAGGTATGGGCCCCCATCCAGTCGGTCTCCTGGGGCGCGAATGTTGCCGCCGAGGCTGCCGGCGTGGATGTGGCCAACGTGAGAATTCAACCCACGTTCACCGGTGGGGGATTTGGCCGACGCCTGATGGTGGAGTATGTGGGACAATGCGTGGAGATTGCCAAGGTGGTGGGCAAACCGGTCCTGCTTTTCCGCACCCCTGAGGACGGCATGAGGCACGGTTTCTACCGACCGACAAGCCGGCACAATTTTACTGCAGGAATTGACGACAGAGGCCGAATCACCGCCTGGAAACATCATCTTGTGGCCCCATCCATCAGCGGGCAATTGAACCCCGATTCCATGAAGGATGGTCGTGACGATGGCGCCGTGAACGGGGCCGTGGACCTGAACTACAACTTCACCAATCAGCGGGTGATCTACAGCATGAGCAATACGCCAGTGCCAATTGGTTGGCTACGTTCGGTATACAACACGCAGAACGGCCTGGTCAATGAGTGTTTTATTGATGAGATCGCTCAAAAAATGGGAGTCGATCCGGTGGAGCTTCGTCTGCGGCATCTTCCTGCCGGCAACCGTTTGGCCGGCACTCTGAAACGAGCAGCCAAAGCTTGGGGCTGGCCTGCCACCGCTCGTGAGGGATATGGTCACGGCGTGGCCAGCCATGCTTGCTTCGGCAGTTATGTCTCCACCATTGCGGAGGTTCGTTTGGAGGGCTCCCGGATCCGGGTCACCAGGGTTTTGAGCTGCATTGACTGTGGCCCGGTGGTGCATCCAGACGGGTTGCGCTCCCAAATGGAGGGCGTTGTGGCCCTGGCCCTTTCAGCATTGTTGAGGGAAGAAATCACCATCAAGAACGGCCGTGTGGAGCAAGGAAATTTTGACGACTACTCCATCCTGCGAATGGACCAGATGCCCGAGGTTGAAGTGATCATGGTTGACAGTGATGACCCCATTGGGGGAGTGGGAGAACCGGGGTATCCGCCCTTGGGACCGGCGGTTTTGAATGCTTTGTTTGCAGCCACCGGAAAGCGGATCAGGCGTTTGCCTTTGTCGGTGAGTTTCAAACGATAAGTTGTGCCCCCGAAAATGTTCCTGGCCCCAGATCTGCCAGTCCTTGAGTATGAAATACTCAAAAACAATACCCAAGGGCTGGCAACCACCACACTGCCCATCTCCCAAGTGCATTCAACACAACCCCTTATCTGAGGGATTTACCTTCAAAAAATCTGGCTCCTTCAAAAGGGAGTGCGATGAAAGG